>NZ_BJZT01000008.1 GCF_007992175.1 Methylobacterium haplocladii | reverse complement strand
TTTTCCGCACCAGCCGGTCGCTCGATTAGTGGGGCGCCCGCTCACGCTTGAGCCTCCGCCCGGGCATCCTTCGGCCCGAACAGCTCGCGAAACACCGGATAGATGTCGCGGCGGTGGTTGACCTTGCGCATGGCCAGCGGCTCGCCCGCCTTGGCGAGCGACTCGTAGGTGCGCCAGAGCGTCGTGCGGTGCTCGACGAAGCCGGCGCGGGGGCCGTTCTCGTCGCCGACTTCGAGATAGGCGAAGTGCTGGCAGGCGGGCAGGATGTGCGCGCGCAGCAACTCCGTCGAGGTCGGGCCGTCGGAGGAGACGTTGTCGCCGTCGGAGGCCTGAGCCGCGTAGATGTTCCAGTCGTTCGGATCGTAGCGCTCGGCGACGACGCGCTTCATCTCGACGAGCGCCGAGGAGACCAGCGTGCCGCCCGTCTCGCGGGAGCCGAAGAAGGTCTCCTCGTCGACTTCGTGCGCCTTGTCGGTATGGCGGATGAAGACGATCTCGACGTGCTTGTAGCGGCGCGTCAGGAAGATGTGCAGCAGGATGTAGAACCGCTTGGCGAGGTCCTTCATGTGCTCGGTCATCGAGCCGGACACGTCCATCAGGCAGAACATCACCGCCTGCGCGATCGGGCGCGGATAGGGCTCGAAGCGGCGGAAGCGCAGGTCGAGCGGATCGACGTAGGGAATGCGCTTCGAGCGTTCCCGGAGCGCCTCCAGCCTGAGGCGCAGCTCGGGCAGGATCGGATCGAGCTCGCCGACCTCCGCGATCTGCGCTTCGAGCGCGGCGACCTCCTCGAGCTTCGGACGCTTGAGGGCGATGCGGCGCGACATCGAATTGCGCAGCGTACGGGTCAGGGCGAGGTTGGCGGGCGATCCGCTCACCGTGTAGCCGGCCCGGCGCAGGCCTTCCGTCTCGACGATGGACAGCCGGCGCTTGGCGAGGTCGGGCAGTTCGAGGTCGTCGAGGAAGAGTTCGAGGAATTCGTCGCGGGTCAGGGCGAAGTGGAAGGCGTCCTCGCTGTTCTCGCCGCCGTCGCCGCCCTCCCCCGAGCCGCCGGCCCCGCCGCCGCCCGGCGGCCGCTCGATGCGGTCGCCTTCGACGTAGGTCTTGTTGCCGGGGATGATGTAGTCCTGAAGTCCGGTGCCGGGCTGGCGGCTGAAGCGGGGCTCACGAACGCCGTCGGCCGGCACCGAGATCCGGCCATCCTTGCCGAGGTCCTTGATGTCCTTCTCGCGCGCGGATTCTCGGACCGCGCGCTGGGCCATGTCCTTGACGCGTCGCAGGAAGCGCTGACGGTTCGGGAGGCTCTTGCCTCCTGGGTTGAGCCGACGGTCGACGATGTGCATCGTGTCTCGCTTAGCGCCTCGTCCTCAAGCCGTTGCCGGGCACAACGCTCGGTCAACGGTACGACAGTGGGCCCGATGGCGGCGAAGACTGCGTGGCCGCCTCAACCCGCCTGCTTCACCCGCATGTACCATTCCACGAGCCGCCGGACCTGACGCTCCGTGTAGCCGCGGGCCGTCATCCGCTCGACGAACTCGCCGTGCTTCTTCTCGGTCTCGCCGTCTTTCTTCGAGCCGAAGGAGATGACCGGCAGCAGCTCTTCGACTTGGGAGAACATGCGCCGCTCGATCACCTCGCGCAGCTTCTCGTAGCTCGTCCAGGACGGATTGTGCCCTCCGTGCTGCGCGCGGGAGCGCAGCGCGAACTTCACGACCTCGTTGCGGAAGTCTTTCGGGTTGGCGATGCCGGCCGGCTTCTCGACCTTTGTGAGCTCCTGGTTCAGGAGTTCGCGGTTCAGGAGCTGGCCGGTTTCGGTATCCTTGAAGTCTTGGTCCTCGATCCAGGCATCGGCGTAGTCGATGTAGCGATCGAACAGGTTCTGGCCGTAATCGTGGTAGCTCTCGAGATAGGCCTTCTGGATCTCGTGGCCGATGAACTCGGCATAGCGCGGCGCGAGCTCGGTCTTGATGAACTCCATGTAGCGCTTCTCGGTCTCGGGCGGCATCTGCTCGCGCTTGATCGCCTGTTCGAGCACGTACATCAGGTGCACCGGATCGGCCGAGACCTCGGTGGTGTCGTGGTTGAAGGTCGCCGCCAGCACCTTGAAGGCGAAGCGGGTCGAGATCCCGTCCATGCCCTCGTCGACGCCGCCGGTATCCTTGTATTCCTGCATCGAGCGGGCGCGAGGATCGACCTCGCGCAGGCTCTCGCCGTCATAGACCCGCATCTTGGAGAACAGGTTCGAGTTGGCATGTTCGCGTAAGCGCGACAGCACCGAGAACCGCGCCAGCATCTCGAAAGTGCCGGGGGCGCAGGAGGCTTCGGACAGTTCGGAGCGGGAGATCAGCTTCTCGTAGATGCGCTGTTCTTCCTGAACGCGCAGGCAGTACGGCACCTTGATGACGTAGATGCGGTCTATGAAGGCTTCGTTGTTCTTGTTCGACTTGAAGGACTGCCACTCGGACTCGTTCGAGTGGGCGAGAATGATGCCGGTGAACGGGATCGCGCCGATATTCTCGGTGCCGACATAGTTGCCCTCCTGCGTCGCGGTGAGCAGAGGGTGCAGCATCTTGATCGGCGCCTTGAACATCTCGACGAATTCGAGAACGCCCTGGTTCGCCCGGTTGAGGCCGCCCGAGTAGGAGTAGGCGTCCGGGTCGGCCTGGCTCAGCGTCTCCAGCCGGCGGATGTCGACCTTGCCGACGAGGCTGGAGATGTCCTGGTTGTTCTCGTCGCCGGGCTCGGTCTTCGAGATGGCGATCTGGCGCAGCCGCGACGGGCGGACCTTGATCACCTTGAAGCGCGAGATGTCGCCGTCGAACTCGTCCAGGCGCTTGAGCGCCCAGGGACTCATCAGGCCGGTGAGCCGGCGGCGCGGGATGCCGAAGCGGTCCTCGATCTCCTTGCCCATGAGCTCCGGATCGAACAGCCCGAGCGGGCTCTCGAAGACAGGGGAAACCTCGTCGCCGGCCTTGAGCACGTAGACGGGATGGACCTCCATCAGCGCCTTGAGGCGCTCGGCGAGCGAGGACTTACCGCCGCCGACGGGGCCGAGCAGGTAGAGGATCTGCTTGCGCTCCTCGAGGCCCTGCGCCGCGTGGCGGAAGAACGAGACGATCCGCTCGATCGTCTCCTCCATGCCGTAGAACTCGGAGAAGGCGGGGTAGACCCGGATGGTCCGGTTCATGAAGACCCGGCCGAGGCGCGCATCGCGGGCCGTGTCGACCATCTCCGGCTTGCCGATCGCGTCGAGGATACGCTCGGCCGCGCTGGCATACATCAGCGGTTCGTCGCGGCAGGCTTCCAGGAATTCGGTGAGGGACATCTCCGTGTCCCGCCGCGCCTCGTATCCTCGGGCAAAGCTCTGGAACAGGTCGCTCGTCGAGTGCGTCGGCATTCGGACACCCCCATCAAACTCAGGACAGCTTCATCCTGTCCCGGCTTGGATGCAACGGACATTATCGGTTTTGTCGCAGCGCCCACATCTCGCAGTTTGAGCGTGTGAAACGGGCCACACCATGGCAGGATTGCAGCAGGTCTCGTGGTCGGCCAAACCCTTTACAGGCTTGACCGACTTCGGCCCGCATCGACGGGCGCCAAGTCTTATGCTGCGATGCAACAAGCGCGGCGTCAACGGTCCAATCGAGGCTTCGTCTCAAAGATCGGACAGATCCTTGTCGTCCTTTTTATCCTCCGTCTTTTTCTCGTCCGGCTTCTTCGCATCCGCCTTGGCTGCCTCGACGGTGATGCGGATGTCCTGCTTCTCGACCGTGCCCTCGGCGGTCTTGACCTCGATCAGTACCTGATCGCTCCCGGTGAAGCCGGCCTTGCTCTTGTAGAAGACCGCCGTGGCCTGCGCTTCCTTGTTCGGGCAGCGGTAGCTCGCCGGGGTCTTGAGCTTGCCGCTCTTGCTCTTGAGCTGGCCGTTCTGCGGGGCGGTGACGACCTTGATCTCCGGCAGGGAGCCGGTGGAGCAATCCTTCTTCAGGTTCGGGCTGATGACGAGGCGTACGACCTTGCCGGAGGCCACCGTCTCGCTACGGGTCGTCGTGGTCTGAGCCTGGGCCGGCGCGGCGCAGACCAGCCCGGCGGCCATGAGTACGGCGACAACGGTGGCTGCAGAGGAACGGACGGCGATCATGTGATTTCTCCGAGCCCCGTTCGCCGCCGGACTGTCCGAGCGGAAGCGGAGGCCTGTGGCACGGTCCGGATGTGGGGATGCCCCCGTGCGGCGTCGAGGCCACGAAGGCTGCTCTCAATGCTGCAACGCAGCGGCGACGGCGCCGGTCACGCGAGCGATCTGCGCGGCGTCCAACTCACTGCCGAGGGCGGCGATGAGATGGCGCTCGATCCGTTCACGCTCTCCGAGATCGGCGAGGGGCGTTACGGGAATGTCTTTCTCTTTGAGGTTGCAGGCTTTCCGAATGGTCTCGGCGGCTTTGAGCAGATGCTCGCGGTCGCTCGGCCCCATATCCCAGAGCGGATTTCGCAGCCGGCTGATGACGCGACGGGCGTCGCGATACTCGCGGTCGATCGTGGTGAGCGCCTCGATCTGGCTGACGAGGAACATCAGCTCCAGCATCTCGGAGGCGGCATCGGGCGAGGCGCGTACGATCCGCAGGACGCGAGCGATCAGCTCCTGGGTCGGCGATCTCGGGCGATGGGACTCGGCCATGGCGCCTCAACGCCGGCACGCCCTCAAAGTTCGCTATGACCGTAAGCCGGTCCGCCGCTCAAGCGCTACCGGCCCACAATCCGGCGAGGACCTCGCGACACGCGCGCAGATCGCGCAACACGTCCTGCAAGAGCACGTCGGCGTCCGGAGCCGCCTCGGCCGATGCGGCTTCGGCCTCCGTCTCGCGATCCTGCAGCGTTGGGACCGTCGCCTCTGCCTCGCCCCGGCCGATGGCCTGGACGAACCGGATGCCGTTGTCCTTCAGGACGCGCTGGGCACCCTTGATGGTGTAGCCCCGGCCATGCAGCAGATGCTGGATGCCCTTGAGCAGATCGACGTCGTCGGGTCGGTAGTAGCGGCGGCCGCCGGCACGTTTGAGCGGGCGGATCTGCGCGAAACGACCCTCCCAGAAGCGCAGGACGTGCTGCGGAATGCCGAGATCGTCGGCAACCTCGCTGATCGTGCGGAAGGCGCCGGGCTGCTTCTCGGTCCTATCGGAGTCGTGACCGCTTTCGACCAGCACCGCGACCGCCATGAACTCCCCTCACCTCAGCCCGTTCAGACCAGCCGACGACGCCATTCGAACCGATCTCAGTCCTCGTCCTCTTCGACGCTGCCGTTGAGGCCGTTGATCCGGGCCTTGAGCACGTTGGAGGGCTTGAACACCATGACCTGACGGGGCTCGATCTCGACCTCGACGCCGGTCTTCGGGTTGCGGCCGACCCGCTTGCCCTTCGAGCGCACCAGGAACGAGCCGAACGACGACAGCTTGACGGTCTGGCCTTCCGACAGCGTGTTGCAGATCTCGGCGAGCACGGTCTCGACCAGGGCTGCGGATTCCGCTCGCGAGAGACCGACCTGCTGATAGACGGCCTCGCTCAGATCGGCGCGTGTGACCGTCTTTCCCGTCATGTTCTCCCCTTCGGACGATTCGTCTGTCGTGGCGTATCTTTATGATCGCGAACGCTAATCGGGCGATGAGGCCGGGTCAACCAAGCCTTTCGGCCGGACCGGCCGCGGGCCGCTGCGAGCCCGCCGGCCTCACCACCGGATGACCGCGGCGCCCCAGGTGAAGCCGCCGCCGATCGCCTCGATCATCACGAGATCGCCCTCGCGAATGCGTCCGTCCTTGCGGGCGGCGTCGAGGGCCAGCGGGATCGAGGCGGCCGAGGTGTTGCCATGCCGGTCGACCGTCAGCACCACCTTCTCGCGGGCGATCCCGAGTTTGTCGGCGGAGGCCTCGATGATGCGGCGGTTGGCCTGATGCGGCACGAACCAGTTCAGCTCGTCGGCGGTCGTGCCGGACAAGGCGAAGGCGTCCGCGATCACATCGGTGACGGAGCCGACCGCGAAGCGGAAGACTTCCTTGCCCTCCATCCGCAGCTTCCCGACGGTGCCCGTCGAGCCGGGACCACCGTCAACGTAGAGTTTCGCGCGATGACGGCCGTCGGAGCGCAGGCGGCTGGCGAGCACGCCGCGATCGGCCTTGGTCCCCTCGCCGTCGCGGGCCTCCATCACGATCGCGCCGGCGCCGTCGCCGAACAGCACGCAGGTGGTGCGGTCCTCCCAGTCGACGATCCGCGAAAAGGTCTCGGCGCCGATCACGAGGGCACGCCGGGCCGCGCCGGTTCGCAACAGGCTGTCGGCCGTGGCGACGGCGTAGACGAAGCCGGCGCAAACCGCCTGCTGGTCGAAGGCGAAGCCGGTCTCGATGCCGAGCGCCGCCTGGATCTGGGTTGCGGTCGAGGGAAAGGTGTTGTCCGGCGTCGAGGTCGCGCAGATCACGAGATCGATATCGGCACCGGAGAGGCCGGCATCGTCCAGGGCCGCCCTGGCCGCATGCGCGCCGAGCACCGAGGTGGTCTCCTCAGGCGTCGCGATATGGCGCTGGCGGATGCCGGTGCGCTGGACGATCCACTCGTCCGACGTCTCCATTCGCTCGGAGAGATCGGCATTGGTCACGACGGTCGCGGGCAGGTGCGAGCCGCAGCCGACAACCACGGAGCGTAGCGTCGTCATATCGCTCGTCCTTCCTGCTGCTGGAACGTCATACCGGCGCCACCGCCGGCGTATGTTCCAGCATCTCGCGGGTCGTGCGCATCAAGTCGTGGCGGGCCATGTCGTAGGCGAGGTCCACGGCCGCCGCGAAGCCCTGTGCGTTCTCGGATCCGTGGCTCTTGATGACGATGCCCTCCAGGCCGAGGAACACACCGCCGTTGGCGCGGCTCGGGTTCATCTTTTCGCGCAGTGCTCCGAAGGCGGAGCGGGCGAAGAAATACCCGATCTTGGCCGAGAGCGTCCGGCTCATCGCCGACTTCAGATACGTCCCGATCTGCTTGGCCGTTCCCTCGGCGGTCTTCAGGGCGATGTTCCCCGTAAAACCCTCGGTCACGACGACGTCGGTGGTGCCCTTGCCGAGGTCCGACCCCTCGACGAAGCCATAATACGAAAAATTCGAGAGCTCGGTCTCGCGCAGCAGCCGGGCGGCTTCCTTCACCGCCTCGTTGCCCTTCATCTCCTCGGTACCGACGTTGAGGAGGCCGACCGTCGGCTTCTCGATGTCGAGCACGATGCGGGCCATGGCCGAGCCCATCACCGCCATCTCGACGAGGTGCTCGGCATCGGTGCCGATGGTGGCGCCGACATCGAGCACCACGCTCTCGCCGCGCACCGTCGGCCACAGGCAGGCGATGGCCGGCCTCTCGATGCCGGCCATGGTCTTGAGGCAGATCTTCGACATCGCCATCAGCGCGCCGGTGTTGCCGGCCGAGACCGCAGCCTGGGCCTCGCCGTCCTTCACGGCCTGGATCGCCTTCCACATCGAGGACTTGCCGCGGCCGGAGCGCACGGCCTGGCTCGGCTTCTCGTCCATCGCGATGGACATCGTGGTGTGGCGGATCTCGACAGCGCCCGTCAGGCGCGGTTCGGCCTCGACGAGAGGGCGGACGATCGCCTCGTCGCCGAAGATCAGGAAGGTCATGCCGGGATGGCGCTCGCGGGCGATGGCCGCGCCGGGCACGACGGTCGAGGGTCCGTGATCGCCGCCCATGGCGTCGAGCGAGATGCAAACGCTGTTCGACATCGGTTCCGTGATCATCGCCTGTCGCGGAGGGGTCCCTCGCGAGAGGGCGATCGGGCAAGAGTGCGGCGGCGGCGAGGCACCTGCCGGGCGCGGCGCAAAATAGCGATCGGGGGCCGGGGGGCAAACGAATTCTGGCTCTGCGACCCGGGAGGGGCTCAGCCGTCGTTGGCGGGAGCCTTGCGCAGGACGGCGAACGGACCCTCCTCGTCGCCGACCGTCACCGGCTCGAACACCGTGCCGGGCTTCCTCGGAAACGGATCGAGTCCGAGTGCCAGGAACTCGGCGGTGAGCGCGCCGAAATCTACGCGCCCGTTCACGATTGGATCGGGCAGGTCGACGGCCTCGGGGTCCAGGCCGAACGAGGCGGCACCGTCGGAATACGCGACCTCGACCTCTTCGCTGACGGCCGACTCGAACGGTTCGAGGGTGACCGTGCAGACCTGCGTGACCACCGCCTCGACCGTTCCCGTGACTTCGAGGCGCGCCAGCGTGCCGGCGACGCGAAAACGCCCGACGAGATCGCGGACCGCCGGGATCCCAAAATCCGCGGCGAGCGCCGCGCATTCCTCCGGCGTCGCCTCGACGGTGACGCCGTTGCGATCGCCGACGAGGCGGTCGACGCGGATCAGGCGGCTGAGCGGTCCGGGCGACGTGCGCGTCATGCGCTGGCTCCGAAGGGTGTCGTGAGGCGGGCGGCCTGCGGAAACAGCGGGCGGTCCGCGAGAAGGTCGTCGAGGCTCGCGCCGGCCAGGCGGGCATCCGCAGCGACGACGTAGTCGGCGAGCGGTCCGGCCCTCCCGCCGTCGACATCGCCCAGCACGTTGCGGCCGAGCGCCAGCGCCAAGGCAAGCCGGTCGCCGGCATCGAGCGCCGCATCGTAGCCGCCGGCGCGGCCGTAGAAGGCGGAGCCGAGCTTCTTCATGCGCTTGGGCACGCCGACATCGCCGACGCCGAGTTCGCGCAAGGCGGCATCGAACTGCGCGAAGACGGCGTTGACCAGATCCTGTCCGACATCGGCTGCCGGCGGGGGCAGCCGGCGCAGCCGGCGCAGCACGAGATGGACGTGCAGGCAGACCGCCTCGAACCGGCCCTCGACCGTGTCCGGCACGCTCAAGATCCGGAAGAGGCCGGGCGCCCGCGCGGCCTGGTCGATGCGGACATGCAGCCCGGCGATGAGGCGACGGCGCGACTCCGCGCGGCGAAAGAAGCCGAAGATCATGCGATCCACCGCATTGAAAATGCCTGCGGCCAAGCTTGCCTTGTCAAAGCCATAACCCCGCGGTACGGCAACCCCCGTTCCAGGTGCAAGCCCGAAGACGCATGAGAGAAATCGTGCCGCGGGCCCTCCGTTCAGGGATAAAGGGGCTTCGATGTCGCGCCGTCTCGTCTCGTCGCTTGCGCGTGTCAGCGTGCTCGCACTTCTGGGCGCTGGCCTGTCCGGCTGCGTCGGCGAGGAAATCCGCCACGGCTACGTCATCGACCAGGCCGCGCTCGCCACGGTGAAGCCGGGCATGAGCGCGGAGCAGGTGCTCCAGATCCTCGGCTCACCCTCCACCGTGTCCACGGTGGGCAACAAGAGCTGGTACTACATCTCGCAGACATCCAGCCGCACCGTGCTGTTCCTCGGCGAGTCGGTGGAGGACCAGAAGGTCACGGCGGTTTATTACAATCAGGCCTTCAAGGTCGAGCGCGTGGCGCTCTACGGCCTGCAGGACGGCCGCGTGTTCGATTTCATCGAGCGCAAGACCCCGTCGAGCGGTGCCGACCGCGCCTTCCTCGGCCAGCTCTTCCGCGGCCTGACACGCTACGAGCCCTTCGGTTCGGGTGCCGGCTCCTCGGTGGTTCCCGGCGCGAACCGCGGGCAGTAGCAACGGGGGCCGCTGAAAGGCGGCAACCCAGATGCTTCGTCAGCGCGTCCCGAGATATGTTGCGATCTCGCCCGGCGTATCGAACACTATGACGGGCCGGCGCGCTGCGAGCGCATCGGCCCTCGTGTAGCCCCACGCGACGGCCGCATACGCGCATCCGGCCTGTTCCGCGGCATCCCCGTCTCGAATCTCGTCGCCGATGGCGATCGTCTCGGATGGTGCAGCGCCGGCCGCTTTCATGACCACGCGCAGCCGTTTGGCCTTGCCGAATACCGACGCGCCGCAGGCGTAGTGGCGGAAGCGCGCCGCCAGAGCCGGGCCGAGCACTTTGCGGATGTTGGATTCGGTGTTGGAACTGACGACGGCGAGCGTGAGGCCGGCGGCGTCGAGCTCTGCAATCATCGCTTCGACCCCTACGAAGAGCCGGATCGACGCCGCGTCGCGGGCGGCGAGCTTATGCATGTGCCGGGAGATCAGCGGCAGCTTCCAGGCCGGGATTCCGAGATGGCGGATCACCCCGCGGGCATCCATGCCCCTCAGCGTCTCCGCCTCGTGCGCCTCGACCCGGCGGAAGCGGTAGCGGTCGGCGACGTCGTTGATGACGCTCGCGAACCAGTCGTAGGTGTCCGCGAGCGTTCCGTCGAAGTCGAAGACGACGAGCCGGTAGTTGTGAGTGGGCTCGTAGTCCATGGGTTGCCTGTCAGGCCGCCTTGGCTTGCGACAGGGTGGGGTAATCGACGTAGCCCTCGGGGCCCTGGCTGTACCAGGTCTTCATGTCGTCCTTGTTGAGCGGCGCACCCTCGGCGATGCGCTCGGGCAGATCCGGGTTGGCGAGATACGGCCGGCCGAACGCGATGGCGTCGGCCTCGCCGGATTCGACCGCGGCCTGGGCCTTCGGGCCGTCGTAGTCGCAGTTCAGGATGACCGGGCCGCCGAAGGCCTTCTTGATCGTCGGGGCGACGGGGGCGACGGTCGCCTTGCCGAAGGTGCCGTTCGGGCCGGGCTCGCGCAGTTCGATATAGGCGAGGCCGATGCGGGCCATGACCTCGGCGGCGAGCCCGAAGACGGCGTGCGGATCGGAATCGTCGACACCCTGGATCGGGCCGTTCGGCGAGAAGCGGATGCCGGTGCGCTCGGGGCCGACCACGCCGGCCACGGTCTGGGCGATCTTGGTGAGGAGCCGCACGCGGTTCTCGATGGAGCCGCCGTAGCGGTCCGTCCGCTTGTTGGCGCCGTCACGCAGGAATTCGTCGATCAGGTAGCCGTTGGCAGCATGGATCTGCACGCCGTCGAAGCCGGCCGCGACGGCGTTCTTGGCCGCGTTCTCGTAATCGGCGAGCAGGCGGGGAATCTCGTCTTCACGCAGCGCTCGGGCTTCGCCGTAGGGCTTCTTGCCCTCGTAGGTATGGGCTTCGTCCGGCGCGGTCCGGGCGGAGGAGGAGACCGGCGGCTGGCCGCCGAGGAAGTCGGGATGAACGAGGTAGCCCATGTGCCAGAGCTGGAGCGCAATGCGCCCGCCCTTGTCGTGGACCGCCTTCACGATCGGCTTCCAGGCCTCGACCTGCGCCTCGTTCCAGATGCCCGGGGCGTAGGGCCAGCCGAGGCCTTCCTGGCTGATTCCGGTGGCCTCGGTGATGATCAGGCCGGCTCCGGCGCGCTGCGCGTAATACTCCGCCATAATCGGCGTCGGCACGTGCTCGCGGGTCGAGCGGCCGCGGGTCAGCGGCGCCATCAGGATGCGGTTGGGCAGATCGAGAGATCCGAGACGGATCGGGTCGAACAGGGACGGCATGGAAATCCTCATGCGATGGGAGGCCACGGGACTCGTCGAGCCGGGCGGCCGTATGGGGTGGGCTTGAAATGGTTGGGCATCCGGTCGCTGCCAGTGCGCTGCAGCAATCGTGATCGTGCCCTCGTGTGGCAGCGCACGTCGGCGGGCGGCCACGGCCAGTGCTACGGAACGATCAGCATCTTCTCGAAGCAGAGGGCCGCCGTGCCGTCCTGGTAATAGTCGGGCTTGGTCCCGTAATGCCGGTAGCCGCGCCGCTCGTAGAGGCGGATCGCGCCGAGATTGTCGGTGCGGGCCTCGAGCCGCAGCAGGGAGCAGCCCTGCGCCAGCGCTTCGACTTCGACGGCATCGAGCAGCAGGCTGCCGAGCCCTTGCCCCGAGCGCGAAGACGACACCGCGATCGAGGCGAGGCGTGCGATCCGGCTCCCGCGTCGGCGCTCGATCGTGGCGGCGCCGACCAGCACTTCACCCTCGGCATCGTCCGTGACCGCGGCCAGCACGCTCATGGTCGGCGAGCGCAGCGAATAGCGGATCGCACGGCGCGTCGCCCGCTCGTCGACGAAGGAGGCGTTCTCCAGGGCGACGAGGGCGTCGATGTCGGCGGCCACGGCAAGGCGGACCGAGGCCGGGAAGGCCTTCGCCGGCTTGGAGGCGAGAGCGCTCATGCCGCCGTCCACGGATAGGACCAGGTCTCGGACAGCGCCCGTCCGCCCGCGCGCAGATAGACCCGCAGCTCCGTCGAGCCCGGCGCAGCGAGGGCGACGTCCAGCGCCGCACGAAATCCGCCGATATGCGGGTTCGGCGTGATCGAGGTGGCCTGGACGGTCCCGACGGTCGCGCTCGCAACAACCTCGACCTTGGCCGGATCGGGCAGGAAGTAGGCGAGGTCGCCGCCGGTGAAATCGATGAGGAAGCGCCGCTTCAGCCGTGCGGCGACATCGGCCTCGGCCTGCTGGCACGCGCCACTCGCGGTCGCCCGAGCGATGAAGGTCGCTAGCACGCGGGCGTTCGGATGCAGCGCGCCGTCGAGCGTCGCGCGGACGCGATAGGCCAGCCGCACCGGCGCACCCGCCGGATAGGGCGAGGCCGGCCGCCAGAACGCGACGATGTTGTCGGCGGTCTCGTTGTCGGTCGGCAACTCCACGAGCATCACCCTGCCCTCGCCCCACGCGCCCTGCGTTTCCACGAAATAGCTCGGGCGCCGTTCGTAGGAGGCTTCGAGGTCCTGGTAGTCCTCGAAGGCCCGGTCGCGCTGCATCAGCCCGAAGCCCCTCGGGTTGGCGTCGCCGAACGAGGAAATCCGCCGGGCCTGCGGGTTGTCGAGGGGCCGCCAGAGCCACTCGCCGGAGCCGGCAGCGATCTGCAGCCCGTCGGAATCGTGGAGTTCCGGCCGGTAGTCGTCGGCATGGCCGCGATCGGCCTCGCCGATGAAGAACATCGAGGTCAGCGGCGCGAGCCCGACCTGATCGAGGGCTTTTCGCGGGTAGAGCGTCGCGGTCACCGAGACCGTCGTCGCCTCCCCGGGATGCACGACGAAGCGGAAGGCTGCGCTGAGCGACGGGCCGTCGAGCAGCGCATGGATGGTGAGCGCATCGGCATCCTTGGCCGGCACTTCGATCCAGAACGCGCGAAACACCGGAAACTCCTCGGCATCGCCGTCGGTGCCGAGCGCGATGCCGCGCGCCGACAACCCATAGAGTTGGTCGCGGCCGAGGAAGCGAAAGTAGCTGGCGCCGACGAAGACCATGAGTTCGTCGAGCAGGTTCGGCTTGTTCAGCGGCGCGTGGATGCGGATGCCGGCAAAGCCGAGATCGGCCGGCAGCGGCGCGTCGAGCCGGGTCCGGCCGAAATCGAACAGGTCCGGGCTGTAGGCGATCGGGCTCGCCACGCCGTCGCGCACGAGGCTCACCGTGACGGGCCGCGGGTACAGGAAGCCGCGGTGAAACAGCTGCAGGCGGAACGGACCGCCCGCCTCGCCGAGAAACGCGCGGTCCGGCTTGAAGCGGATGTCGCGCCAGGCGTCGTAGTCGAGTGCGGCGAGGGGGGCCGGTAGCGGCGGCACCGTCGCGTCGAACGGCGCCTGCGCCAGCGCCTCGGCCTGCCGCTCGACCGTCTCGAAGCCGAAGCGCGGCGCGGCCTCGCCGGCCCGCGCCGAAAGGACGATCCCCGAGGCCGCGAGCCCGGACACGACGGCGCGGCGCGAAAACCCGGTCATCGAAGCTGCGCCAAGTGTTTCGAACTCCCGAAGGACCCCTCTGCCGCCGCGGCAAAGAGGGGACGCCGGTTCCATGGCCTGCGGCGTGAGGCTTGAAAAGGGCCGCGCGCGGTTCGTGCGGCTTTTTCGCAACGAGCGGGGTTTTGCGGGCCAATACTCGGCATTGCCGGCTATCTTTGGTTGTGGCGCCCAACCCGAAACCGTATATGCGCCTTGCCCAATTTCGCACGTGCCTGTGGCCGCGTGTCGGTTGGTGGGCATCCGGTCAACTGCCGGACAGCCGCCAGGGGTCTTAGGATCGATGGTCGCAAGGGTGGATCCCTACGGCCGGCAATCCAGGTGGCGACACCGGACCCCGACAACAACCGGCAGCCGGAGGCGAAACCGGCGAACCCCGCTCTCCACGGGGGACGCAGCTTAAAGCAACGACGAACGGGCTTTTTTGGTCTCGTCGGCCCTCCAAAGGCCGGCACCGAAGAGGCTTGTTTCTCTTTGCCCGGCGTGCGGTTGGGGTTCCCCCATCCAATCCACGGCAGCTTCCGGGTGCTCTGCGCCCGCCCGCAGCGTCGTGTCTCCACAGCACGATTCTGCGCGCGTCGCATCGCCCCCTGACGCCGGCGGTCCCTCGCGACCGTCATGTTTCGATTGCGCGCCCCACGAAGGGCGCTCGCGAACCTGTGTGGTGGGGACGACCAATGACCGATCGCATCCGCGACTACCTGCGCGCACGCCGCGACCTCGGCCTCGACGAAGGTCCGGTGATGGTGCTCGACCTCGACGTCGTGCGCGACAATTTCTCGAAGTTCGCCCGGGCCCTGCCGGATACCCGCGTGTTCTACGCCGTGAAGGCGAATCCCGCGCCGGAAGTCCTGCGCCTGCTGGCCGAACTCGGGTCATGCTTCGACACGGCTTCGGTCGCCGAGATGGAGATGGTGCTGGCTACCGGCGCCACCGCCGAGCGGATCTCCTACGGCAACACGATCAAGAAGCGGCGCGACATCGTCCGCGCGCTGAGGCTCGGCGTGCGCCTGTTCGCCGTCGACTGCGAGGTCGAGGCCGACAAGATCCTCGCCGCGACGGCGGAGGCCGGCGTGGAGACGGCCGACGTGCAGGTCTTCTGCCGCATCCTCTGCGACGGCGCGGGCGCCGACTGGCCGCTCTCCCGCAAGTTCGGCTGCGAGCCGGAGATGGCGGTGAACGTGCTGGAGCACGCCCACCGTCTCGGCCTGCAGGCCTACGGCGTATCCTTCCATGTCGGCTCGCAGCAGGCCAACACCGAGGCCTGGGACGGAGCGCTCGCCTCCGCCTCCGAGATCTTTCGCGAGTGCGCGCTGCGCGGAATCGGCCTGTCGATGGTCAATCTCGGCGGCGGCTTCCCGACCAAGTACCTCAAGCAGGTCCCGGGTGTGGAGACCTATGGCGACTCGATCTTCCGGGCGCTCACCAAGCATTTCGGCAATCGCATCCCGGAGACGATCATCGAGCCGGGTCGCGGCATGGTCGGCAATGCCGGCGTGATCGAGGCCGAGGTCGTGCTCGTCTCCAAGAAGTCCGAGGCCGAGGACGAGGTCCGATGGGTCTATCTCGACATCGGCAAGTTCGGCGGGCTGGCCGAAACCATGGACGAGTCGATCCGCTACGCGATCCGCACCGACCACGACGAGGACCGCATGGCCCCCTGCGTCGTCGCCGGACCGACCTGCGACTCGGTCGACGTCCTCTACGAGAAGAACCCCTACCCGCTGCCGGTTTCGCTCTCGATCGGCGACAAGGTTCTGATCGAAGGGACGGGTGCCTACACCACGACCTATTCGGCGGTGGCCTTCAACGGCTTCCCGCCCCTCGAGCAGATCGTGATCTGACTTCCTGGGGGGGGCCGGCGCGGAACCGGTGCCGCTTCACCCAAGCTTCATCCGCAATAACGCAAACCACAGCAGTTCCCGGACGCCTGCCGCGCGCGGCAGGTCGCGAGGGCTGATCTTCCCGATTGCCAGGACCTTGGGAGGGTACGGCCGTGATCCAGATCCGTGACGAGATCGCCCCCGACATCGGCGCCCGCGAGCGCCTGCTCGATGTGTGCTTCGGCGCAAACCGCTGGGCCAAAACCTCCGAGCGCCTGCGCGAAGGCCGGTTCCCGGCCGAGGATCTCAGCCTTTCGGCCGAGGACACCCACGGCTGCCTCGTCGGCACCGTCCGGCTTTGGCATGTCGAGGCCGGCCGCGGCTGTCCGGCCCTGCTGCTCGGCCCTCTCGCGGTCGACCCTTCGATGCAGGGCTGCGGCCTCGGGGCGCGGCTGATGCGCGTCGCCCTCGGACAGGCGCGCGTTCTCGGCCACGCCGCCGTGCTGCTCGTCGGCGACGCCCCCTACTACGCCCGCTTCGGCTTCTCGCCGGCGCGCGCCGCCGGGCTGTTCATGCCGGGACCGTTCGAGCGCGCCCGCTTCCTCGGTCTCGACCTCGTGCCCGGCGCGCTCGACGGGGCCAGCGGCATCCTGCAGCCGGCCGGTGCCCTCGTCCGGATCCCGGATCTGGCCGCCGAGACCGTGGTCGACGGCGCGCGACGACAGGCTGCCTGAGTCGGACGCCAGGTAACGGGTTTGTCGAGAGAGGGTGCGGGCATGATCCCGTACCGGCCGATCACGCCGCTTCCGGTCGCCGCGCCACCAGCAGGAGCGAGACGCCCTCGTCGCTGCCGGCTGCCGGCAGCGGCATCACCCGGCTGGCGATGTAGGCCGGGAGGATCGCCAGCAGCGGGCCGACATACGAACCGAAGCCGTGGTGGAAGTGGCGCTGCGTCGCGCGCACCGCACCGAACCGATCGAGCCAGTAGACGAACACGTCGCTGCGCGCCCAGGGGCTGGCTTGCACCTTTGGCACGACGAGGCCGGACCGAAGGGCGAGATCGTTCAAGGCGCGCTCGGTCCACCACGTGAGATGGTGCGGGACCGCATTCGTCAGCCAGTTGGGCACGCGGGTCGGGGCGGACGGCACATGCGGCACCCCGACGACGACCTTGCCGCCAGGGCGTACTGCCCGGGCCATCTCCGCCAAGAGGCCGGCCGGATCCTCCACATGCTCCATGACCTGGAAGGCGCAGGCGACATCGTAGGTGCCCTCATGCGCGACGAGATGATCGGCCAAGCTCTCGGCCCGCGCCCACGGGTTGGTTGCAGGGTCTCCGGCAAAGTGTGGGTCCAGACCGGTGTAGCGCGCATCCGGCACGCGATGGCGGAAGGTTCCGAACCCGCAGCCCACGTCGAGCACCCGATCGCCCGGCCGGATCTCGGCGGCGGCAAGGCCGAACTCCCCGCGGTCGGGATCGCGCAGATACCCCTGCATGCCGCGATTGGCGTAGAACCGGGCGTAGAAATCCGCGTCGCCCGCGAGCATCGGATCGAAGAAATAGAGGCCGGTCGGCGACTCCCACAGGCCGAAACGCCCGACTCCCCTGAAGCTCGGACGCGGGTCGGCCCGGAACAGGATACGCCATAGGGCCGTCAGCAGTCGGGCGTCGATCACCTGAACGCGGCGGATGGCCGGTTCGCCGGTGACGGGACAGCGTGGGACGTGTGGAACGGCGGCAGGCTCGGTCATGCTGCGATCATGGCCTCCACGCAATCCACGGCGGCGGACACGCCGGGCTCACGCATCAGGATTTCGGAAAGGCGCGCCGCCGCATTCGCCATGGCCGCATCGCTGCAGGCCCGAGCGATCCGGCCGGCCAGATCCTCGGCCGTCACCTGTCGGAGCTGGACCGGCGCTTCCGCAGCGCCGAGGGCGGCGACCCGCCGGCCCCAGTAGAGCTGGTCGCCGAGAAGCGGCAGGATCACGCTCGGCCGGCCGGCGCGCAGGGCGGCCGCCGTGGTTCCGGCCCCGCCGTGATGCACCACCGCCCGCACGCGGGGAAACAGGAGAGCGTGATCGGCGTGGCTCGTCACCCGAAGGTTCGGGGGCAGCGCCGCCCAATCCGGCAAACGCAGGCCGCCGGCCCCGACGTTGACGATCGCGCGGCCGCCCCAGATCTCCAGCGCCTTCAGGACGATCGCGGTGTTGCGTTCAGCCCCCCACAGCATCGAACCGAAACCGACATAGACCGGCGCCGGACCGCGCGCGAGGAAGGCTTCCAGATAGTCCTGGAGGGCGCCATTACCGATTGCCTGCGTCCACGGCCCCGTTGCCGTCACCGGCACCGGAAGGTCTCCCGGGTCCGGGCTCAGGGCGGGGCTGTAGGCGCCGAGATGACGAACGCGACGCAGGTGCGCCGTGAGGGGGTTGGCGAAGGTGCGCCAGCCCCGTCCGGCTCCTGCCGCGCGTAGCTTCGGCGCGGCAAAAGCTGCCGCGGAGAGAGGCGACAGCATCCGGAATGTCTCATAGCTCAGACGGTTGCCCAGACGCCCGAGCGGACGACCGCCGAAAATCGAAAGCGGCTCGCTCCAGCTCGGGACCAGGGGCTGGCACATGGCGCGGACCGCCGGAATGCCCTGTTTGAGGGCGGTCTCGGCGGCGAAGTAGGCGAACGGGTTGAATACGACGAGATCGCATCGTTCGACCTCCTCGTGCGTCAGAAGCATCAGGTCGGAGAACCGGCCGAGGAGCGTCCGTCGCAGCGCCAGAAGGCGCGGAATAGCCGACAGGCCCGCCGAAAAGTAATTCTGAAACAGGGCCTCGTGCTGCGGGTCGTCGAGCACCTGTTCGAAGCCGGCTCCGCTATCGACGGGGTCGAGCCCGAAACGTCGGACGGTTCCGTGGTAGTCGCTCACGGTTACGAACCGCACGACATGGCCGCGCGCCTGCAGCGCGGCACCAAGCACGCAGAACGGCAGAACGTCGCCGCGCGTGCCGAAGGTGACGAGGAGGATGCGGCTCACGGAACTCTTGAGGTCGGCGCCGGGTCGCGACCATGCTTCGGTTGGGCGCGCCGTATCTCTTATAGTGAGCTGCCGACGTGCAGGTACAGCGATCACCGGGCATCCGGTGCGCGACCGATGTCTGGGCACAGGTTCAGGGCGAGTCGAAAGGCACGGGCTGAGGCGCCGGCAGGCTTCGACGCTTACGCATTCGCGCCGGCGGGGATCGATGACCGCCAGGAATAGCGTCGCGCGCGAAGTCGACGTGCGAGCCGGAAGGCGTCCAAGACGCGCGGGGGCATGTTGTCAGTGATTTTGGCAATCTCCGGTGAAGGAGAGCGCTTGGGCGTTTCCTGGTGCGGCCGGACCTGAGAGGCCGGTTCGCGAGCTTCAGCCGGGTTCAGCGCGAGCGGTGATTGTAGGGCCAAGCGGTCGAGGAGCTGAACACTTCCGCTTCGTTCGCGCGCTGATTGACGGTACGGACCGAGCGAACGACGGCTGCAGTCTGGCGGGCAGTGAACCGGGCGAAGGCGGCGATCAGGCTGACGATGCCGGGATCGCGATCCAAGGTATCGGATTCGGGCCGGATTTCCTTGACGGTCATTAGACTTAACATGGTGACATTCCCCTTTGAGCGGCACCGCGGGACCATCCCGCCGAGCCCTCTTGTTGCACCGCAATATAAGCGCCGCCGGGGCGCCCGGCACCACGACACTGTCACGCCCGCATTGCAGTGAGATCATGCCGACGCGGTTTCGGCTTCATAGTTCTGCAAGAATGTCATGGTTTGGGCAGTTGACCACGGCAGGACGAGGCGTCATCCGCTCGTCATTTCCCGTCAGCAAGGACGTCGCTCCCCTATCGAGCGACCCATCGAGGAGTGACCGCGCCGTGACAAATGGCACGCAGACCGACTGGCCTGTCTACGGCCACATCACCGGCCCCATCGTCATGATCGGCTTCGGCTCCATCGGGCGGGGCACGTTGCCGATGATCGAGCGCCATTTCGAGTACGACAAGAGCCGCTTCGTGGTCATCGCGCCGGACGACGAGAACCGTCACCTTCTCGATGAGCGCGGCATCCGCTTCATCCAGGAAGCGCTCACGCCTCAGAACTATAGGGAGATCCTCGAACCCCTGCTGACCGTCGGCGGCGGCCAGGGATTTTGCGTGAACCTGTCCTGCGACACCGGCTCGCGCGACATCATGGAATTCTGCTCGAGCCTCGGCGCGCTCTACATCGACACCGTCAACGAGCCCTGGCTCGGCTTCTATTTCGATGAGAGCAAGGGTCCCGGCGAGCGATCGAACTACGCGCTGCGGGAAATGACGCTGGACGCCAAGCGCGCCCGCCTACCCGGCTCGCCGACGGCCGTGTCCTGCTGCGGTGCCAATCCCGGCATGGCGTCCTGGCTCGCCAAGCGGGCGCTGACGAACCTCGCCTCCGACCTGCGCCTCAACGCGACGCAGCCGACGACGCGCGAGGAATGGGCGTCGCTGATGCAGCGCGTCGGCGTCAAGGGCATCCACATCGCCGAGCGCGACACGCAACGCTCGCGCAATCCCAAGCCGCCGAACGTCTTCGTCAACACCTGGTCGGTGGAGGGCTTCATCTCCGAGGGGCTGCAGCCGTCCGAGCTCGGCTGGGGCACGCACGAGACGTGGATGCCGGAGAATGCCCACACTCATGAGACCGGCTCCCAGGCAGCGATCTACCTGATGCAGCCCGGCGCCGAGACCAAGGTGAGAAGCTGGTGCCCGACGCCGGGGCCGCAATACGGCTTCCTGGTGACGCACAACGAGTCGATCTCGATCGCCGACTACTTCACCGTACGCGACGACAGCGGCAGGGCGGTCTACCGGCCGACCTGCCACTACGCCTATCATCCGCCGAACGATGCCGTGCTCTCGCTCCACGAGATGTTCGGTAATGCCGGCCGACCGCAGACCGAGCACCACATCCTCGAGGAGAGCGAGATCGTCGACGGCGTCGACGAATTGGGCGTCCTGCTCTACGGCCACGAGAAGGGCGCCTACTGGTTCGGCTCGCAGCTCGACATCACGGAAACGCGCGCGCTTGCCCCCTACCAGAGCGCGACCGGCCTGCAGGTGACCTCCGCCGTGCTGGCCGGCATGGTCTGGGCGCTGGAGAATCCGCGCGCCGGCATCGTCGAGGTCGAGGAGATGGACGTCGACCGCTGCCTCGAGATCCAGCTTCCCTATCTCGGTCCGGTCAAGGGTTACTACACCGACTGGACGCCCCTCGATGGACGGCCGGGCCTGTTCCCAGAGGACATCGACGAGAGCGACCCCTGGCAGTTCCGCAATATCCTGGTGCGCAGCTGACACGGTAAGCCGCCCGCAACGTCGCGAGCGGCTTCTGGAATGCCACCATCGCGGTCCTCACACGGGAGGCCGCGATGGCCGTTGCCGCACGGGGCGACGCGCGCATGAGCGACGCCGAATACCGGGGCTCGGCCGAGCCCGATAGCGAGCACTGGGAGTTCTGGACGGCGTGCCAGTGCTGATGTCGCCGACGAGCGGACAGCACCAGCGCATCGTCTATGACCCCGAGCGAAAGCCCGGCGATCTTGCCGAACGCGAGGGCTGCAGCGCCCGGCCTCGCCGTGCTCAGCGAAACCAGGGGCGGCTTCGCGCCGATGTCCGACATCGTCGTCCGGTGCGGTCCCCTACCCCGCGACGGCTAAGCTCGCCATCCGCTGCTGGTCGTGGAAGTGCGATCCATCCTCGAAGATGAGCATGGATCGCGGCCGAAAGACCGCCTGCGTCCGGACGGTGCCGTCGCTGCAAACCGTCCTGATCCTCTGTCAGGACGCGACGCGCGTCGAGGTCTGGCGCCGCGAGACTTGGTGGGCGATGCAGAGGCTCGGCCCTGGCGACGATATCGAGTTTCCCGGACGCGGCGGCACGCTTCACGTTACGGATGTCTATGCGCGCGTAACGTTCTGACTCATTATCTGTCCGGATCCGCGTCAAGCTCAGGCCGCCGCCCTTGCCTCATCTCGAAGACTTCTATGCGAACAAGCTGCGCGGTGGCCTCGGGGTGACCGATGCGGAATCCGTGCTCGACCTGCGCGGGGCACCCAGGGTGCAGGCCGAGGCCTCGTTGAACGACATGCTCCAGCGTAGCCGCTTCTCGAAGGGCAAGACCGTCGCGATCCGGTTCGACGCGCCCCCAGAGGGCGGCGGAGAGACGTTGTTCCAGCCGGTCGGGCGCCTGCTGCTCGATGCCAAGCGCCGTGGCTGGATCGAGCGTCTGCAGACTCTTCCGGCCGAGGATGGGCTCGGCTTCTACGTCGCGTTGGCCGGCAAGCCGCAGCGGGAGGCCTGAGCCCGCGTGGCCTGGAGCCGGAACGACAACACCCTCGAATACCTCGCCCGCTTCGGCTACGGCGCCCGCGGCACGGTCTATTGCGTGGTCGGCGGCCTCGCGGTCCTCGCGGCGCTCGGCCGGGGCGGTTCGGCCGGTGACAGCAAGGACGCGCTCCGCTTCGTCCTGGGCGGCCCATTCGGCGCGGTGCTCGTCGGATTCATCGCGCTCGGGCTGCTCGGGTTTGCGTCCTGGCGGCTCGTCGAGGCCATCACCGACGCCGACCGGCGCGGGGCAGCGCCGAAAGCGCTGCTGGTGCGCGGCGGTCATCTGATCAGCGCAGGCGTCTATCTGGCCTTGGCCGTGACCGCCGGCAGCCTCGCCTTCGGGATTGGACGGGCCTCGGCCGGCGGCGACGGCGTGCGCGACTGGACCCGATGGTTGCTGGAACAACCCTTCGGCCCGTGGCTCGTCGGCATCGTCGGGCTGGGCGTCGCCGGCACCGGTATCGGCTATGCGGCCAGGGCCTGGAAGGGCGATGTCGCCGACCGGCTCTCACTACCGGCGGGTGCCGCAGGCCGTTGGGCCTGCCCGGTCGGCCGCTTCGGCTATGCCGCCCGAGGCGTCGCCTTCCTGATCATCGGCGGCTTCATTCTGACGGCAGCCTGGACGCAGGCGTCCTCGGACGCGAAGGGCTTATCAGGCGCTTTCCAGGCGCTTCGGGCTCAGCCCTACGGTTGGGTCCTGCTCGGGATCGTCGCGGCGGGTCATTTCGCCTTCGGCGCCTTCGGTCTGATCCAGGCCCGCTATCGCCGGATCGAGGCGCCGGACCTCGACAAGGCCGACGACGCCCTCGCGAGAGCGGTGCGTGCTCTGACCTGAATCGCCCGCGCGTTGACTTCGGCCGAGGCCGCGTCGATACCGCCAGCGGCCTCGAAAGCACGATGCAGCAGCGTACTCTCAAGACGGCGGTGATGCTCGTCCACGACCTCGTGGCGACCGTCGCGGCCGTGATCCTCACCTTCGTATTCCGCTTCCAAGGCGATCAGCTCGCCGAGCGGATGCACGCGCTCCCCTGGCTGCTGCCGCCGTTCCTGGCCTTTGCCGGAATGGTCTACGGCTGGTTCAAGCTCTACCGGACGAAATGGCGCTTCGCCTCTCTGCCCGATCTGGCCGGAATCGTGCGCGCGGCGAGCGTACTGGCGCTGACGCTGCTGGTTCTCGACTACGTTCTCGTTTCGGAAAACCTCTACGGCTTCTATTTCTTCGGGAAGATTGCCATCGTCCTCTACTGGATGTTGCAGGTCTTCCTGCTCGGAGGCCCGAGGCTTGCCTTCCGCTACCTGAAATACGCCCGCTCGCGGCAGACCCATGCGCGCGCCGCGACGACGCCGACCCTGCTCCTCGGGCGCGGCGCCGACATCGAGACCGTACTGCGTGCGATCGAGTCGGGCTCGGTGCGCCGGCTCTCACCCAAGGGCATCCTCTCGCCGCGCGCCGACGAGGCCGGCCAGATGATGCGCGGCGTGCCCGTGCTCGGCGGCTTCAGGGACCTGGAGCGGGTCATCGCCGACCTCGCCAACCGCGGCATGCCGGTGCGCCGGCTCGTCGCCACACCAAGCGCGCTGGCGCCGGAAGCCGAGCCCGACGACCTCATCGCCCGCGCCCGGCGTCTCGGCCTGCCGCTCGCGCGCGTCACCAGCCTCGGCGAGGGCATGCGCGACGCCGAACTCGCACCGCTGGAGATCGAAGATCTGCTGCTGCGGCCCACCGTGGCGATCGACCGGCCACGGCTGGAGCGCTTTCTCTCCGGCGCCCGCGTCGTCGTGACGGGCGGCGGCGGTTCGATCGGCTCCGAGATCTGTGCTCGCGCTGTCGCCTTCGGCGCGAGCGCTCTGCTCGTGATCGAGAATTCGGAGCCGGCCCTGCACGGCATCCTCAACCACCCGCCAATCCTCAATGCCGACGCTACGGTGACCGGTGCCCTGGCCGATATCCGCGACCGCGAGCGGATGCATGCGCTGCTGGCCGAATTCCGGCCGACCTACGTCTTCCACGCCGCTGCACTGAAGCAGGTGCCCTACCTCGAACGGGACTGGGTGGAAGGCATCAAGACCAACGTGTTCGGCTCGATCAACGTCGCCGACGCGACGGTGGCGGCCGGGGCTCGCGCGCTGGTGATGATCTCGACCGACAAGGCGATCGAGCCGGTCTCGCAGCTCGGCGTCACCAAACGGTTTGCGGAAATGGTGGCCCAGGCGTTGGATGCCGAGCAGACCGGGGCAGAGCCGACACGCCTCATCGCGGTCCGCTTCGGCAACGTGCTCGGCTCGGCCGGCTCTGTGGTGCCGGTGTTCAAGGCGCAGATCGCGCGCGGCGGCCCCGTCACCGTCACGCACGCCGAGATGGTGCGCTACTTCATGACCGTGCGGGAGGCTTGCGATCTCGTGCTGACGGCAGCCTCCCACGCCGATGGCGAGGCGCGCACGATCACGGATGAGGCGTCTGACCAGCGTGCTGCCGTCTATGTGCTCAAGATGGGCCAGCCCGTAAAAATCCGGGAGCTCGCCGAGCGCATGATCCGGCTCGCCGGCTTCGAACCGGGCGAGGACATCGAGATCGCAGTCACCGGCGCGCGGCCGGGAGAGCGGCTCAACGAGATTCTGTTCGCCAAGGAAGAGCCGCGGGTGAGTCTCGCCGGCATTGACGGGGTGATGGCGGCGAAGCCCGTCTTCGCCGATCGCGCCGTTCTGGAAGGCTGGATCGGGAGGCTGGGTGAGGCGGTGGCGCGCGGTGATCGCGCCGCGGCGGAAGCCGTGTTCGAGGAAGCCATCCCGGACTTCCGGCACCGCGACCGCAAGGTTCCGAATGCCGTTCCGGAACCGATCGCGCCGCTGGCTGTACCGTCCGGGGCATTGGAGCCACAGCCCTCGACGGCTTGAGGTTTCGTCTCAGCCCGCGTTGTCTGCCGCGAGCGCCGCAAGACCGTCCTGCGACGCCTGTGACGGCTGCCATCCCAACGCCGCCAGTCCCTCTGCCGTCGCTACGAGCGAACCGGACAAGCGGTCGAAGACCTCCTCGCGCCCGGTCATGCGGCAGGCGAGACCGATCAGCGGCACCGGCACCGGCAGCATTCCGGCCCTGCGGCCGAGCCCGCTGCGGAGGGCCGCGATCATCTGCGGAAGACTCAACGGATCGGGATCGGCGACGATCAACGGCCGGGCGAGCGGTCCCGGGACCTGAAGCACCGTAGCGACCGCGGCCGACAGGCTCTCGACGGAAACGAGAGAGCGCCGCCCCGACAAGCTCGCGAGCGGCAGCGGGTATGGCGAGCGGGCAAGCCGCATCAGCGCCGCCATGTTGCCCTTCACGCCGGCGCCGTAGACCAGCACCGGGCGCAGGGCGACCCAGTCGAGCCCCGTTTCGGCGAGCGCCTGTTCGGCTGCGAGCTTCGAACGGCCGTAGGCATCGGTCGGGGCGGGGTGATCGGTCTCGCGAACCGGGGACGGTGCGCTCGGTCCGGTCTGTGCCCGGATCGAGGATAGGAAGACGAAGCGGCGCACCTTCGCGCGCTCCGCGGCGTCGGCGAGGCGCTTCGTGGCCTCGGTGTTGGAACTGCGGAAATCGTCTTCCGGCGCGCCCGACATGGCGTGGGCGAGACCGGCGGAATGGACCACGGCATCGACGCCCGAGAGCGCCGCAGCCATGTTGATCGGCCGCGCGAGATCGCCGACGACGGCGCTACTCGCCCCGTCCGGTACCGCGACGGGGCGGCGCAGCAGAACCCGCACACGAAAGCCCCGTGCCGACAGTGCGGTCAGTAGGTGTCGTCCGATGAAGCCGGTCGCGCCGGTGAGCGCAATCAGAGGTCCGCTCACGATGCCGACGCTCCTCTCTCGGTTCGCGCCGTCTCAGACCCGGTACGCGGCGTGTTGAAACGGCGCAGGAGCACGACGACGAGGCCGCTCCCCGCGGCAAGGGCCGCGACGGTGACGGGCCAATTCGGCCAAAGCAAGCTCGAGGCAGCGAGCACGGCAAGCATCAGGCTGACGCCGAAGACCGACCCCACCACCTCCGGCACCGAGAAGCCGTTGACCGTGGCGACCTGGTAGAAGTGGCTGCGATGCGCCTGCCAGACCTTCTCGCCGCGCTTGAGCCGCCAAAGCAGGGTCAGCGTGGCGTCCGCGACCGGATAGAGCGGCAGGAGCAGCGCCGCGGCGGATCCACCTTCGAGCGCGAGACGATAGAGCAGCCACGCGATGAACAGCCCGACCGGGAGCGAGCCGACATCGCCCATGAACAGTCGCGCCACCGGCCGGTTGAACGGCGCAAATCCCAAAAACCCGCCGAGCAGGGCAGCTGCGACGAGCGTGGGCAGGACCGGCAGCAGGCCAGAGTAGCCGAGCAGCACGAGCACGACCGTCACCGGAACCATGCCGGCGAGGGTCATCCAGTCGAGCCCGTCGGTGAAGTTGATCAGGTTCACGAACCAGAGCCCGGCGAAGATTTCGATGCCGCGCTCCAGAACGAGCGGCATCGCGGGCCAGAGCCGGCCGCCGGTGGCGACGATGACCGCCGTGACCGCTGCGACCTGGAGCCCGAGTCGGATCGAAACCCGCAGTGGCTTTACGTCGTCGCGGCCGCCGACGACGGCGAGAGCGATCACGGACAGCATCAGCACGACAGCCTCGTTCGATGGCAACGCCTGCGTGTCGGCGATGAGAAGGGCCGTGCTCACCGCGACCGTCGCGGCAATGATCGCAACGCCTCCACCCTGGGGTGTCGGGACGGCGTGGCTGGAGCGGGCGTTCGGGCGGGCCAGCGCATAGCGCCGCAGCCATGGCATCAACAGGACGATCAGCACGGCGCTCGTCACCGCCGCGAGCAGCACGGCGAGGAGGGGGACAAGGTTGGCGGGCGATGGGCTCATGCAACCGGCTTTAGCGGTTTGCCGCTTGCGGCGGGAGAGGACGCAAGGGCCAAGGCACTTTGCCAAAGGGCACCCCCGGCTTGTTTTGGCCGCAAATCCGCGCGACCCGTCTTCGGGTGTCGCGGCATTTGAGCGGTGGGCACTCCCGCGCCGTGGGGCTCGCCGCCTTGCCCGGGGAATGCCACGCCGATACCAGTTGTCCGGCTCGCTCGATCCCGTGCCACGGTCGTAAAGTGCACCTCACAAGACCCCCGACCACAGGGAGTTCTCTCTCTGGCTCCGACGGTACAGCGGGAGTGGCGTGAGAGACACTGAAGACGGCCCGCAAGAAAACGTCCCGTTGCGCCAGATCCCCCTCGTCCTCGTATTACTGTCGGCGCTCCTGGGCGCCCTCGGAATCAGCCTGCCCGCGCAGGCGGTCGAGGCCGTACGCGTCAAACTCGACGCGCCGGCCATCGACCTGACGCCGACGATCGAGCGCTATCGCTCGGACGGTGACCTGATCCAGATCTCGACGGCGCCGGGCAAGGACGGGATCGTGCGCCGCATCGTGGTGAAGGCCCGCGAGACCGGCGCGCGGCCGGACTGGATGGTGTTTGCGCTCACCAACGACACCGACGAGCAGATCGACCGGCTGCTGGTGGCCCCGCATTTCCGGCTCGTCGGCTCGGGTGTGGTCTGGCCTGATCTCGGTGGCTCCCGCATCGCAGCGATCACGGCGAGCGAGGGCATCCGCCCCGACCGCGACGAGAGCACCGACGCCGACCAGTTCCTGATCACCCTCGATCCCGGCACCACGATCACCTACGTGGCCGAGTTGAAGGGGCCGAACATCCCGCAGGTCTATCTTTGGGATCAGGACGCCTATCGCAAGAAGACCAGCGGCCTGACCCTCTACGAGGGCATCATCATCGGCATCGCCGGCCTGCTGGCGCTGTTCCTGACGATCATCTTCGTCGTGAAGGGTGCGATCATCTTCCCGGCCGCCGCCGCCCTGGCCTGGGCGGTGCTCGCCTATGCCTGCATCGATTTCGGATTCTTCCAGCGTATCTTTCCGACGACCGAGGTGGTCGAGCGGGTCTACCGGGCCTCGGCCGAGGCTGTGCTCGGGGCAACGCTGCTCGTCTTCCTGTTCGCCTATCTTAACCTGTCGCGCTGGCACGTGCGCTACAGCCACGTCGCCTTCTTCTGGCTGGCTTTTCTCGCCGGGCTCGTCGGGCTCGCGGCCTTCGACCCGCCGGTGGCGGCGGGGGTGGCGCGCATCTCGATCGCGGCAGTGGCCGGCGTCGGCCTGCTGCTGATCCTCTATCTCGCGGTCCATAACGGCTACGACCGTGCCATCCTGCTGATCCCGACCTGGCTTCTGCTGCTGTTCTGGGTGGTCGCCGCGGCTTTCACCGTCACCGGCCAGATCGGTTCGGATCTGGTCCAGCCGGCGCTGATCGGCGGCCTCGTGCTCATCGTAATGCTGATCGGCTTCACGGTGATGCAGCACGCCTTCGCCGGCAGCGGCATGAGCCATGCCCTCGTCTCCGACACCGAGCGCCGGGCGCTTGCGCTGACCGGCGCCGGTGACGTCGTCTTCGACTGGGATGTGCCGGGTGACCGCGTGTTCGCGGGCCAGGAGATCGAGAGTCAGCTCGGACTGAAGCGCGGGGCGCTCGAAGGCCCTGCAGCGAACTGGCTCGGTCTGCTGCACCCCTTCGACGTCGAGCGCTACTCGGCGGCACTCGATACGGTGATCGAAGAGCGGCGCGGACGCATCCTGCATGATTTCCGCCTGCGCTCCTCCGCCGGGCCGTATTATTGGTACCGCCTCAAAGCTCGGCCGGTGATCGGTACCGACGGCGAAGTGGTGCGCATCGTCGGCACCATCGCCGACGTGACCGAGAGCAAGACTGCCGAGGAGCGGCTTCTGCACGATGCGGTCCACGACAGCCTCACCGGCCTGCCGAACCGTGAGCTCTTCTACGACCGGCTCGATGCGGCCCTGGCGCTCGCGGGACAGGACCAGCGCCTGAAACCGGCGGTGATCGTTCTCGACATCGATCGCTTCAAGGCGATCAACGATGCCGTCGGCCTCTCGGCCGGCGACTCGATTTTGCTGACGCTCTCCCGCCGCCTGGGGCGGCTGCTGCGGCCGCAGGATACACTCTCGCGGGTCGCCGGCGACGAGTTCGCGGTGATCCTCCAATCCGAGCGTGATCCCGACCGTATCCTCTCCTTTGCGGAGATGATCCGCCGGGCCATCGCCACGCCGGTGACCTATGCCGACCGAGAGGTGTTTCTCACCGTCTCCGTCGGCATCGCACTCTACGAGGGCGGACAAGGGAACGCGGCGCCCAAGCGCGAGGACGTATTTAAGAACGCCGAGATGGCGATGATCCAGGCCAAGCGCGGCGGCGGCGACCGCACCGACGTCTTCCGCGCCGCCATGCGCAGCGAGCGTTCGGACCGGCTGATGCTGGAAAGCGACCTGCGCAAGTCGCTGGAACGCGGCGAGATGAAGGTCCTGTTCCAGCCGATCGTGCGGCTGGAGGATCGGACGGTCGCCGGCTTCGAGACGATCCTGCGCTGGGATCATCCCAAACTCGGCCGCATTCCGCCCTCGACCTTCATGCCGGTGGCCGAGGAGACGGG
This sequence comes from Methylobacterium haplocladii, assembly GCF_007992175.1. Taxonomy (GTDB): domain Bacteria; phylum Pseudomonadota; class Alphaproteobacteria; order Rhizobiales; family Beijerinckiaceae; genus Methylobacterium; species Methylobacterium haplocladii. The sequence goes on along the minus strand of NZ_BJZT01000008.1, from coordinate 129,255 downwards.
CTTCGTCGTCAACCTCGGCAATTTCGCCATCGAGCGTACGGCGCTGGAACTGGCGGCGTGGCAACGATCGCTCGAAGTCGAGCCGCCGATCTTCGCGACCGTCAACATCTCGTCCCGTCAGCTTCTCCGGCACGACCTCCTGCACGACGTGAAGACGGTGTTGGCGCGCTCCGGCGTGTTGCCCGGTTCGCTCAAGCTGGAACTGACCGAGAGCCTGGTGATGGAGAACCCGGAATACGCCGCCCAGATGCTGGCGCGGATCCACGATCTCGGTGCGGGCCTGTCGCTCGACGATTTCGGGACCGGATACTCGGCGCTGTCCTACCTGCAGCGCTTCCCCTTCGATACGATCAAGATCGACAACACCTTCGTCCGGCAGATGGGCTCCGGGCGCACGGCGATCCTGCGTTCCATCGTCAAGATGGGCCAGGAACTCGGCCTCGCCATCGTTGCCGAGGGCGCGGAATCCGAGGCCGACGCGCAGGGGCTGCAGGATGTCGGCTGCGACTACGCGCAGGGCGCCGCCTTCGGTGAACCCATGACGGTCCTGCAGGCGCGTCAACTCGTCGGAGCCGCGCCGGAAGCGGCCTGATCAGGCCTGTTCGCAGAGGTCGCGCAGCGCATCGACGAGGCGGTCTGCCCGGACGGGCTTGCGATGGATCGGGATGTCCGGCCATTGCAGCCGCATCGCCCGGGGTAACGTTCCGGCCGTGCAGACCAGGATCGGCACGCCGGTGGCGACCAAGCGTTCCGCGACAGGCGTCGCCTCGCCATCGGCAAGGTTCAGATCGAGGATTGCCGCATCGACTGCTTCGCTGTCGAGCACGCGCAGGGCCTCGCGATTGGTCCGGAACGGACCCACCACGCTGCCATGACTTCTCTCGACGATGTCGGTCAGTTCGATCGCAAGCAGTGCTTCGTCTTCGACGATGAGAACCCGCCGTCCGTACAACATTGAGCGCTCCCCGGCGCACGACGATGCGCCAAGCCAGAGGTGTTCGAAAAAACGCGGGAACGCGAGAAAGCCTTCGTCGAGGCAGACATCGACGCGACGCTTCGAAGAGAGATCGAACTCTCGAAGCAGTTCGTGATCACAGAATGAAGCTTGACGGCAGGCTCGTCAACAACTTGCTAGCTGCGAAAATCAACTTGGCGGCGACGCCCGATGAACTGTCGGGTGTCCGCCGTTCCGGGACCGGGAAGCCGGGGCTGCGGAGTCCGTTTAAAGCTCCCTTAACTATGTCGCCGCAAAGTCCTGTGGAGACAGGTCGATCGCTTTCGCGGCGATCTACGAGCGTATTGCGGAGACGGTGCAATGGCCGAGGCGGCGCGGCGGACGGGATACGGTCACGGCTCTGACGTCGTGCGGCGCCTCATCGCGCGGCCGATCCGCATGCAGGCGACGCCGATCGTGCGGCCGGTCGCGGCCGAGGTCGAGCCGGCAGGCCAAGCCACGGTCGCGGCGGGCATCGACGAGACCGATATCCCCCCCTCGGATATCGCGCGGCTGCGGACCGAGATGATGCTGCTGAAGGCCGTACTCCAGGCCGAGCGCACCGAGAATGCCAGCCTTCGCGCCTGCGTCGGCTTCGACGAGGCGGACGAAAAGTTGGGAGACGAAGCGCGCGCCGTTCGCGACCGCTGGGCAACGCTCGTCGACCGCCTGCTGCACAGCGCCGCCTGACGCGTCCGAAACGCATCCATCGTCATCCATCGAAGCGGGAGACGGCCATGAGCGCCCGTTGCTCACTCGTCGTCAACGGCAAGCCGATACGCGTCTCGACCGGAGACACGCCCGTCGATGCAGCCGTATCCGACGGCATGATCACTCCGATCCAAGGCCTGCACGGTAACGCGATGCTCGGCCAGGGTGCGGCTCCCGCCGGACGCCGGGCCGAGCCGCGCGGGTTCCGGCCCGAGCCGATGCGTCTCACGTTGCCGGCCGCCAATCCGCTGCAGGCACCAGGCGATCCGGAGCCCACCGCGGATTCGGTGAAGCGCAGCGGCAGCATCACCGAGATCAGCCGACTCTGCCCCGGAATCGTCGAGGCGGTGGTGACGCTCGCCAATCCCCTCCCCTACCAGCCCGGCCATCAGGTGGTGCTGACCATGACCGGCTGGCATCCGGTCACGCTCACGCCGTCGCTGCGCGTGGACGGTGCGGCCGAACTGAACGAGCTGGTCTTCCACATCGGCTGCGAAGCCGGCGTGGTCGGCGGCTCGTTCGCCGGAGAGCTCGAACTCGGCAAGCCGGTCAGCGTGACGGGTCCGGTCGGCCGCGGCCAGTATCGGCCCGGCGGGGGCCGCATGGTGCTGGTGGCGGACGAGGCGGGTTTCGCCGGCATCTGGGCGATTGCCCGGGCGGCCCGCTACATCGAGCCGGCCCGCGAGCAGACCCTCGTCGTCGGCGCGCGCGACCCGCTCGATCTCTACATGCAGCCGGCCCTCGACTGGCTGAAGGCCACCGGCGTCGCCCGCATCGTCACCGTCGCCGACCGTAACCGGCAGCGCCCGCCGGACGTGAAGCCCGGCCCGCTCACCGCCCACATCCCGATGCTGCGCGCCAACGATGCCGTTCACGTTTCGGGCCGCGCCGCGACGGTCGGCGCCGTCGAAGTCCTTGCCGCGAGCGTCGGCGCGCGCTGCTACACGATCCCGCTCGACCCGACGCTCTGATAAGAAAGCCCATCGCGACGGATCGCGACGGGCTTTTTGCTTGAACGTCCCTGGCCGTCAGTCGACCTTCACCCGCCAGATCTCGGCCGCGTATTCGCGCATCGAGCGGTCCGACGAGAACCACGCCATGCGCGCGGTGTTCAGGATCGCCGCGCGCCACCACGTCGCCGGGCGTTTCCAGGCTGCGTCGATCTCCCGCTGCACGCGCCAGTAATCGTCGAAGTCCACGCTGATCAGGTAGGGATCGTGGTAGCGCACGCCGTCGACCAGCGAGCCGAACCGGCCGCGCTCGTCCGGTGAGAAGACACCGGAGCCGATTGCGTCGAGTGCTTTGGCGAGACGCGGCGAGGCTGCAATCGCCCGCTGCGCATAGGCGGACTCGCCCACGCGAGCCTGCACGCCTACGGCATCGAGACCGAAGATGAAGATGTTGTCCGCACCGACGTGATCGCGGATCTCGATATTGGCACCGTCAAGCGTGCCGACGGTGAGCGCGCCGTTGAGCGCCAGCTTCATGTTGCCGGTGCCCGAGGCTTCCATGCCGGCGGTGGAGATCTGCTCCGAGAGGTCGGCCGCCGGGATGATCGCCTCGGCGAGGCTCACCGAGTAGTTCGGCAGAAAGACGAGCTTGAGCCGTCCGGCGACGTCCGCGTCGTCGTTGATGGTCCGGGCGATGTCGTTGGCCAGCTTGATGATCAGCTTGGCCTGTACGTAGCTCGGCGCCGCCTTGCCCCCGAAGATCTTGACCCGTGGGGTCCAATCCTTGTGCGGGGCCTCCTTGATCGCCTGATACAGCGCGACCGTCTCGATCAGGTTCAAGAGCTGGCGCTTGTACTCGTGAATCCGCTTGATCTGCACGTCGAACAGGGCCGACGGATCGACCGAGATGCCGGTACGCTCGACGATGACCTGAGCGAGCTTACGCTTCCGCACACGCCGCACGGCCGCATAGCGTTTGCGGAAATCCGGGTCGTCGGCGTGGTCGGCAAGTCCGGTGAGCAGTTCGGGATCGTCGAGGACCTCCTCTCCGACCGTCTCGACGGCGAGCGCCGTCAGCTCGGGATTGGCGTTGTGCAGCCAGCGGCGGAAGGTGATGCCATTGGTCTTGTTCAGGATCTTGTCGGGCTCGAGCTCATGCATCGGCTTGAAGACCGTCGTCTTCAGAAGCTCGCTATGCAGCGCCGAGACCCCGTTGACGCGGCGCGAGCCGTGGAAGGCAAGGTGTCCCATCCGCACGCGCTTGCCGTGCGACTCGTCGATGAGCGAGACGGCGGCGACGTGGGCGGAATCGCTCTTGCCCTGTCGCGCCTGCTCTTCGAGATGGGTCCAGTTGATCAGGTAGATGATCTGCATGTGGCGCGGCAGCAGCCGTTCCATCAGATCGACCGGCCACGTCTCCAGCGCCTCGGGCAGCAGGGTGTGGTTGGTGTAGCCGAGCGTGTTCGTCGTGATGTGCCAGGCATCCTCGTAGGAGAAGTCGTGCTCCTCCATGAGGATGCGCATCAGTTCCGGTACGGCGATGGCGGGGTGGGTGTCGTTGAGCTGGATCGCAGCGTGGTCCGGCAGCGAGCGCAGGTCGCCGCGCTCGTTCAGGTGCCGCCGCACGAGGTCCTGCAGCGAGGCCGAGGTGAAGAAATACTCCTGCCGCAGCCGCAGTTCCTGGCCCTCGGCCGAGGAGTCGCTCGGATAGAGCACCCGCGAGATCGACTCGGCGCGCGCACGCCCGGCCACCGCGCCGACATGGTCGCCGCCGTTGAAGCGGGCGAGTTCGACCGGCGCGTCGGCCTCGGCCTTCCAAAGGCGGAGCTGGTTGACGTGCTTGCCCCGCCAACCGACGACCGGAATATCGTAAGCGACCGCGTTGACGGTCTCGGCCGGGTGCCAATGGCGCCGGATCTGGTCGCCGTTGGCCGACATGGTGACATGGCCGCCGAAGCCGATCCGGTAGGTCGATTCTGGCCGCGGGAATTCCCAGGGGTTGCCCTCTTCGAGCCAGGTCTCCGGTGCCTCGCGCTGCCAGCCGTCTTCCATCGACTGGCGGAAGATGCCGTGATCGTAGCGGATGCCGTAGCCGATCGCGGGGATCGACAGGCTCGCCATGCTCTCCATGAAGCAGGCGGCGAGACGGCCGAGGCCGCCATTGCCCAAGGCCGCGTCGGGTTCGGCCTCCTCGACCTCGCTGAGTTGGACCCCGAGATCCTTGAGCGCCAACTTGGTTGTCTCGACGAGGCGCAGGTTGTTCATCGCGTCCGACAAGAGCCGGCCGATCAGGAACTCAAGGGAGAGGTAGTAGACGCGCTTCTCCGGCACCTTGCCGCCGGTGCCCTCATGGCAGGCGTCGATCACACGGTCGCGCAGCGCCAGCGCGGTCGCGGCGAACCAGTCGCGATCGCGGGCGCTCTCGGGTGTCTTACCGAGCGCATAGACAAGCTTTGCCCGGATCGCCTCGCGCAGCTCGACGACGGAATCGCCGTTGAACAGCTTCTCCTTGGCGAGCGCCCGCGTCGCCGCGGAGTCCTTCGCGAACTTTGCGGAGAGCGACGCGGAGGCGTCCGCTCCGCCAATCGGTTCGTGACCGGCCTGAGCCTCGTTCAACACCTTCGAGTCCCCCTTCGTCGCGGCCGGAGCGCGCTCGGATTCCGCGGGCGTCACGCGCTTCTGTCGACGGTGATCGGCTCCGAGATCCTGGTCCGGCATGGTGTGTCCAGCTCTGTCGTTCTGTCGAGACGTCGGCATGGTGCTATCCGGCGCTGCAAGCTTTTTGCCGGCCCATCTGTGTCTCAGTCGACACAGACCGCAACCCGCCACCGGCGAATAGTCCTTGCAGGCGGGTGCTTGAAGCCTGCCTGAACGGTTCGATCAAGGGGGGCCGTTTGGAACGCGCACGGTTAAGGTCTGGCCCGTCCCGAATGATTCGGCGGCTCGCCACGCTCGCCGACACTGGCTAAGCCTACCGCGTGCAGTCTCGGGATTCGGCAGGGAGCTCCGCATGTCCGGCACGGTCTGGTGGAAGAGCGGGACCGTATACCAGATCTATCCGCGCTCCTTTCAGGACAGCAACGGGGACGGTGTCGGCGATCTGCGCGGCATCACCATGCGGCTCGACTACCTCGCCTGGCTCGGCGTCGACGCAATCTGGATCTCGCCGTTCTACACCTCGCCGATGGCCGATTTCGGCTACGACGTCTCCGACTATTGCAACGTCGACCCGCTGTTCGGGACCCTCGAGGATTTCGATGAACTGATCGCGGAGGCACACCGGCGGAAGCTCCGGGTGATCCTCGATTTCGTGCCGAACCACTCGTCGATCGAACACCCCTGGTTCACAGAGAGCCGCGCATCGCGGTCGAACCCGAAGCGGGACTGGTACATCTGGCGCGATCCGGCTCCGGATGGGGGCCCGCCCAACAACTGGCTCTCGAATTTCGGCGGCCCGGCCTGGACGCGCGACGCGGCGACCGGGCAATTCTACTATCACGCCTTCCTGCCCGAGCAGCCGGACCTGAACTGGCGCAACCCGGCGGTGCGGGCAGCGATGCACGATGTGCTGCGCTTCTGGCTTCAGCGCGGTGTCGACGGCTTTCGGGTCGACGTGATCTGGCACCTGATCAAGGACGAGGGGTTTCGCGACAATCCGCTCAATCCCGCCTTCGTGCCCGACCTGCCGGAGATCAACCGTTTTAGCCAAGTCTATTCCTGCGACCGGCCGGAGGTTTTCGACATCGTTGCCGGGATGCGGAAGGTCTTGCGCGAGCAGGGCGAGCGCGTGCTGATCGGCGAGATCTACCTGCCGATCGAGCGGCTCGTCGCCTATTACGGCGAGGATCTCACAGGAGCCGACCTGCCGTTCAACTTCCAGCTTCTCAGCACGGCGTGGGAGGCGCCGTCGGTGGCGGCTCTGGTCGAGGAATACGAGGCGGCCCTGCCCGACGGTGGCTGGCCGAACTGGGTACTCGGCAACCACGACCGGCGACGCATCGCCGACCGGGTCGGGGAGGCTCAGGCCCGGATCGCCGCGATGCTGCTGCTGACGCTTCGCGGCACGCCGACGCTCTATTACGGCGACGAGATCGGCCTCGCGAACGTGCCGATCCCACCCGACCGGGTGCAGGACCCCTGGGAACTGAACGAACCGGGCCACGGCCGCGATCCGGAGCGGACGCCCATGCAATGGGAGGACGCACCCCATGCCGGTTTCTCGGTGTCCGAGCCTTGGCTGCCGCTCAGCTTGGATGCGGCCAAACGCAACGTCGACGAGATGCGCGACGATTCCGGTTCGATCCTCACGCTTCACCGCCGCCTGCTGCACCTCCGCAGGGACCATGCCGCGCTTTCGATCGGCGGCTACCGCACGGTCTCTTCTCCAGCGGAGTTGAGTGAAGACCTGTTCGTCTACGAGCGTTACGAGGGCGAGGCGACGGTGCGGGTCGTCCTCAACTTCGGCGATCGGGAACGGCGGCTGACGTTGCCCGGCGGCGCGGTTTGGATCGTGCTTCTGTCGAGCCGGTCGGGTCGCTCGGGTGCACATGAAGCCGGTGAACTGGCCGTCGCGCCGAGCGAAGGCCTTATCCTCGCGCCGCAAAATCGCAGCTGATCGCGAAAAATTGCTGCAGCGCGAGAGACGTACGAGATTCGTTAACCTAGAAGATGGCCTGGATTGTGCAACGCAACGATTCCGTTGCAACACGGGACCGTTCGCATGCCGATGCCTGGGCTGGATCACGAAGCAGCCGGCTTAGCACTTCCCGATCTCGACCGATCATCGGCTTCCGATGGAAACGAGCTCGTTCCGGGACCGACCTACCGTACCTCGCTGGCGCCGCGCGTGCTGTTCGCGACGCCGGAGATGTCGGATTTCGTGAAGACCGGTGGGCTCGGTGAAGTCGCGGGCGCCCTGCCCCGTGCCTTGCGGCGGCATCACGATGTCCGCGTGCTCATTCCCGGCTACAGGCAGGTCGTGGAGAGCTGCGGTGACATCGCGCTCGTCGCGCATCTGCCGGGCTTCGCCGACGTGCCGCCCTGCAATCTCGGCTTCGTCGAGACCGCGGACGGACTCGGCATCTACATTCTGCTGTCGGCCGAGCTCTACGATCGCGACGGCTCGCCCTACGGCAACGCCGCCGGGGATTTCGACGACAACGACCTGCGCTTCGGCCGGCTGAGCCTCGCCGCTGCCGAGCTGGCGCGCGGCGCCGATCCGGCCTGGTCCGCCGATCTCCTGCATCTCAACGACTGGCAGACCGCGCTGGCGCCGGCCTATCTCGCTTGGCGCGGTGCACGCACGCCGAGCGTCCTCACCATCCACAATCTCGCCTATCAGGGTCTCTTCCCCCATGAGACGCTGCATCGGCTCGGACTGCCGGAGGATGCCTTCCGGGTCGATGGCGTCGAGTTCTACGGCCAGCTCTCGTTCCTGAAGGCTGGCCTCTTCTACGCCTCGCAGGTGACCACCGTCAGCGAGACCTACGCCCGCGAGATCACGACGCCGGAATCCGGCTGCGGCATGGATGGCCTGCTGCGCACCCGGGCCGCGCAGGGTCAGCTCGCCGGCATCCTCAACGGCATCGACGAAAGCTGGGATCCGCGGGTCGATCCGCATCTCGCCGCCCGCTTCGAGGCCGGCGACTGGAAGGGCAAGGCGGCCAATGCCGAAGCTGTGCGGCAGGGTTTCGGCCTTGCGGTCTCGCGTGGACCGCTCTTCGCGATCGTGTCGCGCCTCGTCCACCAGAAGGGCATCGACCTCAGCCTCGACGCCGCCCGTACCATCCTGTCCGAGGGCGGACAGCTCGTGGTGATGGGCCAGGGCGAGGGCCATTTCGAAGAAGCCCTGCGCGGCCTCGCCGAGCGCAATCCCGGCCAGGTCGGCGTCCATATCGGCTTCAGCGAGGAGAACGCCCGGCGGGTCTTCGCCGGGAGCGACTTTCTGCTGATGCCGTCGCGTTTCGAGCCCTGCGGATTGGCGCAGCTCTACGCCCAGCGCTTCGGCTCGCTGCCGATCGTTCACCGCACCGGTGGGCTGGCCGACACCGTCGAGGACGAGGTGACGGGCTTCAGCTTCGCCGAGGCATCGGCAAACGGACTCACGCAGGCCGTGCGGCGGGCGATCGACGCCTTCGGTCGCAAGAAGCGGTTGAACGCCATGCGCCAGACCGCCATGTCGCGGGATCGCGGCTGGAACGGCGCGGCGCTGGATTACTGCGCGCTCTACACACGTGCGCTAGGCAATAGTGCCCCGGGACGCTGCCAAGCCGCCTGATGTTCTGCGAATATGCATAGTATTTTTTTATATTGCGATCTTCGACATCCATATTTATAGAATATATACTATGTGGGCTTATTAAAACTAGTATCAGAGTAATGCATAATAACTCATCTGATCTTATTTAGAAATTTATTACATTAACAAAATCAGAAATTGATGATTAAGCAAAATCTGGAATTTTTTGTTGATTAATTTTCTAGTTCGCGCAAATTGTCGGCAACCCAAGGGAGTCTGACAATGCGATACTCTCTGAAGCCATTCTCAAATTGTGCCTGCCGGCGAGAACAATGCCAAGTGCCACCCTCGCCGGGTCTTATGGCTCAACTTTACGCTCGATATTTAGCGCTTCTGCAAGACGGTCGACTTCCCGCCGCCATGACATTCGAAGCTTATTTTCAAGTTTGGCGGGCAAATCGTCGAGGATCAAACTATATAGGATTGGACGACGGTTCTGTTTTGCCTGGTTCTGCAAGAAGTGGGCCGGAGCGGATTGATAGGCCAACGACAAAATTGAAAGGACAGATCCGTACGCTAGTCCTGCTCGTGGATTTTCCGGATCTGACTCACGATCCAGACAGGAGCGCAGGTAGCTTCGACCAGATGCTTTTCAGTGAAAAGGTCTTCCCGACAGGAAGCATGCGTGATTTCTATCAAAAAGCCAGTGGTTGGAACAACGCCGACCATGGGATCGACGTGGTGGGAGCTGTCCACGGCTGGTTTCGACTGCCTGAGCCGATCAACTTTTATGCCGACAGCAGTTCGGGCATGGATGGAACGTTTCCGCGAAATGCTCAAGGTATGGCCCGTGACGCGGTTCTTGCGGCTAAAGCCGCTGGCATTGATGTCTCAGGGTACGATGCGTTCGGGGAAGGCGAAATCACAGCTTTGTTCGTCATTCATGCTGGTCGGGGTGCTGAGGTAAGCGGTAGCCGAAACGATATCTGGAGCCATAAATGGATTATTCCGCAAGGTATTGATTTCGGCGGCATCAAAGCATCTAAGTATTTGACTGTGCCCGAAGATTGCCACGTGGGTGTATGCGCTCATGAGTGGGGCCACCTTGCCGCTCGGTGGGCTGATTACTACGACACGGGGAAGTCCGAAAGCACGCGCTCAAATGGCCTCGGCGACTTCTGCCTAATGGCTTCGGGATCATGGGGGCAGAACGGCCTGACGCCGACCTTTCCAAACGGAATGCTTCGGATGTTCCACGGCTGGACTAAGCCAGACGTCATCAACAAATCAAAGAAAAATCTAGTTTTAAAACCAGCTGCCGAAGGAGGTTCTTCTGTTGTTATAACGAACCATGAAACGATGTCGGACGGTCAGTATATACTTGTAGAATACAGACGAAAGAAGGGTCAGGATAAATTTCTTCCCGATCAAGGAATTGCAATTTATGTCGTGGACGAAGGCATCGACGACGTCAATCGCGAAGACCGTCTCGCAATAGAGCTTTTGCAGGCGGACGGTTTGCGCGAATTAGCGCTGACCTTCGGCAACGGAAACCGGGGCGACGCAGACGATCTCTACAACAATAATGGGCAGATTGGCCAACGTACAAAGCCGCCGCTCAACATGCCAAATGGAAAATGGTCAGGCATCTCGATCAAAGTGAATGGAAATGCTGGAGATGAGGCAATGTCGATCGATGTAAGCATCGCAACGGCTGGCGTTTAAAAGTCTTCAAGTTTTTAGAGCGGCTTCGATAAATTTTTAGCTTATCGAAGCCGCTATAGTATTTACACGTGACTTCCTCAACATTTCTCGCTCGCAAGAGCTGTAGTGAAAGCAACTAGGAAAAACGTCAGCTTTCTCGCGCCAAAATAAGCGTGCCAAGCGGGGGCAGCCTCAGGCTGAGCGAGTGTTGCTGCCCATGGCTCGGCACGGCCTCGGCTTGGAGGCCACCCATGTTGCCGACGTTCGAGCCGCCGTAGCGGTCGGAATCGGTGTTGATCGCCTCGCGATAGAAGCCGCCGGCCGGCACGCCGACGCGGTAGCCTTCGCGCGGCACCGGCGTGAAGTTGGAGACGACGATGGCGATCTCGCTCTCGGTCTCGCCCTTCCGGGCCCAGGCGATGACGCTGTTGTCCTGGTCGTCCGCCACCAGCCACTGGAAGCCGGCCGGCTCGAAGTCGCGCTGATACAAAGCCGGCGTCGCCCGGTAGACGTGGTTGAGATCGTGGATCAGGTCCTTCACGCCGCCGTGCAGGCCGTCTTCCAGCAGGTGCCAGTCGAGGGAGTGGTTGTGGTTCCACTCGCGCTCCTGCGCGAACTCGCCGCCCATGAAGAGCAGTTTCTTGCCGGGATGGCCCCACATGAAGCCGAAATAGGCACGCAGGTTGGCGAACTTCTGCCAGCGGTCGCCGGGCATCTTTCCAAGCAGCGAGCCTTTCCCGTGCACGACCTCGTCGTGGGACAGCGGCAGCACGAAGTTCTCGGAGAAGGCGTAGAGCAGTCCGAAGGTCAGGTTGTGGTGGTGGTAGCGGCGATGGATCGGATCCTGACTGATGTATTTCAGCGTATCGTGCATCCAGCCCATGTTCCACTTGAAGCCGAAGCCAAGGCCGCCCGTATAGGTCGGGTGCGAGACCCCCGGCCAAGAGGTCGACTCCTCTGCGACCGTGATGGTGCCCGGGGCGTGGCTGTAGGTGGCCTCGTTGGTCTTGCGCAGGAAGTTGATGGCGTCGAGATTCTCGTTGCCGCCGTACTGGTTCGGGATCCACTCACCGGCGCGGCGCGAGTAATCGAGGTAGAGCATCGAAGCGACGGCATCCACGCGCAGGCCGTCGAGATGGTAGTGCTCCAGCCAGAATCGGCCGTTGGCGGCGAGGAAGGACGAGACCTCCGAACGGCCGAAATTGTAGATGTACGTGCCCCAGTCCTGATGGAAGCCCTGGCGCGGGTCGGCATGCTCGTAAAGATGCGTGCCGTCGAACATGCCGTGGGCGTGGGCGTCGAGCGGGAAGTGGCCGGGCACCCAATCGAGCAGGACGCCGATGCCGGCCTCGTGCGCGGTGTTCACGAAGGCCACGAACTCGTCCGGCGTCCCGAAGCGGCTCGATGGCGCGAACAGCGAGACCGCCTGATAGCCCCATGAGCCATCGAACGGGAATTCGGTGATCGGCAGCATCTCGATATGCGTGAAGCCGAGCTCCTTCACGTACGGGATCAGGCGCTCGCCGAGCTCCTTGTAGGTCAGGTAGCGGTTACCCTCCTCGGGCACCCTCATCCACGAGCCCATGTGGACCTCGTAGATCGACATGGCGACATGGCGCGGGTCGCGCTCGTCGCGCGAAGCCATCCAGGCCTTGTCGTGCCAGACCGGCGCATGCCCACCCTGGAGAACCGAAGCGGTCTCTGGCGGGTGCTGGGCGCGGAAGGCGACCGGGTCGGCCTTGAGCGGCAGCAGCGCGCCGTCGGGGCCGCGGATCTCGTACTTGTAGGTCTGGCCGGACTTCAGGCCGGGAACGAACAGCTCCCAGACGCCGCCGCTCTGCCAGAGCCGCATCGGATGGCGACGGCCGTCCCATTCGTTGAAGTCGCCGACGACGCTGACCTTGCGCGCGTTCGGCGCCCAGACGGCGAAGCGGAAGCCGTCGATGCCGTCCTGCTTGCGCTCATGCGCCCCGAGCACCCGATAGGTCGCGTTGCTGCCGATCTCGCGAAGGGCTTCGATCTCGGGCAGTTCGAGCGTGGTGCCGAAGCCGTAGGGGTCGAATCGGCGGCGCTCGCTGCCGTCCCACTGCTCGACTGCGATCTCGTAGAGTGGACGCCCTTGGCTCTCCACCGTCGCGACGAAGAAGCCGTCGGGATGCGCCTTCTCGAACGGTAAGCGCTGACCGCCGAGGAGGAGGGTCGCGCCCTTGGCTTCCGGCAAGATCGCGCGGACCTCCCAACGACCCTCGCTCACCTGATGCGGGCCGAGAACAGCGAAGGGATCGCCGTGATCGGCGCCCATCATGGCGGCGATGGCATCGGGATGCAGGGTCGATGCGCGCGACGGTGCGGACACCTTCGGCGTCACCGACACCGACTGCGTCGAACCGGTCCGGGAGCCGAGGTCACGGGACGCTCCATCCGCGGCCGCGGTGCTGCTCACCGGGGTGGCAACCTTCGTCGCGAGCTTCTCGTCCGCATCCGTCATTCAGTGAACTCTTCCCTTAGCTTCGCTTGGCTTCGTCCAGAATGTTGAGAACCCCGCGTGCCGGGATTTCGATCCAGTCCGGACGGTTGTTGATCTCGTAGTCGACTTCGTAGAGCGCCTTGGCGATCAGGCTCAAGCGCAGCAGCTGGTCGAAGGTCGAACCGTCCGCGACAGCGGCGCGGCTACCGGCGACGGCGCTGGCGTAGCCTTCGAGGAACGCCGCATCGATCATGCCACGCCAGGCGATGGCCGCATTGCGGGCGCGTTCCTCGCTGTCGCCGAAGCGGGCGGCGATCTCGCGCACCACCGTCTCGGCACCGTAGGCGAACGACCGCAGCATCCCGGCGACGTCGCGCAGCGGCGTCGATTTCGCCCGGCGCACGTCCACGGGACGCGACGGCTCGCCCTCGAAATCGATGAAGACGAGGTCGTCCTCGGAGGCCAGAACCTGACCGAGGTGGAAATCGCCGTGGATCCGGGTCTTGTAGGCCCCGATCGCCGGGCGTTCGGACAACGCGTCGATCAGTGCCTCGACCTCGGCGCGACGTCCCGCCAATACCTGGCTCGCCGAACCGGGAGCCCAGGCCGCGACGGCATCGAGGCCGGTGAAGGCGCGCTTGGCCTGCGCCCGTGCATCGGCCACCAGCGTGGCGAGATCGTCCTCGTCGAAAGCCTCGGCCGCGAAGGCCGGGTCGTCGGTCTCGATCGCGAAGGCCTTGTGCAGCTCCGCCGTACGGCGCCCGAGCAGGTCCGCCCAGCGCATGTGGTCCTTGAAGGCCTCCTGTGGGCTCGGCGCTTCGCTCTCGGGGACGAGCACCAGGATGTCGAAGTCCCGGCGCAGGCCTTCCAGCATCAGCGTCCAGGCATCGCCCTGGTTGCGCACGAAGCCCTGGAGCACGGCGAGCGCCGTACGCGTTCCGTCCGCCTCGACGTGCTCTAGGGTACCGAGGAGTTGCGGCGTGTTCGGGAAATGCGCCTGCTCGGTGAGGAAGCGTCCGACTTCGACCTCCGGATGCGTGCCGGTCTGCAGGCGACGCAGGATCTTCAGCATCGCCTTCGATCCGAGGGCGATCGAGGTGTTGCTCTGCTCGGCCGAGAGGCGGCGGACGTCGCCAGCCTCGAAGGTGACCGCGTGATCGTAGGCCTCGGTCGTCGCGAAGACGAGCTTACCGCGTTCTGTCGCGATCTCGCGGCCCGCGCGCATGCCCTCGACGAGGCAGATCGGGAAGTCCGACGAGGCGACCGCGCCGTAGAGCAGGCCAGTGCGTGGTCCACGCCGGACGCGCGCCACGGCGTGCTCGAGCAGCGTCTCGTCCTCGCGGCCCTCGTCGACGCCGACGGGCACGAAGTAGTCGTGCGTGTCGCCGTTCGAGAGCTGGACCTTGAGACGCGGCAGCAGGAAGCGCGCCTCGCCGCCGGCTTCGAGGGTGGCGCAATCGGTGACCTGCACGCTCTTGATGCGCGAGCCCTTCGCGCCGAACCAGCGGCGCGTGGCCAGGAAGGGCGGGATCACGGTGCGCTCGAACGCCGTGCGCTCGCGGCCGGCCATCAGGCTCTCGACGCCGCCGGTGAGGACCAGCGTGAACAGCTCCGGCGTCAGCGGCTGCGGGCCGACTTGTCCGGTATCGGCGTAGCTCAGCGAGAACCAGTAGAAGCCGTAGGCCGGCAGCGTCAGCAGGTAGGGCAGATCACCGATCGCCGGAAATTCCGAGCCGCCGGTGAGCTCGACGGGGATCGCCCCGCGCAGGTCCGAGAGGTCGAGCTGTACCGCCTGCGGCGCCCGCGAGAGATTGGCCACGCACAGGATGCGCTCGTCCTCGAACTCGCGCAGCCACGCGAGGACCTTGCGGTTCGACGGGTAGAGGAACTGGATCGTGCCGCGGCCGAGCGCGGTCGAATTGTTGCGGATCGCGATCATGCGCCGCGTCCAGTTCAGCAGGCTGGTCTGGGCCTGCGTCTGGGCCTCCACGTTGATCGCGTCGAAGCCGTAGATCGGGTCCTGGATCGCCGGCAGGAAGAGCTTCTGCGGGTTGGCGCGCGAGAAGCCGCCGTTGCGGTCCGGGGACCACTGCATCGGTGTGCGCACGCCGTCGCGGTCGCCGAGATAGATGTTGTCGCCCATGCCGATCTCGTCGCCGTAGTAGAGCACCGGCGTGCCGGGCATCGACAGGACGAGGGACTTCATCAGCTCGATCTTGCGCCGGTCGTTCTCCAGGAGCGGCGCGAGGCGGCGGCGGATGCCGAGGTTGATGCGGGCGCGGCGCTCGGCGGCATAGAACGACCAGAGGTAATCACGCTCTTCGGCGGTGACCATCTCGAGCGTCAGCTCGTCGTGGTTGCGCAGGAAGATCGCCCACTGGCAGCCGTCCGGTATCTCCGGCGTCTGGCGCATGATGTCGGTAATCGGGTGCCGGTCCTCGCGGGCGATCGCCATGTACATCCGCGGCATCAGCGGGAAGTGGAACGCCATGTGGCATTCGTCGCCGTCGCCGAAATACTGCGCCGTCTCCTCCGGCCACTGGTTGGCTTCCGCCAGCAGCATCCGGTCGGGATAGCTCTCGTCGAGCGCCGCGCGGATCTTCTTGATGACGGTGTGGGTCTCGGCGAGGTTCTCGCAGTTCGTGCCGTCGCGTTCGATCAGGTACGGGATCGCGTCGAGCCGCAGCCCGTCGACGCCCATGTCGAGCCAGTAGCGCATCGTCTCGATGACGGCGTCCAGCACCTTCGGGTTGTCGAAGTTGAGATCGGGCTGGTGGCTGTAGAAGCGGTGCCAGAAATACTGCTTGGCGACCGGATCCCAGGTCCAGTTCGACGTCTCGGTGTCGAGGAAGATGATGCGCGTATCGGAATACGGCGTGTCGGTATCCGACCAGACGTAGAAATCACGCTCGGGGCTGCCGGCGGGCGCCTCGCGGGCCGCCTGGAACCAGGGGTGCTGGTCCGAGGTGTGGTTGATGACGAGCTCGGTGATGACGCGCAGGCCGCGCTCGTGCGCCGCCGCCACGAAGCGCTGGAAATCCTCCATCGTCCCATAGGACGGGTTGATCTCGCGGTAATCGGCAATGTCGTAGCCGTCGTCGCGGAGCGGCGAGGGGTAGAACGGCATCACCCAGATCGCGGTGACGCCGAGGTCACGCACGTAGTCGAGCTTCTGCGTCAGGCCCTCGAAATCACCGATCCCATCATTCGTCGAGTCGAAGAACGACTTGACGTGGATCTGGTAGATGATGGCATCGCGGTACCATTGGGGATCGCTGCGATCGATCATCGCGTCGCTGCCTCAGTCTCGGTTCGGGAGCATCTCGGACGACCTTCCAGCCCGGGTCGAGATCCGGAAACGAAGGCGGCGAACGCGGCTATGACCGCTGATCTTGGCGTTAGCGCGACCCGCAAGAGCCATGCTGTATCGCGACGCACCGGGTTACACGCCCGCACCTATTGCGCAACCCGCCGGGGCACTCTGAGACGCCAGATCACGCAGGAACGCTCGGCCGGATCGAGCGCGATGCGATGGCCGCGGCCGCGCAACTCGAACTTATAGCCCTCCAGCAGATCCTCGACCTCCAGCGCCCCGTCGTCCGGTTGCCCGAACAGCCAGAGCGGGATCTCGTAGGCGCATTCCTGACGGTTCTTCGGGTCGAGGTTGACCATGGTGAAGACGCAGTTGTCGCGGTCCGGCGTCATCTTGGCGTAGGCGATGATGCTGGCGTTGTCGGCGCCGGTGAAGACGACGTTGCGGAAGTCCTGCAGCGCCGGGTTGTCGCGTCGGATCTGGTTGAGTTTGACGATGTGCTCGCGGATGTTGCCGGGCCGGTCCTCGTCCCAGGCCTTCAGCTCGTACTTCTCGGAGTTCAGGTACTCCTCCTTGCCGGGATACGGCGCGGCCTCACAGAGCTCGAAGCCGCTGTAGATGCCGTAGACAGAGGACAGCGTAGCCGCGAGGGTCGCCCGCACTATAAAGCCGGGGCGGCCGCTGGTCTGCAGGTAGTACGGGTTGATGTCCGGCGTGTTGGCGAAGAAGTTCGGGCGGTAGTACTCGCCCATCTCGCCGGCGAGCTCGACGGAATAGTCGATGAGCTCCTGCTTCGTGTTGCGCCAAGTGAAGTAGGTGTAGCTCTGCTGATAGCCGGCCTTGGCGAGCTTTTTCATCATCTTGGGCCGGGTGAAGGCCTCGGCCAGGAAGATCGCGTCCGGATAGCGGCCGTTTACCTCGCGCAGCATCCACTCCCAGAACGGGATCGGCTTCGTGTGCGGGTTGTCGACGCGGAAGATGCGGACGCCGAGTGCGCACCAGCCCATCACGATGTCGCGAAGCTCGATCCAGAGCGAGGGCAGCGCTCCGCCGTAGAAGCTGACGTTCGAGATATCCTCGTACTTCTTCGGGGGATTTTCGGCGAATTTCAGCGTGCCGTCCGGGCGCCACTCGAACCACTCGGGATGCTGCTTGATCCAGGGATGGTCGGGCGAGCACTGGATCGCGAAGTCCAGCGCGATCTCCATGCCGTGGACATGTGAGGCGGCGACGAGCTGGCGGAAGTCGTCGAGCGTGCCGAGTTCGGGATGCACGGCCTCGTGGCCGCCCTCGGCCGCGCCGACCGCGTAGACCGAACCGACATCGCCGGGCTCGGCCTTCAGGGTGTTGTTCTTGCCCTTGCGGTTGGTGCGCCCGATCGGGTGGATCGGCGTGAAGTACAGCACGTCGAAGCCGAGCTTTCGGATTTCGGGCAACCGGCGAACGACGTCCTGGAACGTGCCGTGGCGGTTGACGTCGCCGGACTGCGAGCGGGGAAAGATCTCGTACCAAGCCGAGAAGCGGGCCGCGAGGCGATCGGCGATGACGGGGACCGACACCGAATAGCGCGAAAGATTCACGCGCTCGGCGTTGCGCCGGACCAGGGCGGCCGAGTCCGGCGCGAGGATCCTGTCGAGGACCGCAGGCGAGGCTTCCTGCTCCGCCGCGAGCGCGGAGACGAGCGCCGCCAGCCGCTCCTTGTCGCGCCCCACCGCGAGGTCGGCAGCGATCTGCACCAGCTCGACGCCCTCGACCGTCTCGAGTTTCACGTCCACGCCGGCATCGCGCTTCTTCAGCGTGTCGCGCGCCCAGGACGAAAAACCGTCGCGCCAAGCCTCGACGGTGAACTCGTAACGGGCGTTTCGCTCCAGCGGGAAGTGCCCGGCCCAGCGGTCGTTGTCGACGAAGACCATCGGGTCGCGCCGCCATTCGGCGTCGCCGACGATGCGCGAGAGGATCGCCGCGGCGATGATCTCATGACCGTCTGAGAAGATGTCGGCCTCTACCTGAACCGACTCGCCAACGACTCGCTTCACCGCGGAGCGGCCGCCGTCGATCTCGGGCGAGACCGCCTCGATCACCACACGACCCTGCCCGTCGGGCGTCGTCGGCTTAGGCGCCGACTTTTCGATGGGGGCGTCGGCGGCGAGGATGCGCAGTTCGCCCGGCAGCAGATCGATCCCGGCGCCGGGATGGAAGGCAATCAGATCGGCATCGGGGGTGCGGTCGACGAAGGCGCCGAGCCGGCCCCCCGTCCGTGCGATCAGGCGTCCGGCATCGACCGGCACGGGGGCCTTCGTCGGGTTGTAGAGCACCAGCGTGCCGTGGTTTGCCGAAGCCGAATGGCCGGTATCGGTGCGGAACAGCGCGACGTAGGGCGCGTCCGGCGACGACAGCCGTGCCTGCGCTCCCTCGACATTGGCGGAGGGCAGTTCGGCCTTCAGCGCGTTGATCGCGGTGACGTAGGCCGAGATGTCGATGCCGGTGTCGTCCTCGCGCGCGCCGGGAGTCGTGTCGACGACGTGAAGGGCACGGCGATAGCCCCATTCATAGCCGATCGGCATCAGAACTCCGGCCGAGAAGAAGGCCGCGAGCGCATAGCGGGCCTTGAGATGCGCCGCGATCGCCTCCGGCCCGCCGGCCGTATTGGCGGCGAGCCGCGGCATGTCGTGGTTCTCCGGGAAGGCAATGGAGGGCGCGATGACGCGCAGGCGATCGTACTGTTCGAGCGCCCAGGGCGCCTTGAGGTCCCACCAGGCGAAGGAGTTGAACAGGTAATCGAAGCCGGCGCCGGCCGTCGCCTGCGCCTCCTCGAAGGTGCAACCGAGCGTCTCGGCCGCGAACAGCGTCTCTGGCTCGCGCTGCTTGGCCGACGCGATCAATTCACGCCAGACCTCGGCCGGTACCTTGTAGGCGGCATCGCAGCGGAAGCCGCGCACGCCGAGGCCCTGGAGCCGCGCGACGTAGGCGTCGAAGATCCGCGTCAGTTCGTGCCGGGCGTGCTCCGTATGATAGTCGAGCTCGATCAGGTCGCCCCAGACGGTCTTCTTGGACGGATCGTCCGGATCGACCGCGCCGGGGCTGACCGGCTTACCCTCGCCATCACGCAGGAAAAGCTCGGGTCGTTCCTGCAGCAGGCGGGCGTTGTCGGCGGTGTGGTTCACGACGAGGTCGGTCATCACCGCGACGCCCTGCGCCTCGGCCGCCCGGCAGAAGCGAGCGATCTGCTCGTCGTCCGTTGTGCCGTCGCCATCGCGAAAGCGCTCGTCGAGTCGATCCGGATCCTGGACGGCGTAGAGGCTGCGCGAGCCACCGGTCTGGTGGAACGGATTGAGGTAGATCCAGTCGAAGCCGAGGCCGGCAACGCGCGGAAGCTCGGCCGTCCAATCGGAGACCGTGCCGACGAGGAGCGGGAAGAGGTTGTAGATCCGCGGCCCTTCGGCCCGCGGAGCCAGTGACGCCGGCAATCCCACCGTTCCGGCGTCGGTGCGCACTGCGGCGCTCTTAGGCGTGGTCGGTGCGTTCATGGTCGGCCTCCCTCGGCACGCGTCTTCCGCGCGTCGTCGTCACATGGGGGTAAGTCGGTGAGGCTCAGGCGGTTCGCCTGAGCACGGCATAGGGCAGCGCGTCGAACAGCGCGCCGAGGTCGAGCTGTCCGTTCTCGGCGGATCGGCTGGCGCCGCTGACGATGTCGGCCCAGCGGCTGCCATCCGGTACCGGAAGCGTGGTGGTCCGGAACGGCTCGGCCGACCATGCGCCGGCGTCGATAAAGCGCCCGACGAGGCGCGGCACGGCGACGAGCAGGTCGCCCTCCCCGCCCCCGTTCTCGGAACGGAGATACGCCACGACATGGTCGGCTCGCTCGCCGGTTGCCGTGACGGCCTGATATCCGGCATCGGCATAGAAGGCCGGCCGCGCGGCCCGGTCGGCCAGCAGGCGCGCCAGCGTCGCCTGCTTCACACGGCCATCCGGCCAGTGGGCAAGCAGCTGGCCGGCGGAAGCCTCCTCTGACAGCGCCCGCTCCCGCTGGCCGTAATCCACCGGCCGGCGGTTGTCGGGATCGACGAACGAGAAGTCCCAGAACTCGGTGCCCTGGTAGACGTCCGGAATGCCCGGCAGAGTAGCCTTGAGCACCGTGCGCCCCAGCCCGGCGATCATGCCGAGATGAGCGAGGCGCTTGGCGAAGGGCCGTACCCGCACCAGGAACTCCGAGCCCGGCGCGATCAGTTTGGCAAAGAGCACATGCACGGCGCCCTCGTAGGCCTCGTCGACATTCACCCAGCTCGACCGGCGCTTGCCCTCGCGCAGGGCCTTTTCGGAATAGGCGTCGAGGCGCTTGCGGAAGTCTTCGATGGCGTCCGCGTCGTCGGTCTCCAGCAATTCGAGCGGCCACGCCCCAAGGATGGCCTGCAGGAACATCCACTGGTCGTTGCGGTCTGGCGCCGGCTCGTCCTCGATGGTCGTGAGATGCGGCGCGGCGGCGCGGCGCCAGGCATCCCAGGCGCGCGCCCATTCCTCAGGCAGTTCCGACAGAGCGAGCTGACGCGAGCGGGCATCCTCGCCGCGCTTGGTGTCGTGCGTCGCCGTGGTGATCATCGCGTTCGGCCAGTCGCGGGCGCGGGCGGCCTGGAGCGCGTGGAAGTGGGGCACGTCGATGCCATACTCGCCAGGATCGCCGCCGACTTCGTTCAGGGCCAGAAGCTCGCTGAAGCGGTAGAACAGCGTGTCCTCCAGACTCTTGGCCATGACCGGGCCGGTGAGCTGCTGGAAGCGGCGGCGGAAGCGGAGGATCACCCGCGGATCGGGCCGCGCCGTCCCCGTCGTTTCGATCCGCCCGATCAGCGCGTCGGCCGCGAAATCGTGGACCGAACGGTCCGGCAGGGCGCTCCAGCGCTTGGCCTTGCGCACCGTCGTCTCGATCAGGCTCACATCCTCGGCCTCGACGTCGCTCTCGTCGAGATCGCCCGGCAGGTAACTGCGATAGGTCGGGAAGCGGGCGATGATCTCGATCAGCGCGCGCCGGATGGCGTTCATCGAGAAGTCGCGGGTGCTCCGGTCGGCGTCGGCGATCTCCTTCAGGTCCGCGGCGAGTACTTCGAGCTCGCTCGCGAAGCTGATCTCCAGGATCTCGGCCTTGGCCGCCCGAAGCTGGAACTTGTAGGGTTCGTCGACGCCGGTCGCCCACTCGTAGAAGCGCTTGATCCGCGGCTTGAAGGCTTGGTCGACGTGCAGGCCGTCGAGCTGGTTCAGAACGTCGTAGCCGGTGGTGCCGGCGACGGGCCAGGGACGCAGCTTCTCGCCCGGCTCTAGGATCTTCTCAACGACGACATAGAAGCCGGGGCCGACGGCGGCCTGCAGCGCGCGGGCATAGCCGAGCGGGTCGGCGAGCCCGTCGATGTGGTCGATGCGCAGGCCGTCGATCCGGCCTTCGGCGACGAGGCGAAACAGCAGCGCATGCGATTTCTGGAAGATGTCGGATTTCTCGACGCGCAAGCCGGCGAGCGAATTCACGTCGAAGAAGCGGCGATAGTTGATATCGCTCGATGCGATCCGCCAATGAGCCAACCGGTAAGACTGGCTCTCCAGTAGGCGATGCAGCGGCCCGAACGTGTCGGGATAGTCCTTGTTGCCGTTCAGGAGCTGCAGCGCCCGGTAGATCGCGGCGGCGATCTGCGGCGAGGCCCGCACGGCATCGGCGAGATCCTGCTTCAGGCCCTCGGCCTCGGCCGGCAGGGCACGGCGGCGGTCGAGGCTCGTCTCCGCGTTCATGCCGCGCAGGCGCTCCGAGATGGCGAGCACGTCGGCGGACGGGTCGTCGCCGATCTCGCCGAGCGCCGCGAGCGCTCGGTTGAGGATCGTCGGATATTGCAGCGGGCAGATCGGGAACTGGTGCTCGTAGTGCCAGACGCTGAAGGCGCCGGCTGCTTCATCGAACTTCAGTTCGAGATGGCCCTGCTCCAGCGCATCGCCGTAGCGCTCGCCGAGAAACGGGATCACGAGCTTGCGGTTCGCACCAAGGCGTTCCCAGTCGATGTCGAAGGCATGTGCGAAGGGCGACAGACCACCCCATTCGAGCACCGAGAGCCACCAGGGATTGTCGGCGCCGCCGACGCCCATGTGGTTCGGCACGATATCGACGAGGAGCTTCAGACCCTCCATCTGCAGCGCGTCGGAGAAGGCGATGAAGCCGGCCTCGCCGCCGATCTCCGGGTTGATCTGCGAATGGTCGACGATGTCGTAGCCGTGGGTCGAGCCCGGCCGCGCCATCTGCAGCGGCGAGGCGTAGACGTGGCTGATGCCGAGCTTCGCTAAGTACGGCACGATCTTCTGGGCATCCGCGAAGGTGAACCCCTCGTGGAACTGTAGCCGGTAGGTGGCACGCGGCGGCGGCGAGCTGAGACGCGCGGCGCCCGAGCGCGGGCCGCGATCCTCGTCGGCGAGCGAGGCGGCAAGCTTCGCGAGCGGACCGCCGGGGGCGGCGATGGCCTCAAGCGTGCGATCGAGCTTGCGCCGCCAGTTGGGATGCCCCTCGGTCGAACCCGGCACGTTCGCCTGGGAGAGTTCGGAGACGACGTCCTCGTACTGGACGGCGGTGAGGATCGAGGGCGCGCGGGCGAGATAACGTGCGGCAGCCTCGAAGGGGGCGGCGTCGGGCGGCTCCGCACCCGTGAGCAACTGCTCGGAATGCAGAGCCTCGGCGAGGCGGCGCCGCTCGGTGACACGCTCGGCCCGCTCGGCGTCGGCCCGCTCGGAATCGTAGAGGCCGAGCGACTGCCGCGTGTCGGTATCGACGCCGCGCCACCAGCCCAAAAAAGTCGGCAGGTCGTGGGTGGTGATCGCCGTCAGCGCGTCGTGCGGATAGGCCGCCGGCGGCTTGAAGGCACCGCCGTCCTGACGCTCGAAGGCGAGGATGCGGTAACTCAGGATGCCAGCCGCCATCAGCGCATCGGAGAAACCCTCCGGGGCCGTGCCGAGATCCTCGGCGATGACGAGGCATTTGGAACGGTGGCTCTCCAGGCGCAGCACCGCGAGCATCGGCTCGAACGGCATCGCCACGTAGGCCCCGGCTCGCGCGGACTGGCCGAGGGGAATGAGAAACAGCCGCGCCAGCTGGAAGGCGTGATCGATCCGGATCGCGCCGGCATGGCGCATGTTGGCCTGAACGAGGTCGCGAAACGCCTTGAGGCCATCGCGCTCCAGTTCGAGCGGGTGGAAGGCCGGCAGACCCCAATCCTGACCCTTCGGGGCGAGCAGATCCGGCGGTGCGCCAATGGAGACGCCATTGGCGAAACGCTCGGGATGCGACCAGATCTCGGAGCCGCCACGATCCGCGCCCACCGCGAGATCGCGATAAAGGCCGATGCGCATGCCGGCATCGAGCGCAGCCTGCGAGGCTTGGCGAAGTTGCAGATCGGCGAGGTATTGCAGCCAGATGTGAAAGCTCACACGCTCGGCATTTGCTTCGGCGAAGGCGCGGACGTCCGGCGTGCCGGCGCGCTGGAACGCCTCCGGCCACTCGCCGAGCCAGTGCGCACCCTCGGCCTTGAAGTGCTCGGACAAGGTCTCGAAGACGGCATGGGATTCCAGATTCTCTCCGCCTTCGGTGCGAAAGGCGGCGAAGCCGGCATCGGTGCCGTCGCGTGCGGCCGCTTCCAGCCACAGCGCTTCGAGCACCGGCGAGAGCACCGCCCAGATGCCGGCGTGGTCGACCAGGGTGGCGTCGCGCAGGGCGTCGAGGCGCGGACGCATCTCGTTGAGCAAGGTCTCGGCGCGGCTGCCAACGAAGCCCGGCATCGCGCCGGGCTCGATGTAGAGCGTTTCGAGAAACAGCCGCGACGAGGGCGAATACGGCGAGATCTTCTCGCGGTCGGTCGGGAAGAGCGCGTGGACCGGGCTGAGGCCCAGAAACGACGCGCCGCGCAGGCCGGCATCCGCTGCGGCGCGGCCCGCGTCAGCGAAAGTGCCGATGCCGAGATTGTGCGGCGAGCGCAGGCCATAGAGCTGTGCGGCGAGGCCCCAATCGCGGGCGCCCTCCTCCGCGTAGGCGCGAGGCCGCCAGCAACGCTGCGGCGCGGCGATGATCCAGGCCTGCCCCCGGCGCTCGCCGAGCGTCGCCGTCAAGTGGTGATAGCCTGGCGTCAGTGGCGGCAAGTCGAAGCCGGGGCCGCTTTCGGCGGCCGACAGGGAGGCCCGGCCTTCGACGGCACGGCCGCGCTCATCGAGCAACCGCCAGCTGATCGATCCGACCGCGCCATCGGTGAGAACCGGCACGCGCAGCACACGGCGCGCTTCCGCCGGCAGCAGCGGCGGGATCAGCCCGTTGCGAAGCGCCTCGACGCTTTGCAAGCTGTTCGCGATCTCATCGTCGGTCGCGACGGCGAAGCCGAGCGCCGCGAGCATGCCGCAGCGGGTCTCGTCGGACGTCTCGACGGCGTTGCCGAAAGCGTCGGTGTAGCCCTTGGCGATGCCGACGAGGTCGGCGAGGCGGGTCAGCTGGTCGCTCATGCCGGGGCTCCGACCAGGAACACGCCGGTCCATGGCGGCAATTGCAGCGCCTCTCGCGACAGGGCGCTCGACCAGATCACCTGACCACCCTCGCTCGACGCCGAATACTCATCGGTGCCGACATTGGCGACGAAGCGCAGGGTGCCGGCCTCGAAGCGCCAGGTACAGTCGACGACGCCGGGTGCCGGCACTTTCGCGTCAGCTCCGCGAAACGCGGTCTTGGTGAGAGGCACAACGGTCTGATGGCGGATCTGCAGGAGGTTGCGGGTGTCTGCCCAGACCCCGCGATGCGGAGCCTTTTCGGCCTCGTCCCAATCGATCTTGGACTGCGAAAACGTCGTCCCCTCGGTCGGATCGGGAATCACCGAAGTGTCGTCGGCAAACGCGGCAAAGCTCTTGAACTCGCGGCGGCGGCCCTCGCGGACGGCCTTGTTCAGCTCCTCGTCCGGCGCGAAGTCGACGAAGAACAGGAACGGCGTGGTGGCCGACCACTCTTCGCCCATCCAGAGCATCGGGATTTGCGGCGCCAGCAGCAGCCCGGCGCGGGCGAGCGCCAGCTTCTCCGGATCGGCCAGCTGGCACAAGCGCTCGCCGAGCGCCCGGTTACCGACCTGATCGTGGTTCTGGAGGAAGGTCACGAAGGCCGAGGGCGGCAAATGCGCGGATGGCTCCCCACGGGGATGGTCGTCCAGCGTCTTGAACGGCTCGCCCTGATACGCAAAACCCTCGGCGAGGCAGCGCGCGAGGTGCTGCACCGGCTTGTCCGCGAAGCTCTCGTAGTAGCCGGAATCCTCGCCCGTCAGCAGTACGTGCCAGCAATGGTGCAGATCGTCCGCCCATTGCGCGCTGTGCTGGACGGGCCTGGCGTCGGCATCGCGTTCCAGCCAGCGGGCCTGGTTCGCTTCGTTCTCCAGAACGAGATGGATATGGCGACCGGGCAGCCTTGCGCGGATGGTCTCGGCCAGCTCACCGATGAAGTGTCTTTCGGAATCGTCGAGGATGGCGTGGACCGCGTCGAAGCGGATACCGTCGAAATGGTATTCGTCCAGCCAGTAGAGCGCGTTCTCGATGAAGTAGTCCCGGACCGTGCGGCCGCTTTCCTTACCGTCGAAATTGATGCCGGCCCCCCACGGGGTCTGGTGGCGCTCGGTGAAGAAGCTCTTGGCGTAGGCGTGAAGATAGTTCCCAGCCGGGCCGAAGTGATTGTAGACGCAATCGAGCATGACCATCAGCCCTTTGCCGTGGGCCGTGTCGATCAGGTGCTTGAGTTCGTCGGGACGGCCATAGACGGCATCCGGGGCGTAGGGCAGCACGCCGTCGTAACCCCAGTTCCGGGTACCCTTGAAGTCGGCCAGCGGCAGCAGCTCGATGGCGGTGATGCCGAGATCGACGAGGTCGTCGAGTTTTGCCTCCAGCGCGGCGTAAGTGCCCTCCGGCGTCGCCGTGCCGACATGCAGCTCGTAGATCACCGCCTCTTCCCAAGTCCGGCCGGTCCAGGCGCCATCGGCCCAGACATAGGCGGCCGGATCGATCAGCTCGCTGAGTCCCGAGACGTCGTCCGGCTGGAAGCGGGATGCCGGATCGGGGACCACGAGGTCGCCGTCGATGCGGAAGCCGTAGCGCGCGCCGGCTTGGACGCCCGGCACCTCCGCCCTGCGCCAGCCCTCGCCGACATCCGGGATCGGGTGGTCGGTGCCGTCGAGGACGAGTGCCACATCCTTTGCCGAGGGGGCCCAGAGGGCGAAGCGGGCACCGCCGTTCCCGGTCAATTCGCTACCGTAGGCCATCGCATGGCTGCGCCGCATCAGGCCGTGATCCTTGTGTCTCGAAAGTCGCCGGGTCGGGCCGTAACGCCTTCAGGCAGAAGGCATGCCCCCGCGATCGGTTCCGCCACCGGACTTATGGCAGCCAAGCCAACCGACAACCGCATGGCAGCATGGATTTGCGAGGAATCTCGCAGATGCGAAAAGGGCTCCCCGCCGGATGCGGAGAGCCCTTTCGGATTGCAGACCGTCGAGGCCTGGATCAGGCGTCGATGGTCGGGCCACCGCCCTCGGAGCGCTTCTTGGCCATGTAGGCGTCGAACTGCTCGCGGTCCTTGGCGCGCTTCAGCTCGTCGACGAACTCGGTGAAGGCGCGGCTTTCTTCCTGAAGCGCGCGACGGCGGGCTTCGAGGCGGTCCAGTTCGGCCTTGCGGTACTCGTCGAAAGCGAAGTTGCCGGTGCCCGAACGGTGAAGACCGCGATCCTTTGCGGCCTCGTAGGCCTTGGCGAACCGCGACCCGCCGCTGGACGACCCGAAGCTCCATGACCCGTTCTGGGCATATTCACGCATCTGGCTGAGCGCAGGGTAACCCGCGATCTTCCACGCGACATAGGCGACCGCCAGCGGCCACCAGTAGATGAAACCGACGACGATGGCGCCGATCTCGAGTGAGCGGCGGGGAAAGGGACCGCTTCGGCAGGCGCGACCGCCGGCCCAGGGAGAGGAGGCAGAAGACGTGCTCACGGGTGATGGCTCCGGGGTGGTATGTGAACGACATTCACATGCGGAGCCGAACCCGTCGTTTCAAGGGGCCGAATCGGTGGCGGGGTCGGAGCTCCTCGTCGGCACGCCAGCGCCATGAACCAGGGCGAGCACGCCGGCCCGCAACAACTCGTACTTGTCCGGCCCGGTCTTCGGCAGGTGACCGGAGGCGGCGAGCGTGGCGATCCCGTGCGACAGCGCCCACACTTCCATGGCTACGAAGCGCGGATCGACGCCGCCGAAGCCATCGGGGAAGGTCGATCTTAGGGCCTCGACCAGCAGGTCGAACGGGTTGAGGCGGTCCGGGCTCGGATCCGCGCCCGGCATGCGCACGTCGAAGATCGCCGCGTAGTAGCCCGGCTCTTCCTCGGCGAAGGCGAGGTAAGCTTCACCCATGCGGGTGAAGCGCTCCAGCGGGGTGCCGCGGCCTCCGAGGGCTCGGGCGAGACGTTCGGCGAGATCCTTGAAGCCGCGACCGGCGACTTCTTCCAGCAACGCCTCGCGTCCCCGGAAATGGCGATAAAGCGCGGCAGGCGTGACGCCGACGAGACGGGCCGCATCGACCAGCGTGAAGCCGCCGACGCCGCGCTCCGCGATGAAGCGGCGTGCCGCTTCGATCAGCGCCTCCTTGAGGTTGCCGTGGTGGTAGCTGCGCCTATCGTCCGGCCGCTCACGCCAGGGTCGCACGAACCGTCTCCTCCAAGCTCACCGGCAGCCTGTTCGAAAAAGCCGCATCGGCTGGCGAGGTTGCACGCGATCATTGCCGATACGTTGCTATCGGGCATCCGTGTCGACGAGTCGACGATTTCTCGAAAACCGCGGTTGACAGATGTGGTCGAAAGAAATGTTATACTGTTACATAACGCGATGAGATTCGTATGACATCGATCGGCGCCCGCCTCCCCGTCACCGTGCTCTCCGGCTTCCTAGGGGCCGGCAAGACGACATTGCTGAACCATGTCCTGAGCAACCGTGAAGGCCGTCGCGTCGCCGTGATCGTCAATGACATGAGCGAGGTGAACATCGACGCCGACCTCGTGCGAGATGGGGGCGCCAATCTTTCGCGCACGGACGAGAGACTGGTTGAGCTGACCAACGGCTGCATCTGCTGCACCTTGCGCGACGATCTCTTGGCCGAGGTGCGCCGACTCGCGGAGGAAGGCCGCTACGACTACCTCCTGATCGAGGGTACCGGCATCGCGGAGCCGCTGCCGGTGGCGAGCACCTTCTCCTTTCGCGACGACGACGGTCATGCGCTGAGCGACGTCGCGCGTCTCGACACCATGGTCACCGTGGTGGACGCCGTGAACCTGCTGCGCGACTACGGCTCCAACGCCTTTCTGCGCGACCGCGGCGAGACGGCTGGCGACGAGGACAACCGCACGCTGGTCGATCTGCTGGTCGAGCAGATCGAATTCGCCGACGTCGTCGTCATCAACAAGGTCGAGGACGTCTCGGCCGATCAGCTCGCCCTCGTACGTTCGGTGGTGCGCGGATTGAACGCCGACGCCCGCATGGTCGAGACCTCGCACGGCCGGGCGCCGCTCAACGCCATCCTCGATACCGGCCTGTTCGACGAGGAGAAGGCGCAGGCGCATCCGCTCTGGTTCAAGGAACTCTACGGCGCTCACGAGCACGTGCCGGAGACCGAGGAATACGGCGTGTCCAGCTTCGTCTATCGGGCACGCCGGCCGTTCGACCCGGGAAAGTTCAATGCGTTCATCGACCGCACCTGGCCGGGCCTGATCCGCGCCAAAGGCCATTTCTGGCTGGCGACACGACCCGACTGGGTCGGCGAATTTTCGCTGGCCGGGGCGATCGCGCGGGTCTCAGCCATGGGCTTCTGGTGGGCGGCCGTGCCGCGTGCGCGCTGGCCCGACGAGGCGACCTGGACGGGTCATCTCGAAAAGAACTGGAGCGAGGTCTGGGGCGATCGCCGGCAGGAGCTCGTCTTCATCGGCACCGGCATGGACCGCGACGCCATCACCGCCGCCCTCGATGCCTGCCTCGTCGGCTCGGAGACCATCACGCGCTTCGACCCGGCCGCCTATCACCGCCTACCCGACCCGTTTCCGGAATGGCGTCGGGCGGCCTGAGCGCATGGGCTTCATCAGCCTCAAATCTTGGCGCGCCCGCAGCGCCGCCCAGACCGAGGCGGTCGCAGCACTCAAGCTGCAATTGGTCGAGGCGCTCGCCCTCGGCCCCGACGATGCGCTGACGGTGAACGCCATCGCCTGCGCAGATCCAGGCTGCCCGGACCTGGAAACGATCGTGCTGGTGATGCGTGTGGGCGAACCGACCCGCGCTGTAAAAATCCGGCGGCCGATCGAAGCGGTCGAACTGGCGGATGTTTTGGGCGTGGTGCTGGAAGAGCGGCGGCTTCGCGCAGGGCGGTCTGAGCGGGCTCGCCCTCCCCTTCGCCCCGCTTGTGGGGAGAGGGCCGAGCCCCCCTTGCCGGGGGCGAGGCAAGCGGAGGCGAAGCCGACCCGAGGGTGAGGGGCCGACTCCGAACGGGGCGTATCCGGCCAGGCCCCCGCAGCGTCGGCTGCCGCCTCGCCGCGCCGACGACGAGGTGGTCGCGGCCCGCTCCCCGCAAGCGGGGCAAGGGGTGCGCACCACCGGCCATGGCTCAAGTCGGCTACCACCAACTCTTGCCGGCCCCTGCGTCACTCAGCCCAAGGTGCCGCGCCACCGTCGCCCCGATGTCGGAAAACGTCTCGCGCCGCCCGATAGGCCCCGGCGCGACGCCCGGACCGAACGCCAGGATCGGTACCTGCTCGCGCGTGTGCTCCGTCCCGCGCCACGTCGGGTCGTTGCCGTGGTCGGCGGTGATCACGCAGAGATCGCCATCGCGCAGCGCCGCCCGGATCGCGGGAATGCGCGCGTCGAAGGCTTCCAGTTCGGCGGCGTAGCCCGGCACGTCGCGGCGGTGGCCGTGCTCGGTGTCGAAATCGACGAGGTTGACGAAAACAAACCCGCCGTCGCCGAGCCTCGCGAGGGTGTCGAGCGCAGCTTCGACGCCGGCTCCGTTGCTTGCGGTCTTCACCTCGCGGCCGGTGCTGCGATGGGCGAAGATGTCGCCGATCTTGCCGATGCTGACGACCTCCCTGCCGGCGGCCACGAGCCGGTCGAGCAGCGTCGCCTCCGGCGGCGACACCGAGAAATCCTTGCGGTTCTTCGTTCGCCGAAAGCCTTCCGTCTCCGAGCCGACGAAGGGCCGTGCGATGACCCGGCCGACGCGCCAGTCGTCGCAGATCGTTCGCGCGATCCGGCAGGTCTCGTAGAGTCGGTCCAGCCCGAAAGACTCTTCGTGAGCGGCGACCTGGAAGACGCTGTCGGCAGAGGTGTAGCAGATCGGCTTGCCGGTTCGGACGTGCTCGGCCCCGAGGGCTTCGATGACGGTGATGCCGGAGGCGTGGCAATCGCCGAGGATGCCGGGCAACCCGGCCTGCGCGACCAGGGCATCGGTCAGCTCTGCCGGAAAGCTGGGTCGCGTCTCCGGGAAGTGGCCCCAATCCTCCAGCACGGCCAAGCCGGCGATCTCCCAGTGGCCGGACGGCGTGTCCTTGCCCGTCGCCGTCTCGACGGCATGGCCGTAGGCCCCTTCGCTGCGGCCGACCGGCGCCAGTCCCGGCGGCACACGACCCGTTGCGCCTTCGGCGGCGAGGCCGAGACCGAGCGCTGTCAGGTTCGGCAGATGGAGCGGGCCGGAGCGCAGGCCTCCGCGGTCACCGTCCCCAAGGGCGCAGGCTTCGGCGATATGGCCGACCGTATCCGAGCCTGCATCGCCATAGCGGGCTGCGTCGGGTGCACCGCCGATGCCGACGGAATCGAGGACGATGAGCAGGGCGCGGGGCATGTCCGCCGGACGATCCCCTCAGGCCGGAACGGCGTCGGCATGTGCCGGCGGGGTCGCATCGTCGATCACCTCCGCCTCCATGTCGAAAGCGGCTGCGAACAAGGTGCGGGTGTACTCGGTCTTCGGGTTGGCGAAGATGTCGGCGGTCGGACCCTCTTCGACCACACGGCCGTTCTGCATCACGAGCACGTAGTTGGCGAGCGCACGCACGACCTTGAGATCGTGGCTGATGAACAGGTAGGCGAGGCGGCGTTCGCGCTGCAGGTCGCGGAGCAGCGTCACGATCTGCGCCTGCACGGAGCGGTCGAGCGCCGAGGTCGGCTCGTCGAGGACGATGAAGCGCGGGTTCAGAACGATGGCGCGCGCGATGGCGATGCGCTGGCGCTGGCCGCCGGAGAATTCGTGCGGGTAGCGGTCCATCGCTGCCGGATCAAGCCCGACATCGGTGAGCGCCTTGGCGACGATGGCGCGTCGCTCGGTGCGCGACTTCGCCTGCCCCTGCACCACCAGCCCCTCGGCGACGATGTCGGTGATCGACATGCGCGGCGAGAGCGAGCCGTAGGGATCCTGGAAGACCACCTGCATGTCGCGCCGGAGCGGCCGCATCGCGCGCGGAGAAAATTCGTCGATCGGCTTGCCGAGAAACACGATCGGTCCCTCGGAGGCGGTCAGACGCAACAGGGCGAGGCCCAACGTGGTCTTGCCCGAACCGGACTCGCCGACGACGCCGACCGTCTCGCCCTGGCGCACGATCAGGCTGACGCCATCCACCGCCTTGACGTGATCGGTGGTGCGCCGGAGCAGGCCCTGCTTGATCGGGAACCAGACCTTGATCGGTCCGGCATTGATCAGCATCTCGGCGCCGCTGCCGACCGGGTTGGCGCGGCCGGTCGGCTCCGAAGCCAGCAGGCGCTGCGTGTATTCATGCTGCGGCCGGTCGAACACCTCGGCGACCGGGCCGGCCTCGACGATGCGGCCGCGCAGCATCACGCAGACCGAGGTCGCGATGCGCCGGACGATGCCGAGATCGTGGGTGATGAACAGCATCGCCATGCCGAGCCGCTTCTGCAGGTCGGCGAGGAGCGTCAGAATCTGCGCCTGCACGGTGACGTCGAGCGCCGTCGTCGGCTCGTCGGCGACGAGCAGGTCCGGTTCGCAGGCGAGTGCCATGGCGATCATCACACGCTGGCGCTGGCCGCCCGATAGTTCGTGCGGATAGGCCCCGAGCCGGCGCTCGGCATCGCGGATGCCGACGAGGTCGAGCAGTTCGAGGATGCGGGCGCGCGCCTTCTTGCCCGTCAAACCGCGATGGAGCTGAAGCACCTCGCCGATCTGCCGCTGGATCGAATGCAGCGGGTTCAGGGAGGTCATCGGCTCCTGAAACACCATGGTAATGTCGGCGCCCCGGACCTTTCGGAGATCGCGCTCGGGCAGCTGCAGCAGGTCGCGGCCCTTGAAGACGATCCGGCCGCCCGGGTGATGTGCCGCCCCGTCGAGCAGCCGCAGGATGGACAAGGCCGTCACCGACTTGCCGGAGCCCGACTCGCCGACGAGCGCGAGCGTGTCGCCGGGCGCGATGGAAAAACTCACGCGGTCGACGGCCAGCGTCTCGCCCTCCGACGAGCGGAAGGCCACCGAGAGATCCTGAACGGAGAGAAGCGGGTCGGTCATCGGCACCGCGCGTGAGGCAGCCACGGCCGGGCGGCCGAGAGAAGGTGCGTGGGGTTATAGCGCCGCGATCGGCCGAGGGCGAATGCTCGGCGCCGACGAACGAGCGGCCCTGTACCGATTTCCTTCCGAGCCGGCGCACGTCTAGATGGCAGCCGTGCCGCGCCTTTCGCTCATCCTCACCACCTTCCTCGCGTTTCTCTGGGCTGCCCCGATCGCCGATGCCGCCGCGGGCGGGGCCGGCGGCGACGGCGAAACCGTGACACAGGCCCTCTGCCGGCTGATCGAGGATTCCGCAAAAGCGCGGGCGATCCCCGTGCCATTCCTGACGCGGCTGATCTTTCGCGAAAGTGCGTTCCGCGTGACCGCCGTCAGCCCGGTCGGGGCGCAGGGCGTCGCGCAGTTCATGCCGGGTACCGCCAGGGAGCGCGGGCTGCTCGATCCGTTCGACCCGGAGCAGGCGATCCCGCATGCGGCGCATCTACTCGCGGACCTGCGTACCCAATTCGGCAATCTCGGCCTCGCCGCAGCCGCTTACAATGGCGGCCCGGGCCGTGTGTCGAAGTGGCTCGCCGGCACCGGCGGCCTGCCGTCGGAAACCCGCGCCTACGTCATCGCCCTGACTGGCCGCCCCGCCGAGGATTGGCGTCCGGGGGTGCAGATCGAGATAGCGCCGGAGGAGGGCGAACCGGCGAAGAAGTCGGACGCGAAACCGTCGGAGACCACACAGGCGCCGGACGCGGCCAAAGGCGTGACGAAGGACGCCGTCGCCGAGCCGGCCCAGACCTGCATCCAGGTTACGGCCCTGTTGCGCATCCC
The DNA here is from genome assembly GCF_007992175.1 of Methylobacterium haplocladii. Classification (GTDB taxonomy): domain Bacteria; phylum Pseudomonadota; class Alphaproteobacteria; order Rhizobiales; family Beijerinckiaceae; genus Methylobacterium; species Methylobacterium haplocladii. Next base: position 95,501 of record NZ_BJZT01000008.1, on the reverse strand, counting down.
CTCGCGCGGCGACCGCTTCGCGCTGCCGGTCGAGGGCGGGGTGACGGCACCCTGGGGTATCCAGCTTGCCGGCAACTTTTCGAAGTCCCTGGCGCTCGCGAGTTTTTCGCGGACACGCTCCCTCTACGCCGGTGTGATCGGCGACGTCCGCCCAATGATCATCGGGACGCGTCTACGCTTCCGCGGGACGCGGGCGTTCTATCGCATCCGAATCCCGGCCGAGACGCGGGCCGCGGGCGATACGCTCTGTAACCGCATCCGCAAGGCCGGCGGCGCCTGCATCGTTCTGCGGACCTGATGCGGCATTGAAAACCAGGCCGCGCTTCGCCGCGCCTCGGCCATGAATCCGCCCCGTCTGCCCCATCACGTGGCATCGAACGCCAGCCCTCGGGAGTTGCATGATCCGGGTCCTCGTCGCCGTACTCTCGTTCGGCTGCCTCCTGCTCTCCACCCTCGGAATGTCCGGCTGCTCGCCCCTGGCGCTGTTCGATGCGCTCGGACCGCGCGATGCCGGCGCGCGGCTCTCGCTGAGGGACGTGGCCTATGGCGAGGATCCGCGACAGCGCCTCGACGTATTCACGCCGATCACGGACGTGACCAACGCGCCGGTGCTGGTGTTCTTCTATGGCGGTTCCTGGAAGAACGGCTCGAAGGACGACTACGCCTTCGCCGCGCAAGCCCTGGCCGCTCAGGGCTTCGTGACGGTGCTGCCGGACTACCGGCTCTACCCGCAGGTGCGTTTTCCGGATTTTCTCGACGACGGTGCCCGGGCCATAGCCTGGGTGCGCGACAACATCGCAGCCTATGGCGGCGACCCGAAGAAGATCGTCCTCGCGGGCCATTCGGCCGGCGCCTACAACGCGGTGATGCTCGGGCTCGATCCTAGCTATCTGCGCCGCGCCGGGGTCGATCCGCGGGTGATCCGCGCGGTGGCCGGCCTCTCCGGTCCCTACGACTTTTTCCCCTTCGACCAGGCGACCTCGGTCGACGTCTTCGGCCAAGCGTCCGATCCGCAGGCGACGCAGCCCGTGAACTTCGCCGGCCCGAACGCCCCGCCCGCCTTCCTCGCCACGGGCGACGCCGACACCACCGTTCGGCCACGGAATACGAAGAGCCTCGCGGCGCGGCTGCGCGAGGCCCGCGTGCCGGTGCAGGAGCGGGTCTATGCCGGCCTCGACCACGCCGACACGTTGCTCGCGCTTTCCATCACCTTCCGCTCAAAGGCCCCCGTGCTCTCCGAGATGGCCGCTTTCCTGCACCAGCATGCCGAACGGCGGCAGCTCTCATCGGTGCGGATGCGCTAAGCCTTCTCAGGCGGTACAGGACGCGGCCGCCGGTCCGGCCCGATCGCCACGAAGGTGAAGAGCGCCTGCGTTACCTTCATGGTTTCCTCGCTCTCGCGTTCCCGCCGCCAGACCTCGACCTGGATCTTCAGCGAGGAGCGGCCCACGGAAACGATCCACGCGTAGAGGCTGACTTCGTCGCCGACAAAGACCGGATGGTGGAAGGTCATCGCCTCCGCCGAGATTGTGGCGCAGCGGCCCCGAGCGCGCCGCGCCGCGACGTTGCCGGCGGCGAGATCCATCTGTGCCATCAGCCAGCCGCCGAAGATGTCGCCGGCCGGGTTGGTGTCGGCCGGCATGGCGACGGTGCGGATGACCGGTGGCCCGCGATCGATGGGCTGACCCTTCGACGCTGCGTCATTCTCGGTCATGGGCTGTCCTCCGCGACTCGACACGAAGGAGCCGGGCGCGCCGCGCGTTCAGCATGGCACGGCGTGCAGATCCGCTACATCCCCGGACCGGGCTCCGGTAGCGCAACCGCTTGGCCGGCGCGCCGGCCACGGGCGACCCGCTGCGCGCTCGGCAGCGAGGCCGGTACCAGCGTCGCGCTCACGGGATTCGGGAAGTGGTCGAAGGCCGCGCCTGTCACCGCATCGACTCCGATGCCGACGACGCCGCCGAGCAAGATGTTCCCGGCCATGCCGGCAGCCCCTGTACCCACGACCTTCGTCCGCACCGGCACGATCACCGGCCGATAGCCGGCGGGATCTTACGGATCATCCGGTGTGCTCAGCTTCGATCGATCCGGCGTGAGGGCATGGCAGTCGTCGCCGACGCGATGTCCGGAACGGCCCGGACGCTCTCGGACGGCGCCGGCCGCTCGCTGATCGCAGCGAAGGTCAGGAGGCCGAGGCTGAGGAGCACGTGCGGCAGGACGAGCGGGATGCCCCATCGGGCTGTGGGTGAGGTCGTGCGCGGCTGGGCCATCGCTGCATCTCCTTGGCCCGGTGCGGGAGACGATCCCGCGGGGCGATGGAGATGGGTCGCGGCAGCGGCGCGCCCGGTTCACTGCAGGCCGAAAAAAATCTGCTGCGTGTGCGGCAGCCTTCGATTTCGACATGCGCCCGTCGGCCGGCGACGGCCGAGCCGGATCGGCAGACCCGACAAAGCATCGTACGCTCGGCCCCGTGCAGATCGAGCCTCTGAAACGGCGTTGCCTTCGTTGGCTTCGCGGCGACTTCAGGCGCCTTAAAAAAACCGTCGCGACAAAATTTCAAAAAATATGCGGCCGGCAATGAACCGGCGAGTGCCTTGGCGCGACCCACTCGTATCCGGGCCGCATCGGGCGGGCCGGCCCGCTAAAGGACCCCACGCCATGTCGCTCCTCGCCGCTCTCTCCGCTATCCGCACCCGCAAGACCGTGCTTGCCGCGATCTCCGCCACGATGATCGCCGGCGGCCTCGGCCTGCCGAACACGGCCAGCGCCAAGCCGTTTCCCTACTATGGCTATGGATACGGTTATGGCGCCGCTGCCCTGGCCGGTGGACTCGCCCTGGGAGCGATCGCTGCGAGTGCGGCCAGCGCCGGCACCGGAGACTGTGTGATCGAGCGGCGTCGCTTGGTCGATCAAGACGGCTTCGTCTACGTGCGCAGCGTTCGCGTCTGCTACTGAGCGCATCCGCACAGTGTTCGCGAGTGGGGAGCGGAACGCCGAGAGCGCTCCGCGCCTTCCGCGCGTCAGCGCCGATAATGTTCGCGATGTCGATGACTGCGTGGACGAGCGATGGTCATTCGGACACAGTGTGAGCATTGCCGCGAAGCGTGATCGCGGCGAATCGAGATGGTGACGTCGCGAAGGACCGCGGAGATTTTCCATGATGGGACGCGCGGGATCCAATCGGTCGATGGCGCTCGCGGGGGCCTGGGTACTCCTTGCCCTCGCGCCGCTCCCGGCGCTGGCCCAGTATCGAGGCATGCCGGGCGGACAGAGCGGCGGCTATGGTGGCGGAGGTCTTGGTGGCGGGGCCGGGATCGGCCTCGGGATCGGGGGCGCCATCCTTGGCGGCGTGGTCGGGTCCATGGCCCGCGAACGGGCGTCACGGGCCGAAGAGGCAGAGGAATCCCCTCCCCCACGCCGTCCCGGCCGAGTGGTGGAACCGCCGACCCGACAGCGGCCCATTGTCGACCGCCCCGTCCGGCTTCGCCCGACCGAGCCGCCGCTCCGGGTCGTGAGGCCATCACGCGTCGTGCCGGTGGAGACTGCCAAGGCCCAGCCTGCCGCACGGCCCGCGCGCATCGCCCCGGTGGCGAAGGCCCCGCCCCCGCGTCCGCCGAAGCAGATCGTCCCCGCAGCACCTGCTCCCGTGGCGGCCTTTCGGAGCGAGGAGCCGGGCACCGTGCCCCGCGAGGTGCTGATCGAGCTGAAGACCGGCGCGCCGGGTGGCACGCTGACGCGGCTCGCGCGCCGCGAGCGCCTGGACCCGATCGAATCCGACACCTTCAGTCTGGTCCCGCTGACCCTGCACCGCTACCGTATCCGTGACGGTCGCCTCGTCGCTGCGGTCGTGCGGGCGCTCCAGGCCGATCCACAGGTCGCCTCGGCCCAGGCGAACCACGCCTATGCGCTGGTCGGCGACGCGACCGCGGCCCTGCCCTTCGCCGGTGCGCAATACGCCGTGGCCAAGCTCCATCTGGACGAAGCCCATCGGGCCGCGACCGGGCGCGGCGTCGCCATCGCAGTGATTGATTCCGGCATCGACGGCGGACACCCGGCCCTCGCCGGCTCCCTCGCGGAGAGTTGGGACGCCATCGGCAAGGCCGCGCTGCCGGCGGGCGATGTGGACGCGCATGGCACGGCGGTGGCGGGCATCGTCGGCGCGCGGGCGCAACTCGCCAGCGCCGCTCCCGAGGCGCGCCTCGTGGCGCTCCGCGCCTTCACCGGCCGCGCCGGGGACAAACCCGGGGCCCAGGGCACCACGATCCACGTCTTGCGCGCGATCGATCGGGCGGCGACGGCCGGCGCTCGCGTCGTCAATATGAGCTTCGCCGGGCCTGCCGACGCGAAGCTGTCGCAGTTCCTTGCGGCCGGCACCGCCAAGGGGTTTGTGTACGTGGCCGCCGCCGGCAATGGCGGCCTGTCTTCGCCGCCGCTATATCCGGCGGCCGATCCCAACGTGATCGCCGTCACCGCCACCGACGCCGAGGACAAGCTGTTTCCCGGAGCCAATCGGGGGCCGCACCTTTGCGTCTCCGCGCCCGGCGTCGAGGTGTTCGTGGTCGCCCCCGGTGGCACCTACGGCTTCCTGACCGGCACCTCCATGGCCGCGCCGCAGGTCGCCGGCATCGTCGCGATGATGCTCGAGGCCAAGCCCGAGCTGACCCTGGCAACGCTGCGGGAGGCTTTGACGACGAGCGCACGCGACCTCGGCCCGGCCGGCCCCGACGCGGATTTCGGCGCGGGCTCGGCGGATGCGCGCGAGGCGCTTCGGGCCATCGGGATGTCGTTTCCGGCACCGGCCGTCAGCGAGGTGAAACCGACGGAGACGGCGAAAGCCGAACCGCCACCGGTTGGCATGGCCGTTCCGGCCGCAGCCGGTGGTGGTGGTGCGGAGAAATGAACCTGGGAGCGAAGCCGGGCGGACCGAGCTGCATCCCCTGTCTCCGCACACGGGGAGAGGGGATGGCGTCCCGCGTCCCGCACAAAATCTTGCGCGCGATTGAACCGGCATCGCACGCGGTGCGACCAATATTCAGCCCCACCGCATGACCGGCGCCTCCGACGAGGCGCTGGTCATGCGGGTCGCGGGCGGCGATGCGGTCGCGATGCAGGGCCTCTACGCGCGGCATTCCACCCGCGTGTTCCGGTTTCTCGTGCGCCTCGTGCGGGATGCGACGCAGGCGGAGGACCTGATGAGCGATGTGTTCTTCGATGTCTGGCAGCAGGCGGCGCGCTTCGAGGGGCGCTCCAGCGTCTCCACCTGGATGCTGTCCATCGCCCGGTTCAAGGCGCTCTCGCACCTGCGCAAGCGGCCGCACCATGCCCTCGAACCCGAGACGGCCGAGGCGATCGCGGACGAGGCCGACACCCCCGAGATCCTGCTTCAGAAGGTCGGCAAGGCGGAGGTGATCCGCCGCTGCCTCGCTGACCTGTCGCTGGAGCACCGCGAGGTGATCGACCTCGTCTACTACCACGAGCGCAGCGTCGACGAGGTGGCCGAGATCGTCGGCGTCCCAACCGGCACGGTCAAGACGCGCCTGTTTCACGCCCGCAAGCGCCTCTCGGACAAGCTGACGGAGCTGGGCATCGATCGGGGTTGGCCATGACCGGGCAGGACGAGAAGGCACCCGACGAGATCGACCTGCTGCTTCCCTGGCATGCGGTGGAGCGGCTCTCGCCCGCGGAGGCCGAGCGGGTCGCGGCGGCCCTGCGCGCCGATCCGGAACGCGTCCGCCATCTCGACATCGCCCGCGAAGAGCATGTCGAGACGGTGGCGCTGAACCAGTCTCTCGGCCTGCCCTCGCGGGGCGCGCGCGACGCGCTGTTCTCGCGGATCGCGGCGGAAGGACGGAAGCCTGCCGAGACCTTCGCGCAGAGATGGCGCGGCTGGCTGGCCGCGCTGTCGCCCCGCGCACTCGCCGTCTCAGGCGTGGCGGCGGCCCTGGTGATCGCGGTGCAAGCCGGCTTTCTGGCAAAGGTCTATCTGAGTGAGCAAGGCTCCGGCTACGAGACGGCCTCGGCCCCGGTCGCCGCGCCCGGATCGGACGGGGCTTATGCCCTCGTCGCCTTTGCGCCGGGCGCGACCGCTGCCCGGATCGAGGCGCTGCTGCGCGAGACCCGCAGCCGCATCGTCGACGGTCCCCGCCCCGGCGGTCTCTACCGTCTGCGGCTTGGCGACGGCGCCACGACACCGACGGCGGCGGCCGCCTTGATCGACCGGCTCAAGGCCGAGACGGAGGTCGTCCGGCTGGCGGCCCCGGAGGCGCCTGCAACCCGTTAACCGATCTTTAACCGAATGATTGCCGCCGGAGGCCGGCTGTGAGACGTTCGTTAACAGAAGCTTAACGGGGTTCACCGAAGCCATGCGTACCGGCGTTTCGAAGCGGATGACGGCCCCGGTTCGCGGCCTGATCGCAGGTCTCGCGACGCTCACCGCCCTTGCCGCCGGTAGCCCCGCTCGGGCGCAGACCCTTGCCTCCCTGCCGTCCTCGGGGCTCGCCGCCTCGATCACCGGATCGGCCCGGCCGATCGCCGCTTGGACCGAGTTCTGCGAGCGCTATGCCAGCGAATGCGCGGTGGACCGCAGCGAAGCCGCCTCGATCACCCTGACCCCCGCGATCTGGCAGACCATCAATACGGTGAACCGCCGGGTGAACAAGGCGATCCACGCCGTGACCGACCAGGACCATTGGGGCGTCGCCGACCGCTGGGACCTTGCCGAGGACGGCCAGGGCGATTGCGAGGATTTCCAGCTGCGCAAGCGTGCGCTCCTCGCCGATGCCGGGCTGCCCCGCCGCGCCCTGCGCATGACCGTGGTGATCGACGAGAAGGGCGAGGGCCACGCGGTCCTGACCATCATCACCGATCGCGGCGACCTCGTCCTCGACAACAAGACCAGCGTCGTCCTGCCCTGGCGCCAGACCGGCTACACCTTCATCAAGCGCGAAAGCCAGGACGCCGTCGCATGGGTCGGACTTGGCGTGGCAATCTCCCCGGTGACGACCGCGAACCGCTGAGCACCGGTGGCGGACGCTGGATACCGGACCATCCGGTACAATCCAGCAAAACAGAAAAAATCCCGAAACGGGACGGCCGCGCCGGGTGGATCGTCGCGGACGCTTAAGATCTTGGACGCAAGGGTTACCGGAGCGTTTCGCTGGTCCCGCGAATGCGCAGCGTTTTTCTCCGCCGAGCGCCCCGACGGGTCCGGCGAAGACCCGGAGTCCCTGCGATGGTCTCGGCTCGCACGATCGCCCGCACCGCCCTGATCGCCTGCCTTATGAGCGCCGGCCCCGTCATGGCCGAGGGCAGCGTGAGCGATCGCCACGACGCCTGGCACGCCTGCCTCACCGACGCCTTCACCCTCCGCGCCGCCCTCTCCGGCCGTGCGCTCGCCGCCGAGACGGCACTGCGCGAATGCCGCGAGAGCGAGACCGCCTACCTCTCAGCCCTCTCCGCCTCCCCGCTGATCGACGAAGAGGACGTCACCCGCGTGCGCCCGGCGCTCCTCGTACGGGCGCGAACCTGGCTGCTCACGGGCAAGACGAGCCGCAGCCTGTAGGGCGCATAGCGCGAGCGAAGCCTCGCTCCACCGACTGCCGATTGTTCGAAATGTACAGCCGTTGGTTGCTCGCATCCACGGATGCGGCCGCCGCGCGCACATGGTCGCGCTGCCGCCTATCGCCTTCGGTCCGCCTCGTCCGAGGTATCCCGGTAACCTGGCCCTTGTTTGCCGCTGACAAACTGGCTGGGGCGGGAGGATTCGAACCTCCGAATGGCGGTACCAAAAACCGCTGCCTTACCACTTGGCGACGCCCCATCGCGCTTGGCCGGGCGTGTCTAGACGGCGGCTGGGGTGCTTGCAACTGGTGACGGTGGGCGCGACACCGGTGCCGTCGTGTTTCGGAGGGATGCAGCCGGATGGGCGGGATCGCGATCGTCACGGGGGCCGGGACCGGCGTCGGACGGGCCGTGAGCCTGGGGCTCGCGGCGGCGGGTTGGCGCATGATCCTGACGGGGCGGCGTCCGGAGCCGCTGGAGATGGTGGCGGATGCGATCGCATCGGCCGGCGGAGAGGCCTGCGCAATGCCCGCGGATGTCGGAGATGCGGCCTCCGTCGATCGACTGTTCGCGCAGACCGTCGAACGCTTCGGCCGAGTCGACCTGCTGTTCAACAATGCCGGCATCTTCACGCCGGCCGTGCCGGTGGACGAGATCACCGACGCGGACTGGCTGGCGTCGGTCGGCACGAACCTGACCGGCGTGTTCTATGCCACGCGAGCTGCATTCCGGCAGATGAAGGCGCAGTCGCCGCGCGGCGGACGCATCATCAACAACGGCTCGATCGCCGCCTCCGTACCGCGGCCGAACTCGGCGCCCTACACGGCGACGAAGCACGCCATCACCGGACTGACACGCGCGACGGCGCTCGACGGCCGCGTCTTCGACATCGCCTGCGGCCAGATCGACATCGGCAATGCCGAGACCGAGATGACCCGATCGTTCAAGGACGGGGCGCGGCAGGCCGACGGCTCGATGCGGCCCGAGGCCGTGATGGATGCCCGCCATGCTGCCGACGCCGTCGTCTACATGGCCGGGTTGCCGCTCGACGCGAACGTGCTGTTCATGACGGTGATGGCGACGACGATGCCGTATGTCGGGCGGGGGTGAAGTTCGCTCCGGTCTTTGCGCGCGCGCGGCGGAACGCGTAGAGAGCGGGCTCTACCTCCAGGACCTCGTACGAGCGGCCGCCTCGCCGGCGGCCGGTGCATGCCATGCTGATGCAGACCGATCCGAAACCCGCGAGCACCGACGGGGCCAACAAGACGGCCGACCCGGTCGCGCGCCGGCGTACCTTCGCGATCATCTCGCACCCCGATGCGGGCAAGACCACGCTCACCGAAAAGCTGCTGCTGTTCGGCGGCGCGATCCAGCTCGCCGGCGAGGTGAAGGCCAAGCGTAACCGCGTCTCGACCCGCTCCGACTGGATGGGCATCGAGAAGGAGCGTGGCATCTCGGTGGTCACTTCGGTGATGACCTTCGAGTATGGAGACTGCGTCTTCAACCTGCTCGACACGCCGGGCCACGAAGACTTTTCGGAGGATACCTATCGGACGCTGACCGCGGTCGACTCGGCTGTCATGGTGATCGACGCGGCCAAGGGCATCGAGGCCAGAACGCGAAAACTGTTCGAGGTCTGCCGCCTGCGGGACATCCCGATCGTCACCTTCGTGAACAAGCTCGACCGCGAGGCCCGCGATCCGTTCGAGCTCCTCGACGAGATCGAGAAGACGCTGGCGCTCGACGTGGCGCCGGTCACTTGGCCGATCGGGCGCGGGCGCTCCTTCGCCGGCACCTACGACCTCGGCAACAACCGCGTGCGCCGGCTCGACGCGGCGGACGATGCCGGTACCGTGCCGGTCTCCGGCATCGACGATCCGCTTTTCGACCAGTTGCTGACCGAGCAGGGCGAGGCCGCGACCTGGCGCGAGGAGGCGGAACTCGCCGAGGGCGGCCTCAAGCGCTTCGATCTCGCGGCGTTTCGCGAGGGACATCTGACCCCCGTGTTCTTCGGCTCGGCGCTCCGCAACTTCGGCGTGCGCGACCTGATCGACGGGCTGGCCCGCGTCGCGCCGCCGCCGCGCGGTCAGGATGCGGACAAGCGCCGGATCGAGCCGACTGAGCCGAAGATGACGGGCTTCGTGTTCAAGATCCAGGCGAACATGGATCCGAACCACCGCGACCGCATCGCCTTCATGCGGGTCTGCTCGGGCCAGCTGCGCCGCGGCATGAAGGCCAAGCTGGTGCGCACCGGCAAGCCGATCCCGCTGACGGCGCCGCAGTTCTTCTTCGCCCAGGACCGGGCCATCGCAGACGAAGCATTCGCCGGCGACGTGGTCGGCATCCCGAACCACGGCACTCTGCGCATCGGCGACACCCTCACCGAGGGCGAGGAGATCGTGTTTCGCGGCGTGCCGAGCTTCGCGCCGGAGATCATGCGGCGGATCAAGCTCGGCGATGCGATGAAGGCCAAGAAGCTCAAGGAAGCCCTTCAGCAGATGGGCGAGGAGGGCGTCGTCCAGGTCTTCGTGCCACAGGACGGCTCCCAGGCCATCGTCGGCGTCGTCGGCGCGCTGCAGCTGGACGTGCTGAAGGAGCGCCTCCAGGCGGAATACGGCCTGCCGGTCGACTACGACCAGACCCGGTTCTCGGTCTGCCGCTGGATCGAGTCGGACACGGAGATCGAGATCGACAAATTCGTCGAATCCCACGGCTCGGCCATGGCCAAGGATCTCGACGGCGCCCCGGTCTTCATGGCGGCCACTGCGTTTTCGCTGCGCTACGAACAGGAGCGCTGGGAGAAGATCCGGTTCACGGACGTGAAGGACTATCAGAAGCGGGCGGTCTGAGCGGGACGCCCATCAGGCCCGGGGATCGAGCAGCCCCTGCAGCACACGGATGTCGTGACGGGCGCAGGTGTCCGGTAGCCGCGGCTCGGCCCATCCGCGATCCGAGACCGTGTAGCCGACGGCCTCCATCAAGCCGGCTACGAGTGGTGCGGGCGCGCCGTAGACGCCGTGGGTTTCGACGAGCAGGACGCGCGGCCGGATCGTCATCTCGCGCAGGATCTGCACCTCGGCGCCCTCGCAATCGAGTTCGAGTACGTCGCAGGCAGGCAGTTCCTGGGGTGGAACGACCGTTCCGACCTCGGATGCGCTGCCGTAGACGGCGATGTTCCGGCCGACGACGGCGTGATGGACGGTGAGATTCTCGATCGCGTTCAGGCTGGCCGTCCGCTGGACGAAGCCGCAATTCTCCGAGCTGCCCTCGAAGCATTCGACATGGCCGGTGGGGCCGGTGCGCAATGCCGCGACGACTACGGTGACGCCGATGCCGCCTCCGACGACCACGACCCGGTCGCCCGGCCTGACATGCGCGTTGAGGCCTGACACCAGCGCCGCTTCGTAGCTCGGGCAACCGCTCGGATCGCTCATCCACCACGGCAGCCAGGAGGTCGGCACGAACCGGTCGGCGGTCTTGACGTCGTAACAGGTCAGGACGCCGCCGAGACGTGCCGGCGGCCCCTCCGGCAGAAACGGGCGCACGCCCCGTCGGTAACCCACGCCGATGCCCCGGCTCAGGACGGCCCGCGTGCCGCCCTCGCCGAAAATCTGCCGGACCTTTTCCAAAACCGCCATGTGCGTGCACCCGGCCATGTCCGGCAAAACCAGACGATCAGTCCCGCGAAGGCTGCCTTCTTCCAAGGGGCCGTGGGCGATGTAAAGTCGCACCCGGAAGAAAGGTTCGTGCGCGGCCTGAGCATCGAGGGAAGACGGGCACAGCTGGTGCTGGCAGTGTCGCCCCATGACGGACACCGCCATCCTCGTGACGCCCGAAGCGGACCCGGCCCTGCCGATGGTCATCGCGGCCACAGGTTTCGCCTTCTTGCTCGTCCAGCTCGACGTTTCGATCGTGAACGTCGCGCTGGCGGCGATGGGAAGCGGGCTCGGCACGGACGTCGATGGGCTGCAGTGGATCGTCGACGCCTATACCCTGGCCTTCGCGGCCCTGCTGCTCTTCGCCGGAACGCTCGGCGACAGGATCGGCGCGCGAAAGGTGTTTCTGAGCGGCTTCGCATTGTTCATTGGCTCGTCTGCCGCCTGCGGGCTGGCGACAGGCCTCGTCGCGCTCGTGATGGCGCGCGTGGCGCAGGGCGCGGGTGCGGCGCTGATGGTGCCATCCTCCCTGGCTCTGCTGAACAACGCCTGTGCCGGCGATGCGGCCGTCCGGTCGCGGGCGGTCGGGCTGTGGACCGCGACCGGGAGCGCCGGGCTCGCGGCGGGTCCGGTGCTTGGCGGCTTCCTCGTCGATGCCTTCGGTTGGCGCAGCGTGTTTCTCGTGAACGTGCCCGTCGGCGTCCTCGGCATTGCCTTGACGCTGCGGTTCGTCCGCGAGGCCGCGCGGCGGCCGGGCAGCTTCGATGCGGCGGGGCAGGTGCTCGGCATCGTCGCGCTGGTCGCGATCGTCGGCGCGGCGATCGAGGCGGGCTCGCGCGGTTGGCTCTCGCCGATCCCGCTGACCGCCGTCGTGACGGCGTTCGTGGCGGCGAGTGCCTTTCTCTGGGTCGAGGCGCGCAGCCGCGATCCGATGCTGCCGCTGGCGTTCTTCCGCAATCCCGCCTTCAGTGCGGCAACCCTCGTGGGACTTTGCGTCAACCTGACGCTCTACGGCATCCTGTTCGTGCTGAGCCTCTACCTCCAGCACGAGCGCGGCTATTCCCCCGCCGAGGCCGGTCGCGCCTTCCTCCCCTTCACCGTGGTGCTCGCTCTCGCAAACGTCGTGGCCGGGCGGATCGCCGGGCGGGTGACGGCACGTCCGCTGATGCTCGCGGGGCTCTGCATCGGCGCAGCGGCCTATGCCGCGCTGAGCGCGACCGGCGAAGCACACGACGCGCTGGCACTCCACGGCGGACTCATCGGGCTAGCGATCGGGATCGGCATCACCGTGCCGACGATGACGAGCACGCTGCTCGCCGGTGTGCCGGCCGAGCGCGGGGGCGTCGCGTCGGGCGTGCTGAATACCGTGCGGCAGGCGGGAGGCGCGCTCGGCGTCGCGCTGTTCGGAACCTTGCTGGCCTCCGATGCACGGATGGGCCTGCACGCGGCCGCATTGGTTTCGGCCGGCTTGCTCGCTTTGGCCGCCATCGTGGTGGCGTTCGCCGTCGGCAGGCGATCAGCCGAGTAGCGCCGCCTTGTCGACGTCGAGCGCTGCGGCCAGAGCGTCGAGTACCTTGTGCTCGGTTTCGGTCACGCCGCCCTTGTCGGCGACGTCGGCAGCGATCAGGAAGACGTGCTGGCGATGCTCCAGCGGCCGGTCGGCGATCGCAGCGACGAGGGTCGTGTTCTCGAGCCGGCCTGCCCGCAATTCGGCCCGCGCCAGCGCCTCGTAGAGCTCTTTCTCGAGGGCGAGCGTGTCGTAGGATTTCGCGAGGATCGGATTGGCGCGCATGCTGACGAGGGCGGATTCGATCTCCTCCTCGTCGGTCTCGCCGTCGGCGACGATGACGTTGGCCGCTGCGGCAACCGCAGCCTGCATGAACACGGCATCGCCCGCATAGGACATGACGGCGCGGTTGATGCGGACGAGCGCGTCCTGAAAGAACCCCATCCCGGTCTCCTCGCGACGGCCGCCTCGGCCTCCAAGGATTGGCCGGAACCGTCGCCGGATCGTTCACAGTCGCTTGCGCTCGCGTCAAGCCGCGCTTCACTGCTTGCGGTCACCCTCGCCTGTGGATGTCGGACGACGAGGTGGCTACGCGCACGATACAAGCGACCGCAACCATGAGCTCCTAGAACGATCGGCTGCAGGCAAGTGCGAAAGCGCGCTGTCGCCGATGCGGCGTTCAGCCCTGGAGGTGGCAGCCGTGAAGTCCACTGGTGTCGTCGATCTCGGACAGTCGACCCCTCAACGCAACAATTGCGATGCCTCCGACGAACCGCGCTTGGTGATCCGCCACTTGATCGGACCGGGCTGCTCCTCGTCCTCGCGGTCGACGAGGCCGCGCATCCAGAGTTGGAGCATCGCCAGATGCTCGTCCTGCGGCTCCTGGCCCGTGAAGGTCATGGGGTTGCGGCGCAATGCCAGCAATAAAAACCGCTGTTTCTCACTCAGGTCCATATGACTAGGACGAGCGGGGCAGGATGCGATTTAGCCCGGTTTTGGCCGATCCTTGGCGCAAATCGAGACTTTCGCCATTCAGGGCTGCTTCTGTCGGACTGGTGAGGCTCTCGGCGGCCGACCGCGCTGCACGACTTACGGCATAACGCCCAAGAGCTTCAGCCCCGCAGCCAGTAAAATCGCGACCGCGGACAAGGCGAATTCGAGCGGTACCGATTTCCAGAGCGCAGGCGATGGCTCCGCCGCGCGCACGACGCAGGTGAGGGTCTCGTCCATGGGCGTTCTCCCGGGTGCCCCGTCTTACGCGGCGCTCCTGAGGACGCAGTATAGTGCAAAATAGTGTCTTTCGGGAAGCGCCGGTTCGATGCACCTCCCGAACGGTTCAGGCGATCTGCGTCGTCATGTCGACGGTCGGAGCCTCTGTGCTCGCCTTCACCAGTCCGATGGCATGCTCGCAATCTTCGCGGCGGACATAGCCCTCGCCGGAATCGGCGACGACGTTGCCGTTCTGGACCCTCAGCCGCCAGCGCCATTCGCCGCCGGCATCCCGATACAGTTCGAACCGCATGCGCTGACACTCCAAGCTGCAATGGCTCCGGACAAAAAGATGGGGCCGTCGGGCCCGAGCGACAACGCCCGGAGCCGATGGCCCCTATCGAATCATGCCGGTCGGATCAGGAACGCGGAGCGCGGTCCAGCCAACCGATATTGCGGCCTTCGCCGCCGCCACCGCCCGCCGGACGGGGGGCGCGGCCCTGCTGAGGACGGGCGTCGTTGCGGGTGTCGGTACGCTGGCCCTGGCGAACGGCCGGACGCTGGTCCTGTCGTTCACCCGGACGAGCATCCTGGTGTGCGACGCGATTGACCACGGAAGCACCGTCGCGACGGGCCGGACGGCCTGCCTCCTGACGGTTGTTCGGACGGCCGTTGTTGCGGCCGGCTCCGGGAGCGCCGCCGCCGGGGCGGCCCTGACGCTGGCCGGGACGGCCCTGCGGTTGACGCGGCGGACGGCGTGCCTCGTCGGCGGCGGTCTCGGCCGCTTCCTGGCGCGACGGGGCGGAGAACCCCTCGGGGAAGGCGCCGACCGGCACCTTCTGGCGGGTGATCCGCTCGATGTCGCGCAGGTAGGCCCGCTCCTCGTCGTTGCAGAACGAGACGGCGAGACCGGTCTTGCCGGCGCGCGCCGTGCGGCCGATGCGGTGCACGTAGCTCTCCGGCACGTTCGGCAGGTCGTAGTTCACGACGTGACTGACGGACTCGACGTCGATGCCGCGGGCGGCGATGTCAGTTGCGACCAAAACCCGGCAGGAGCCGTCCTTGAAGGCGGCAAGCGCCCGCTCGCGCTGGGGCTGGGATTTGTTGCCGTGGATCGCCGAAGCGTTGACGCCGGCCTTCTCAAGACCCTTCACGACGCGGTCGGCTCCGTGCTTGGTGCGGGTGAAGACCAGAACGCGCTCGTAATCCGGATCGCGCAGGATGTGGTTCAGCAGCGCCTGCTTGGCGCCGGTGTGGACGAAGATCACCTGCTGATCGACGCGCTCGGCGGTGGTCGCAACCGGCGTCACGGCGACCTGGATCGGATCGCGCAGATACTGGTCGGCCAGCCCGGCGATGTTCTTCGGCATGGTGGCCGAGAAGAACAGGCTCTGGCGCTCCTTCGGCAGCATCTTCACGATTCGCTTGAGAGCGTGGATGAAGCCGAGGTCGAGCATCTGGTCGGCCTCGTCGAGGACGAGGATCTCGACGCCTTCCAGCGTCAGTGAGCGGCGCTCGATCAGGTCGATCAGGCGGCCGGGCGTGGCGACGAGGATGTCGACGCCGTTGGCGAGCGCGCGCTCCTGCCGGCTGATGGTCACGCCGCCGAACACGACGGTGCTCGTCAGCGGCAGGTGCTTGCCGTAATCCGAAAAGCTCTCGGCGATCTGGCTGGCGAGCTCACGCGTCGGCGAGAGGACGAGGACGCGACAGCCCCGGCGGGGAGCGCGGGTGCGCTTCAGGGACAGGCGGTGCAGGATCGGCAGCGCGAAGGCCGCGGTCTTGCCGGTGCCGGTCTGGGCGATGCCGCAGATGTCGCGGCCTTCCATGGCGGGGGCGATGGCCTGCGCCTGAATCGGAGTCGGCGTGGTGTAGCCGGCCTCCTCCAGCGCCTTCAGCACGGGCTGGGCGAGGCCGAAATCGGTAAACTGGGTCAAGTGGTGTCTTTCGGGCAGCGGGACCGCGACTCGATCGCCATAGGACGGCGCGAGAATGTGATGGGTCCGTTGTCTCGGGGACGGCCCGCGTGATGGGGCAGTCAGGGTGCATGCACGTTATGAAGAGAGGGGCCGGAACGCGTCCGACGCGAAGCGCGGACATGGACCGTCACGCAGCCCTCTCAAGCGAACCCTGTTCGGTCGCTGACGCTGCAGTTGCACTATGCGCATGCCGCAGTGCAAAGTCAACGCCGGTCATGCATCGCAATATTGTTCCTCGGCCCCGCAAGGCTTGGCAGTGCGGCACGGCGAGTGCACTGCACAGCTCCGGATAGCGCGCACCGGACGCAGATGTTTCGAGATGACACGATCGCGACGGGGTCCGCGTCGCGACGACGGGCGATGGTGCGGAAGCGGGACCGTAACGTATCCTATGCTACAAAAGCTCGAGGCGCACCGACGCGCGGGTTCGAGCCCGGTCCAGTCACGCTTGCGTCGGGGACCGGGATGATCGCGCGCCACACCCTCACCTATGTCGGATCTCGCGCGGTGGCTGCGGCGCTCAACATGGCTTCGCTCGCCGTGTTCACGCGGCTGGCGCCCGTCGACACCTTCGGCACTTACCTGTTCATCCTGTCCTGGGCGATCGTGCTTTACGGCGCGACCTGCCAATGGCCGAAATTCGCGTTCTTCGCGCTCTACGACGAGGCACGCGCGCCGGAGCAGATCGGCACCCTCGTCCGGATCCTTGCGGGCCTCTTGGGCCTGACCGCCCTGGCAACGGCTGCGGCCGCGATCTTCGGATTCGTCGAAGCGCGTTTCGCGGCCGCGGTGATCGCTGCGACGGCCGGCACGACCATCTTCGAAGGCATTCTCGAGATCGCGCGCACCCGGCTCGCCGCCGAGACCGTCGCCATGTCCGTCGTATCGCGGGGCGCCCTGGTGCTCGGGCTTGGCAGCATGGCTCTCGCGTATGAAGGCGACGCGCGCGATCTGGTCCTCGCCGTCGGGCTCGCCAACGCGCTCGCGGCGATTCCCGCCGGGCTCTCGGTCTGGCCGCTGGTCCGGCGCGGCCGCGGCAGCATGCCGGAGGCGCGGCGGCTCCTGGCCTATGGCTGGCCGCTGGTGCTCTCGTTCGGCATCGCCGCCCTGGCCCAGACCATCGACCGGCTGATCATCGGCAAGACGGTCGGCACGGAGGATCTCGGCTCCTATGGCGCGATCGGCGACTTTCTGCGCCAGAGCTTCGTCGTGTTCGGCGAGAGCATCGCGCTATCGATGATCTCGATCGCCAAGCGTGACGCACGCGACGGCGGTATGGAGGCTGCGCGGCCGGTGCTCCGCGACGCTGCGCGGGCGCTAACGCTGATCGGTGCCTTCGGCGCCGTGTTCTTCCTGACCTTCGACGAGGCGATCGTGTCGATCCTGCTCGGGCCGAGCTATCGGGACTCCGCGATGGCGGTGGCGCCGTTTCTGATCGCAGCGAGCATCTGCATGATGTTCCGCGCCTACTACTTCGGTCAGGTGATCTACTTCACCGGGTCGAGCACGCTGGACGCGATCGCCTCGACGGTCCTGCTCGTCGCAACCGGCGGCTTGTCGCTGCTGCTGATCCCCCAGCAAGGGGTCAAGGGCGCGGCGATCGCCCTCGCCGCCGGGCAGGCGCTGGCCTGCCTCGTCTACATCTTCGGAGCCAACGGTCGGATCCGGATGCCGCTGCCCGTTCTCGACATCGCGCTCATCACGGCCTGCGCGCTCGGCGCCTACGCGGCAATCGCCAGCCTCGATCTGCTGATCGGCGGCACGATGCCAGCGCTTCTCGCGCTCAAGGCCATCGTCATCGGTCTCGCCGCGGCGGGAGCCGCATGGCATTTCAACATCATCGGACTGGCGGAAAGCATCATGCGGCGAGCACGGCGCACAACTTGATGCGGACCACGAGGGGCCAAAGCCGCTTGGGCCGGACGCCCGACGGGCTCGTCGTCTCGGTGCGTCCGCTCGGGGCGACGGCGCCGATGCTAGAAGCCTGGCGTACTCTCGGTCGCGACAGCCTCGTCGAGAACCTGTTCTTCGAGGCGGATTTCGCCATGGCCGCCGCCGAGGCCTTCGGCGCGGGTATCCGTATCCTGAGCGTCAGCGATCGGCCGCCGGAGGAGCCGGGGGCACGCCTCTTGGCGCTCTGGCCCTGCCGCATCGTCCGCCGTTGGGGCATCCCGCTGCCGGCTCTGATGGGCTGGACCCATGGTTTTTCGATTTTCGGGGCTCCGCTTCTCGCACGCGACGATGCGGAGCGCGGGTTGAGGGCGCTGCTCGATGCCCCGAGGTGCCTCGGATTGCCGCGTCGTCTCCTGATGCCCTACCTGCCGCTCGACGGCCCGTTCGCCGCGCTGCTCGACCGTATCCTCGCCGAAACCGGCCAGCGCCGGGCTGATTTCTGGGCACACGAGCGCGGATTTCTCGACGTGTCGGGGAGCAAGGCATCGGCGCGCGAGAGCTATCTCGCGGCTCATGTCTCGCCGCGCAAGATGAGCCAGCTCGCCCGCTGCCTTCGGCGAATGTCGGCAGGCGGCGCGGTCGAGTATCAGATCGTTCGCGATCCCGCGGACCTCGCGGATGCGCTCGCCGACTACGTCGCCTTGGAGGCAGCGGGCTGGAAGGGACGTGCCGGCACGGCAATCGGACAGCGGCCGGCGGAGGCCGAGTTTCTGAGCAGACTGATCGCGTCGTATGGCGCGAACGGCCGTGTACGTTTCGACCGCCTGCGCCGCGACGGCTGCAGCCTCGCGTCCTCCCTGGCGCTGGAGAGCGCGTCGACCTTCTGGTTCCTGAAGATCTCGCACGACGAGACCGAGGCGAAGAACTCGCCCGGCGCGCAACTCGTCGAGCGGGTGACACGGTCGCTGCTCGCCGACCGCCGGATCAAGACGGCCGATTCCTGCGCTCCCCCGAATTTCCCGCTGATCAAGACCTTCTGGAGCGAGCGGCGCCGGCTGGCGCACGGATTGATCGAGGCCGGCGGCGGCGACCCGCTGTTTCGTGTGGCCGCCGGTCTCGAAGGTCTGCGGGCCCAGGCGAGCCGCGTCCGCTCCGGCAAACCGGGATAACCGGATCCGGACGCTTAGCCGCCGGGCTCGTCGAACCGGCTCCAGCGAAACACCTCCCGCCCGGCGCCGTCGATCACCCGAACCGCCTCGGCGCGGGTCTGGGAACGCTGCGGCGCGCGTGCTCGGGCGAACACGCGCAGGGCTCGTTCGGTGGCGCTCTCCAGATCGCTCACCCGTACGGAAATGCGCTGCTGTACAGGGATTGCAGGCGTGCCATCGTCGAGCCCGAGAAGCTCGATGTGAAAGGTCTCGCGGACGGTCAAAGGCCTGGCGGCTCCGATGGGCGGTTCGGTTCTTCAGATAGACGATCGCGCGCCCGGCGGCAGGCCCAATGGTGCCACGTCGTGGCAGATCCGGCGGAGATCGGGCAGGCCAGCCGATAAGTCGGGTTCCTGCGTAGAACCATGCCCGACGGCTTTGGCATTGCGGTGAAACATGCGAATGCAACTCCGCTGCGTCCGCTGGATCTCGACACGCGAATCGTGCGTGTCCATCCGATCTGGAACGAAAGCACCTGCGTCCTCGCCTGGGGTGCATGCCTGCGCCAGATGTGATTGACTGGTCTCGAGAAGGCGACGAACGAGAACAATCATGGCGACCAAGCCCTTCGTCACGTCGGACTGGCTGAAAGAGCATCTCACCGCGCCCGACATCGTCGTGCTCGACGCCTCCTGGTATCTGCCGGCACAGGGCCGCGATGCCGAGGCCGAATACCGTGCCGCGCATATTCCCGGCGCGATCCGCTTCGACATCGATGCGGTCAGCGACGAGACCTCGTCACTGCCGCACATGCTGCCGCGCCCCGAGGTGTTTTCCTCGCGGATGCGTGCGCTCGGCATCGGCGATGGTGCACATATCATCGTCTATGACGGGCTCGGTCTGTTCTCGGCGCCCCGCGCCTGGTGGATGTTGCGGACCTTCGGTGCGCGCGATGTCGAAATCCTCGAAGGCGGCCTGCCGGCCTGGATCGCCGCGGGCTATCCGACCGAGGATGGCGAGGCACTGCCGCGCCAGCGCCGACACTTCAGCGCCCGGCTCGATCACGGCTCGGTCGCCGATGCGAGCGACGTTGCACGCGCGCTCGATCGAAATGGCGCTCAGGTCGTCGATGCCCGCTCCGGCCCGCGCTTCCGCGGCGAAGAGGCCGAGCCCCGTCCCGGCGTCCGTCCGGGCCACATGCCGGGCGCCCGCAATGTCCACTATGCGGCGCTTCAGGCCAACGGCCGGCTGAAGGACGAGGCATCGCTGCGCGCGGCGTTCGCCGAAGCCGGCGTCGATCTCGATCGTCCCGTCATTACCACCTGTGGCTCCGGCGTAACCGCCGCCATCATTTCCCTCGCTCTGGAAATGCTGGGCCGTCCGTCACGCGCGCTCTATGATGGATCGTGGGCCGATTGGGGATCTGACACATCTCGGCCCGTCGCAACCGGCCCGGTCTAAACGTCGGAGGCCGGGCGTCCTCGTCCGCACGGCCGTCGCGACCCGAGCGCAATGTTCGTCTCCTAAAACGATGCGCTTTCGCCACACAGGCGACGCCACGATGAGCATCACCGATTCACGTCTTGTAACATTATCACATCCAAGCAATGAAACGTTGTAACGTTCATTTGTGAGGCGTGATGCGGGACAAGACGGCGGCCGGAGGAGGTATTGGGTCTCGGCGGAGCGTGCTGCTGACCGGAACCGTGTTGTCGATCGGACTGCTGCCTCTCGCCGCGCTGGCGGCCCCGCAGGCCGAGACGACATTGGACGAACTCAGCGTGACCTCGGTGAGTCCTGTCCAGGCCAAAGGTACGGCTGGATCGCGGGTCCCGACCGGCGTGCTGCCGGTGGTCACGGACACGTTCTCGCCGGTCACGATGGTCACGCAGGACCAGATCTCCCGCAACCAGCCGACGTCCCTCGGCGATGCCCTCTTCGACCGGCCGGGCCTGTCGTCGTCGAGCTACGCACCCGGTGCAGCCTCCCGGCCGATCATTCGCGGACTCGATAACGCCCGGGTGCGCATCCAGGAGAACGGCGTCGTCAGCGGCGACGTTTCGGAACTCGGTGAGGATCACGCGGTCCCGATCAACCCGCTGGTCTCCGACCGGATCGAGGTGATCCGCGGTCCCGCGACCCTGCGCTACGGGTCCGGCGCGATCGGCGGCGTGGTCTCGGCCGAGAACAACCGTGTGCCGACCTTTATTCCGCCCAACGGCGTCCAGGGCCAGGTCACCACCGGCTTCTCCAGCGTCGACAATGGAAGGCTCGGCGCCGCCACGGTCGATGCCGGTGGCGACGGGGTCGCGATCCATGCCGACGGGTTTCGGTCAGCCGCCGACAGCTACGACACGCCGGCCGGCAACCAGCGGAATTCCGCGAACGAATCGCAGGGCGGCTCCGTCGGCATCTCGGCGATCGGCGACCGCGGCTTCGTCGGCGTCTCCTTCAGCCACTACGACGCGCTCTACCAGATCCCCGGCGGCGAGGCCGCCGAGAGCCGCACCCGGCTCGATCCGCGCCAGGACCGTGTGATCTCCCGCGGTGAGTACCGCCCGATCGACGGCCCGTTCGAGGTGATCCGCTACTGGGCCGGCGCCTCGGTCTACCGCCACGACGAGATCGGGATCGGCGGCGACGGCATCGACGGCATCCAGGCGACCTTCAAGAACCGCGAGGCGGAGGGCCGGGTCGAGCTGCAGCACGTCCCGGTGACGACCGTGCTCGGAACGCTCACCGGCGCCCTCGGCCTCCAGAGCGGCCGCCGCGTGCTGAACACCCAAGGCGAGAGCTTCCTGCCGCAGACGGAATCACGCTCGAACGCGCTCTACCTATTCGAGGAACTCACGCCCGTGCAGGGCCTGCGTTTCCAGGCGGCCGGCCGCATCGAGGGTGATCGGCTCAACAGCACCGCCCGGCAATTCCCGAGCGATTATCTCCCGGTCGCAGGCGAAGACCCGGCCGCCTACGCGCTGACGCGCCGCTTCGCCCCGAAGAGCCTCAGCCTCGGCGTTCTGCAGGACCTGCCCTACGGCTTCGTCGCCAGCCTGAACGGCTCCTATGTCGAGCGCGCCCCCACCGGCTACGAGCTGTTCTCGCAGGGGCCGCACGACGCCACCGAGACCTTCGAGATCGGCGACCCGACCCTGAGGCTCGAACGCGCCCGCACCGTCGAGGTCGCGATCCGACGGGCCGAAGGGCCGCTGCGCCTCGACGCGACCGGTTACTACACGCGCTACACCGGCTTCATCTACAAGCGCGACACCGGCATCCGCTGCGGGGACGATTTCGGCTCCTGCGGCAGCGACGACGAACTGCGCCAGATCGTCTACTCGCAGCAGAACGCTACCTTCTACGGGGCTGAGATCGGCGCCCAGCTCGACGCGGTACCCGTGGGTAACGGCTGGGCGGGCGTCGAGGCGCAGTACGACTTCGTGCGGGCGCAGTTCGACGACGGCAGCAACGTGCCGCGCATCCCGCCGCACCGCCTCGGCGGCGGCGTCTTTCTGCGGGCGGACGGCTGGTTCGCGCGGGTGAACCTGCTCCACGCGTTCGATCACACCGAGATCGCCCCCTTCGAAACGACGACGCCCGGCTGGAACGATCTGCGCGCGGAGGTCAGCTACACGAAGCCGCTGGATCCGGGCATCTACGGCATCAGCGAAGTCACGCTCGGCCTGCAGGGGCGAAACCTGCTCAACGACGACATCCGCAACTCGGCATCCTTCAAGAAGGACGAAATTCTGCTGCCGGGCCGCAACATCCGGCTCACTCTGACCGCGCGGTTCTGAAACGAGAAGGGCGCGCCCGCGAGGACGCGCCCTTCATGGCTCCGAGCGGGTCGGATCAGCCGTGGCAGGCGCAGCCGGCATGGTCGCAGCCGGAATGATCCGGATGGCCGTCGGCACACTCGTCACAGCAGAACGCTTTCTCATCGCGCTTCACGGCCTTCTCGACCGAGACCACGCAGACGCAGTCGGGGCAGGCGCACTTCACCATGTTGACGTCGACGCTGGCCATTTCGCTCTCCCGAAAATGTGTTCCGCAGCATGAACGAAGCGGATGCGGCGCAGACTGTAGAACGAAAAAGCCAGGCTCGCGAGGAGCCCGGCTCAAGATCGCTTTCGGTTTTCGAAAGGGTGAGGCGCCGACGCATCGAAACCGGGATCGATCGCCTCAGCGACGGATCTTCACCTTGGCCTTGCGTGCGGCATAGCGGGCATCGCGTTGCGCCTTGCGTTCCGCGGTTTCCGCGGCCTTGCGTTCGGCGAAGGCGAGGGCTTCGGCTTCTTCGCGCTCGATCTGCGCCTTGAGTTCCGCCTCTTCGCGCAGGCGCTTCTCTTCGGCCGCCTTGCGCTCGGTTTCGACGCGGATGCGTTCCCGTTCGCGGGCGCGGTCCTCTCGAGCTTGGGCGACTTGCTGGCGGTGCTTGGCCTTGGCGATCATCTCCGGATCGTCGAGGGAAGGCCGGGACTTGAACTTCTCAAGCAGGGCCGCCTTGGCATTCTGCGAGTGCTGGCGGCGGTCGTCGAAATTACGATAGTCGAATGCGCTCATATGACCTTTCTCATGTCGTAACGCAGTGACCCTCCGGAGCGGCGTTGCTGCACAGTCCGGCGGAAGCGGCCCCTCTGTGGGCTCGTGGGTGGCCGAAAGCGGCCGGGTTGCTGACGCGGGCAGTCGATGCACGACCTGACATGAACATTCAACGAAGACCGTTGCTGTAGATCGTGGATCGGCGCTGTTTTTTCGGGACCGTTGCGCGAACGAAACCGCTGGTATCGCCGCCGCGTGTGCTCAACTCGCCTGAAGATTGATCGCGGCCGGTTTGCCGCTACGGCGGTCGTTCTCGATCTCGAAACTCAGCTTCTGGCCCTCGGCGAGGACGCGCAGGCCTGCCGCCTGCACGGCGGAGACGTGGACGAACACGTCCCTGCCCCCGGTATCCGGCTGTATGAAGCCGTAACCCTTGATTTCATCGAACCATTTGACGGTGCCAGTCTGCATGCGTTCATCTCCGTTTGGTCGACCCCGTCCGAGGAAAGGGTGTCCGGGCGCCGGCCTGAAGCCATTGCCGCCGTCGATGTGGAAAAGGTCGTCCGGCCGCGGCTTGCCGTCACGCGGACGGTGTCTAAAGACATGCGGTCGACGGGGTTGCGCGATGAAAATTAGGTAGGTCGCGCCCTCGCGAGGGGCAAGAGTCCGTGGCCTGCTCGGTGCAGCCGTAGAGGGTCTCACAGAAGTGGAGCGTTCGCCGGTCAAGGTTGCCCCGGGCACGCCCTTGCAGCTAGGCTTGAGCCCAACGAAGGTCGCAATGCGGCGCACCGGTCGAGCCTTGCCGCTCCATCTGTGCCGCCGAGCGGCAGATCCGTCGAGGGGTTGGGCAGATGGTAGACGGTTCGTTCGAGATTTGCGGGCACAGCTCCGTCGAGCGGCGACGTTCGGCCGGATGAGATCCCGCGATTAAGTGCCAGTCCTGACCCTGTCCCAGGGCCCCCATCACAACGGCCGGCGTGCCGTGCGTCGGCTTGCCTCTGCGATGCTGGCAACGAGCGCGCTTGCCTTGGCCGTGCCGCAGCCGGCGCGGGCCTTCGACCTGTTCGGCCTGTTCGGCTCCGAGGACGAGCCGCCGCAGCCGACCGCCACCGCCCTGCCTTACAGCGTGCGCATCACCGGCGTCGACGACAGCGATATCGTCCAGGCGCTTCAGGACACCTCGACGCTCTACCGCCTGCGCCAAGAGGCTCCGCCCGACGGCGAGGGACTCGTGCGCCGGGCTGAGGCCGACCAGCGCCGGCTGACCGACGTGCTGTCGGGCTATGGCTACTATCAGGGAACGGTCACGATCCGGGTCGCCGACATCGCCGTCGCCGGCGAAGCCGCGCTCAATGCTGCCGCACGCGCGGCGGAGCGGTCGCGCGCCCGTACTCTCGTGCCGGTCAAGATCGCTGTCGATCTGGGGCCGGCCTACACCGTGCGTTCGGTGTCGGTGCGCGACCGGGCCGGACGGTCGTTCCCGAGCGACGTGCTACCCGAGCGCTTCACCCGTACCGACGACGATGTGCCGGCCCGCTCCGCCACCCTGCTCGCCCGCGAGGCCAGGATCGTCGACCGCTTCCGGGCGCTCGGCTACTCCTTCGCGAAGGCCTTGTCCCGCGATCCGGTGGTCGACGACGCGGCCCACGTCATGGACGTGACCTTCACTATCGATCCCGGCCCGAAGGCGGGGATCGGCGAGGTCAGCGTGACGGGCGCCGAGGGTATCGACCCGGCGGTGATCCGCTCCTTCATCTATTCCGAGCCGGGCGACCCGTATTCGCCGAAGGCCATCGCCGAAATCCGCCGGACGATTGCAAAGGTCGAGGGCGTAGGATCGGTTCGCGTGCGCGAGGGCGAGAGCCTCGACGCGAACGGCAACCTGCCGGTCTTCGTCGAACTCGGCGAACGCGAGCGGAACCTGCTCGGCGTATCGGCCCGCTATTCCACCGTCGACGGTCCGGGCGTGCGCGCCTACTACGCCAACCGCAACCTGTTCGGCGGCGGCGAGACCTTCCGGCTCGACGCCGACATCTACTATCTCGGCCTCGGCTACGATCCGTTCGCGCAGCAGCGCAAGCTCGCCGGCATCGACACGTCGGGACTCGGCGGCCGGCTCTCGGCGACCTTCGTCAAGCCGGCGCTCGACGGCAGCCGCAACGACCTGCTCGCCAACGTCTTCGTAACCCGCGAGGTGCAGCAGAGCTATCTCGTCGACGCCGCAGGCGCGTCGGTCGGCCTGCGCCACCGCTTCTCCGACAGCTTCTCGGCCCAGGTCGGGCTCGACGGGCAGGTCGGCCGCTCGCAGGATGCGCTCGGCAAGGTCGATTACCGGCTGATCGGCGTGCCGGTCTCGGTGACCTACGATTCCACCGACAGCCTGCTCGATCCGACGCAGGGGTTCCGCCTGCTCGCCTCGGCAACGCCCTATCCGAGCTTCCTCGGCTCGGACCCGGGCATCTTCGTCGCGAAGGCGCAGGGCTCGACCTATTACGCCCTCGACGAGGAAGCGAACACGGTGCTGGCCGGCCGCCTCGGCTTCGGTTCGGTCTCCGGCGCCTCGCTGGCCGAGATCCCCGACAACTTCCGCTTCTTCGCGGGCGGCGGTGGATCGGTGCGCGGCTTCGCCTTCCGGACGCTTGGGCCCCGCGGCCCATTCAACCTGCCGATCGGCGGGCGCAGCCTGCTCGAGATGTCGCTCGAGGCGCGCATCAAGGTCACCGATACCATCGGCATCGTGCCGTTCTTCGACGCGGGCACGGCCTTCGCCTCGTCCCTGCCCGATTTCGATGAGCGTATCCGCAAGGCGGTCGGGCTCGGTCTTCGCTACTACACCGGCATCGGGCCGATCCGCGTGGACCTCGCCTTCCCCCTCGACCGGATCAAGGGCAACCGCGAGCGCCCGGTCGCCCTGTATATCAGCTTGGGTCAGGCCTTTTGATGGTGGTTGCCGGGATCGGACGAAGCCACGCTCTCGCCGCCCTGCTCTGCGTTCTCCTCCTCGCGGTGCTGGTTCCGGCCGGGTTCTCCCGCGCGGCCGACGGCGAGAAGACCGTCCTCGGCGGTCTGCTCTCGAAGGCGCTCTCGACATCCGCATCGAAGGTGTCGATCGGCGCCGTCGATGGGGCGCTGTCCTCGGACTCCATCATCCGCGACGTCACGATCAGCGATCGCGACGGTGTTTGGCTGAAGCTCGACCGCGCCCGGCTGGTCTGGAGCCGCCTCGCCCTGCTCTCGGGCCGGCTCGAAGTCGACAGTCTGGAAATCGGCCGTCTCGACGTCCTGCGCAGGCCGCTGCCCGATCCGAATGCGGTTCCGGTCGAGGCGCCGGACGGCAAGTTGCTTCCGGACCTTCCCGTGAAGGTCGAGATCAAGGGCTTCAAGCTCGCCGAACTGGTTCTCGGCGAGACGATCGCCGGCCAAGCCGCTCGGCTCGCGGCCGACGGCAAGGTCAAGCTCGGCAATCCGTCCGAGGGTCTCGACCTCAACGTCGACGCCCGCCGCCTCGACGCGGCCGGGCGCTTCATCGCCAAGCTGCTATTCGTGCCGAAGGGCGAGACGCTCGAACTGAAAGCCAGCCTCGTCGAGCCGGCCGGCGGCCTTCTTTCGCGGGCCGGCAACCTGCCCGGCGAACCGCCGATCAATCTCGATCTTGACGGCCGCGGTACGCTCGATGCCTGGAATGCCCGGCTCGATTTCGACGCCGGCCCCGACATCGGCGCCAAGGGAAGCGCCCGCATCTCGCGCATCGGTACGGACCGGCGCCTGAGCCTCGACCTCGTCTCGCGCATCGAGGGGCTCGTCCCCGGCCCTGCCGCCGCGATCTTCTCCGGCACGACGAAGCTCGACGGGGGCTTGAGCTTTTCGGATAGCGGCGCTTTCCGGATCGATCGGCTCGACCTGACCTCGCGAACGGCCCGCCTCATCCTCGGCGGCGGCATCACCGCGGATCGCGTCGCCGACCTGACTATCCAGGCTCGCGCCGTCCCGACCGAGGGCGGCGTCACCAGGGCCGCCGAGACCGAGTTGCAGACCCTCGTCTTCGATGGGAGCGTCAGAGGTCCCCTCGCCTCTCCCGTGGTGAAGGGCGCCCTGAACGCGAAAGGCTTGCGCACCAAGGACTCGTCCCTCGACCGGATCGAGGCGAAGGTCGGCGCGGAGCCGATCGGAGCCGATCCGAAGGCCACGCGCTTCGCCCTCACTGCGGATGCCAGGATAGAGGGCCTGCGCCTCGCCGACCCGGCTTTCCGCCGCGCGATCGGCTCGCGCGCCGCCCTCACATTGCGCGCGACTTCGACGCCGGACGGCAACCTGGACATCGCCAGCCTCGTGCTCGATTCCGATACGGCCAACCTGAAATACGCCGGCCGCATCGGACAGAACGTCCTGACGGGCACTGTCGAGGCGGCGCTGGCGGATATCGGCGTCTTCTCCAACGTGGCCGGCCGCGCCCTTGCGGGGCGTCTCGATGCGAAGGCGGCGCTGAGCGGCGATCCGGCGCGCAAGTCCGTCTCTGCGGATCTCGACCTACGCGGGCAGGATCTCGTCCTCGGGATTGCGGCAGTGGACGACCTTCTCGGACGGGCGCCCAGCATCACGGGCCGCGTATCGCAGGCCTTCGATGGCTATGGCTTCGAGGGGGTCAGGCTCGCCGGCGCGGCGACGACGGCGACGCTCCAGGGCCAGGCGACGGCAACGCGGGCCGACGTCACCGGGCGGATCGACCTCACCGACCTCGCGGCCCTCGACGAACGGCTGACGGGCCGTGCGAATCTCGATGCCCATCTCACCGGCTCCCTGAACCGGCCCGATCTCGCCCTGACGATCGCCGCACCGACCGCCACGGCGAATGCCAAGGCCATCCGGGATCTGCGCGTCGACGCGACCCTGGCCGATCTCACCGGCGCCATGAACGGCGATGTCCGCCTGAGTGGAAGCGTGGCCGGCAAGCCGCTCACCGGCACGGCGCGGATCGCGCGCCAGACCCAGCAGGATTGGTCCCTCGATTCGCTCGCCTTGGCGCTCGGCTCCGTCGCGATCGACGGGCGCGCGGCGGTCGACGTCGGGACGCTGCTGAGCGAGGGCCGACTCGCAATCCACGCCGGCAATCTCGACGACCTCTCCCCGCTGGCGCTCGTGCCGATGGCCGGTTCTCTCGATGCGAACGTCACGCTGTCGCGAGACGGCGGCCGGCAGGATGCCGCGATCCGCGCCACCGGCGCCTCCCTGCGCTACGACCGCTTCGGTCTCGCCCGGCTCGATGCCGACCTGACGGCGCGCGATGCTTTCGCACGGCCGGTCATCGACGGCCGGCTCAGTGCGGATCGTCTCGTTGCGGCGGGCCAGACCATCGACACAGTCCGGCTCACCGCAGCCGGTACCCCGCAGGCGAGCGACGTCACCCTGACGGCACAGGCGCGCGGGTTCGCCCTCGACGGCGCAGCGCGGCTCGTTCCGGGCGAGGCCACGCGGATCGAGCTGCAGCGCTTCTCGGCGGCGCGCGGCGGCGACCGGGTTGCGCTCGCTGGCCCGGCCAGCATCACGCTCGAAGACGGAGCGGCGGTCATCGACGGCCTCAGCCTCGCGGCGGGCTCGGGCCGCGTGACCGTACAGGGTCGCGCCGGACAAGCGCTCGACCTCAAGATCGGCATCCGCGCCCTTCCCCTGGCCTTGGCGCGGATCGCCGCGCCGAGCCTCGCCCTTTCCGGCACGCTCGACGGCGACGCCGACGTGCATGGTTCGGCCGAACGTCCCGCGGGGCGCTACGCCCTCACGGTCTCGCGCCTCGTCGCGCCGGAGACCCGCAAGGCCGGGCTGCCGCCGATCGATGCCAAGGCGAGCGGCACGCTGGGCGACGGCAACGCCAGCATCGACGGTCGCGTCTCGGCCGGACGCGGCGCGGAGGTCACCGTGACCGGCTCGCTGCCGATCGAGACCGGTGGCGCGCTGGCGCTGCGGGCACGCGGTAATCTCGACGCGGCCATGGCGAATTCGCTGCTCAGCACCGGCGGCCAGCGCATCGGCGGCCGGGTCGCCCTCGATGCCGGCGTGTCGGGGACGCTCGCCGCGCCCCGCGTCGAAGGCTCGGCCACGCTCTCGGGCGGCAGCGTCAGCGATCCGCTCAACGGCATCCGCCTCACCGACATCCAGGGCCGCGTCAACGGCCAGGGCGAGACACTCGTGCTCGAACGGCTTACGGCCGCGACCCGCAACGGCGGCCGTCTCTCTGTCGATGGCCGGGTCGCCCTGCAGCCGGCCTCCGGTTTCCCGGGTTCACTTCGCATCGTCGCCGACCGGGCCGAGCTGGTATCGAGCCCGCTGATGACGGCCGTGACGAACCTCAACCTCGCGCTGAGCGGCCCCCTCGCCCGCACGCCCCGCGTCTCGGGCCGGGTCGACGTCGTCTCCATCGACGTCTCGGTACCCGATCGCCTGCCCGCGACGGTGCAGCCGCTCCCCGGCATCCGTCACGTCAACACCACCCCCGAGATCCGCGAAAGACTTGCGAAGCGGGCGGACCGCAAGGCGCAGGTCGCTGCGGCCGGCCGCAGGGGCAAGAGCGCGGCGGCGTTCGATGCCACCCTCGATCTCGTCATCAGCGCTCCGAACCGCATCTTCGTGCGAGGCCGCGGCATCGATGCGGAGCTCGGCGGGGAGCTTCACGTCACCGGCTCTTCGCGCGATCCACGCGCCAACGGCGATTTCGAGATGCGGCGCGGCCGCATCAGCATCGTCGGCCAACGCCTGGACTTCACCCGCGGCCGCCTGAATTTTGCGGGCGACGTCACCGCGCCCGACCTCGACTTCGTCGCGGAGACAAAGGCTTCGGATGTCACCGCCCGCGTTGCCGTCTCCGGCCCGGCCAATCAGCCCGTGTTCGCACTGACCTCCGACCCGGCCCTGCCGCAGGACGAGGTGCTGTCCCGGATCCTGTTCAAGAAGGCTTCCGGCAACCTTTCGCCGTTCCAGGCGCTCCAACTGGCCCAAGCTGCGGCGCAATTTTCCGGCGCGGCCGGCGGCCCGGATGCGTTCGAGGCGGCCCGCAAAGGCCTCGGGCTCGACAGTCTCGATGTCTCCACGGGTGCGAGCGGCGGCCCGGCTATCGGCGCATCGCGCTACCTCGCGAAGGATTTGAGCGTCGGTGTGAAGGCTGGCGCCAAGCCCGCGGATACGGCGGCCACCGTCGATTACGACGTGACCCGTCGGATCAAGCTCAAGGGCGAGGCCGGCAGCGATGGCCGCACCTCCGTCGGCGTCGGTGCGGAATGGGAGTGGTAGCGTATCGCTCATGCTGCCCAGCGCGCATGAAAAAGGGGCCGGTTGCCCGACCCCTTCGACAGTTGTTCGCTGCCTGTAATCTCAATAATCGTAGTCGCGGCGATAGCCTCTGTCACGATCGCGGTAGCGCTGCTGGCGGTAATAGCCATCTTCGCGGTCACGGCGCGAGAACTCGCGGTCCCGCTGGCGCTGATTGCGGTTACGCAAATCGATGCCCGGCCCATCGGGGCCGATGGTCAGTCGTTGCGCGGAAGCCGGAACGGTCGCACCCATGGTGGCAGCCAGAACGGCGCCGGCGAGCAGAATTTTTATGGTCTTCACGATGAGACCTCCTTTCCCATGTTGCAGTTATCGGCCCCAACACATGAGGGCCGGCATCGTTCCTACAAAAATCGCCAGGCGCTGATTCACGAAATGATTTGCTTCGGTCCGAACCGAACACGAAATTCCTCTTACTGTCGGATCGACTGACGGTCGGATCGCCTCATCGTTACCCATAACCATCAATAGTGTCCGGCTGGCTTCCGAGATGACTGCGCGCGATCTGATTTTGTTTCCCGACCCTCGCTTGAAGATCGTGGCCCGCCCGGTCGAGGCCTGGGACGAGCGCCTTCGCGCGGTCACCGATGACGTGCTCGACACGCTGCGTGCCGTCTCCGCCATCGGCCTGACGGCGCCCCATATCGGGGAGCCCGTCAGGATCGTGGTGATCCGTCTGCAGCCCGACATGCCGCACATCGTCTACGTCAATCCCGTGATCGTCGAGGCCTCGGACGAGCGGGCTCCGCAGATGGAGGGAAGCGTCTCGATGCCCGGGATCACCGAGTCCATCGAGCGAGCCGAGCGGATCCGTGTGCGCTATCGCGATCTCGACGGGATCGAGCACGAAGAGGCGGCGGAGGGATTCGCCGCCGCATGCCTTCAGCATGAAATCGATCAGCTCGACGGCATCTTCTGGATCGAGCGCCTGACGCGGCTGCGGCGGGAGCGGGCCCTGAAGCGCTTCGCGAAGCTGAAGCGCGTGACGCCGTGACCGCGGGTGATATCGATCCGTCGGGCGACGCCGTGCTAATGCACAATCGATCTCTTACGGATGGGTCGATGCACGCCGGTCTCCCGATCGCAATTCTGTTCTTCGCTGCGTCGCCGCTCACGGCTTCGGCGCAAGTGCAGCCGAGATCGACCGACACGACACCGCCTTCCACGAGCGCGGCGGCCCCTCCTCCGGTCATATCCTGCGCGTCGCTGGCGAACCTGCGCACGGTCCTGCGCGACGCGAAAGATGATGCCGTCGCAGCGATCCCGGTGATCACCGACCCGAAATCCGACCTCGGCTGCAGCCTGCTCGATCGCAGGGCCGTCACCGGCACCGCCGATCACGTGGCGCTGAATGGCCGTGCCTACGAATGCCTGAGCTTGCAGGGCACCAATGTCTGCCACTGGACCGTGGCAGGCTCTGCGACCCCTCCGACGACGGCTGCAGCGCCGACCCGCCCGGCTCCGTCCCCTTCGTCCCAGGGCAAGAGCAAACGCTGACACGGCGGTCTCCCACATCCGTCATCGCGATCAGTGCAGCCGTGGAGGCGAGGATGTTCGAGCGCCGCCCATGGGCAAACGCGGCAGTCGACCTAGCTCAGGCGTATCCCCATCGGAGGTTGCGCCTTGCGGCTATTCCTGATCACCTGCCTCGTTCTCACTTGCACTGGCGCATCCGCCGAGTCGCCGCCCGGCCCACGGACGATCGTGGCCTGCGACAACCTCGTGACCCTGCGCCGCCTGATGGCCCAGGATCCGGAGGGCGACACGATCCCAGCCGAGTTCGGCGGTTGTCGCGCGATCCCGCCGGATGGGATCGGCGACGTCGAGAAGCGTGCCATGATCGGCGACGCGCCCTACGAGTGCAGAACCCTCAAGGACGGCCCATGCCTCTGGGTGCGCCCGTGAGGGTCGAAGGGTCGCGGTACCGTGTTGATCACGCGGCGTTCAGTCTTTCGCCCCTCTTGCCGAAGCCGCCCGCTATCGTTCAGACGGATGACGGAGCCGCTTGCGTAGCAGGGTTCCGCACCGTGGGCGGCGTGCTCGCGGAACGAAATCTCGATGGAGCCATCCCGATGCCGCGCCTCGCCGCCCGCACGAGCGGGACATCCGGTTCGCTCGGTGCGATGCTGTTTCTCGCGAGCCTGGCGTTCGCGGGTTCTGCGTTGGCAGAAGAGGCTCCGATCACCAGCCTGCAAGACGCCGCCTGTCGCGCCGAGGCCAAGGCCCGGGTGTTTTCGATTCCCGATCCGCTGAACCTCGGTCTGCGCGAAATCGGTAAGCAGCTCTATTTCGGCTGCATGAAGCGCTCCACCCGCCCGGCGCATCATAGCATGAAGCGACGGCAGCGCCGGCGCTAGATCGCGCTCCGAGCCGGGATAGCCGGTCAGCTCGCCAAGGGCGCACCGATGCGGGCACGCAGCTGCGCACGCAGGTTCTCGTTGGTCGGACTCTTGTCCGCCTCGATCGCCCACATCAGCCGCAGGAGCTTGCTGATCGGTAGGGAGTGATTGCCCATGGCCTCGGCGACCTGCTGCTGCAATGGGTTGGTCGTCAGCATGGAGCTCGACTCGGCCGTCGTCTGCATGATCAGGTCCCGCTGGGGCGTATCTCGACGCGGCCCTGTACGGCTTTCTGTCGCGTCACGCCATAGCTTTGCCGACTATCCCCAGGCTGCCCACAGCTGGGCGATACGCCAGCGCAACACCGCCATGCATCCAGGGAAGTGCACCTTCGGCGCCGCTACGGAACTGAAGGTGGCTCTATTGGGGGAATAGCTGCAGGCCGTCGTCGGGCAGAAGATTGCGTGCCGGGCCACCGGTCTGCTGGCCGCGCCCCTGCTGATAGTAGGGCAGTTCCGGCCTGCGGTCGTTGCCACTACCGGAATCGTACTCCCAGGGTCGACTCCATGGTGCCCGCCCACCGGGGGATCCAACCGGTTGACCGATGAGGAGCGGGGCCGCCTGCCGATCACGCCCATACGGTGCGGCAGAGGCCGGCACCGGCAGCACGACCAAGGCGCTCAGCAGCAAGATTAGGGGTCGCATCGCGTTCGTCCTCGCCGCACAGGCCGTCACTAGCCGATCAACGGCCAAGCTCACGTCGTGTTCCCTGGGAGCATCGTGTGGACAAGCGGAAGGCGGATTCCCGGAAACATCGTGCCATCGAAAAGAGGGAGAAAACGCGCGAGGCCCGCCGCCCGGGTTTCGGGCGACGGGCCTCGGGAATGTTTCGTCCGCGTCAGTGGAGGGCGACACCGACCTCGGCGCGAGCAGTCTTCTGGGGCTTGGCCGGTGCCTTGGCGGCGACAGCCTTGGGTGCCTTGACCACAGCAGTCTTGGCGGACGTCTTCGCAGCAACCTTGGGCGCAGCAGCCTTGGAGCGACCCGGCACCTTGGTCGCGGCCTCGGACACACTCGCTGCAGCAGCGGGCGTGATCTCGGTGCCGGCAGCGGCGAACTCGGCCTCGGCCTGTAGCCAATGGGCGTCGGCCCGGCCGGTGACGCGGCCTTCGCCTTCCCAGATGTAGTAGGCGCGCTCACGCACCCGGTGCTCGATCATGTCCATGAAGCTCTCCTGTGGTCCGTCCATGTCGGACGATGGGAGGCCATGGTTAAGAGGGGGTTAACATGCGTGCGCCGCACCATGTGTGCGGACGGTACAACCGTTGCGCGTTACATCCACGACACGCACCTTGCTCAGCGAGTCCCCGTCAGCCGAAGCTGGTTCGCGCGAACCTTGCGGCGATAGCCGGAGACGACGCTCTGGGTCGAGCCGCCGGAGGCGACCAGCATCGCGGTCTCGCCGGCCGCGAACATCTTCTCGCTGACCATGCGCTGCATCTCGGCCTGCGCGCCTGCACCCCCTGCCGCGAGCTTCGCCATCCGCAAGCCGATCACAGCCTGCGATTCGAAGGCGAGCATCGCGGTATCCATGCTGAGCTTCCACCACGGTCCGAACATACGAAGGGCTCCAGGGATGAGGCACGTTAAAGTGCCGCTTGGCCCCAAGCGTTCCCTGGTGGACCTCAATCGAAGTCGAAGTTGCGTCCTTTTGCGGCCGAACCGCCGAGGCTGATCTTCTTGGCCGGGGGCTTCGCCTGCGCGCCGCCGAGGCTGACCTTCTTCGCCGGCGGCGGCGCCTTCGGATCGACGGTCACGGGGGCGGGCTTGAGCGAGGCCTGGCCGTGGATGACCGACCCGATCTCGCCCATCGCACGGATCAGGTCGTCGCGCTCGCAGGCGCGGGCGACCTTCAGGCCGAGCTGGTGCATGTGGCTCTTGCTGTAGAGGTAGCCTGCGAGCCGGGCGCGCAGCAGGGGCGGGATCTCTTCCAGTATGTAGGGCAGGTCGTAATCGTCGGCCCGGTAGACCTGTCCGAGCAGCTCCAGGGAGACGGGGCAATCGACGTCAGGTTCCGCGCCGGTGGTCGGATGGGACTGCGTCATGGGTCACCTGCTGTGGCGGGGGCGGAAGGCGGGTTCGAGATCGAACCGGTCGTGGCGATATCGGGCTCGGCACCGCCGGCCGGGCTCGGGGCCGCGAGCGGCTTCAGGCATCCGGTGCAGACGGAGGCGATGGCGATGCGTGCGCGACGGTCGCTACGCGCCCAGACCTCCTCCCGCAAGGCCCGCGCCCGTGCGGCGACGGCCACGTCGTCGTTTGGCCGGATGCGTAGAAAAAGCGGTTCGTCGTCGGCACGGGCCGGCCCTGCGATCAGGCATGAACCGGCGAGGACGGCAAGTACGAGCTTCCTCACGCAAAGCCCCCGCTGTCGTGTCCGAAGAGTGAGAGGATCGGAGGCCATGGTTAAGCGCCGATTAACCCTGCGCCGTCGGCAGCGATGACGCAGCGACCGCGCGTCGGCTCGACCCCACCGGCGCCGATGTCGTTCATGGCCGGCATGGACATCATGCTCCTCGGCCTCGCGCCCCTGTCGCTCATGGCAGCCGCCCTCGCCTATTCCGGACTGATGATCATCGCGATGCGGCGATGATGGGGCCTTCGAAGGGCTGACCCGCGTTCGCTTGCCGCCGGACGGGCCCCTGCGATAGAGCCGGGGGCTCAAGTCCTGCCTCCAGAACGATCGACACCCTCATGACGGGCGACACCCCCAAGGCGCGGCTGCCCCGCGGCTTTCTCGACCGAAGCGAATCCGAGATCGTGGCCCAGCACCGGATGCTGGAGACGATCAAGCAGGCGTTCGAGCTCTACGGCTTCGAGGCGCTGGAGACGCCGTTCATCGAGTACACCGAGGCGCTGGGTAAATTCCTGCCCGATCTCGACCGGCCGAACGAGGGTGTGTTTTCGTTCCAGGACGACGACGAGCAGTGGCTGAGCCTGCGCTACGACCTCACCGCACCCCTAGCCCGCCACGTCGCCGAGCATTTCGACGCGATCCCGAAGCCATACCGCAGCTATCGGGCCGGTTACGTCTTTCGCAACGAGAAGCCGGGTCCGGGCCGCTTCCGCCAGTTCATGCAGTTCGACGCCGACATCGTCGGTGCGGCGAGCGTCGCGGCGGATGCCGAGGTCTGTATGCTGATGGCCGACACGCTCGATAAGCTCGGGCTGGCCGGCCAATACGTGGTGAAGGTCAACAACCGGAAGGTGCTCGACGGCGTCATGGAAGCCTGTGGGCTCGCCGGTTCCGGCAAGGCGGGCCAGCGCCTCACGGTGCTACGCGCCATCGACAAGCTGGACCGGCTCGGTGCCGATGGCGTGCGGCAACTACTCGGAGCGGGCCGCAAGGACGAGAGCGGCGACTTCACGAAAGGCGCGGCGCTCGAAGCCGACGCCATCGAGCGCATCCTGGCCTACGTCTCGTTCGAGGCGTCGCCGAACGAGGGCGGCGACCGCATGGCGTTCTGGGAGAAGTTGTTCGGGACCTGGCAGGACGTCGTTGGCGAGTCCGAGACCGGACGCGAGGGCATCGCCGAGCTACATGCGATCATGCGGCTCTGCAATGCCGCCGGCTACGGCCACGACCGCGTCCGCGCCGACGCCTCGGTGGTGCGCGGCCTCGAGTATTACACCGGCCCCGTCTACGAGGCCGAGCTCACCTTCCCCGTGCAGAACGAGGACGGGCAGACCGTGCGCTTCGGCTCCGTCGCAGGAGGCGGACGGTATGACGGCCTCGTCGGACGCTTCCGCTCCGAGCCAGTACCGGCCACCGGCTTTTCCATCGGCGTCTCGCGGTTGTTTTCGGCGCTGCAGCTCGTGAAAAGCCCGCTGCTCGAAGGCACCGCGAAGCCCGGCCCGGTCGTGGTGCTCGTGCTCGACCGCGAAAACATCGCCGAGTACCAGGCCCACGTCGCTGCTCTGCGCAACGCCGGCATCCGGGCCGAGCTCTATCTCGGCTCGTCCGGGATGAAGGCGCAGATGAAGTATGCCGACCGCCGCCGTTCACCAATCGCGCTGATCCAAGGCTCGAACGAGCGTGAGGCCGGCGAGATCCAGATCAAGGATCTCATCGAGGGCGCCAAGGCCGCACAGAACATCGGCAGCAACGCCGAGTGGAAGGCCGCCCGTCCGGCTCAGGTCTCGGTCCCGGTCGCCGAGATGGTCGAACGGGTCCGCGAGATCCTGGCCCGCCATTACGGCTGAGGCGGCCTATGATCGACCGCCACGGCGGTGCGCGTTCCCCCCTCTCCCAGCGTGCGGGGATTGGGCATGCACACCATCCGAACCGATCGTACGGACACGGTTCGACGCCGCCGATCAGAAAAAGAACGTCGTGGTCAGGTACCCGTAGATCGTATCGCCGGTCCTTGGGGCGTTCGGCGCGTTCTCCAAGAAGCTGCCCTTGATCAGGTAGGCGACGCCGGCATCGACCAGCACCGAGCGCGGCACGAGCCAGTGACGGGCGCGGGTCTCGATCTGCTGGCCGGCGAAGCGGCCGGATTGGCCGGTGCGGTCGCGGACGCCGGTGGAGGCGAAGCTGTCTGTCGGGTCCTCCAGCCAGAGGCCGCGATAGTCGACGTAGAAATCCCAGTCCGCATTCGGCGAGATCTCCAGGCGGACGCTCGGCGAGATCAGGTTGGCGCGCTGCACGGCGCCGTAGAGGCTCGTCGGGCCGTAGTCGAAGCGCCGTGCGCCGAAGAGCGTATCGAACCGGTTGTAGCTCCCGTCGCTGCGGCCGTCGCCGCTGGCATGGTCGTAGTGCAGCGAGAGGCGCGGCACCCACGGCACGTCGAAGGTGTAGCCGGCCTCGGCATGGACGAAATAGGCCGAGACCGGCACGTCCGTAACGTCCGTGACCGCAGTCGTGTTGCGGGCGATGCCGGTCTGATAGATCGCCTCGAGCTCATGGTCGAACTGGCCGGCCTTCGGCGCCCGAAAGAGCCGGAAACCCGGGGTGAACAGGCGCCGATCGCGGGTCTGGATGCCTTCGAGCTGCGTGCCGTCGTCACGTTCGAGGAAGCCGTAGCCGTAGGCCTCTAGGATCCCGCCGAGCACGTTCGCCTTGGTGAAGATGCCGCCGAAGAGCTGCGCGTCGAAGCCTTCGTGGTCCCATTCGACGCTGTTGCTCAGGATGCCGGCGCGGTCGTCGGGCAGGCGGTAATGCGGCAGGGTGTAGAACAGGCGCAGCTTATCCTTCTCCGCATTCTGAAAGTCGTAGGCAATGCCGGTGAAGGCATTGATCGTGTTGCGGAACTGGTTGCGGGCGATGAGACGCCGCGAGCCGATGTTCTGCGTGAAGCGCCCGACCGTCAGCGTGCTCACGGTGCCGGCGCCGACCGCGTCTTCGAGGTCGAAGCCGAGATAGGCCTGTCCGAGTTCGAGCGCATTCACCTCGGTGGTGGCGATGGAGTTCGAGTTCCGGCGCTGGAAGTAGGCGCGGCTGTCGAAGATCTCGCCGCCGATCCTGACCGGACCGGTGTCGTACTCAGCGAACAGCGTCATCTGCATCGAAAACAGGTCGTTGGTCGCAGGCGAGGGCGAAGGCCGGAACTGGCCGCCGAGCCCGTCGTATCGTGGCCGGATCGTACCGGAGATCTTCCAGCCATCGGGTTTGCCGAGTGCCTCGTAGAGCGCGAAGTACGGGGTCTGCTTCAACTGCTGGCCGGGCGCCACCTGGGTGGACGCGGGTTTCGCGGGAGCGCCCTGACCGGATGCGGCCTGAGCGAAGGCGACGGCCGGGATGACCGCCCCGAAAAGGGCGGCGCACACGGTGAGACGCGTGGCGGCTCTGCTCCAAGCACAGGCTCCTGCCTGCGCGGTGATAGCGGCCATATGATCATGGCCGGCCCCAAGATGAGGCGCCGCTCGGCGGCCCCGTTCGGTCCTGCCGGTATCGTTGTCTAGAGTCATCACCACGTACCTTCAGCCAGAACGCCATCGTGTTGCTTCCGTTCTTCTTGAGTAACCGGAAAAGAACGATATTTATGCATGGAGCTTACTATTATTTGGCAATCGAATCCGTTTTTCAATCTTATATTTCAAATCTTATCGGATAAAAATGATATTTCTTTTATAGCTCTACATATGAAATCTAATTTCATAGAACGATATTTTCGGAAGTATTTTCAATTTGAATGGATATATCTATCACATAGACCAGTGAAATCACAGATTACCTTGATTTTATTGGTTGGACACGGATGATTCCTTCGCCGGTGACGTATCGGTCTGTCGTCTCTATTGGGATGAACGCGGCACGAAGCGTCTTCATCCGCAGCCTCATAGGACCGCAGGATGGTGTTGCGCTTCGGCAACGCGCCCGTTGAGCGGCGACAAGGCCGCTAACGTCTCGTTCACCATGCGGTGACAGGGTACATCCTCAGGCGCGAGGTCGACGATGCACGCAGTACGATGGAGGGTAGCCGGCCGCTCCCTGCTGCTCTCGACGCTCGGCATAGCGCTCGGCTTCACCGCGACGGTACGGGCCGCCGATTTTCCGGAACTGGTCGACGAGGCTCTGGTCGCACCGGCGCCCCGCTACTTTCCGCGCGGCGAGGGCGAGGTCGACGCCTCGGGGCTTGCGCCGCGTCCGGCCCGACGACGGCTTGCCGGCTGTGCGCCCTGGCGTGTCCCGGTCCCGACAGACGCACCGGACGATCCCAGCTATGTCGGCTCGGAATACGGCCTTGGGAAACCGAGCTATTACGGCTTCCGTCCCGGCCTGGGCCGCGACGACCCGTTCGGACGGCCGCTGCGCTACTGCCCTTGAGCTGTCGCAGCCATCGACGGATACAGACGTGCTTGGCTCCGGCCCGTTTTGCGTCGGCTCATCCTGCGCCGAGAACGAACGGATAGGCCGTCTCGACCACGTAGGGTCCACCGCCGCGAGAGGCCCGTGCCGAGAAAAGCGCGACGCGGCTCGCGATAAATCCAATGCGCGAAAAA
The DNA here is from genome assembly GCF_007992175.1 of Methylobacterium haplocladii. Lineage (GTDB taxonomy): Bacteria > Pseudomonadota > Alphaproteobacteria > Rhizobiales > Beijerinckiaceae > Methylobacterium > Methylobacterium haplocladii. Next base: position 55,349 of record NZ_BJZT01000008.1, on the reverse strand, counting down.
CCCCCGGTCTGGGACAGGTAATGGGCGACCGCCTCGGCGCCCGTGCTGCGATTGAGGCGCGCCAGAGTCACGTGCGGCGTGAATTTTCGCGGTTCGGGTTCGAGCCCCGCATGACGGGCGATGCGCTCGTGCTCGGCCTGAAGGTCGGCGAGTTCGGCGTTGGCGGCGACGGCGGCATAGACGGCACGCGGCTTGGTGCCGCCGAAGATCGCCAGGCCGTCGAGGTCGATCGCCAGGGGGGCGCGTGGCCGCGCCTCTTCGAGCAGCGCATGAACCTCGTTCGCCGTGTCCGTGTCGATATCGCCGAGGAAGCGCAGGGTGATATGGAGGTCCGTGGGGTCGACCCAGCGCGCTCCGGGCAAGCCGCCGCGAAAGAGCGCGAGCTGCTGCGTTACGGCTTCGGGGATCTCCAATCCCGTAAACAGGCGCGGCATTCAGCGCCCGCTCGGCTGGAGACGCGCCAGGAAGGTCTCGACCGATCGCAGGATGCCCTCGACGATCCGCGCGACGCCCTTCGCATTCGGATGCAGCCTGTCCGGCAGAGCGAGAGCGGGATCGCCTGCGACGCCGCTTAGGAAGAACGGGTACAGAACCAGCCCGTAGCGGGCGGCGAGATCGGGATAGATGCCATCGAACTTGGCGACGTAGTCCGGCCCGAGATTGGTGGAGGCACGCATGCCGGTGAGCAGCACGGGAATGCCGCGCGCCTTGAGCCGGGCGACGATCGTGTCGAGGGCCGTGCGGGGGACGGTCGGATCGGTGCCGCGCAGCATGTCGTTCGCGCCGAGTTCGAGGATGACGCCGTCGGTGCCATCCGGCACCGACCAGTCGAGGCGATCGAGCCCGCCGGTGGTGGTGTCGCCCGAGACGCCGGCGTTGCCGACGGTGACGTCGTAGCCCTTGGCCTTCAGCGCTTTCTCCAGCACCGCCGGAAACGCGGACTCGGCCGGCAGCATGTAGCCGGCGGTGAGGCTGTCCCCCAGGGCGACGAGCTTGAGCGGGCGGCCGGCCCGGGCGGTACCGAGAGGAACCGCGATTGCGGCTGCGGCAAAGAGGAGCATCAGCGTGGCCATGCGGCGCCCGGGGCGCCACCCCACATGGTCGCGACATTGCGGGATCGAAGTCTCGCCCGCGTTCCGGATGCGTGACACAAGGCGCCTGACGATCTTCGCTTCAACCCGCACGGGACCACACCTTTCCGCGATGACGACTTTCCCATCCGCGCACAGATCGGTCGGCAGCCCGTGAGCGACAAGGCCGTCGCCCTTTCCGACATCGATCTCAGCCTCGGACGCGGCCCCTCGCGCGTCCACGTGCTCCGCGGCATCTCTCTGGACGTGGCGAAGGGAGAGGCGGTGGGACTGGTCGGGCCTTCGGGGTCCGGCAAGTCGACCCTGCTGATGGTCATGGCCGGGCTGGAGCGTCCGGATTCCGGGCGTATCGCGGTCGCCGGCACCGATCTCGGCGGCCTCGACGAGGATGCGCTGGCGCGCTTCCGCGGCCGCAGCATCGGCATCGTCTTTCAGGCGTTCCACCTCGTGCCGACCATGACGGCGCTCGAAAACGTGGCGCTGCCCCTCGAACTCGCCGACGTGCCAGACGCCCTGGCGCGCGCCGCGGCCGAACTCGACGCGGTCGGTCTCGGCCACCGGCTGCATCACTACCCCGCTCAGCTTTCCGGCGGTGAGCAGCAGCGCGTCGCCGTCGCCCGTGCGCTCGCGCCGAACCCGGCGATCCTGGTGGCCGACGAGCCCACCGGCAATCTCGACGAGGCGACCGGCCGCGGTATCGTCGACCTGCTGTTCACGCTGAAGCGCGAGCGCGGCGCGACGCTGGTCCTGGTGACACACGATCCCGGCCTCGCGCGCCTCTGCGACCGCACCGTGCGGCTGCGCGCAGGCCGGGTCGAGGATCCGGTGGCAGCGTGAGAGCGGACGTCCTTCCCAGCCAGCGCCCGCATTCTGGCGCGGCACTTCGGGATGAGCGCGTCGGTGGGATCGGAGCGCCTCGATCGCTCAGGATGGGGCTGCAGTAACCGCCCATGCACGGCACCCTCCCCTCAGCGCGTTCCGGCCGCCGGCCATTCGGCCTGCCCCTCACCCTGCGCCTTGCCCGACGCGAACTCCGCGGCGGCCTGTCGGGCTTCACCGTGTTCATCGCCTGCATCGCCATCGGCGTCGCGGCGATCGCCGGCGTGACCTCGATCTCGCGATCGCTCAGCGACGGACTCGGACGCGAAGGCCGGCGCATCCTCGGCGGCGATCTCACCTACAGCCTGATCAATCGCGAGGCGACGCTCGCCGAGACCGCGATCCTCGACGCACAAGGCCGCGTCTCCGTCGTCGCGACGATGCGGGCGATGGCTGTGGCGACCGATGGCACTGCGGCCCTCGTCGAGCTGAAAGCGGTCGATGCCAGCTATCCGGCCGTCGGCAGCCTCGCCACCGATCCGACGGCGCCCGTGGCCGATCTGCTCGCGACGCGGGACGGCGCGTTCGGCGCCGTCGCCGATCCCGTCCTGCTTACCCGGCTCGGCCTTAAGGTCGGCGATCGCATCACCGTGGCCGGCAAGCCGCTGGAGATTTGTGCCGCGCTGGTCACCGAACCCGATACGATTTCCGCCGGGATCGGCTTCGGCCCGCGCCTGATCGTCTCGATGGACGCGTTGCGGGCCACCGGCCTCGGCGAGCCGGGCAGCCTCAATCGCTGGAGCTACCGGCTACAGCTTCCGGCAGCGACCGATGCCGAGTTGGAAGCCGCGAGCCATGCCATCGGCAAGGCGTTGCCGGATGCCGGTTGGGAGGTGCGCTCGCGGCTCAACGCCGATCCGCGCTTCGCCAAGAGCGTCGAGCGCTTCACGCAGTTCCTGACACTCGTCGGCCTGACCGCCCTGATCGTCGGCGGCGTCGGCGTGGCCAACGCGGTCAGCGCCTTCGTCGAGCGCAAGCGCGGCTCGATCGCGACGCTGAAGAGCGTCGGCGCGCCGGGCTCGCAGGTCGTCGTGCTCTACCTGACGCAGGTGATGCTCATCGCCGCCTTCAGCATCGCGATCGGGCTGACCGTCGGCGCGGCAATGCCGTTTCTCGTCGATGGGCTGTTCCGCGACCAGCTGCCGCTGCCGCTGGAGCCGACGCTCGCCCCGGGCGAACTCGCCATGTCCGCCGCGTATGGCTTCCTGACGGCGCTCGCCTTCGCCATCCTGCCGCTGGGCCGTGCCCACGACATCCCGGTCTCGGGCCTGTTTCGCGACACCGTCGATCCGTCGGCACAGCGGACGCGGCTGCGCTACAAGGCGATCCTGGCAGCGACGCTGCTGGCGCTGGCCGGTCTTGCGCTGGCCACGGCTTTCGACCGGCGTGTGGCGCTGATTTTCATGGCGGCGGCGGCGCTGGCCTTCGGATTGTTGCGGCTCGTCGCGATCGGGCTGATGGCCCTGGCGCGGCGCTTGCCGCATCCGCGCGCGGCCGGCCCGCGCATGGCGCTGGCCAACCTCCACCGGCCAGGCGCCCTGACGCCGGCGATCATCCTGTCGTTGGGGCTCGGGGTGACGCTACTGGTGACGCTCAGCGTCATCGACGCCAACATCACGCGCGCGCTCACCAACACCCTACCGGGCAAGGCGCCGAACCTGTTCTTCCTCGACGTGCCCTCGCGCGATGCCGATGCCTTCACCGGCTTTCTTCAGAGCAAGGCGCCGGAGGCCAAGGTCGAGCGGGTGCCGATGCTGCGCGGGCGGATCACCGCGCTCGACGGCGTGCCGGTCGAGCAGATCAAGCCGCCGGAGGACGCAGCCTGGGTGCTCGACGGCGACCGTGGCATTACCACCGCCGACGCGCTCCCCGATGGCTCCAAGCTGACCGACGGCCAATGGTGGACCGAGGAAGAGGGCCGAACACCAAAGCTCTCCTTCGAGGCGGATCTCGGCAAGGCGCTCGGCCTGAAGATCGGCAGCACGGTCACCGTCAACGTGCTCGGCCGGACGCTCACCACGACCATCGCGAACTTCCGCAAGGTCGAATGGCGCTCGCTCGGCATCAACTTCGTGATGGTGTTTTCGCCCGGCACCTTCCGCGGAGCGCCGCATTCGGACCTCGCTACGCTGACCCTGCCGAGCGGCCCCGATCCGGCGCTCGAAGCGACGGTCTTACGCGACGTCGCCAAGGCGTTCCCCTCGGTGACCAGCGTGCGGGTGAAAGACGCGCTGGAGACGATCGACCGGCTCGTCCGCAAGCTCACCCTGGCAATCCGCGGCGCCAGCGTGGTGGCGGTGCTGGCGAGCCTGTTCGTGCTGGCCGGCGCCATCGCAGCCGGGCATCGGGCGCGGCTCTACGATGCCGTGGTGCTGAAGGTGCTCGGCGCCAGCCGCCGCCGGCTGATGATCGCCTATGGGATCGAGTACGGCGCGCTCGGCCTCGCTGCGGCTCTGTTCGGTCTGCTTGCCGGTACGCTCGCCGGCTGGACCATCGTCACCAAGGTCATGCGGCTGGAATTCGGCCTCGACCTCGGGGGCGCATCGATCGCCGCCGGGAGCGCCGTTCTGCTGTCTGTCGCGATCGGACTTGCCGGCACGTGGCGCATCCTCGGTCAGAAGCCGGCACTGTACCTACGCCAGTTCTGACGCGGACGGCGCCTCGCCAAAGTCAGGGAAGGCGGGACGAAAGCTTGTTCGCCTAGCCGAAAAAGGAAGTTTTAACGTCATCGCTTCGGATGAAATCTCGGTCTGAAACGTAGCTCGATTTCGCGCGGGCAAGCTCGACGGGGCTCTTGTTTATGACGCGGTGACGGAACATATTTCGGCTTGAGGCCTCCTCTAAGGGGCCACAGGTATCGCGTGCGGCCGTTCAACCCACGCTGAGAAGGCTTCCAAAGGAAACTTTCATGGCATTCGAAAATAGTCCGTTCCGCCAGGGCGCCCAGCCCCAGGGCTACGCGGCGCCCCAAGTCGAAGTCGACCAGGGCCTGCGGAGCTTCATGCTCGGGGTCTACAACAACATGGTCGTTGGCCTCGGGATCTCCGGTCTCGTGGCCCTCGCCATCAACATGGCCGCCGTTGCGAGCTATCAGGGCTCGAAGCCGCTGCTGACCCCGTTCGGCCAGTTCCTCTACACCAGCCCCTTCAAGTGGGTGCTGATGTTCGCGCCGCTGGCGTTCATCTTCGTCTTCTCCTTCCGGATGGACAAGATGTCGGCCTCCTCTGCGCGAACGATGTTCTGGGCGTTCGCGGCGGTGATGGGCGCCTCGATGTCGACCTTGATGCTCGTGTTCACGGGCGCCAGCGTCGTGAGGGTGTTCTTCATCACCTCGGCCACCTTCGCGGGCATCAGCCTCTACGGCTACACCACGAAGCGCAGCCTGTCGGGCATGGGCTCGTTCCTGATGATGGGCCTGATCGGCATCATCATCGCCTCGGTGGTGAACCTGTTCCTGGCCTCCTCGGCCCTGCAGTTCGCCATCTCGGTGCTCGGCGTTCTGATCTTCGCAGGCCTCACAGCCTACGACACGCAGAAGCTGAAGGAGATGTACCTCTACAGCGGCGCGGATTCCGAAGGCGCGGCGAAGATGTCCGTCAACGGCGCCCTGACGCTGTACCTGGACTTCATCAACATGTTCCAGTTCCTGCTCTCGCTCCTCGGCGACCGTCGCTGATCCGGCGAAGCGATCCGGAACGAACCACAGCCCCGGCAGCGATGCCGGGGTTTTTTTGTTTTTGCCGGTCAGCATGAGCCGGACCAGCGCTCGTGAGTCGCGTCTCCCGTGTCGTCTCGAACGGCCTAAAGAGGCGACGACGGATGCGCGCGACGCTTTGTCGAGAAGCACACAGGAACCGCCGCTCCGCGACCTGATTGATGCACATCGCCGGCCGGTAAGTTGGGGGCGTCGGCGGCTGAGGCCTTTGGCTCTCGCCCATCGAAATCCGAGCGGCGAATGCCTCGTTTCCATTTCCACGTATATGACGGGATTACGGCACGTGATCACGACGGGACCGAATTAGCCGATCATGAGGCCGCGCGCGCTATGGCGCTGACGGTTGCCGGGGAGCTCATGAAGGACGAAGGCCGTCGAACGAGCCTGGGCAACGAGTGGCGGCTCGAGGTGACGGACGCCACCAGCCTCGTGTTATACCGGATCGACTTCAGCATTGCCGAGTCGGCCGCCGTCCCACGAAGGCTAGCTTGAAGCTTGGTTCTGGAGGCTTGGATGGGTCGAACTTCGGCGTCGGATTTGAACCGAACGCCCGCTGGTCCTTGACAACTCAAGGCGGCGGCGGTGCCGACAGCATCGCCACGTGCTGTCCTGAACAACCGGGCAAGGGCTTACCCATTTACACCTAGCCGATCTAATGACGAGCTACCGGCTTCGCTGCACTCTTAGCCTTGCGAAAGCGAGTCAGACGGTGGGGATAGTCTCTGCGGGACCAACAGGCCCAATCCCGAACCGACCCCACCCTCGACTCCTCCCAACGAGAAGGAGGAGAGCAGCCACGTTGCCGGATCCGACCAACCGACACGGTCGCGGTCGTGGTGGGCACCGCCCGTCCCCCGACTGACAACGAACAATGAGCGCCGCGCGACCGCTTTGGCTGGATGCGTCGAAAGCAGCCCCTACGGCAGCGCCCCGGCTTTTTCCTTCACCTGAGTGATCGTATCCTGGCAGGCTTTTTCATCACCGGCCTTGTCCTGCGTCTTGGCCGTGTCGAGGAGCTTGCGCGCTTCGGTTATGCCGCCAGCTGTGGGCTTGGCGCCGGGATCGGAGGGCTTGCCCTCGGGAGCCTTGTCGAGGGCCATGGATGAGTTGGAAGATGTCGCGCCGTTAGCCGGCTCCTTCCCAGTGACCTTCGCGGCTCCGCTGCTGTCGAGGCGCCGTTCGATGGTCGTGATGTCGTCTTTGCAGGAAATGGCCAGGGCTGGCGCCGTCGTCGCGCCGAGCATGAGCACGGTCGGCAGAAGGTAGGAAATTCGCATTCGAAATCGCTCCGAGGTCGGCTGCGACGGCAGCCGATGCGGCGATTGAAGTCTTTGCCAGAGCAGGCGTTCCATGGTTGCGGCGCATGGTCATGGCATCGAAATGACGCGGCGGCTGCCGGCTGCAGTGTCGCGCCCGATTGCTGTCGAAGTCGCCGCGACTATTTCGGATAAATGCCGGCAAGCTGCTTGGACGCCGGCTTTATGAGGATGTGAACATGCCGCTGAAAAGACATCTCGACGGCAATTCGCACATCCCGCCCGACGACATCACGACGATCCGCTTCACCATGGCGAGCGACGGCCGGCCGGTCACGGTCAATCTTCCACTCTCCGTCATGCATGCGGAGTTCGGCAGCAGCCGGCTGGACCCGCTCGCGGATTTCGAGACGCTGCGCGACGTGATCGAGGCAACGGCGAGCCAAGTTTACGACGCGACCAACAATGCGGGCGACCACATCTTCCTGGCGGACGCGAGTTTCAAGACGGAAGCCAGCCGGACCTATCTGCAGACGAAGGACAAGGTTTGATACCAGTGGCCGCAACCACTGGCTCTTCGCGCGACCGGCTGCTGCAACTGCGAAGGCGCGCCGCCGCCCACATGGCGTACTGCCTTAGGGGCGTAAGCCTTAGCGGCCACTGGTAAGAGAGAGCCGCTACGGCTGCCATGCCGGCGCCGGGGAGGCTTTTTCCTGCTGGGCCTGATGCGTTCCGATCTCGGCCTGGATCGCCCTCAGCGCCTCTTGGACGCCCTGTCCCGACACCGAGGACAGCACCAGCGGCGTGCTCTTGCAGGCCCGCTTCAGACGGGCCTTCTGTTCCTTGAGCGTCTCCGGATCGAGGGCGTCGCATTTCGAGAGCGCCACGAGTTCCGGCTTGTCGCTGAGACCGTTCCCATAGGCCTCGATCTCGCCGCGGACCATCTTGTAGGCCTTGCCGGCATGTTCGGAGGTGCCCTCCACGAGGTGGAGCAGTACCCGGCAGCGCTCGACGTGGGCCAGGAATTTGTCGCCTAGGCCGATGCCCTCGTGGGCGCCCTCGATCAGGCCGGGAATGTCGGCGAGCACGAATTCGCGCTCGTCGGAGCGGACCACGCCAAGGCCGGGATGCAGCGTCGTGAACGGGTAGTCGGCGATCTTGGGCTTGGCCGCCGTCACGCTGGCCAGGAAGGTCGACTTGCCGGCGTTGGGCAGGCCGACGAGGCCGGCATCGGCGATCAGTTTGAGCCGTAGCCAGATCCACATCTCCGTGCCTTCGAGGCCCGGATTGGCGTGTTTCGGCGCGCGGTTGGTGGACGTGGTGAAATAGGCGTTGCCGAAGCCTCCGTTGCCGCCCTTGGCGAGCCTGACGCGTTGGCCGACTTCCGTCAGGTCGGCGATCAGCGTCTCGCCGTCTTCCGCGATGATCTGCGTGCCTTCGGGCACCTTGAGCACCGTGTCGGCACCCTTGGCCCCGTGGCAGTTCGAGCCCATGCCGTGCTCGCCCTTCTTGGCCTTGAAGTGCTGCTGGTAGCGGTAGTCGATCAGGGTGTTAAGCCCCTGCACGCACTCGACCCAGACGTCGCCGCCACGGCCGCCATCGCCGCCGTTCGGGCCGCCGAATTCGATGAACTTCTCGCGGCGGAACGCGACGCAGCCGCGGCCGCCGTCTCCGGAGCGGACATAGACCTTGGCTTCGTCGAGGAATTTCACGTCTTTACTCGTTTCAGGCTGTGCTGTGGCGGCATTTGCCGCCGAGGTTGCGGTAGCGGACGCTGCGCAGGCCCGCCTCGAACCAGCTCGATCCGGTCTTCTTCGGATCGTAGTCATAGAGGTTGATCTGCATCGCGTCGTCCGGCGAGTGGATGACCGGCGAGCTTTGCGTGTCGTCGTAGGACCATGCCGGCCGCGGTGCGCTGCCGACATCGTCTTGCGTCCCATCCTGCTCGCGCTGGAAGATCTGTGCGTAGACGGGTTTTTGCCCGTCCTGCTCGATGGTGAAATAGAAGCCGACCCGTGGGGTTTGATCGGCGAAATTCGTGAACTCGCAATAGAGCGTCGACACGGCGGCCTTTTTGGCCGTCGCCGCCGGCTTGCCGGCTTCCGAGTTGCCAGCCTCCGGCTTGGCCGCATCCGAGCTCGACCTATCCCGGTGCGGGCGCAGCGCAAACGCTGCCGCCCCGACGGCGGACAGTGCCGCCGCGCCCACCGCGATGATGCCGAGCCGTGTCATCCGATCACCCGTCACTCCGTGCGGCCGACCATTCGGCGCGCGTGAGCCGAAACAGATCGACCTCGCGCTCCTCTCCCCGCGCGGGAAACGCTTGCCGGTCCGAGCCCTGCCGCACGAAACCGCACTTCTCGAGCACCCGACGCGACCGGATATTGGCGGTCATCGATGCCGAGCTCAGCACGTCGCCGCCCGCATAAGCGAAATAGGCGCCCACCATCGTGGCCGCCGCCTCGCTCATCAAGCCTTCGCCCCAATGAGGCGTGCCGAGCCAATAGCCGAGGTGCGCGCCTGGGCCTGCCGGATGGGGGCCGATCGAGACGATCCCGATCAGGGCGGTCGGTGCCGCGCGCAGCGTGAGAGCCATGGCGAGCCCCTCCCCCTCCGTATTGCAGCGCCGGGCCTCGATCACGAAGCTGTCGATAGCGAGCGGATCGATCGGGTGCGGGATGCGCGCGGTCATGTCCGCCACGGTACGCTCGCCGGCCAGCCGTATGATTGCCGCAGCATCGCGGGCCTGCGGCCAGCGCAGCCAGAGCCTGCGGGTCTCGATGCGAAAGACGTCGTCTCGGGCGAGATCAGGGAACATCGCGTCCGCTCCTCGGGCGCCCTCGCGCGGAGGCCGCACCCTGGAATGACGAAGGGGAGGATGGATCCCATCCTCCCCTTCGTTCCGATCTGCGCTGTCGCCTGCTGCGTCCTGCGCCGGTCCGCCGGTTCGGTGTGGGACACCGGCGGGACGCGCTACGAGTCGTCCGCCGTTACTCCGCTGCTACTTGTACCGGTACCACTGCAACGAAGGCGCGGCCACGCTTCGTCTGGAACTCGACACGGCCTTCCGTCAAAGCGAACAGCGTGTGGTCCTTGCCCATGCCGACATTGTTGCCGGGATGCCACTTGGTGCCGCGCTGACGCACGATGATGTTGCCCGGAATCACGGCTTCAGAACCGAACTTCTTGACGCCGAGGCGCTGACCGGCCGAGTCGCGACCGTTGCGGGACGAGCCGCCTGCTTTTTTGTGAGCCATAGGGCTACTCCAAGATCAGTAAGTGATGACGTCTGCGAACGGGCGGTCAGGCGCCGGCGGGCGAAACGACCGCGGGGGCGTCGCCCTCGGCAGGCTGCGCCTTGGCCTTGCGGGGCTCGGCCTTCGTCGACTTGCCGCCGAAACCGATCTCGGTGATCCGCACGGTGGTGAAGTGCTGGCGGTGGCCCCGCTTGCGGCGCGAGTTCTGGCGGCGGCGCTTCTTGAAGGCGATGACCTTCTTGGCGCGTCCGTGGTCGACGATCTCGCCGGAGACCGTCACGCCTTCGAGCAGCGGAGCGCCGACCTGGACGGCATCGCCGTCCGTGAACAGCAGGACTTCGCCGAAGCTGATGGCCGATCCGGCCTCGCCCTCGATCGTGGCGACGGTGATGACGTCGTTGGCGGCAACGCGATACTGCTTGCCGCCCGTCTTGATGACTGCGAACATCGTTGGCTCTCGTGTTCTCTAGCCGGCCTCCCGCGCTGCGAAGCGCATGGGCCGTCTTCTTGTTGAGGTCATCCGCAGCCCGATGGGCGCGAACGCGAAACGCGCGGACTTCGTCGAGGAAGCCGCGCGTCTTGGAGGCCGGATAGTGGCTCGGCTGCCGGATGTCAATGAAGCGGCGGCGATGCGGGTGAAGGCGGTTGCAACTTCTCTCCTATGCCTGGGCGGGGCCAAACAGGCCCTGCTCAGCAAACGGCGCCGATATTGCTCATCACGTCGACGGTGCGGCCAGTATAGCTAGCCCCCGTTGCGCTGATGTAGCCCAGGAGCGCCTTCGGTAGAATCGAAGTGTAGGTCGTCGTCAGCATAACCGCCGAGCCGACGTCGTCGTCGCGCAATATGCTTTTGGCCGAAGTTATGATCTTGCTATCCGTCAATGTCGTCTCGGTCCCCGAACAGGGTTTGATCGTACCGCTCTGGTTCTGAATCATATAGAGCTTGATCGCTGCATTCGGGTAACGGACAAGCGCATTCGCCTGGCGGGGCGAGTAGCTGTTGATCAGTGCGGACATGCAGCTCGAACTTGCGCATGTTGCCATCGCGTGGGCGATCAGCGTCGATGCACGATCGGCGTCGCGCTTGGCACTCACCATGTAAACTAGGTCGAAGCCGCCAGCGAACATCAGCAGCAGCACGGTGCTGATCAACGCAAATTCGATGGATGCGAAGCCCGACTGCGCACTGCGAAAACGCTGGAAAGGTCGACGCATGAACTGAAGTCCTGGCAGGTCTCGATGCCGCTCCCGGCCTGGGTCCGGTCGGTCCGAAGCTTAGAAAACTTGTCTTAAGGCGATATCGACATGTCTATGGGCGGCGAAAGATTACCGAGTCCTTCGCCGTCAGCTGCGGTATGAAGGCAACGATCTGCGGCGTCGGCATCGTAGCTCGCAGAACCAGCACGTCGCCGCTGGCTCCAGAGCTGAAGGTCGATCCAGTTATAGCCGTCGTCGTCGTCGGCAGATCGTCGAGCCGCATCAACTCGATCTTGATACCGTTCGTCGAACTCAGGCAATCCGTCTGAAAGACGACCTTGGCGCAGACCTTAGCAATGTAGCCGGCCTTGTTTCCGAGGGTCAGCTCGCTCTCCGGGTTCGAGGCGCTACTGTACAGTGCATCGCTGAGCGTCTGCTGCGTATAGTGCAGAAAAACGAACTGCAGGATGCCGAGGCACAAGGCCAGGAACGGAAACACGACCAGCGCGAACTCGACGGCGGACGCGCCCGTCTCGTCGGCCAAGCCCCTTCGAGCCCGCGAGAAGCAAGCTGAATACCGACGTGCCGTTGCTGCATCCTGTTTGCGCGCGGCGGCAGGCCGGATCAGCAGCCATGTCGGTAGAGACCGCTTGAGATATGCTCGCATCGCCAATCCTCCCGCGCAGTAAGAGTCTACGACATCACGGGCAAGAATTTTGGCATATGCGGAGGTAGTCGATCAGGCCGCCGAAACTGTCATCGAGACCGGCCGCCCGCCAGGAAATCCGATATTCCTGCTGCGTCGACACGGTAAACTTGTAGCTGCGTTCGGTCCAGGTCTTCGACCAGATACAAACGTCGGCCATGTAAGACTTCATATAATTTGCATTTGTCGACACCGTAAGACTCTGATCGTCGGATTTGTAGCCGCTAGACTTCGGTTCGACCCACAATTCGATGCGCCGGGTTTGCCCGTCGAGGGAGATAGTGCTGACTCCAGCGCCATTCTTGGAGACATCGGTGTCCCGGGTGACGCCGTCCGTATCGGCCGGATTCGAGCAGAGCACAGTATCGTTCGGGTATTGATAGCTCCCGACGTTCTTGCGCGCATTGTAGACGTAGCGAACTTCGTAGACGCCCGCCGGCAGGGTCAAGGGCATGGTGATCGACGAGTTCGTCGTTTGTCCACTCTTGCTACAGGCCGCTGTCTGACTGGCGATCGTCGATCCGATTCGGTTGCTACAGTCACTGTCGAGCTCTGCGAAGTTCTGGCCATACTGCACACCGTCCCCGGTTTCGATCGCCGACAATTGGTCGACTTCGACGCCGGCGTTCGTGGTGCCCCAGCTCTTGCCCTGGCAGATCGAACTGGCGCAGGTCGCCTGCGCCATCGTTCCGAACACACCCCAACCGCCGTTGAGGCTATAATTCTCGAATGACTCGGACATCACCAGCGTCGGCGGTCCGGAGGAGGCGTTGACGGTCACAGTACAGTCACGCGTGACCGTGAAGGTCATGCTGTTCTTGCTCAGGAAGTTCTTGAAAACGAGATCGACCGCGCCGGTGGCGACGACATGGATGTTTCCCGGACGCAAATTGAGCAGCGGCGTCGTCAGGACCGTCTTCGACACCGTCGGTGTCGCCGTGAGTTGTGCCGTTGCGGTCAAGGCGCGTTCGTCGCGGTTCTTGGTTGCGTATGTTTGCACCTGGGCGGCGTAGTCCGCCGGCATGACGGTGCCGGTCAGACTCTCGACATAGACCTCGGCCTGCCGGCAGGTGAGGTCGGCGGCGGAGGTCAGTCGCTGCTTGTAGTCGATAGCGCGGGATACCTCGATACCGCCGCCGACGCCGACCATGAGGGCTGGCAGCAGCAGTGCGAACAGCAGCGCGACGCTGCCCGACTGATTCCTTTTAAACATCGGACATGATCCTGAGCGCGGTCTCATCCACTCCGCTCAGTACCCACTCCAGGTAAAGAATAGCTTCGCCGAATGCCGCACAGCACCCCGGCCGCCGGCTTCGTCAGGGCACGGACAACAAATCTTTAAGCCACTCTGCGAAATGTACGGCCGACATCCCATCGCCTCTTGCGTCCGGGCCAGACATCATGGCGGGACCTTTCGTAGATTGGCCGTACCAATCAGGATGATCGTCATCGGCTCGGCGCTCGCGCCGATCGAGCGTCAAACCGACCGCGCCGGCGCGCGACTCCGCGGACGCTACCGTTTCGTCAGGCCGCCCAGCACATTGCGGAGAATCGCGTTCCCGACCTGGGTGCCGACGGTGCGGGCCATCGAGCGAGCGGCGTTGGAGATGACCTGCTCGGTGAGGCTGGGCTTTGCGCGACCTCTCCCCTTACCCGCGTCCTTCGCCGACGCGCCGCCTCCGAACAGTCCGCCGAGGCTGGAGAGCAGCCCCCCGAGGCCGCCCTCCGACCCTTGGGCAGCCTCCGCCGTCTCGCCGTCGAGGTTCTTGCGCTTCGCAAGGATTTCGTAGGCGCTCTCGGCGTCGACGGCCTCGTCGTACTTCCCCTTCATGGTGCTCTTGCCGATCAGCTCGGCCCGCTCCGTCGGGGTGAGCGGCCCGACGCGGGCTTGCGGCGGCGCGATCAGCGCCCGCTCCACCATCGAAGGCGTACCCTTGGCTTCGAGGAACGAAACCAGCGCCTCGCCGACGGCGAGCTCGGTGATCGCCTTCGACACGTCGAAATCCGGGTTCTGCCGGAAGGTCTCGGCGGCGGCACGCACGGCGCGCTGGTCACGCGGGGTGAAGGCGCGGAGCGCATGCTGCACCCGGTTGCCGAGTTGGCCGAGCACAGTCTCCGGCACGTCGAGGGGGTTCTGCGTCACGAAATAGACGCCGACGCCCTTCGAACGGATCAGGCGCACCACCTGCTCGACGGCATCGAGCAGCGGCTTCGGTGCATCGCTGAAAAGCAGGTGCGCCTCATCGAAGAAGAACACGAGCTTCGGCTTGTCGAGGTCTCCGACCTCAGGGAGCTGCTCGAAGAGCTCGGAGAGCATCCAGAGCAGGAAAGAGGCATAGAGGCGCGGCCGCTGCATCAGCTTGTCGGCGGCGAGGATGTTGATCACGCCCCGCCCGTCGCGATCGGTGCGCATGAAGTCGTGCAGGTCGAGCGCCGGCTCGCCCAGAAACTTGTCCGCGCCCTGGTTCTCCAGCACCAGCAGCGCCCGTTGGATCGCGCCGATCGAAGCGGCGGACACGTTTCCGTATTTGGCGCCGAGGTCCTTCGAATTCTCGGACAGGAACGTCAGCAGCGAGCGCAGATCCTTCAGGTCGATCACCGGCCACTGGTTTTCGTCGGCGACCCGGAAGGCGATGTTGAGCACGCCCTCCTGGGTGTCGTTGAGTTCGAGGAGGCGCCCGAGCAGCAGCGGCCCCATCTCGGTGACGGTGCAGCGGATCGGATGGCCCTGGTCGCCGAACAGGTCCCAGAAGGTCACGGGGAAACGGTCGGGCTCGTAGGTGATCCCGAGTTCCTCGGCGCGCTTGACGAAGGCGGGCTTCGCCTCGCCCGCCGCGGCGAGCCCGGAGAGGTCGCCCTTGATGTCGGCGGCGAAGACCGGGACGCCGGCGTTAGAGAAGCCTTCGGCGAGCACCTGAAGCGTCACGGTCTTGCCGGTGCCGGTCGCCCCCGCGATGAGGCCGTGACGATTGGCGAGCTTGAGCGCCAGCACCTCCGGCTTCGAGCTCTTGCCCGTGCTTTTGCCGACCAGGATCGTGCCGTCGCCCGCCATGCCGTGCATTCCCTCTCAGAACGTGCTCCACCCTACTCCGGGAGCGCGGCCGTTTTCCAGGCTTGGCGGCAAGGCCGGATCCGCGTGGCCTTGATTTCAGCGTTCGCCCGTCGGAAGGACGGGCCGAAACGAGGAGAGGCCCCCCATGGACGAACTGATTGCCCGCATCACGGCCCGCACGGGCGTCGACGCCGAGACTGCGAAAGCGGCGATCGGGCACATCCTCGCCTTCCTGCAGAAGGAGGGTCCGCCCGAGGACGTGGCGCAACTGCTCGCCAAGCTGCCGGGTGCCGACGCGGCCATCGCCGAGTCGAACGCCGAAGAGGGCGGCGGCGGCCTGCTGGGCATGCTCGGCGGCATGGGTGGCGGCGTCATGGCGCTCGGCCAGAAGCTGATGTCGTCCGGCGTCTCGATGAGCCAGATGCAGCCTCTCGGCCAGGAGCTGTTCGCCTACGGCCGTGAGCAGGCCGGCGAGGACACCATGGGCCGCATCATCGGTGCGATCCCGGGTGTCAGCCAGTTCGTGTGAGAGATCTGCGATAACCCTCTCCCCCGCCAGATTTTGGGCTTGCCCAAGATCTGCGCTTTGAGAGCCCGAGTCGGGCAAGCCCGACCTGGGAGGGCGAGGCTGGCCCGCGAAGCAGATCGGGAAGAGGGGCGCGTCATGCCCAAAGAGGGCTGCCCTCCCCTGCAGAGAGGGTTGGGGCTGGCGCCAGCGCGCATCGGATCAAACCCCTGACATCCTCAGGCGGTTTCGTTCGACGGCTACGCGTGTGGTGGTGCGGCCGGCGGTCGGTGCACGAAGTGGTGTTTTCCTCCTAACGATCTGTCCCGACACGCCTTCCAGTGTCATAAAAGCGTGCGCCCTTCGTGATGATGTGCGCCGGTCAAGGCCGGATCGGCCTCGCGGGGCAGGCTCAAAATGGTGCCGAACTTTTCCGGGCGTGACGCGTCCGCGGCGTGGAAGACCGGCTGGGAAACCCACGTCCAGGCGCCCTTCGCCCGCTTCAAGCAGACGTTTGAGGGCGGCATTCCGGGCTTGGTGTTGCCGGGCGGCGCGCCGATCCTGCTGAAAGCGCGGCTTCCGAAGCCGGCGCCGGAATTCGGTCCCAGCCTCGGCCGCATCGGCAGCCTCGAAGTGCGGCTCGCGACGAAGAAATCCGAGGTCCGCCGGGCACAGCGCCTGCGCTACAAGGTCTTTTATGAGGAGATGTCTGCGGTCCCCTCGGGGCTCGCGATGCTCAAGCGCCGCGACATCGACGCCTACGATCCGATCTGCGACCACCTCCTCGTCATCGACCATGCCGCGGTCAAGGCGAAGCCGTTTCGCAAGCCGCGCCCGAAGGTCGTCGGTACCTACCGGCTGTTGCGCGGAGACCGGGCGGAGGGCGGCGCCGGGTTCTACAGCGCAGGTGAATTCGACATCGGTCCGCTTCTCGATCGCCACCCGGGAAAGCGCTTCCTCGAACTCGGCCGCTCCTGCGTGCTCAAGCCCTACCGCACCAAGCGCACGGTGGAGCTGCTCTGGCACGGCATTTGGACCTATGTGCTGCACCATCGCATCGACGCCATGCTCGGCTGCGCGAGCCTCGAGGGTACCGATCCGGACCGGCTGGCGCTGCAGCTCAGCTTCCTCCACCACCATGCCCGTGCCCCGGAGGCGTGGCGGGCGCGGGCAGTCTCGGAGCGCTTCGTCGCCATGGACCGGCTGGCGCCGGAGGCGGTGAACCCGAAAGCGGCGTTGCAGAGCCTGCCGCCTCTGATGAAGGGCTATCTGCGCATCGGCGCGACCTTCGGCGACGGTGCCGTGATCGACCGCCAGTTCGGCACCACCGACGTGTTCGTCGTGCTGCCGGTCGAGGCCATCGCCGCCCGCTACATCGGCCATTTCGGCGCGGAGGCCGACCGGCACGCGGCCTGAGGCGGCACCGTCTTGGCGTCTCCTGTTCCGGCAGGTCGGGTATGCGCGGCCGCCGCCGGGGCTCGACACGCGGGGTGTCCACGCCGATGTGACGGGTCTACCCGCCGGCCGCCTGCCTGCGCCGCGCCCTGCAATCCCCGAAGTGTCGATGCTCGCCCCCTCCCCGCCTTCCGACCGTGACCGTTTCACCGCGATCACCGCCGCGATCACCTGCGTTGCCGTGGTCGGCATCGGCCTCAGCCTGTCGATCCCGCTGCTCTCACTGGAGATGGAGCGGATGGGAGCCTCCGGTTCGATGATCGGGCTGAATACCGCTGTCGGCGGCTTTGCCAGCATCCTCACGGTGCCATTCGTGCCGCGGCTGGCGGCGCGGGTCGGTGTGTTGCAGCTGTTGCTGCTTTCGATCGTATTCGGGGCGGCGCTGCTCGTCGGCTTCAAGGTCTTCTACGACTTCGCCTGGTGGTTTCCGCTTCGCTTCTTTTTTTCGGCGACACTCGGCGCCCTGTTCGTCTTGTCCGAGTTTTGGATCACCCAGGCCGCTCCACCCGAGCGTCGCGGGCTGGTGATGGGCATCTACGCCACCGTGCTGGCACTCGGCTTCGCCATTGGGCCGGGGCTGCTGGTGCTGCTCGGGACGGAGGGGTTTGCGCCGTATCTTGCCGGCGCCGCCCTATTCGTCGTGGCGGCCGTGCCGATCGTGCTCGCGCGGAGCGTCTCGCCGACCATCTCGCGCGAAGGCGGTAGCGTGCGCTTCCTCGCCTATCTCCGGCTCGCTCCGGCGGCGACGCTTGCCGCTTTCATCTACGGCGCTGTCGAAACCGGTGGCTTCGCGATCTTGCCGCTTTACGGATTGAAGGTCGGCTTCGATGCGCAGACGGCCGCCGGCCTCGTCAGCGCCGTGGCACTCGGCAACGTGCTGTTCGCGATCCCCGTGGGCTGGCTTGCTGATCGGATCGACCGTGGCCTCGTGCTGCTCGCGGCGAGCCTAGCCGGCGCAGTCGGTGCAGCGCTGATCCCGGCGGCGAGCGTCTCGCTGCCGGTGCTGGTCGCTTTGCTGTTCCTTTGGGGTGGCGTTGCCGGCACACTCTACACGGTTGGCCTCGCCCATCTCGGTGCGAGCGTGCGCGGACCGGACCTGGCCGGCGCGAATGCGGCCTTCGTCGCGCTCTACAGCGCCGGCCTCATGATCGGCCCGCCGATGATCGGGGCCGGAATGGATCTCATCGTGCCGCAGGGTTTTGCCTGGACGCTGGCCGCCATGTTCGCCGCCTATGCGATTATCGTCACGACCACTACCCTGCGCCGCCGGGCAGCGGCGGATCGGGCTGCACCGCCGGAACGGGTCGAGCGACTTCTCCGTTAACCGGATGAAAGCTGCGCCGTTCGCGGCATCACGGGTTGTTTACGGAGCACGGCCATGAGCCTCATCGGACGCATCGTCACCAAGATCCTGGGCAACGAGGACCGTCAGGTCGTGCGCGACGATCGGAATTCCGGATCGAGCACGCCGCTCGGGCGCCTCGTCACCAAGATCCTGCGCAAGTAGGTTTTCTCTCCCCGTCGCCGGTCTGTCCGGCGACAGCGGAACGACCCGCCGCTTCCGTTACGCGGAAGCGGCTTTCCTCGTGCGCTCAACGAGCCACCGAGGCTTCGAGAACCGTGGACGGCGCGCCCGGTACGCTGTGCTGCCAGAAGCGACCCGTTTTGCCCTTCTCGTAGCCGGCATTGTAGAGGCTGCGCATGTAGGCGGTATCGAAGCCGCGCGCAGCGGCAGCGGTGGGCCCGGTCTCGTCGATATAGGTCAGGTTGAAGCCGATCCCGGACCGACGGCTGACCGTCTCGGTGGCGGACAGCGTCGCGCGGGTGCGGGCTCGGCTCGCCGTCGTGAACGAGCGCCCGGTGATGGCGAGCGTGTTGTTCTGGGTGACGTCGAACTCCGGCTCGAGCCGTCCGTTGATCACCACGTAGATGTCGGCCTGCCCCCGGCCGGCGCGCGTGCGCGGCAGGAATCCCTGCGGCAGGGTGAAGACCGGGATCACCACCGAGCCGTCGACATGCATCTCCTGGAAGGTGCGACCCTCGGCCTGGACGTCCACCAGCTGCGGCGGGAACACGGCCGGGACGCTCGCCGATGCGGTCAGCACGTCACGGAACAGATCGGCGGCAGTCGGCGCCCCGCTGGCGGCGATGGCGCCCATGTTCCAGATCACGGCACGCTGCTGGTCGAGATTGGTCGTCACGACGTAGAGGCGCCGGCCCTTGGCATGCTCGGCGGCGATGGCGACGAGCAGGTCCGGCGTGACGTAACGGCCGATGATCTCCCGCAGCTTGCCGTCCCCGAACAGGCCGGAGCCGAACAGCACGTTGGCGATGCTCGGCGCCTGAACCAGCGATTCGGCGATGCCGCTCGTGTAGAAGTCGGTGAGGTAGGCGTCGTAGGCCGAGCCGAGGAAGGCGAAGGGCGCGATCAGCGCGCCCGTCGAGACTCCGGACACGATTGCGAAGTCGGGCCGGGTGCCGGACGCGGTCCAGCCGTTGAGAACACCCGCGCCATAGGCCCCGTCACCGCCGCCGCCCGAGAGCGCGAGATAGCTGAAGCCGTTACGGCGGCCCTCCGGTCGCTCCGCCACGGCCGCGATTTCGGCCGCGGTGGCGTCGGCATAGGCCCGGACCGAACCCATGCCGGGCACGGTGGCGAGCGAGGCCTGCTGCGCCGTGTAGGGCGTCCGCGGCAATGACGAGCAGGCCGCGACCCCGAAGACGAGCGCGAGCCCAGCGGCAGCGCGAAGGACCCGCAGACGGGACAGGAACGACATGGCAAAAATGTCCGGACCAATGGCTCAGCTTCCACGAAACGAGCATGGCCTTACCTCGTTCCCACAGAAGCTTGACCATTTCGAGGCCTCGGGCGTCGCAGCGGGCGTCTGTTGCATCACGGCCTCACCCAGGATTGTCGCCGGTGGAAGGCGCGAAATCCCAAACGACGCTTAAGTCCTTCAAACCAACATATGTTTGCCATTCTTCCATGTGAGGGCGATGGAAGACGGTGCAGCTGGAGACGGGGGTGCTCCGGGACCTGGGCGGGAACACCCTCGCATGCTGAACGGACCGGCGCTCCTGCGCGTATTCCTCGTGGTAATCGCCGCGGCGGTCCTGACCGGGCTCGTCCAGCATTACTGGATTTTCGACAACAGCCCGCCGGACACGTCGGTATCGGTCACGCGGCCGGCGACGCCGAGCGCGGCCGCGCGCCGAGCCGATCCGGCGCCGGCACGCTCACCCGTACAGTCTGCCCCGCAGCCGCCTCCGGCAACACAGCCGGCGCCCGGACCGAGCCCCGTGGCGGAGCCCGACACGGGCAACGCCGCGCTGATGCCAAGTCCGCAGCCTGCCGCTGCCGAGCCGCCGATGGGCAGATCGCCGGTCGAGCCCCCGACACCGACCCCGCCGGCTGCAGCCCCGCCCGACCCGCGTGAAGAGGACGTCCCCGCGGCCGGGGCCGCCGACCCGCGCGCGGTCGATCTCGTGGATCTCAACACCGGCTCGCTGTCGGAACTCAACGCGCTCAAGGGCGGCGGCGCGATCGGGCGCGCGATCATCCAGCGCCGGCCCTACGCCTCAACGGATCAGCTGCTTTCCAAGCGGGTTCTCAGCCGCGCGATCTACCAACGTATCAAGGACCAGATCACGGTCCGCTAGAGACGCCGAACTCATTGCATCGGGCGGACGGCCCGGGGCTACGGTCGCGACTCACCTTCGTCCAACGAACCGCTATCCACATCGTCGGAGGGTGCTTCGACCCATTCGATCCGCCTGACGCTCTGGTGCCCGGCCTCCCGACTTCGTAAGAAGGACTTGGCAGAGTAACGAGAGCTGAGGCACCCCATGCAGACCACAGCCGGCGCGCCGACCCTGCGTTCGGACCTGGGCGTCGAGGAGACGAGCGAATCGGACAATATCGTCCGATGGGACGGCGATCGTCTGTACGTGGAGCACGACGTCTACCACAACGGACAACTCGTCCATCGCAAGTACCGCCGCACCGTCACCGAGCCGGTCGCCCGCGCCCTTCAGGCGATCATCAACCGCGCGCAGCAATGATCCGAGAGCGCGCGTGAAGGCGCTCCGCGCGATCATCCTTGTGACTGCCCTGCTCTCACCGGTTCCGGCAGCGGCGCAAGTGAGCGTAACCTTCGTCGAACCAGAGCGCTACACCGATGCCGAGAGCCACTTCGGATCGGGCTACACCCTTCGGGTGACGCTGGCGGAAATTCGGCGGCTGTTCACCGAACTCGGCGACCGCGCGCTCCGACCGGGTGAGAGCCTCTCCATCACCGCGCTCGATATCGATCTGGCCGGCTACGAGCGTCCCGGCGCAGTCGGACCCGACAGCCTGCGCATCGTGTCCGATGTCGGGCCGCCGCGCCTTCGGCTGCGCTATACTCTGAAAGAGCGCGACCGCACCGTGCTTGCGGCGGACGAAACGGTGACGGACATCGATTTTCTCTCGCGCTACGCCCGCTCTCTCGGCGGCGCCAGCTTCGCTCACGAGCGGGAACTGATACGGGACTGGCTCCAGACCCGCATTGCCCAGCGCCAGCCGCCGCGCGAGTAAACCACATTCCGGACCAAAGCTTGCTCTCAACGGCCCTACCCCTGGACCCAGCCGGCATGCGACCACCGGCGAGCGCGGCTGTGCGCCGCCTCGCAAGCGGCGGACGTCCATCGAGACGCCGGACCCGCTGGCCACGGCGATGAGGCGCATCGCACACATCTCCGACCTGCATTTCGGCTGCACGAATGCGGAGGTCGTCGAGGGCCTGGTGAACGAGTTGAACGCCGATCGTCCCGACCTGATCATCGCCTCGGGCGACTTCACCATGCGCTCGCGGCGAGCCGAGTACGTGCAGGCCCGGGCGTTCCTCGACCGGCTCGCCTCGCCCTGGATCGGCGTGCCCGGCAACCACGACATCGCTTACTTCGCTTTGCCGACCCGCTTCCTGCGGCCGTTCCGGCGCTACAGGCGCTTCATCGACGAGCGGACCGAGCCGAGCTTCCTCGACGACGAGATCGGGGTCGTCTGCCTCAACACCGTGCGGACCTGGGCCTGGGAGGCGGACTGGTCTCAGGGACGGATCAGCCGAGAGCAGATCGCGCAGGCGGAGGCGCGCCTCGCAGCCCTTCCGGCGGACGTCTTCCGCATCGTCGTCGGCCACCATCCCTTCATCGCACCGCCCTGGAACGCGAAGGCCCGGCTTGTCGGACGGGCCGATGCGGCGCTCGCAGCCTTCCGTCGGCATCGGGTCGGCCTGACACTCGCCGGCCATCTCCACCGGCACTATTCGCGCTTCGTCGAGGGGGACGCCGTGCGAACCGATGCCGGCGCGGCGGCGTCCGGGCATCGCCTTCTGGCCGTGCAGGCCGGATCTGCAACCTCGACGCGTCTGCGCGGCATGGAGCCCAACGCCTATAATCGCATCGTCGTCGAAGACGGCGCCGCGACGGTGACCGTACGGCTCTGGAACGGATCGGCCTGGGAGGATGCGGCGCAGGAGCCCGATGGGCCATGACGGATCGACGGGCGCAGATGTCACGTTCGAAGCGTCCAGTGCCGGACGCCGCTCGGGCCGTGGGGCCTGGGAGTCGTTCCCTGCCGACCTCCGAGGATCCCTGCGATTCCGAGAATCTGTCGCGTCGGACCTTCGCACGAAGCGGTCCGACCGAGCCGCAAAATCACCGATGTCCCCAGGCCGATCATGGCGCAGGAACGTCGGCACGCCTCCGGACATGGCCCGGAACCACTCCGATCCGCCTGCCATTGCACGACGGCCGAGTTGCAGCACGCGTAAGCCTACGACGATGAATCCTGTCGCCCTTGCCACGATGGCGAGCATCATGGTCGGCTTCACCGCCGCGCTCCTCTACGCGCTCAGCACTGGGACCGCTTGGTTCGTCGCGCTGCTCGTGATCCTGGCCGTCGCCCTCTTCGTGAAGTGGCGATAGGGCATCGCAGGCCGCCGCTGCGGTCCTCGTGCGTCGGCGCCGCACGCAGCTTTGAGGCGCCCCTGCGCTGTGCTAACGAGACGCTGAGCTCCCTATCCGGCCGTCATCGCGACCGGGCTGCCTCCGGCAAGTCCGGACGGGATGGGACGACCCCCGAAACCAGGACACGACCCTCAGCCGATGCCGCCTGCTGTGACTTCCTCGGACACCGATAGCGCCTCCACCGAGGGCGCGGCCACGCCGGCGCGCGCTTCAAGCTACTCCTACGAAGAGTTGCTGGCCTGCGGACGTGGCGAGTTGTTCGGGGCCGGCAACGCGCAGCTGCCGCTGCCGCCGATGCTGATGTTCGACCGCATCACGTCGATCGGCACAGAGGGTGGCGCCTACGAGAAGGGCCACGTGCTGGCCGAGTTCGACATCCGCCCGGATCTCTGGTTCTTCCCCTGCCACTTCAAGGGCGATCCGGTGATGCCGGGCTGCCTCGGGCTCGATGCGCTCTGGCAACTCGTCGGATTCTTTCTCGGCTGGTCTGGCGCCCCCGGCCGCGGCCGAGCGCTCGGTGTCGGTGAGGTGAAGTTCTCCGAGCAGGTGCTGCCGACCGTGAAGAAGGTGGTCTACGGCATTGACATCCGGCGCATGCGCACCGGCAAGCTCGTGCTCGGCATCGCCGACGGCTGGCTCGAAGCCGACGGACGGCGTATCTATGAGGCGAAGGATCTGCGCGTCGCCCTGTTCCAGTCCTGAGCGGCCACGTCCCCCGGACATCGCCGTCTGCGGTTGCCGCTGTTGAGATTGGGCGCGCATCATCCTAGGTGACGTCTCGCGGCGCGGTTCGAAGCGTCGCGGTGGAGAAGCCAGGCCATCATGCGGCGCGTCGTGATCACCGGGATGGGCATCGTCTCATCCATCGGCAACAACACTCAGGAGGTCCTCGCCTCCCTGCGCGAGGCGCGCTCTGGCATCGCCCGCGACGCCTCCTACGCGGAACACGGATTTCGCAGCCAGGTTTCCGGTGCACCGAACCTCGACGTCGAGTCGCTGGTCGACCGGCGCGCGATGCGCTTCCATGGCGGCGGCACGGCCTGGAATCACGTCGCCATGGATCAGGCGATCCGCGACGCCGGGCTGGACGCGAACGACGTCTCTAACGACCGCACCGGAATCGTCATGGGCTCCGGCGGCCCTTCGACCCGCGTGATCGTCGAATCCGCGGCGATTGCCCGTGAAAAGGGCCCGAAGCGCGTCGGTCCGTTCGCCGTGCCGAAGGCAATGTCGTCGACCGCCTCCGCGACGCTCGCGACCTGGTTCAAGATCCGCGGCGTGAACTATTCGATCTCGTCCGCCTGCGCGACCTCCAACCATTGCATCGGCAACGCCTCGGAGATCATTGCGGCCGGCCGCCAGGACGTGATCTTCGCCGGCGGCTGTGAGGATCTCGATTGGACGCTCTCCGTCCTGTTCGACGCGATGGGCGCGATGTCCTCGAAGTATAACGACACTCCCGCCCGCGCCTCGCGCGCCTACGACAAGAACCGCGACGGCTTCGTCATTGCCGGCGGTGCCGGCGTGCTGGTGCTCGAGGAGCTCGAGCACGCCAAGGCCCGCGGCGCACGGATCTACGGGGAAATCGCCGGCTACGGCGCCACCTCGGACGGCCACGACATGGTCGCGCCGTCCGGCGAAGGCGCCGTGCGCTGCATGCGGCAGGCGCTGGAGACCGTGAAGGGCGCGAAGATCGACTATATCAACCCGCATGCGACAGCGACGCCCGTCGGCGACGACAAGGAGATCGAGGCGATCCGCGAAGTCTTCGGCCGCAGCGAGGACTGCCCCCCGATCTCGGCCACGAAGTCGCTCACGGGGCACTCGCTCGGTGCCACCGGCGTGCAGGAGGCGATCTACTCGCTCCTGATGATGAACGACGGCTTCATCTGCGAGAGCGCCCATATCGACGAACTCGACCCGGCCTTCGCCGATATGCCGATCCTGCGGGAACGCCGCGACGGCGTGAAGCTCGGCCACGTCATGTCGAACTCCTTCGGTTTCGGTGGCACCAACGCGACGCTGATCCTCAAGAACGTCGACGCCTGAGCGGTCGATCTTCGCCCTTGCGTTCGCGAGGAGCGAAATGGCTCATAAGCTTTCTCGCAACTGCGTCAGCGATTTTCGCAGTTGCGAGATCGGCGGCATAGCCGAAGTGGAAGACGCGCCGATAGCGCGGTGGTGGAACCCCAGAAGTCAGGACGCGTTTGTCTTGCGAACAGCAGGACATCGGCTCCCATGGTCTGGATCGCCTTCGTTGCCTTCGGAAGCGTGGCTGCTACAGCCGGAGTGGTCATTTTTGCCAAGCAGAGCCTGATCGACGATGCCCAGGCAGCGACCAAGGGCTATTTCTGAGAGCGGCGCGTTCACACCTCGCGCGAGAGCCCAGCCCCGTTTTTCGACTGCGGTCGAGGCGGGGCTTTTCTTTGTCCGAGACCTTGGCACGTGGACAGTGCCGTCGCTCGCACGCTAAGCGTGCCCCTTCAGGATCGGGCTATTCGTGCCCGACGAGCGTGCAGGTCGGTTAAGGCAGCGTTTCATGACAGGTCTGATGAAGGGCAAGCGCGGCCTCGTCATGGGGGTCGCGAACAACCATTCCATTGCTTGGGGCATTTCCCAAGCCCTCCATGCCCAGGGTGCCGAACTCGCGTTCACATACCAGGGAGATGCCCTCGGCAAGCGCGTCGCCCCCCTCGCCGCCTCGATCGGTTCCGACATCGTGCTGCCCTGCGATGTCGAGGATATCGCCTCGGTCGATGCGACATTTGCCGCCCTCGACGAACGTTTCGGCGGCGAGCTGGACTTCGTGGTCCACGCCATCGGCTTCTCGGACAAGACCCAGCTCAAGGGCCGCTACGTCGACGTCACGACCCGCGAGAACTTTGCGCGGACGATGACGATCTCGTGTTTCTCGTTCACCGAGATCGCGCAGCGCGCGGCCAAGCGCATGAAGAACGGCGGCTCGCTCCTGACCCTGACCTATGGCGGCTCGACCCGCGTGATGCCGAACTACAATGTGATGGGTGTCGCCAAGGCGGCCCTCGAGGCCTCCGTACGCTACCTGGCCATGGACCTCGGCCCTGACCGCATCCGCGTGAACGCCCTCTCGGCCGGCCCGATGCGGACGCTCGCCGGCGCCGGCATCGCTGACGCCCGCCTGATGTTCAATCACCAGAAGGCCCATGCGCCCCTGCGGCGCACGGTGACGCTCGACGATATCGGCGGCTCGGCGCTCTACCTGCTCTCCGACCTGTCCAGCGGCGTGACCGGTGAAGTGCACTTCGTCGATTCCGGCTACAATATCATCTCGATGCCGCGTCCCGACGTGCTGCAGGCGCAGGACGAAGCGGGCGTGATGGGCGACCATTAGGACCGCTCTGCCGGACCGACGCCGATAGGTTTGTCATCCCATCCGTCGTCACGGCGCCGCGTGGCGGAACGTCGAGTACAGAACCATTTCGCGCTTATCTTGGCCCTGTCGGCGGCCCTGGATTCCCGGCGCACTCGCAGCGCCCTTTGATAACCGTCTGGCCTTATCGTTCCGTCCGTCCGTATCTGACATCGCGGACCGGAAGCGGGATCACGCGCACTGGCTTCCTGACGTCGACGTCGACACCGCTAACAGCAGCCGGCCGCTGAACGGCCGAAACGAGAGCGGGTCGTTCGATGGCCGGTGAAGGCGCTCCGGCGAGCGATCCGCCGATGGCCACACCGAACGCCAGCGCAAGGAGCGCCATCGGGCGGGTGCCCATGTTCGGGCGAATCCTCGGTTCGATTGCATGCGGCAGCATCGTCGCCTCCCATCTCCGGACCGGCCGGAGGATCGCGTTTCGATGCGTCCTTGATGCTGCAGAGCGCGCGTGGCGGCGACGAGCAAGATCGGCCGCTTTCAGCCGTGCCCGGACCGGGCGTGCGGATCGGTCGTGCGGCGGTGCGGATCTGTGCGGGTTTCAGTTGTACTCGTACGCACGCTCGCCATGCGAAGCGATGTCGAGGCCCTCGTACTCGGCCTCCGCGTCGACGCGGATGGGTGTGAGCAGGCCGATCGCGCGGGTCAGGCCGTAGGTGACGGCGCCCGACCAGAGGATGGTCACGACGATTGCGAGCGTCTGTACGCCCAGCTGTGTCCAGACGTTGCCGCTCTCGCCGAGCCCGACGCCACCGAGTTCCGGTAACGCGAAGAACGCGAGCAGCAGCGAGCCGAGCATGCCGCCGACGCCGTGAACGGCGAAGACGTCCAGCGAGTCGTCGATCTGTAGGCGCTGCTTCACGTGCAGCGTCGCGTAGAAGCAGACGATACCGCCGGCGAACCCGATCAGGAGCCCGGCGCCCGGCGCGACCATGCCTGCGGCCGGCGTGATGGTGGCGAGGCCTGCCACGGCACCCGTCACGATGCCGATCGAGGTGGGCTTGCGGATCTTGATCCACTCCGCCGCGGTCCAGGCGATGGCGCCGGCTGCCGCCGAGAGGTGGGTCGCCAGGATGGCGTTCGCCGCGCTGCCGTCCGACGCGAGCGCGCTGCCGCCATTGAAGCCGAACCAGCCGACCCAGAGCATGCCGGCGCCGGCCATGGTCATGCCGGGGCTGTGCGGTGGCGTCATCTGGGCCGGAAAGCCGCGGCGCTTGCCGATCATCACTGCAAGCACCAGCGCCGCGATGCCGGCCGTGGTGTGCACCACGATGCCGCCGGCGAAATCGAGTACGCCGAGGCCGAACATCCAGCCACCGCCCCAGATCCAGTGCGCCACCGGCACGTAGACCAGCATCAGCCAGAGGGCCGAGAACAGCACCACGAACGGAAACGTCACCCGCTCGGGGAACGCACCGATGATCAGCGCCGGCGTGATGACGGCGAATGTCATCTGGTAGAGCGCAAAGGCGCTTTCCGGCAGCAAAGTCGGGGTGCGGACTGCGTCGAGGCCCGACAGGAACACTTTGCCGAGGCCTCCGATCAAGGCGCCGTTCCCGTCGAAGACGAGGCTGTAACCGCAGATCGCCCACAGCACCGACGCCACGCAGCAGATCGCGAAGCACTGCATCAGCACCGAGAGCACGTTCCGCGCATGCACGAGGCCGGCGTAGAACAGGGCCAACCCTGGCAGCGTCATGAACAGCACGAGCGCCGAGGCGGTCAGAATCCAGGCGGTGTGGCCGGTATCGATGACGGGTGCGGCAAGCGCGGGCTGAGCGAGCATCATCAGCCCGAAACAGGTCGAGCCGCACAGGGCGAGACGGCGCATGAAGCGAGCTTTCGAAACGGCCACGGTTGAGCGCTTGCTCAATACGCGGTCATTCTGCCGATTCAAGTCGCGCGTCAGCCTGATACGCGATCGAGTTGCCCATGAACGAGACCGTCAGGCAGCGTGGGACGTCGCCGGCCGATCCTGCACGAGGGCGACGATGTCCTCCCAGCGGGAGACGAAGGCCGCGACGCAGGCCGGATCGAAATGCGTTCCGGCCTGGGCTTCGAGATGGGCGCGGGCCTGCTCGACCGGCCAAGCCGGCTTGTAGACGCGGGCGGAAATGAGGGCGTCGAACACGTCGGCCACCGCGACGATGCGGCCGGAGAGGGGAATTTCCTCGCCCTTGAGGCCCTGCGGGTAGCCGTTCCCGTCCCAGCGCTCGTGGTGCGTCAACGCGATCTCGGAGGCGAGCTGGAGCAGGTGCGACGGGCTGTCGTGCAGCATCCGATAGCCGCGTAGGGCATGCTGCTTCATCTCCTCCCGTTCGGCATCGGTCAGCGGGCCGGGCTTCAGCAGGATTTCATCGGCGATGCCGATCTTGCCGATGTCGTGCATGGTCGAGGCGAGCGCGATGTCGTTCGCGTCCGTTTCCGACAGACCGAGCCCCTCCGCCACGGCGATCGCGCAGCCGGCGACCCGCGTCAGATGATCGCCCGCCTGATCGTCGCGAAACTCGGCGGCGAGCATCAGGCGGCGCACGATCTCGCGTTCGCGCGCAGAGACCTCGGCGACGGCACGTTCGATCTGCTGGTTCATCGCCGCATTCTTGCGGTCGCCGTCGCGGCGGGCGGCGGCGAGTTCGATGAGCGTCCGCAGGCGGATCTGGAGATCGAGCGTGTCGACCGGCTTCAGCATCAGATCCGTCGCACCGGCCTGCAGAGCGGCACGACGCTCGGTCCGCCCCTCGCCGGCGGCGACGATCAGGATGGGGGTGCGGGCAAGCTCGGGAAACGTGCGCAGCGACCGCGTCAAGGCGAAGGCGTCGAGGCCGGTCTCGTGTTCGATCACGACGACGTCGGGCGGCTGTGCGGGGAATTCCGCGAGCGCGGCCCGTACGCTTTCAATGACCTGAGTGGTGCAGTCGAAGCCACGGAGGGCAAGCACGAGCTGGATCGGGGTTTTCGCTGCGACGACGGCCACGAGGGCATTGCCGGTCTCCGCAAGCGTGGCTTTGAGCATTCCCATGGTCCCGTCGGCCCATCTTCGCCGAGGCGATGCCCCCCCAGCACTGCAACGACCGACTCGAGGCTATCGAAGAGCCGTTAATCGAGGTTGAAATTTTGTGCCGGCCGCCGCTTTCTCGTGAAACGGCACCGACGACCGATCCGAAATTTTGTGCACCTCACCGAACGCCGGGTGACCAGATTTCCGCCTGTTGGCTCCGACAGCGCAGGGGGAGTTTCGCCAGCGACGCCGATCAACGACGCCCGCTGGACCCGAAACCACCGCCGCCGCGTGCACCGTCGCCAACCGGCGGATCACCCGGTGCGGCATCGTCCAGGATCTCGAATTCGGCCTGCGCCACCCGCACCACGACGAGTTGAGCAATACGGTCTCCGGGCTCCAGCACGATGCGCGCGACCGTTTCGCCATCGGCAGGCGCCGGGTTGCGGTTCCAGGCGGACACGAAGAGCGGCCCCTCGTAATCGGCGTCGATCACACCGGTGCCGTTGCCGAGCACCAGCCCCTCGCGATGGCCGAGGCCGGAGCGCGGAAGGACGAGGCCGCACCATTCGGGGTCGCGGATCATCACGACCAGACCGGTCGGGATGAGAGTGGCCGGCGCCTGCGGCTCCAGCACGAGCCGCGAGTCGATGCAGGCGAACAGGTCGAGGCCAGCCGAATCGGCCGAGCCGCGGCGGGGAAAGCCCCATGCCGTGAGGCGCGGATCGAGCAGCCGGACAGCGATCCGCATCAGGCGGCCGACGGGTGGCGGCGCGTCGCGGACATGGCGTTCTCCTCCCGGCTTCGATCCCAGCGGCGGTATCGCCTATCCCGTGCCCGATACGCAACGAAACCGGCGGAAGAATCGGCTCATGCTCCGCTGGATCGCCGGCCTCGATGGACGTCGCGGCCTCCGGGCCGAAGCGTGCTGTCGATCGCCTGCAGGCTCATTCCAGCCAGAGAAACTTGAAGCTCGACAGGCGCTGCCCGGTGATGTTTGCAGAGCGATAGACTGCGCGTCAAAATGTTGATGCCATTCGTTGGTTGCTGGATTGGGTTCGAGCGTGTGTGCGCTTATCTTCGATGCGCCGAGACCCTCGTCGTCTGGAGCATCGTCCAGGATCCTCATCCAGGATGAAGACCTAAGCTTTTGTCTTGAAACGGTTTTTCCAGCTAGTCAGCGGTCGCTTTCCGGGCCGACGCCTCGAGAGGGTTTCGGCGACCGACTATGACGGATCGTGCGGAACCCGCCGCGTCAACGCTCGCAAGGCACCGCGGAATGTCCGCACGTCCTGCTCGGTCAGGGCCATGCGGTGCAGGCGGTCGCGCATGTTGCGGATGATTCCGAGGCGCTTTTCGGGCGGATAGAACCCGGCTTGGCCGAGCGCCGTCTCCAAGCTCTCGAACAGCGAAAGCACGGCCTCGCGGCTCGCGGGCGGAGCCGTCATCGCGCCATCGAAGGGCTGGCGGGCGAGGCCGGCGGCGCGCCGCCATTCGTATGAGACGAGCAACACCGCCTGGGCCAGGTTCAGCGAGGAGAACTCGGGCGAGACCGGGAAGGTGACGATGGCATCCGCCAGCGAGACCTCGTCGTTCGAGAGCCCCGTGCGCTCGCGGCCGAACAGGATGCCAACCCGCTGCCCGGATTCCTGCCGCGAGGCCACGTCCGCCATGGCGTCGTCGGGGGCGTAGGCGCGCTTCATCTGGCCGCGCTCGCGGGCCGTGGTCGCCAGCACGTATTGCAGGTCGGAGATCGCCTCCGGCAGCGTCGCGTGGATCGTCGCTGCGTCGAGGATGTGGACGGCGCCGGAGGCCGCCTCGCGCACACCCTTCTTCGGCCAACCACCCTTGGGCGCGACGAGGCGTAATTCGGCCAGCCCGAAATTCGCCATGGCGCGGGCGGTCATGCCGATGTTCTCGGCCAATTGCGGCTCGACCAGGATGATGACGGGGGCGGCGGCGCTCATGCCGGGCCTCTCGCACGGACCGGCGGACTGCGCCAAGTCCGACATTGCGGTCGATTATCCAGCCGCGGCAAGCGAAGTCGGCTGCTCACCGCGGCGAACGTCGATCACCGAAGGAAGCGTCGCCAGCCAAGCCGGCGGCGCCACTCCCAAAAAATCAGATCTTACCGTCGAGGCCCATCTGGTAATACTTGTGGGTGATCTTGTCCTGGTTCTCGAGCAGCCAGTCGATCGAAGGCTCGTTGGTCATGGCCTTGCGGATCGCCTCGCACATGCCCTTGCGCTGGATCTCGAACAGCGACTTGTGGTCGACGGTCTCGGCCTCGATGACGCCGGGGCTGAGCCAGACCGAGCAGATGATGCCGAGGTCGTTGGCCTTGTGCTTGGGGATGTAGCCGGCGCGGACCGCGTCGAGGACGCCGTTGGCAATGGCGAACTGCACCGTGCCCATCAGGATCGAGGTGTACTTGCTCTCCGTCACGCTGACCTTGGAGACGCAGAGCGTCACCGGGCGGACCATGATGTCGGTGTTCAGGAGCGCGAACACGCGGGAATGGCCGACGACCTGATCGCCGGTGAGAGTGGCGAGGGCAGTGCCGACCGGGCCGTCGAGCTCACCGATGATGACCTCGGGTTCGGCCGCCGTGTTCGGCGCGCCGCCCGCGACGAGGGCTTCGCCGGCGCGCAGGATGATACGGTCGCTCATGATGTCTCCTTGAAAATGGGAATGGCCTGAACCTGTTGCGCGAGTACACAAAATCCAGGGGCTGGGCCATGCGGGTAGCGCGGGCGGGGCAGCTTCGATAAGTCCTCGCGCCCATGACGACAGCCCCGCGACACGAGACCGACGGCCTGCGCTACACGGTGGCGCTGATCGAGATCCAGGGCGGGCTCGTCGGCCTGTGGGGGTTCCTGCAGGACCTCTCCGCCACCGCCTTCAAGATGCCGCTCGTCTTGGTTCCGGGCGTCGCCGTGATCGGCCTCGTGCTGGTGGCGAGCGTGGTCGCCGGTGTGGCGCTCTGGCAGGACAGGCGGCTCGGCTACGCGCTTTCCGTGCCGGTGCAGCTCGTCCAGGTAGCGTGGTTCGTCGGCGCATCGCTCACCTTCCGGATCAGCGCGAGCGGCTGGCTCCTGGCCGATCTGTTCCTGCGCAGCACGCCGGAAGCCGGCACGACCGTCGGCTGGCAGCTCGATGTCGCCCGCAAGGGCGGCTATGCGCTGTCGTTGGCGCCGCGCGAGGAGACGACGTTCGCGCTGAACCTCGTGGCGCTGGCGATCCTGATCTGGCTGGCCTTACGGCTGCGCACGCGGCCACCGGAGCCGCGACACGGCTGACGTTCAGCCTGCGGCAGAGGCGCGGAGCATTCCGTGAATCGCCGGATCGGCGCGCCAAGCCGCGACGCGTTCGCAGACAAGCTGCGCCTGCGGGACCATCCCATACCGGGAGAAGCTGGCCGCAACGAACTGGCCCAGCGTCATCGTCCGGGCAGGGCCGGTCCGCGGCGTCTCGACCTTGAGGAAGTGGCTGTTGCCGGGAACGCCGTAATGGCGCGCGATCTCCGGATAGACCGGCCAAGTCCCGCCGCTCATCATCGTGTCGGCGAGATAGGCGTCGAGATCGCAGTCTCCGTATGCAATCCCGGCTTTCTCCAGCAGGCCGCGGGCGAGGTCGGCGGCAACGTGCATCTTCGGGTGGTTGTCGGAATGCATGAAGCAGCCGCGCCGCGCCCAGCGCACGAGGTCACGGTCGAGATCGTAGTCGGCTTCACGTCCGAGCGCCCGCAGGGCCGTGACGGAGGCGTCCCACATTCCGAGATAGCCGAGCGCACGATAGACCGCACCGTCGAACAGGCGCAGCGTAGCGTCGATGCCTAAGCCTTCGCGATAGCCGAACAAGGCCAGCGCGGAATGCGCGTGCCCCAGCGGACCGAGCAGGCCGCCGGATTCCGGCCGGTCGAGCAGCCCGACGCGGACCTGGTCCGGATGGAACGCCGCGAACACGATCGTGGGTATCACGAAGAGGTGCGTCTCGGCTCGCAGTGTCGCCAGGGTGCCACCGTCCTTGAAGACCGGAAGGTAGGTGTTCGAGAAGGTGACGTCGTGCCGGCGGCTCTCGGCGATGAGATCCGTCATGCGCGAATACCGCGTGGCCGCGTCGAAGGCGGAGACGAAGGTGACATCGGCCTCCGGCAGCAGCAGCGTCATCGCCTGGGCGACGGCCGCGCCCTGGCAGATGCCGACGACCAGGACTTTTGGCGAGCGCCCGCTGCGGGCGCGCTTCGCGCGGCGCTCGGCGCGGCGGAATTGGACACCCCGCCGGACATCCGACAGAACGTCTTTGATCAGCATGGACGCGGTTTGGCATGATCGAGAAACCCGGGCAATCGCCTGCCGAGACGCCCGCGCGGTCGAACCCGTATGACGGCCTACCCGCCGAGCGCTCCTGGCGCCGCGCCGTCGCAGGCACCCCGCCCTTCGCCCTCGACCCGAGCCGCCCGAACGCGTTTCGCTTGAGCCGCACCGAGCGGATCGCCACCGCCGGCAGCTGCTTCGCGCAGCATGTTGCCCGGTTCCTAAAGGAGAACGGATACAGCGTCCTGACCGCAGAGCCGCTGCGGGAGGGAACCGACGACGGGTTTTCGGCGCGCTACGGCAACATCTACACCACGCGCCAGCTCATCCAGCTGTTCGAGCGCGCCTTCGGCCGGTTCGACCCGCAACTGGTCGCATGGGAGCGCGCGGACGGCCGCTTCGTCGATCCGTTCCGTCCGCGCATGGAGCCGGAGGGGTTCACCACGGTCGCGGATTGCGTGGCGGAGCGCGACCGGCACCTCGCGGCGGTGCGCGGCCTGTTCGAGACCCTCGAAACCCTGGTCTTGACGCTGGGCCTCACCGAGGGCTGGCGCGACACGCGCGACGGGGCCGCCCTGCCGCTGCCGCCGGGCGTTGCCGGCGGGACCTGGAACCCGGCCGATGTCGGCTTCGTGAATGCCGGCGTGTCCGAGATGGTCGGCGACCTGCTCGCTTTCGTCGACGGCCTGCGCAGCGTGAACCCAATCGCGCGGATCATCCTCACGGTGTCGCCGGTGCCGCTGGCGATGACCTACCGTGACCGCCACGTCCTCGTTGCCAACGCCTCCAGCAAGGCGGCGCTCCGCGTCGTCGCCGACGAGGTCTGCGCCGCGCGGCCCGACGTATTCTATTTCCCGTCCTACGAGATCGTGACCTCGCCGCTCACGATCGGCCGCTACTTCTCCGACAACCTCCGCTCGATCACGCCGGAGGGCGTGGATCACGTGATGCGCTGCTTCCTGTCCCATGCCGAGCCGCGCGACGCCGAACGGCATGAGGCCGGGCCGACGAGCTTCGACATTGGACGCGAGAGCCAGCGGACCGCGCAGGTGATCTGCGACGAAGAGCTTCTGGATTCCTGAGGCGCAGAACCGCAGCGATCGGCCATTCCTCCCTTTGTCGTCATGCTGCACCGCGTTATAGCGGGCGCCGACCTGACCCTCGGAAACCTTTTCCGCGGGTCGCCAGCGGGGACACGACATGGCGAAGATCAAGGTGGCGAATCCGGTCGTCGAGCTCGACGGCGACGAGATGACCCGGATCATCTGGGCGGAGATCAAGAACAAGCTCATCCACCCCTACCTCGATCTCGACCTCGACTATTACGATCTCGGCATCGAGCACCGCGACGCCACTGACGATCAGGTCACGGTCGATGCGGCCGAGGCGATCAAGCGCCACGGCGTCGGCGTGAAATGCGCTACCATCACCCCCGACGAGCAGCGCGTCGAAGAGTTCAAGCTCAAGGAGATGTGGAAGTCGCCGAACGGCACCGTCCGCAACATTTTGGGCGGCGTGATCTTCCGCGAGCCAATCATCTGCAAGAACGTTCCGCGCCTCGTGCCGGGCTGGACCCAGCCGATCGTGATCGGCCGTCATGCCTACGGCGACCAGTACCGCTGCACGAACTTCAAGGTGCCGGGCAAGGGCCGCCTGACCATCAAGTTCGAGGGCGACGACGGCACCGTGATCGAGCAGGAGGTGTTCAAGTTCCCGGCGCCCGGCGTCGCCCTGGCGATGTACAACCTCGACGATTCGATCCGCGACTTCGCCCGCGCCTCGCTGAACTACGGCCTCGCCCGCAAGTATCCGGTCTACCTGTCGACCAAGAATACCATCCTCAAGGCCTATGACGGCCGCTTCAAGGACCTGTTCGAGCAGGTCTACCAAGAGGAGTTCAAGTCGCGCTTCGTCTCACTCGGCATCACCTACGAGCACCGCCTGATCGACGACATGGTGGCCTCGGCACTGAAGTGGTCCGGCGGCTATGTCTGGGCCTGCAAGAACTACGACGGCGACGTCCAGTCCGACACGGTGGCGCAGGGCTTCGGCTCGCTCGGCCTGATGACCTCGGTGCTGCTGACGCCCGACGGCCAGACCGTCGAGGCCGAGGCCGCGCACGGCACGGTGACCCGCCACTACCGCGAGCATCAGAAGGGCAAGGAGACCTCGACCAACTCCATCGCCTCGATCTTCGCCTGGACCCGCGGCCTTGCGCACCGGGCCAAGCTCGACGGCAATACGGATCTCGGCAACTTCGCCACGACGCTCGAAACGGTCTGCGTCGACACGGTCGAGAGCGGCTTCATGACGAAGGATCTCGCCCTCCTCGTCGGTCCCGATCAGAAGTGGCTCTCCACCACCGGCTTCCTCGACAAGGTCGACGCCAACCTCAAGACCGCCATGGGTGTGTGAAGTCTCCAGCGCGCGTCATGGTGTATTCAATCGATGACGTCCGCCCCTAGCGCTGCCAGTGAACGCAGGGTCGGCCGAGCTCGACCGCGACATTCCTTGGCACCGGTTCGAGTGAGCTTCGGCGTATCTTGGCGGGGTCCGCCTATTTTTGTGCCAATCCTGCCGGAGCCGGTGGCTCCGGGGGCCGACAACGGGTAGCCTCCCAGAAGCCTGCCGTGTTCGGCGTGGGAGCAACCCGGGTTTCGGCGCATGGAAAGCGCAACGCGTCGCTTCGATATCGAAGCGATCACCGACAAGATCTACGAGGCTTCGGTCGTGCCGGAATCGTGGACCTCTGTCCTCGATGCGATGACCGACATCGCCGGTGGTGTCGGCACGATTCTACTCGCCGCCGACACGACCGATTTCCGCTTCATCAGCACCGATGGGCTCTCCGGGTTCGTGGAGAGCTTCGTCGCGCAGGGCTGGCCGGAGCGGAACACCCGCACCCCGGCCGTGCTCAAGGCGCGCCATGCCGGCTTCATCGTCGAAAAGGACGTCTACTCGCCCGAGCAGATCGCGAGCGATCCGCTGATCAACCAGTTTTTGCGCCCGCAGGGTCTCGGTTGGGCCACCGCCACCGCCTTCCCGATGACCACCGGCGATACCCTGGTGTTCAGCGTGGAGCGCGCCTATCGCCACGGCCCGGTGCCGGACGCGTCGGTGGAAATCCTCGACAGCGTGCGCCCGCATCTCGGCCGGGCGGCCTTGATCTCGGGCCGGCTGCGCCTCGAGCGCGCCCGCGCGGCCGTCGAGACTTTGGCCCTGCTCGGCTTGCCGGCCGGCATCGTCTCGCGTGATTTCCGGCTGCAGGCTGCCAACGCGCTCCTCGACGGGCTGATGCCCAGGGTGGTGCGCGACGGCAGCGCCCGGGTGGCCTTCGCCGACGCCGATGCCGACAATCTGCTCGCCTTTGCGCTGAATGCCACCCACCGGCAGGTGCCGCGCTCGATCCCGATCCCGGCACGTGATCCTGATCCCGCCATGGTGGCCCATCTTGTCCCGGTGCGCGGCATCGCCCGGGATCTGTTCACCGGCAGCGCCTTCATCCTGGTGCTGACGCCGGTGGAGCGGCACGTGCAGGGGCCGGACGCCGACCTGCTCCAGGGCCTGTTCGACCTGACCGCCGCCGAGGCACGGGTCGCCCGCGCCATCGTTGCCGGCGAGACCGTCGAGACGTTGGCGATCCGGCAGGGCATCAGCGAGGGCACGGTGCGTAGCCAGCTCAAGTCGATTTACGCCAAGACCGGCATGAAAGGACAACTCGACCTCGTCCGCCTCGGCTCCGGCCTGAGCTTGGTTAGGTCAGATGATATCTGATTAAACTTCAGTTTTATCCATTTGGAACTTCATGCATCATTGCGGGAACAGCGAAGCAGCTCGGGGTAGCACACGCAGAGTTCGGCATGTGGGGATGGGTTGTTTCGGTAAGCTGATCGTGACGGGGGGCCGCGACGTCCCGATGGCTTCGCACCGATACCGCTCCGCTGCCTCGCGCGGTAAGCACACCGTCTCCCGGTTCCGTTCGTCCACGAAATGCTCTAGGGCGCTGCCGGTATGACCCGCACAGCGCTCTATGCCGGCTCGTTCGATCCGGTGACGAATGGCCATCTCGACGTGGTGCGACAGGCGAGCCGCCTGACTCAGCGGCTCGTGCTCGCTATCGGCGTGCATCCGGGCAAGGCCCCGATGTTTTCGGCCGAGGAGCGCGCAGAACTTCTCCAGAAAACCTGCACGCCGCTGGCCGCGGCCGAGGGGGCGGAAGTCGAGATCGTGACCTTCGATGACCTCGCGGTCTCGGTGGCCCGGCGGCACAACGCCAGCGTGTTCATTCGCGGACTGCGCGACGGCACGGACCTCGATTACGAGATGCAGCTCGCCGGCATGAACGCCGCGATGGCACCCGGGGTGCAGACCGTGTTCCTGCCGGCCTCCATCGGCGTACGGCCGATCACGGCGACGTTGGTGCGCCAGATCGCATCCATGGGCGGCGATGTCTCGCCCTTCGTGCCGCCGCTCGTGGCTGAACGCCTCGCAGCCCGTTTCACGAAATCCTAGAGCATCGGATCGGGAGGCGGTATCTGGCTTTCGGAAGATCCTATGCTCAACGACAAATCAGACGATCAGAAAGCTTACATCACATGAACCGCCGGCTTGCCGTCCTCACGCTCGCGCTCACCGCCGCGCTCGGGTTGTCCGCCCCCGCTCGGGCAGCGGATCCCAATACCGTCTACCTCGACACCAAGGACGGCCGCGTCACCATCGAGCTGCGGCCCGAGATTGCCCCGAAGCACGTCAAGCAGCTCAAGACACTGATCGGCAAGGGGTTTTACGACGGCTTGAAGTTCCACCGGGTCATGGACGGTTTCATGGCGCAAACCGGAGACCCGAAGGGCAACGGCACAGGCGGATCGAACCTGCCGAACATCCCGGCCGAGTTTTCGTCCGCCCCGTTCAAGCGCGGCACCCTCGGCATGGCCCGCTCGGGCGATCCGAACTCGGCGAACTCGCAGTTCTTCATCTGCCTTGGCGATGCACCGTTCCTCAACGGCCAGTACACGGTGATCGGCGTGGTCACGAGCGGCATGGATGTCGTCGACAAGATCAAGAAGGCCGAGCCCGGCGCTCAGGGCGGCGCGGTGACGAATCCCGATAAGATCGTCACGCTGAAGCTCGCAAACTGAGCGGACGATGCGCCGGCTCGCTGCCATCATCGTCATGGTCGCGGCCCTGCCAGCGCCGTCACTCGCCTTCGGCCCGATCCAGCCGCCGCTCAGCCTGCCCGAGACCCTGCGCGGCACCGTTCAGGTTCCGGTGCAGGGCATGGCCGGCGGCGAAAGACGCAGTGACGGCCAGCCGGTCGATACCCTGCGCGATCTGTTTCCGGCACTCGCCGCCTGCTGGCAGGCGCCGGAGGGGCTCGCCAAGTTCGAGCACACCGAGATCACGGTGAGGTTCAGCCTGCGCCGGGACGGCTCGGTGATCGGCACCCCGCGCATCACCTTCTCGCAGACGCCGGCCGACGCGCGCGGCAAGGCACTACTCACCGAAGCAAGCCTCTCGGCGATCCGCCGCTGCACGCCGGCCCGGATCACGCCCGCACTCGGCGGTGCCATCGCCGGACGGCCATTGGCGCTGCGCTTCGTTTACGAGGGGCCGAAGGGCCGAGGTGTGTGAAACCGCCTCCTGCGCGATCGCTCGTATCCCTCGACTGTCCTAGCGCGCGGAGCGGAGCAACTTAGGGTCACATTTCCATGAGTTGGACGACGGCTCCGACTCATTAGCCCGAAACGCCGGGCGCAAGGTGCTCACAACCAGCTGAGAGCACTTGCCAGACCCGGGAAGGTCGCACTCCCGGACAGACCAGAAAGGTTCCCTTCGACGAAAACGGTTTGATCGCAGGCACGCCCCGTCATACGTACGCGCCGGGCGCTCTTGCAATGAAAGCCCGGGCGAGCCTGGTGCGCGGCACGATCGAATCGATCAGGTGCTGCACGCCGGTGACGCAAACCCCCGCTCGTGAGAGCACGATGGTCGTGAACGACATCGCGCTCCGCCTCGTCTACAACCGATCAAAACGCTGAGGAGTTCTTGGGTATGGCAGACGCCAACGAGACCATCGTCCTGGAAACCACGAAGGGCCGCGTCGTGATCGCTCTGCGCTCCGACCTCGCGCCGAACCACGTCGAGCGCATCAAGACGCTGGCCGGCCAGGGCTTCTATGACGGCGTGCCGTTCCACCGCGTCATCGACGGCTTCATGGCCCAGACCGGCGACCCGACCGGCACCGGCTCGGGCGGCTCCGAGCTTCCCGACCTGAACGCCGAGTTCAACGCCGAGCCGCACGTGCGCGGCACCTGTTCGATGGCACGGACCAACTTCCCGCATTCGGCGAACTCGCAGTTTTTCATCTGCTTCGACAACGCCCGCTTCCTCGACAAGCAGTATACCGTTTGGGGCAAGGTGGTCGAAGGCATGGACGTGGTCGACAGCCTCAACAAGGGCGAGCCGCCGCGTTCCCCCGACAAGATGGTCAAGGTGACCGTCGCCTCCGCCTGATTCTTTCGGGGCTGACGGGGCGGCGAAGCTCGATCGCCGCCCCCAATATGGCTGAACGCAGCGTTCTCGATCATGCGCGATCGGCACCGTGGCGCCGCCCGTCATGGTTTCACGCACTGTAGCGAGCCGCTTCATGATCCCCTGGGTCCATCTCGACACCGGCACCGTGCCCGGTGAGAACAGTACGCTGCGTCTGATGCGGCGGGGCGACGAGTTTTCCATCGTCGTCGGCACCATCGAACTCATGAACAACCGGCTCAGCGCCTCCGAGAAGGCGCTGGCGAACCTGGTCTGCGAACGCCTTCGCGGGCGGCCCCGCGTCGGCATGCTCATCGGCGGCCTCGGCATGGGCTTCACGTTGCGTGCCGCCCTCGACGACCTCGGTCCCGACGCAACGGTCGTCGTCGCCGAACTTGTCCCCGCCGTCGCTGCCTGGGCACGCGGCCCGCTCGCCCACATCTTCGCCGGCATCCTCGACGATCCCCGCGTCGACCTGCGCGAGGACGATGTCGGCCGCCAGATCCGGTTGAAGCCGGCGCAATACGACGCGATCCTGCTCGACGTCGATAACGGTCCCGAAGGCCTGATGCGCCGCGAGAACGACCACCTCTACGGCCCGGACGGCCTGGGGCAGGCCCGCGCCGCGCTCCGCCCCGGCGGCATTCTCGGCGTCTGGTCGCAGGGGCCGGACCGGATGTTCAAGTCTCGTCTGCAGCGCTCGGGCTTCGCGGTCGAGGAGGTGCGCGTCCGCGCCAACGGCGGCGCCGGCCGTCGCCACGTGCTGTGGATCGCGACCCGCACGAGCGAAGCCGCGCAGGATGCACGTCGCGGTCCCCCCAGGGCCTCACGCCCACGGAATGGACGGCCTTCGCACGGCTGATCGCCGCGCTGCTTCAGACACGAGAGGCCCGTTCGGGATCCGCGATCACCGCTTCGGCCGTCGCGAGATCGGCCGGCGCGTTGATGTTCAGAAACGGATCGGCCGGTTCGGTCGGCCACGTCGCGACCGCCGCGCCGTAGCGCGCGATGAACGCGCCGAGCCGACGCTCGTCCCGCTCGACCAAGGCCGCGTGCACGTCACGTCTCAGAGCGACCGGCCAAAGCGCGACCGTATAATGCTCTCGCTCGCCGGAGGCGGCGATGGCGATCGGCGTGCCGCTGCGCTCCGCCATGGTCCACAGGCGCGAGACGAGGTCGCGCGGCAGGAAGGGCGTGTCGCCCGCCACACTGATCACATGCGCGACGTGCGGACACCGCTCGGCCGCGAAATCGAGCCCCGCGAGGATGCCGGCGAGTGGACCGGGATTGCCTGCGACGTTGTCGGGCAGGACCGGACCCGGAAAACCGGCGAAGCGGACCGGATCGCCATTTGCGCTCAGCGCCAGCCCGGCCATGCATTGCGGCGTCAGCCGCTCCACGACGTGATCGAGCAGGGTGCGGCCGCCGAGCCGCAGGAGCGGCTTGTCCCCGCCCCCCATCCGGCGGGCTGAGCCGCCGGCCAGGATCAGCCCAAGGGTCGGCGGCGTCATGGGTCGGTGCGCTACTCGATGACGATCCGCGGCGCCGCGCGACCGGCCGGCGCACCGCTCAGGTTCGCCCAGAGCTTTTGTGCGATGTCGCGATAGATCCTGGCCTGCGGACCCTCGGGATCGGTAGCCACCACGGGCCGCCCGGCATCCGAGGTCTCGCGGATCGCCATGGTCAGCGGCACCTCGCCGAGGAACGGCACTTCGAGCCGCGCCGCCTCCGCTCGCGCACCACCATGGCCGAAAATGTCGGAAGCGTGACCGCAATTCGGACAGATGAACGTCGCCATGTTCTCGACGACGCCGAGGATCGGCACCGAGACCTTCTTGAACATGGTCACGCCGCGGCGGGCATCGATCAGCGCGAGATCCTGAGGCGTCGAGACGATGACGGCGCCGGACAGCGGCGTCGCCTGCGCCATGGTAAGCTGCGCGTCGCCGGTGCCGGGCGGCATGTCCACGATGAGGATGTCGAGATCGCCCCAGGCCACGTCGCGCAGCATCTGCGTGATGGCGGACTGCACCATCGGACCACGCCAGATCATCGCGGATTCGGCTTCGATCAGGAAGCCGATCGACATGACCTTGAGGCCGTAGCCCTGCATCGGCTCGAGTACCTTGCCCTCGATCACCCGCGGCTTGCCGGAGATGCCGAGGAGTTTCGGCATCGACGGGCCGTAGATGTCCGCATCGAGCATGCCGACCGCCAAGCCCTGCGCGTGCAGCGCCAGCGCGAGGTTGCAGGCCGTCGTCGACTTGCCGACGCCGCCCTTGCCGGAAGCGACGGCGACGATGTGCTTCACGCCGGGCAGGGCCGCACCGGTACGCGGCGGCGGAAGCGGGGTTCCCGGACCGGGGCCGGATTGCTGCGGTGCTTGGGGCGGCGGCGCGTTCGGGCCGCGCTCGGAGGTGAGGCTGGCGAAGACGCCGGAGACACCGGGCATGGCGAGCACCCGGCCCTCGGCCTCCCGGCGCACGGTTTCGAACCGCTCGGCCTCGCTCGGGTCGATCAGGATCGAGAACATCACGCGGTTGGTGGGATCGACGACGACCTGCGAGAGACGGCCGGAGCCGGGAAGGCTCGTGCCGCCGCGATCGACTTTCACGGTCGACAGCGCATTGATCACGTCGTCACGGGTGATCGCCAAGGCTTGCTCCTCGCAGGCGACTAGCCCGCTCTCGTCGGTCTTACTGGATACACCGCCCATGTAACCCCGTGCACTCGAAACGCCAGCCCGAAGCCGGGCTTGCGTCATCGGTACTGCAAGGGCGGGATCGCGAGGCTCTTCCGTTTCCTCCTGAACCAACCCGGTGCGCGCCCGTTGTCGAGACGCATTTCGGATCGGCTTCGCCGGGTCGCCCGCGACGCCTGCCGACAAGTTGCGTTCGAATATCGAGTTGGAGAATCGACCTCATGCATCAGGGCAATCACCGCGACCACGAAGGCGCGAAGAAGCTCTTCGAACTCATTAAGGACGTCAAGATTGCGATGATGACGACGGCAGACCCGGACGGTACGCTTAACAGCCGGCCGATGTGGAACAACGACGCCGACGAGAACGGCGATCTATGGTTCTTCACCAAGCTGCACAGCCCGAAGACGGCCGAAATCAGCCGAGACAACCAGATCAACCTCAGCTTCTCCGACCCGTCGAAGCAGAACTACGTCTCCGTAGCCGGCAAGGCCGAGATCGTCACGGATCAGTCGGTCATCGACGCGAAGTGGTCGGCGAGCCTGAAGACCTGGTTCCCGAACGGCAAGGACGATCCGGAGGTGGCTCTGATCCGTGTCCATCCCGAGCAGGGTGAGTACTGGGACAGCCCCAACAGCAAGATGGTGCACCTCTACGGCTTCGTGAAAGCCACGTTGACCGGCGAGAGCCCGAAGACGGAGACGAAGAAGGTGGACTTGGCCTGAGCACACTTTAGCGGCATGCAGATCGAGGGCGGCGTTTCGCAGGAAGCGTCGCCCCGATCCCGTTGACTTCGACGTCGATCGACGGAATGCCTGAGACGGCGGTTGCCATTTCCGGCGCTGGACTGGACGGCCGACCGTAGCCGATGCTCGACCTCGCCACCCGCGCCCACGACCACAACTTCCGCATCGATCCGATCATCCGGTCGCTGCTCGACACCGATTTCTACAAGGTGCTGATGGCGCAGACGATCTTTCGTCGCCATCGCGACGTCGCCGTCACGTTCGGCATCAATAACCGCACCGCGCGTATCCGTATCGCCGACGAGATCGCCGAGGGCGAACTGCGGGAGCAGCTCGATCATGCGCGCACGCTCCGGCTGTCGCGTGGCGAGTCGACCTGGCTTCGCGGCAATGCGTTTTATGGCAAGCGCCGAATGTTCTCGGCCGCGTTCCTGGACTGGCTCGAGACCTTCCGTTTACCCGAATACGAGCTCGCGGCGCGCGACGGGCAATACGAGCTCACGTTCCACGGTCCCTGGATCGAGACCACGATGTGGGAGGTGCCCGCTCTGGCGATCCTCAACGAGCTGCGCTCACGCGCAGTCCTGCGCGATCTCGGCAAGCTCGACCTGCAGGTACTCTATGCCCGCGCGATGACGCGGGTCTGGGAGAAGATTGAGCGCCTGGGTCGCTTGGCCGACCTGTCGATCGCCGATTTCGGTACCCGCCGCCGCCACGGCTTCCTCTGGCAGGGTTGGTGCGTGCAGGCGATGGCTGAGGGCTTGGGCGACCGGTTCCTCGGCACCTCGAACTGCCTGATCGCTCTCCGCCGCGAGGTCGAAGCCGTCGGCACGAACGCGCACGAATTGCCGATGGTCTATGCCGCGCTCACGGATGACGACGCGGCACTCGCGCAGGCCCCGTACGACGTGCTGGCGGACTGGCAGCAGGACTACGAGGGCAACCTGCTCGTCGCGCTGCCCGACACCT
Organism: Methylobacterium haplocladii; assembly: GCF_007992175.1. GTDB lineage: Bacteria > Pseudomonadota > Alphaproteobacteria > Rhizobiales > Beijerinckiaceae > Methylobacterium > Methylobacterium haplocladii. Next base: position 10,560 of record NZ_BJZT01000008.1, on the reverse strand, counting down.
ACGGCACGACGGGTTTCCTGGCAGATGCGCCGGATTGGCTCTCGGCCTGGACCGGCATTCGCATCGATTCGAAGGAGCCTATCGCCGGCGGCGAGGAGGCGATCCGGTTCTGGCAGTCCCGCGGCGCCGATCCGCGCGAAAAACTCGCGATTTTTTCGGATGGGCTCGATGTCGATTCGGTCGAACGCATCCACGCGCATTTTCATGGGCGCATGCGGATCGGCTACGGCTGGGGCACGCTGCTCACCAACGATTTCCGTGGGTTCGTACGGAATGGCCGGCTCGACCCGGTCTCGATTGTCTGCAAGGTGATCGAGGCGGACGGCCGGCCCACCGTGAAGGTCTCGGACAACCCCGTGAAGGCACAGGGGCCGGCAGCGGAGGTGGAGCGCTACAAGCGGGTGTTCGGCGTGGGTGAACTGGCGGCATTGCCGGTCATCGTCTGAAAACCATCCCCAGCCGGACGGATCCGCATGCGGTCCGTGCAGGCGAGCGCGTTGCGCCGCTCCGAGCCGTCGTCTAACCCGGTCGCCGACACGCCCGAGGCTGCATGACTTCCCTGCTCGACACGTCCCAACACGACAAGATCCTCATCGTCGATTTCGGCTCTCAGGTGACCCAGCTCATCGCGCGTCGCGTGCGCGAAGAGGGCGTGTACTGCGAGATCGTGCCGTTCACGAAGGCCGAGGCCGCCTTCGACGAGCATCGGCCGAAGGGCGTGATCCTCTCGGGTGGTCCGGAATCGGTCACATCGGAATTGTCGCCGCGCGCTCCGCAAAAGATCTTCGAGGCCGGCATTCCGGTGCTGGGCATCTGCTACGGCCAGCAGACCATGGCGGCCCAGCTCGGTGGTGAGGTCGAGGGCGGCCATCACGCCGAGTTCGGCCGGGCAGAGGTCGAGATCGTTTCGGACTCTCCCCTCTTCCGCGGCGTCTGGCATGTCGGCGAAAAGTATCCAGTCTGGATGAGCCACGGTGACCGCGTCACCAAGCTCCCAGATGGCTTTTCGACCATCGCCCTGTCGCGCAATGCACCCTTCGCCGCCGTCGCCGACGAGTCGCGAAACTACTACGCGGTTCAGTTCCATCCGGAGGTGCACCACACCCCGCACGGCGCCCTGCTGATCCGCAACTTCGTGCGCGACATCGCGGGCTGCTCCGGTGACTGGACCATGGGCGCCTACCGTGAGGAGGCGATCGCCAAGATTCGCGAACAGGTCGGTACGGAGAAGGTGATCTGCGGCCTGTCGGGCGGCGTCGATTCCTCCGTCGCGGCCGTGTTGATCCATGAGGCGATCGGCGAGCAGCTGACCTGTGTCTTCGTCGACCACGGCCTGTTGCGGCTGGGCGAGGGCGAAGAGGTCGTCCGGCTGTTTCGCGACCACTACAATATCCCGCTGGTGCACGTTCAGGCGCAGGACATGTTCATCGACGCGCTCGAGGGCGTCGACGATCCGGAGGTGAAGCGCAAGACCATCGGCCGGCTGTTCATCGACGTGTTCGATGCGGAGGCCAAGAAGCTCGGCGGCGCCGGCTTCCTGGCACAGGGCACGCTCTATCCGGACGTGATCGAGAGCGTGTCGTTCTCCGGCGGCCCATCGGTGACGATCAAGAGCCACCACAACGTCGGCGGCCTGCCCGAGCGGATGAACATGAAGCTCGTCGAGCCGCTGCGCGAGCTGTTCAAGGACGAGGTGCGCTTGCTCGGCAAGGAACTCGGCCTCCCCGAAAGCTTCGTCGGCCGCCACCCCTTCCCCGGCCCCGGCCTCGCGATCCGCTGCCCGGGCATGATCACGCGCGAGAAGCTCGAGGCCCTGCGCAAGGCCGACGCGATCTACCTCGACGAGATCCGCCAAGCCGGCCTCTACGATACGATCTGGCAGGCCTTCGCGGTGATCCTGCCTGTGAAGACGGTGGGCGTGATGGGCGACGGCCGCACCTACGACCATGTCTGCGCGCTCCGCGCCGTCACCTCGATCGACGGTATGACCGCCGATTTCTACCCCTTCGAGATGGCCTTCCTCGGCCGCGTCGCGACGCGGATCATCAACGAGGTGAAGGGGATCAACCGGGTGACGTACGACATCACGTCGAAGCCGCCAGGGACGATCGAGTGGGAGTAGGTCATCGCCAGCGTCGCTGGATCGACCTGACCTCCAAGCCGTCCGCTCCTGTATGCTGCGCGAATCCTCCCTTTCCGGCTCGCGGTCGAACGCTTAAGGAGGGGGCACGATCGTCCCGGAACGCCAAGAGCTCCCATGATCAAGGCCCGTATCGTCGTCACCCTGAAAACCGGTGTCCTGGACCCCCAGGGTAAGGCCATCGAGGCCGCTCTGAAATCTTTTGGTATTCAGGACGTCGGAAGCGTTCGCCAGGGCAAAGTGTTCGACGTCGAGATCAAGGGCGACGACCCGGCCCAGGCCGAGAACACGCTGAAGACTGCCTGCGAGAAGCTTCTGGCGAACACGGTGGTCGAAGACTACTCGATCGAGATCGCCTGATGCGCGCGGCCGTCGTCGTCTTCCCCGGCTCCAATCGCGATGCCGATGTCACGCGCGCACTGAGGCTCGCCGGTGCCGAAGTGGTGACAGTCTGGCACGCGGACGGCGAACTGCCGGCAGGCACGGATCTCGCGGTGCTGCCGGGCGGCTTCTCATATGGGGACTATCTGCGCTGCGGCGCCATCGCCGGCCGAGCGGCGGCGATGAATGCGGTGCGGGCGCATGCCGCTCGCGGCGGTCTCGTGCTCGGGATCTGCAACGGATTCCAGATCCTGTGCGAATCCGGATTGCTGCCCGGCGTGCTGATGCGCAACGTCGACCGCCGCTTCATCTGCCACCGTCAGATGCTGCGTGTGGAGCGGACGGATACGTGCTTCACGCGATCCTATGCGAGGCATCAGGTCATCGACGTCTGCGTCGCGCATGGCGAGGGCAACTACTTCGCCGACGCGGAGACCATCACACGACTCGAAGGCGAGGGCCGCGTCGCGTTCCGCTACAGCGACGCCGCGGGCGAGCTGACGGTGGATGCGAACCGAAACGGCTCGCTCAACTCCATCGCCGGTATCTACTCCGACAAGCTCAACGTCTTGGGGATGATGCCCCACCCCGAAAACTTCGTCGAAGACCTGATCGGCGGGACGGATGGCCGAGGCCTGTTCGAGAGCCTCGCGGCCTGACCGGTCATCGTCTTTGCGAGCGTAGCGAAGCCATCCAGAACCGCATTCGCACCGTCAGGGCGTCGGCCTGGATCGCTTAGGCTTCGCCGCGCAATGGCGGCGGATCAGTGCCCGTCGAATTCCATCAGCGTACGCACCGGAACGCCGAGGTCGCGCAATTTCTGCGCACCGCCGATCTCCGGCAGGTCGATCACGAAGCAGGCGGCCACCACCTCCGCGCCGAGCTGGCGCAGCAGGTTCACGGCTGCCGTGGCGGTGCCGCCGGTGGCGATGAGGTCGTCGACCAGAAGGACCTTGTCCCCCGGCTTGATCGCGTCGACGTGGATCTCGATCTCGTCGGTGCCGTATTCCAGCGCGTAGGCGAGCGAGACCTTGGTGTGTGGCAGCTTGCCCTTCTTGCGGATCGGCACGAAACCCGACGAGAGCTGGTGCGCCACCGCACCGCCGAGGATGAAGCCCCGCGCCTCGATCCCCGCCACTTGGTCGATCCGGCCGCCCGCATAGGGATGGACCAGCGAGTCCACGGCACGCCGGAACGCGCGCGGATCGCTCAGCAGGGTGGTGATGTCGCGAAAGATGATGCCCGGCTTCGGATAATCCGGGATCGAGCGGATCGAGTCTTTCAGCGCGATGTGACGGCGGGCTTCCATGCGGCACGGCTCTTCATCTGGAGTTCGCATCGCCGTTTAAGGCAAACGGGAGGTCCGGCGCCAGAGCGCCGCTAACGCCTCATGGATCGGAAGCGGCAGTAGCCGCCGAGGCTGTCGTAGCCGGCGGGGCAGCGCCGAACGCAGGCGCCGGCGGCGTATTTCAGCGGTGGTCTACAGGTGTTCCGAAACCGCTTCTCGCCGAAAAGGTAGGATTGCGCCGGGCCTTGCGCAGCTGCAGGCACGGCCGCTCCCAGCGGCAGCGCAACAACGAGGGCAAGGAAGGCAGTTAGCGCGAAACGGCTCGGCATGGTGGCTCCGGTGCTGACCGATCCGTCACCACGAACCGGCTCTCTATTCGATACAGCCTACGCGTTCGCCTTCCTGAGGATACCGATCAGTTCGCGGTGCAGCACTTCGTTGCCGGCCGCGACCGACTTCGCAGCCGTCTTGGCGGCAAGCGGCTCTGCGCCGCCGTCGGCGTTGGTGGCGAAACCGCCGGCCTCGCGCACCAGGATGATCCCGGCCGCGATGTCCCAGGAGTTGATGTCGCGCTCCCAGTAGAAATCGCTGCGGCCACAGGCGACGTAGGCGAGATCGAGGGCCGCCGAGCCGAACCGCCGCGCACCGCCCGTCACGGCCATCACGGCCGCGACTTCCTTCAGCAGGCGATGCGGGTCGCCGCGGCCGAGATAGGGCGAGCCATAGGCGACGAGGGCGTCGGCCAGTTCCGAGCGGCCCGAGACACGCAGGCGGCGGTTGTTCAGGTAGGCGCCCTTGCCGCGCTCCGCCATGAACAGCTCGTCCTTGATCGGATCGTAGATGACACCGGCGACGATCATGCCGTCGCGCTCGAGCCCGACCGAGATCGCGAAATGCGGAATGCCGTGCAGGAAGTTCGTGGTGCCGTCGAGCGGATCGACATGCCACGTGTGGCTCTTGTCGGACCCCTCGATGATGCCGTCCTCTTCCAGCACCAGACCGTACCCGGGGCGCGCCTTCATCAGCGCATCGCGAACTACCTCTTCGGCCTTGCGATCGGCGGCCGAGACGAAGTTGCCCGGACCCTTGCGCGAGACCTGCAGATTCTCGACCTCGCCGAAGTCGCGCTTGAGGCCCCGGGCGGCCTTGCGCACGGCGTCGACCATCACGGTCATGAGGGGAGAGTTGATCATACGGCGTCCGTGTCCGGCCCGATGCCGGCGCGCTGGAAAGGATCGGGATTGGAAGGGGTTCTATACGCGTCGCGCCCCAGCGCCATAGGGCGGGGTGATTTTCTCCGGCTGGCCGGAATGCGTCCCGGCCATACCTAGATTCTCAGCGAGAGGCCCACGAAGGCCTCGGCACGAGGAAACACCATGCGCCCCATTCGTCTCGCCGCCGCTTCCGCCGCGCTCGCGCTCGGCATGAGCCCGGTCTGTGCCCAGCAGCCGGCGCCGGCGCCGCCCAACCTCCCGGAAAAAGTCCCGTTTGGCGTCGCCTACGGCGCGCCTCTCGGCCTCGAACAGGCCCGAAAGATCGTGTCGGCCGCACAGGCGGAAGCGGAGAAGCGTGGCTGGCCGATGAACATCGCCGTCGTCGATACGCATGGCGACCTGGTTCATTTCGCCCGCATGGACGGGGCGCAACTCGCCTCCGTCGGCGTCTCGCAGCGGAAGGCACGGACGGCCGCGCGCTGGCGGAGAGAGACGCGGGTGTTCTTCGAGGCCTACGGCAAGGGGCCGCCGATCTATGGCACGCTCGATCCGGACCTTGCCGCCTCGCCCGGCGGCATCCCCCTGATCGTCGACGGCAGGCTGATCGGCGCCGTCGGCTGCTCCGGCGGGACCAGCGATCAGGACGTGGTGGTCTGCCAAGCCGGCATCGACGCGCTCAAGTAGACGCGCCCAGCGCCTTCAGATAGCGCCGCGTTGCGACGGCCGGGTCGGCCGCCCGCATGATCCCACCCATCACCGCGATGCCTGCGGCGCCGGCCTTGCGGCAGGCCGCTGCATGCTCGGGCGCGATGCCGCCGAGGGCGATGAGGGGTAGGCCGATGGCAGCAGCTGCGTGCAATGCGTCGAGCCCGAGGGCCGGACCATAGCCAGGTTTGCTCGCCGTCGAAAAGACTGGGCTCAGCGTCGTGTAGGTCGCATCAGCCTGGGCCGCCCGGCGGACATCGCCGAGGCTGTGAGCGGACAGGCCGATCAGCGGTGGCTCCGCCTGTCTCGCACGCGTCCCGAGAGCCCCCGCCGTCATTGCGAGCGCAGAGAAGCAATCCAGGGCCAACACGCTGGCTTCGGAGCATTGGCCCTGGATTGCTTCGGCTTCGCCTCGCAATGACGGCTCAGGGTTCGGCGCGCGATCGCCGTACTCATCGGCCGGTTTTGGCATGAGGTCCAAATGCTCGGCGCCGAGATGAACCCCATCCGCGCCGATCTCGGCAGCTAGCACAGCGTCGCCGCCGATCGTCAGCCAGCCGCCGGCCCCATGCACGAGGGGGAGCAGTTCCAGCGCCAGATTCCGTCGTGCCGCCGGCTCCAGATCCTTGTCGCGAAACCAGATCCAGCGAGCACCGCCGTCGAGCACCGCGCGGACGGTCTCCACGAGCGGCCGCGCCGACCCGTGCCGGTCGGTGACGACGAGCAGCAATGACGGGATCAAGACCCGACGAGGCCGAGCTGCGGGCTCGACGGCTCGGCTCGGCCCCGGCGGGGAATGCGTCCGGCGAGATGCGCCAGCCGCCCGGCCGCAACCGCGTGGCGCATGGCGGCGGCCATCCGCACCGGATCGTCCGCCTTCGCCACGGCCGTGTTGATCAGGCAGGCCGCCGCCCCGAGTTCCATGGCGATCACTGCGTCGGAGGCCGTGCCGATGCCGGCATCGACGACGACCGGCACCGGGGAACGGCGGCAGATCAGTTCGAGATTGGCCGGATTGGCCACCCCCATACCGGAGCCGATCAGCGAACCCATCGGCATCACGGCGGCGCAGCCCATGTCGGCAAGCCGCTCGCAGATTACCGGATCGTCGTTGCAGTAGGGCAGCACCGTGAAGCCGTCGTCGACGAGATGACGGCAGGCAACCATCAGCTCGACGACATCGGGATAGAGGGTCTCGCGATTACCGATGACCTCGACCTTGATCCAGGTGGTGTCGAGGGCTTCGCGGGCGAGTTCCGCCGTCATGATCGCGTCGCGCGCCGTCTCGCAGCCGGCGGTGTTCGGCAGGAAACGGGCACCCTTCAGCTTCTGGAACGTGTCGGAGCCGTGGCCCTGCAGCGAGACGCGCCGGATCGAGACAGTGACGACCTCGGCGCCGGAGGCGCGCACCGCGTCCGCCATGATCCCCTGACTCGGATAGCCGGCCGTGCCGATGAACAGACGCGAGGTCAGCTTCTGGCCTGCGATCTCGAGGAGATCGTCATCGCCTTGCGCTGTCAGCGTCGTGTCGTGACGGGTCATGAAGGAGCCCCTTGGTTTCCTCTGTTCAGCCGCCTTGCATCGCGCGAACGATCTCGATGCGGTCGCCCTCGCTCAGCAGGGTCTCCGGCCAACTCGGCTTGCGCACCACGCGCCCGTTCAGAGCGATGGCGATGCCCTCCGTCGGCAACGCGCGCGCCTCGGCCTCGATGGCGAAGAGCGCCGCGACGTCGCGAGCATCGCGCTCGCAGGGCTCGCCGTTGACGATCAGCCTCACGCGCTCGCTCTCCGCATCGGCCCGCTGTTCGTCTGAGCGAATCGGCCGAGGCCGAAGCCCCGGCAGACCTCCGGAACCGTTCCCGTCTCCACCAACGCGACCACCGCATCCGCCGTCGACGGAGCCAGCAGATAACCGTTGCGGTGATGGCCTGTCGCGACGACGAGGCCGTTCGGCAGCGTGTCGATAATGGGGGCATCATCGTCGGAGGTCGGGCGAAAGCCGCTCCAGACGGCCTCGACCTCCATCTCCTCGACGCCCGGCAGAACCCGGCGTGCGCCCTCCAGCAGGGCGAAGAGCCCGCCCGCGGTGACGCCGTCGCGAAACCCGCAATCCTCCACCGTGGCGCCGACGATGAGCGAGCCGTCGCCCTTCGGTGCCATGTGGATCTGCTCCGTCCAGATCATGTGCGCGAGGGTGCCGGTGCGCGTCGTGGTCTTCAGCGCCAGCGACTGTCCCTTGATCGGCCGCACCGGCAGACCGAGCGCATCCGTCAGCAGACCGCCCTCCCCGCTCCAGGCACCTGTCGCGAGGATCACGGTCTCGGCGGCCAGTGTACCGCGGTTCGTCACGATGCCGGACGCCTGCCCGCCCCGATAGGTGACGTCATCGGCGGCAAGATCCTCGACAATCATCACCCCGGCCGCTTCGCAGGCGCGCACCAGCGCCAGCATCACGAGGCGCGGATCGACCTGGGCATCGAGCGGACAGAAGATCCCGGCGGTCACGTTCGGTCGCAACAGCGGTTCGCGTGCCCGGACCTCGGCACCGGCGAGCCATTCGGCGGCGACGCCGGAGCGGCGCTGGAGGTCGTGCCGGAAGCGGAGCCGTTCAACTTCGTCGCGGCCGATGGCGAGCACCAATGTGCCCTCCTCGCGGTAGTCGATGTCGACGCCGGAGGCTTGCTGAAGCGCGTCCCGGAACACCGGCCAGCGGCACAGGCTGTCCAAAGCCAGCGGCAGGAGCAGATCGGAGCCCGGCTCGTGCTCCGCGGCCGGCGCCAGCATGCCGGTGGCGGCGAGGCTCGCCCCGGCGCCGACGGTCTCGCGCTCGAGCACCGTCACCGAACGGCCGTCGCCGGCAAGCCGCCAGGCGATCGACAGCCCGATCAATCCACCGCCGACCACGACGATGTCGGAGTGCTGCGGCAGCGCGGCCGCACGCGGTCGCAGGCCGAGGCCGCGTCGAAGACCGATCGGGGACGTCAGAACAGCCGACACGAAGCCTCCACGGTTGCCCGTAGGGATCAGGTGCCGCGCTTCGGTGAAGCTGGGGCGTCCTTCGATGAGACGCCCGCGGTCCAATCCCTACGCCGGTATGAGCCGGATCAGGTTCGAAGGATTTCCGCGCTGCCGAGGATGGCGATAGCGGTGTCTCAGCCCCTTGTCGGGGATCTCCCTGGAAGAATCCTGATGTGGGCCGGGATGCGCGCACGGTCAATCCCCTGCGCGGTTCGCGCAATTGTCGCGATCCGGCAAACGGTGCCGATACCGAGACCCGCGAAACCAGCACGATCGGCATCTATCCTGGGCTGCGGCAGACGGTCCGTTCACCACCGCCATGCGGTCCTTCGATCCGGAGTGGCAAACGCTTGCGGGGGCGGCGGTGACGGGTTTGCGAGACGCCGCCTACTGCGTGGCGGCGATGTGCCTGATCGTCGGCGGCGGCCGAGCCGTCATGCGATCCGCAACCGGTGCGGCCCCGCCGACCGTGGCACAGCCGGTCGCGGCGACGTCTTCCGGTGCGATCTCGCTGCACGCCGACCGTAGCGGCCACTACACCACGACCGCCCTCGTCAACGGTCGCGTCGTGTCGATGATGGTCGATACCGGCGCGACGCTCTGCGCCTTCGGTCAGGCGGACGCAGAAAGCCTCGGTCTCACCGTCGCCCCGGGCGATTTCAAGAAGGTCGTCATGACCGCGAACGGACCGGTGCGTGTCGCCCCCATCCGGATTCGCCTCCTCCAGATCGGCCCCGTTGCCGTGCGCGACGTCGAGGCCGTGGTGATTCCGCGCGGGCTCCTCGGCACGAATTTATTGGGGATGTCTTTCCTGTCCCGGTTGCGGGATTTCAGTGTTGCCGGCGCACGGATCACGCTGAGGGGCTGACGAATGTCGACTGCGATCAGCGTTGCGAGGATGATGCGGGACGCCGGTTCAGGCTCCGATGTCCGGCCGGGACGAGTCCGGAAAGCCTTATCATACGCCTGAACTGCTTCGCCCGTGGCCGACGCGCGGTCTCGCGTTCGCCTTGCCAAGGACGTGCCCGATCTCTATGAGCCTTCCCGCACGAGACGGATCGGCCACGCGCTGGAACCGGCTCGGCCGCTTTAGCTCAGCTGGTAGAGCACCTCATTCGTAATGAGGGGGTCGGGGGTTCGAATCCCTCAAGCGGCACCATTTTTTCCTTGCTAACACAATTATTTATGGAGCCAGGGACTCCTGCTCTTTCCTCGCTGCAACTGCCGAGAAGCACCGAGAGCACGACAGACGGTTTCCCTTTTCGCCTGTGTAGCGACGGTGTCCAGGAACGGTTGTGCACCGCTCGCTGCCCGCTACATCGAACTCTCCGGAAGGCGCAACCGATTGCGTTGAAACGGTGCCTGGCTTCGCTGGCGTAGCAGCAGCCATCCCGGAAGGGGGGCTCGTGGACGTATCGCAGAGGCTCCCTGTCGTGCTGTCTGTTTTTCTATCTGTCTTCTCCTGTTTGATCGGGGCTAAGTGTTTGGCGAGCAGGCAGTATCCCGCATCCGTGTTTTTGGATGTGAAGTTTTTGCAGGCCCCCGAAATTGGCTGAAAATTGGCTTGTACGCTTTGTACGAAATCTTGTCCGCGAGGGGGTTTGGACAGGCCGCGGACAGGGGTTCCAGCCGTGCATCCAAGCGTTCGGTGCGTGCCTTCTCGCCTAGAGATTTCCGCAACTAATTGCGGATGCTCGGGTAGGCGCCTTCCATCGAGTGCCGGTCGCTACGGTAAACGTTTCATTGGCTGACGTGACCGGCTGGCTTTGGACCGGGCTGATTGAGAGGATCAGCCAGGATCGAAGGAGCTGGAT
>NZ_BJZT01000007.1 GCF_007992175.1 Methylobacterium haplocladii | reverse complement strand
TGCAGCGCAGCATGAAAAACGCTCCGCGAGGGCAGCGCACCATGCCGTGCCGAGATGTGCGAGCGCGCGGTATCAGTAGCCCTTCTTTGCCCTGGCCAATGCCCGGCTCAGACCCTGCGCCACCAGCTCGCGCTCCGGAGGCGATGCATCGCGCGCCACTGCGACATGCTCATGACGGGAGACCAGGGTCAGGGTCCGCAGGCCGAATTCCTCGTCCTCGACGCGAGTCAGCTTGGTCCAGAGGGGGTTGAAGCGCCATTCGCGGCGCTCGCCGCGATGGCTCACGCGCGCCAGCACCACCTGGATCTGCGAGATCGCCACTTCCTCGAACGACCGGCCGCGCCGAAAGCTCACCTTCAGCGCCACGTAGAGCGCCAGCATGTCGAGGCCGAAGAACCCGGCAATCGGCCAGAAGCCCATCCGGAGGCAGGCCACTGAGGTGACGAAGGAGACGGCGCAGCAGAAGGCCATGACCATCCGGAAGCCGTCCCGGCTCAGGGATTGATGCGGCCGGATGACCGTCTCGTAGAGGGGACGCTCGATCGCATCGGGATCGAGGCCGTCGGGATGGGCGTGGAGGTTGCCGCTCGCCATCCGACCAATATAACCGCCGGATGCCTGCCAGAAAGCCGCCGCCCGTGACAAAACCAGCCGGCGGCGAAAAGGCCGCGCCGGGGCGGGCCGCCAAGGGTCGGACGATCCAGAATAAAACGGTCAAGGCAGGAGCCCGGCTGGCCAAGCCGCTCGTCGCCCGGATCGACACGACGCCGGAACCCGTCGATCCCGCCACGCTGGCCACGATCTTTTCGCGGCTACGCGATGCCAATCCCGAGCCGCGGGCCGAGCTCCACTACATCAACGCCTACACGCTGCTCGTGGCCGTCGTCCTCTCGGCCCAGGCCACGGACAAGGGCGTGAACATCGCGACCACGCCGCTCTTCGCGATCGCCGACACGCCCCAAAAGATGCTCGACCTCGGCGAGGAGCGGGTACGCCACGCCATCCGCACCATCGGGTTGTTCAACACGAAGGCGAAGAACGTCATCGCGCTCTCGCGCATCCTGGTGGAGCGGCATGGCGGTGTGGTGCCGCGTACGGCCGAAGAGCTGGAGGTCCTGCCGGGCGTCGGCGCCAAGACCGCAAGCGTGGTGCTCAACGTGGCCTTCGGTGTGCCGCGCATCGCCGTCGACACACACATCTTCCGGGTCGCGAACCGTATCCCCCTCGTGGTCGCCGCGACGACCGATAAAGTGCAGGCCGGGCTGGAGCGAATCGTGCCGGAGCCGTTCCTGCTCAACGCCCACCACTGGCTGATTCTGTTCGGGCGCTATGTCTGCAAGGCGCGCCGGCCCGAATGCCCGCGCTGCCCGATTGCGGACCTGTGCCGCTATCCGTCGAAGACCGTGACGCCGCTGAGTGCCGGCGCCTAAGCGGATCGCCGGGACCGAAGGCCGGGAGACGACGGCTTCGCGCGCATGGTGCGGCACCGGCTAACGCGTTGTGCTGCCAATGCGCATCGGGTAGTTTGGCACACGGCCGTGAAAGACTATCGCCAATGACGTCTTTCGCTGCCCGACCCCGCTCCGGGTCGCCGCGCCGCGGATCCCGCATCAGGTGCCAGTCCCGCAAGGAGCCACGGCCCATGGACTTCCTCAAACCACGGTACACGCCCATGAACCGCCGCCGTCGCATCTACGAGGGCAAGGCGAAGGTCCTCTACGAGGGTCCCGAGCCCGGCACGCTGATCCAGCATTTCAAGGACGACGCGACGGCCTTCAATGCCAAGAAGCACGAGGTCATCGACGGCAAGGGCGTGCTCAACAACCGGATCTCCGAGTTCCTGTTTCAGCACCTCAACGACATCGGCGTGCCGACGCACTTCATCCGCCGGCTGAACATGCGTGAGCAGCTCATCCGCGAGGTCGAGATCATTCCCCTCGAGGTGGTGGTGCGCAACGTCGCCGCCGGCTCGCTGGCGACGCGGCTCGGGCTCGAGGAGGGCACGCAGCTGCCGCGCTCGATCATCGAGTTCTACTACAAGAACGACGCGCTCAACGATCCGATGGTCTCGGAAGAGCACATCACCGCCTTCGGCTGGGCGACGCCCCAGGAGATCGACGACATCATGGCGCTGGCCATCCGCGTCAACGACTTCCTCTCCGGCCTCTTCCTCGGCGTCGGCATCCGCCTCGTCGACTTCAAGATGGAGACGGGCCGACTCTGGGAAGGCGACCTGATGCGTATCGTCGTCGCCGACGAGATTTCTCCGGACTCTTGTCGGCTCTGGGACATCAAGTCCGCGGACAAGCTCGACAAGGACCGCTTCCGCAAGGATCTCGGCGGCCTGATCGAGGCCTACACCGAGGTCGCCAAGCGCCTCGGCATCATGTCCGAAAACGAGAAGGTGCAGGGCGGCGGACCACGTCTGGTCCAGTAGCCGTCAACGCGGCTTCGCCGGCTCCAAATCCGGCCAGCCCCGGCGAAGCCGCGCATGGGTCGAGAGGTCCGGATCGAAGCCCGGATGATAATGGGGGTCCTGCACGAGCAGCGACCCCCATCGTTTTTGGAGGTTCGCGACCTCTCTCCGGTGACGCACCTCGGCTTCGGGCGAGCGGACGCGGCTCGCAGACTCGCGGTGGTGCAGCACGGCCGAGGGCACCAGCAGGGTGCGGTAGCCGGCGGCGTTCAATCGAAGGCAGAGGTCGACGTCGTTGAAGTCGACGGAAAACCGCTCGGCGTCGAAGCCGCCGACAGCCCGGAATTTTTTGGTTTCCACCACGAGGCAGGCCGCCGTCACGGCGGAGACGCGGTGCGTCGCGAGCAGCGCCCCGAGATAGCCCGGCGCATCCCCGGCAAAGTGCCGGTGGCCGTGCGTGACGAGGCCGCCGCCCGTGCCGAGCACCACGCCGCCATGCTGGATGCGGCCCTCGCCGTCGAGCAATTTGGCGCCGACCGCGCCGATCTCCGGCCGTAGCGCCTCGCGCACCATCCGCTCTAGCCAGCCCGGCTCGAACGCCTCGACATCGTTGTTGACGAAGGCGAGCAGCCTGCCCCGAGCCGCCTCGGCCGCGCGGTTGTTCATGCCGGCGAAGTCGAACGGGCCTGGACAGGGGACGATGCGGGCAATGCCGCGCGCCTCGCACTCGCGAAAGTAGGCCAGCGTCTCCGGCTCGCGGCTTCCGTTGTCGCAGATCAGGATATCTTTGGCGGGCCAGTCGGTTCGCTCGACGAGGCTGGCGATGCAGGGACGCAGCAGGTCGAGGCGGTCGCGGGTCGGGACAATGAGGCTGACGCCGGGGCACGGCTCCGGCAGGGGGCGTGTGACGGTAAGGATGCCTTCGTCGATCGCGATCTGGGCATTACCCTCCCCGCGCCGGTCGAAATCCGCGCGGACAGCCTCGAGGCGGGCTTCGTCGTTCGGCCCGTGGCTCCGGGCGAGCGGCGCGATCGACAGGAGGCGCGGTAGATGGCGAACGGCACCGCCCCCGGCGTCGATGCGAAGCAGCAGGTCGAGGGCTTCGGCACCCGGCACGAGAGCGTGTTCGATGCCCGCGATGCAAACCGCCCGCACTGCGACGACCGGACCGGCGAGGTCGAGGCCCCGAAAGAAATCGGCATCGAAGGCCGGGCGGAGGATTGGCAGGAGCCGTCCGTCTCCACCTTCGACGAGGGCGTCGCCGTAGAGGGCTTGAAGCTCGGCGTTTTCCGAGAAGATCGTCGCGATGGCGTCCGCCGCGCCGGCGACGAGGGTGTGGCCCGGCGCGAGCAGGGCGACGATCGCGGCATGGCCGCTCGTCGAGCAGTCCAGCGCGCCGGCCGCCACGGCGGCGATGTCGTGTGCGGCGAGCGCGGAGGCTGGTTCCGACGCGGGCTTCGCGCTGGATGGCAGCCACAGCCGGTGGTCGATGCCGGCGAGCGCCACGCATTTCTGACGGGCGCGCAGGCGCTTGCCAGCGAGGCGCGCCCAGGTGATCGCGCACGCCCCGCGCGGGTTTCGCAGAAAGGCCGTGACGATCGGCAGGAGGCCCAGCTTCGGTGCGAAGGCGAAGCGCAGGGCGGTGGGAACCGTATCGGATGACGAGGTCTCGTGATCGGTCATTGCGTGGCGGACTCCCGTGCCGCCAACAGGCCGATCCGCCCTCCGTCATTGCGAGCCGCAGGCGAAGCAATCCAGGGCCACAGTCGCAACGTCAGTCCGGCGACCCTGCATTGCTTCGCTGCGCTCGCAATGACGGCCTTCAGTCCGGCTGCGCCAAACTCCCCCAAAAAAATCACTCCAGGTCCTCGCCGAAGGTCGTGAGCGAGAGGGCCGGGTGGTAGAACGGGTCGTGGCGGATGATGTCGCGCCAGCGGGCAGTGAAAGCGTCGGCTTCGCGCTCGAAGCGTCGGCGCTCGTCGCCCTCCGGCCGGCCTCGGCTCACCGATTCGAGATGGGAGAGGGTGGCCTGCGGCGTCCAGATCGCCTTGAGGCCGGCGGTGCCGAGGCGCAGGCAGAAATCGACGTCGTTGAAGTCGATGGCGAAGGTGGTCTCGTCGAAGCCACCGACCGCATCGAACTTGCGGCGCTCCACGGCGAGGCAGGCGGCCGTGACCGCCGAGACCTCGTGGGCCACCCGCAACCGGCCGAGATGGCCGGGGGTGTTACCGGGGCGTCGCCGCAGGAGGTGGCCGGCGCGGCCGCCGAGGCCCACGACGACGCCCGCATGCTGCAGGGTGCCGTCCGCGTAGAGGAGCTTGGCTCCGACGGCCCCGACCTCCGGCCGCACGGCCTGGGCGACGAGGGCCGAGAGCCAGCCCGGTTCGAGTACGGCGATGTCGTTGTTCAGGAGCACCAGCACCTGACCGCGCGCCTCGCGCACCCCGGCATTGGTCATCGCGGAGAAATTGAACGGGTGCGGATAGGGCACGATGCGCACGCGCGGATCGGCGCGCAGGGTTTCGTAGAATTGCAGCACGGCCGGGTCGGTCGAGCCGTTGTCGACGATGACGAGTTCGATGGCGGGATAGGCGGTTTGCCGCAGCACGCCCTCGGTGACGCGGGCGATCAGGTCGAGCCGGTCGCGGGATGGGATGACGATGCTCGCGAGCGGGGCGGGCTGCGGCACGGGCCAGTGGAGGTCGAGCACGCCGCCGTGAACCTCGGCCCGCGCCGGCGAGCCGACCTCGGGGAGGTGCCGATCGAGGGCCAGCGCCCGTGCGGCGGTGTCGTCGGGCGTCGGCTCGGTGGTGCAGAGGATGCGCGGGATGTGCACGACGGCTCGTGCAGCCGATGTCGCGGCGAGATCGAGCGCAAACCCATCCGGTGGCCCGATCGGCCGATCGCCGAAGCGCGCGATCAGGGCGCGCGCATACAGCGTCGGCCGGCCGATGTAGCCGGTGACGGAGGCGAGGTCCGGGCTCCAGTCGGGCTTGAGCCGGGGTTGGAGCGGAATGCCGGCCACCTCCTCGTCGGCATAGACGGCGTCGGAGCCGGCGAGGCGGCTCGCCAGGGTTGCCAGCGCCTCCGGCCACAGCCGGTCGCCAGGGTGGAGCAGGCCGAGAGCGTCGGCCTCGGCGAGAAGTGCGGCCGGCGATGTGGTGTCGTCCCAGGTCGCATCGGCGATGCGGGGGTCGTGATGATCGTGCTCGACCGGCCCGGCTCGATCGTCGGCGATCCAGGCGATCGTGAGCGACCAGACGCGGTGATCCTGTGCGATCAGGCTCTCGACGGTTCGACCGACGGCGGCGCTTTCGGATCGGCGTGCCGGCAGAATCAGGCGGATCGCGAGGTCGTTGCCAAGCCCGGTCCGAGCGGAGGGGCGCAGGCGCTCGGCTCGCCAGCCCCGGTAGCGATCCAGCGGGCTGACGGCGCAGGCCCCCCGCAGGATGTCGCGGTAGCGGCGCGCATCTCCCCTCAAGCGGTTGTGGAGCGCCGGCACGACCCGGATCGGGCGCTTGCCAAGGCACTCGACGAGGACACTGGCATGCCCGCGCAGCCCCACCCGCTCCAGCACGAAGCCCGGCCCCGCCGCGAGCCGGATGTCTTCGAGGTCCGCCGGCAGAAGGCCGAGCCAGGAGGCGGTGCCCAGTGCCACGCCCGGCAGGACGAAGTCCTGGTTGTTCCCATCCGCGCGCACGAACCGGATCACCGGCCGCAGCGGCGGGGCGCTGGGATCCATGCGGTAGGTCAGCACGATCCAGCGGTCGCGCAGATGCCCGGCCGGCCGCAGGCGGCGGTCGAACAGTGGATCGTCCGTGGGTCCGAGCGTGAAGGCGGTGGTGCGGCCGAGCCAGCGATCGGCCCGTTCATGGAAATATGGCTCTACGGCCGCGATGGCCGGCCCGTGTCGACGGGGATCCGGGTCCGGTGGCTCCAGGATGGACACGGGCGCGTGCTCGCCGCTCCCTGGTTCGTGCGAGAGACAGTCGTGCGCATCTGTCGTCACACACAGGTTCCGGCTGGATCGACCGGGTTGGCATCGCTGGGCGGGAGGCGATCGAGGGAGATGCCGCCCCTTCCCTCGTCATTGCGAGCGCCGCGAAGCAACCCAAGGCAACATGCGCACCGGCGAGCCTGTGGGCCTGGGCCGCTTCGCCCCGCTCGCAATGACGGCACGGGGGCGAACCCGGGCGATGCACCCGCAGAGCCGGTCACTGCGCGGCGGCTGGAGCTGCGGCGGCTTCCGCCGGTGTCGGTTTGGCCCGGCGGGCTGCGCTTTTGGCGGGGGGCTTGGCGCGGGCAGGCGCGCCGGCGAGGGCCACCTCGATGTCGTAGCCGACCGCCATGTCCGCCGGCACGATCAGTTCGTCCGCGACCACCGAGGCCTGCCCCTGTGCACCGCCTGCCGGGATCGCAACCGGGACCCGGCGGGTCTGCGAGGCGACGACCTTGTCATTGTACTTGAGCGAGACGGTCAGCGGTGCGTCGAAGGTGCCCGGCGCACCGGCCGGCCCCAGCAGCGCCCGGATCTGCACGCCGACCCGGACACCGACGGCACCGCCTGCGCGGACCGTGCATTCCCGACTCATCTGGCCGAAGGTGAGCTGATGGCGCAGGCGGCTGTTGTCGCCCGCCGCGCCCGCGAAGGCCTGGACGGCGGCGGCGCCGTCCCGCACGTCGATCTGCGGGCAATAGGCCTCTTTGGGGTCCTGCAGCTTCGGGCCGCTGAGACTCGGAGCCTGGCCGCCGCTGCTCGTTCCGACGCCGCCGAACATGTTCTTGAAGAAGCTGCCGGATTCCGCCTGCGCGGCACCGATGCCGGTGAGCGCGAGCGCGAAGATCGCCGCCGCCTGACCCCAATTCCGCATGGCACCCGCTCCGATTCGACCCGTCTCCCGGCGCCCATGGCACCGAAATCGGACGAATTTATTTCATCGATTCGAAGCCGGTGTCGAAGCCCTTGAGCGAGAGCGGGATTCCCACCCCCTCCTCCGGCGTCTGGAAGACGATGAAGGTCGCCTGCTTGCCGGCCTTGAAGGTCCGCAGCAGGCCGTCGTCCATCACCACCTCGGCGACGCAGCCCGTGGTGAGGCAGCGCACGAAGCCGGCGCGCCCGATGTCGTTGTTGTCGATCTTCAGGCCGAGCCCGGAGGGCAGCAGCACGCCGAGCGGAGCGACCACGCGCAGCAGGTAGCCGCGGTTGTCGGCGGTCTTGAGCACGATCACGACGAGGGTCAGGTTCGGCCGATCCTCGGCGGCCACGTACTGCACCAGCGCGCATTGCTCGGCCTTGGCGCCGGCCGGCGTCTCGCAGCGCAGTTGCCAGTCGTCGAAGCTCTTGCGGACCTCGCCCTGCGCCAGAGCCGTGTTCGGCATCGCGAAGCCGAGGACGACGGCCAGAGCCAGGAGCAGACCCGGCAGATGGCGAACCGCAGCGGGCCCACCCGCCCGTCGCAACCTCATGCTCAGCCTCACGCGCCGTCCCTCGCCCGCATCGTTGCGCTCTCCGGACCGCCGGGGCGACCGCGAAAAGCCAGGGTGTTCCGACCATGGCGGGCCGCCGCCTGTCAAGCGAGCGCATCGCTCGGGAACACCGCGCCGTGTCAAAGGCTTGGTTGCGGCGAGACCGTCGGCGCCGGCTTGCGGCTCACCCGTATATCGCAGTGCAGTTCAAATTTTTTACAGGCTAGAATCAAATATTTTGAGGGTAATGAAGCTCATTGCCTAAGGCCGAGGCAGTTGTATTCAAAATGCACCGATCTAGAAGCGGGAACGCAAAAACAAGCCTAGCGCAAGAACGCGCAGACCGAGGATCGCGACCATGGCCCTGCAAGCCGCCGACCCCGTACCCGGCCAGGGCGCCTACCCCGCCGCTGTCGCGGATGCCCCACCCTTCGGCCGCTGGGGCCAGCTCGTCCTCGGCGTCGTCTGCATGGTGATGATCGCGAACCTTCAATACGGCTGGACCTTCTTCGTCCCCGACATCCAGAAGAAGTTCGGTTTCGACCGGGCGGCGATCCAGTGGGCCTTCACGCTGTTCGTGCTGTTCGAGACCTGGCTCGTTCCGGTCGAGGGCTGGTTCGTCGACAAGTACGGCCCGAAGGTCGTGGTGCTGTTCGGCGGCCTGCTCTGCGGCATCGGCTGGGTGATCAACTCCTACGCCGAGACGCTCAACATGTTCTATCTCGGCCAGGTCGTGGCCGGCATCGGCGCGGGCGCGGTGTACGGCACCTGCGTCGGCAGCGCGCTGAAGTGGTTCCCCGACAAGCGCGGGTTGGCCGCAGGCATCACCGCCGCCGGCTTCGGCGCCGGATCGGCGCTGACGGTCGCCCCGATCCAGTGGATGATCTCCGAGCGGGGCTTCCAGTCCGCCTTCTTCGCTTTCGGCATCGGGCAGGGCCTGATCGTCTGCGTACTCGCCGTGTTCCTGGCGTCCCCGAAGAAGGGTCAGGCCCAGCAGGCCACAGCCAACGCTAGCGTCATCCAGACCCGGCGCAACTACACGCCGGCCGAGGTCGCCCGTCAGCCGATCTTCTGGCTGATGTACCTGATGTTCGTCATCGTCGGCGCCGGCGGTCTGATGATCACGGCCAACCTCAAGCCGATCGCCGCCGATATCGGCGTCGACAAGATCCCCGTCACGATCCTCGGCCTGACCATGGTGGCGATCACCTTCGCCGCGACGATCGACCGGGTGCTCAACGGCCTGACGCGCCCGTTCTTCGGCTGGGTCTCCGACAAGATCGGACGCGAGAACACCATGTTCATCGCCTTCGCCATGGAAGGCGCCGGCATCTACATGCTCTACCTCTGGGGCCACGACCCACTCTGGTTCGTGCTGCTCTCGGGCTTCGTGTTCTTCGCCTGGGGCGAGATCTACTCGCTGTTCCCCTCGACCTGCACGGACACCTTCGGTTCCAAGTTCGCCGCGACGAATGCCGGGCTGCTCTACACCGCCAAGGGCACGGCGGCTCTACTAGTGCCGGCTGCGAATTACCTCCAGCAGAGCACGGGCAATTGGGACGGCGTGTTTCTCGTCGCCGCCGGCGCCAACATCCTGGCTTCGCTGCTGGCCATCGCAGTCCTGAAGCCTTGGCGGGCCCGCGTGATCGCCCGGAGCGCCTGAGGCATGGCCCTCTGGATCCGGTACAGCCAGGACGGACGGGGCGGCTTCGGCCGCCTCGACGGCAACCGCATCGCCGTATTCGCGGGCGACCTTTTCAGCGACCCGACGCCGACCGGCGAGACCGTCGACCTCGCCGAGGTCACGGTCGACCTGCCGTGCCGGCCTTCGAAGTTCATCGCGCTCTGGAACAACTTCCATGCGATGGCGGAGAAGCAGGAGCTGACGCAGCCTGAGGCGCCGCTGTTCCTGCTGAAGCCGGCCAACACCTATCGCCCCTCGGGCGCGGTGATCGCCGTGCCGGAAGCGGCCGGCCGGGTGATGTACGAGGGCGAACTCGGCATCGTGATCGGCAAGGCGGCGCGCGACGTCGACGAGACCGAGGCCGCGGCCTGCATTTTCGGCTACACCTGCATCAACGACGTCACCGCACCGTCCATCCTCAAGGCCGATCCGAGCTTTGCGCAGTGGTGCCGCGCCAAGGGCCTCGACGGGTTCGGCCCGTTCGGCCCGGTCATCGCGACCGGTCTCGATCCCGCGAGCCTGACGGTGCGTACCCTGGTGAACGGACGCGAACGCCAGAACTATCCGGTCTCGGACATGATCATCCCGCCGGCGCAACTCGTCTCGATGCTCTCGCAGGGCATGACGCTGGAGCCCGGCGACGTGATCGCGTGCGGCACCTCGAACGGTGTCGGGCCAATCCCGAAGGAAGCTACCGTCGAGGTGGTGATCGACGGGATCGGCACGCTGTCCAACCGGTTCGCTTAGGATCATCAGGCAGGTGGTCGCCGGGCATCACGAATATAGAATTATCGAGCGGCTGCATGGCCGCGACGCGACATCAGCGGGCGCCGGCTACGCGGCCGGCGCCTTGGGCAGGAACCAGAAACGGACTCAGGCATGAGCATCGCGATCGTCGGCGCCGGAGCCATCGGCGGCTATCTCGGAGTGAGGCTGGCGGAAGCCGGCGAGGACGTCACCTTCATCGCCCGCAGCAATGCCGACGCGATCGCCAAGGACGGCCTGCGGCTGGTCGAGGAGGACGGCACCGTCCTCCACGCCAAGTCGGTCAAGGCCTACCGCGCGATGGAGCAGGCCGGGCGGCACGACATCGTGCTGCTCACGGTCAAGGCGCATCAGGTCGGCCCGATCGCGGCCGATCTCAAGCACCTGATCGGCCCCGACACCATCGTCGTGACCATGCAGAACGGCATCCCGTGGTGGTATTTTTCGGGTGGCTACGGCGGCCAGTATGAGGGCACGCAGCTCGAGACCGCCGATCCGGGCGGCGTCATCGCGCAGCATCTCGACCCGCGCCAGGTGATCGGCTCCGTGGTCTATCCGGCAGCCGTGCTGACCGATCCCGGCACCGTGACGGTGATCGAGGGCAACCGCTTCGGGCTCGGTGAGCTCGACGGCACCAAGTCCGAGCGCGTGCTGAACCTCTCGCAGCGCCTGACCAAGGCCGGCTTCAAGGCGCCGGTGACCGGCGACATCCGCGCCGAGATCTGGCTCAAGCTCTGGGGGAACCTGAGCTTCAACCCGATCTCCGCCCTCGCGCATGCCACGCTCGAAGACATCTGCCGCTTCCCCGACACGCGAGCGCTCGCCACCGCGATGATGAAGGAGGCGGAAACGATCGCGAACACCCTCGGCATCACCTTCAAGGTCGGCATCGACAAGCGCATTGCCGGCGCGGAAAAGGTCGGCGCGCACAAGACCTCGATGCTGCAGGACGTCGAGGCCGGCCGGCCGATCGAGCTGGAGGCGCTGGTCGGCTCGGTGATCGAACTGGGCCGGCTCCTCGACGTGCCGACGCCGCATATCGACAGCGTCTATGCGCTGATGCGGCTGCTGTCGCAGAGCCTGGAGACGGCCAACGGCCGCCTCGCCATCGCCAAAGCCTGATTCTTTTCGATATTTCAGCCGTTAGGAACACCGACGTGGCCGACGCAACCACCCTTCACGCCCTGATCCAGACCGGTGCCGACGACGCGACGGCGCTGTCGAGTCCCGGCGGCGTGCCGCTGACCTTCAAGGCGTTGCGCGCTTTGGCCGAGCGCACCATCGCCGATCTGAACGGGCAAGGGGTCGGTCGCGGCGACCGGGTGGCGATCGTGCTGCCGAACGGGCCGGAGATGGCCACCGCCTTCATCGCGGTCGCCGCCGGCTGCACCTCGGCGCCGCTGAACCCGTCCTACAAGGCGGACGAGTTCGAGTTCTACCTGAACGATCTCCATGCGAAGTTGCTGATCGTCGCCGAGGGAAGCGACTCGGCTGCGGTCGCCGTCGCGGAAAAGCTCGGCGTGGCCGTCGCCCGCCTGACCCCGCAGCCCGACCAGGGCGCCGGCAGCTTCTCGCTGTCCTTCGCCGGCGAAGGATCGGGAGAAGCGGCGGAGGGCGGTCCGGCGAAACCCGAAGACATCGCACTCGTCCTTCATACCTCCGGCACCACGTCGCGCCCGAAGATCGTGCCGCTGAAGCAGTCGAACGTCTGCGCCTCGGCGCGCAACATCCGCACCGCTTTGGCCTTCACGCCCGACGATCGCGGCCTCAACATCATGCCGCTGTTCCACATCCACGGCCTGATCGCGGGCATCCTCGCGCCGCTCTCGGCCGGCGGACAGGTCTCGTGCACGCCGGGGTTCAACGCGCTCAAGTTCTTCGGCTGGATGGGTGAGGTGAAGCCGACCTGGTACACCGGCGTCCCGACCATGCATCAGGCGATCCTCGGCCGCGCAGCCCGCAACCGCGAGGTGATCGAGGCCACGCCGCTGCGATTCATCCGCTCCTCGTCCTCCTCCCTGCCGCCGCAGGTGATGAACGAGCTGGAGGCGGCTTTCGGCGCCCCGGTGATCGAGGCTTACGGCATGACCGAGGCCGCCCACCAGATGGCCTCCAACCCGCTGCCGCCCAAGCCCCACCATGCCGGTTCGGTCGGCCTCGCCGCCGGACCGGAGATCGCGGTCGTCGACCTCGCGGGCGAGCCGCTGCCGGCCGGCGAGACCGGCGAGATCGTGATCCGCGGCGACAACGTCATGACGGGCTACGAGAACAACGAGAAGGCCAATGCCGAGGCCTTCACCCGCCAGGGCTGGTTCCGCACCGGCGACCAGGGCGTGCTGACGCCCGAGGGCTACCTTTCGATCACCGGGCGCCTCAAGGAGATCATCAACCGCGGCGGCGAAAAGATCTCGCCGCGCGAGATCGACGAGATCCTGATGGACCACCCGGCCGTGGCGCAATGCGTGACGTTCGCCACGCCGCACGACAAACTCGGGGAGGACGTCGCCGCCGCGATCGTGCTGCGCGAGGGCGCCTCGGCCGGCGAGAAGGAGATCCGCGGCTTCGCCTCCGAGCGGCTGGCCCCCTTCAAGGTCCCGGCCAAGATCGTGATCCTCGACGAGATCCCGAAGGGCGCCACCGGCAAGCTGCAGCGGATCGGCTTGGCGGAGAAGCTCGGGCTGGTGTGAGGGTCTGTTTTCACTGGAGCCGCCCGTCGCCGTGTTTCGGCGACCGGTGGCTCGGGTGAAGACGCAGAACAGAGGACGCCGCATCAGAATAAGATAAGATTGCAAATAGTCATCGGAACGTAGAGAACAAAATCGAACGTTTTGCTTCGCGCGCAAAAAACTCTAAATCCGGATGATCTGAGGTCACAGCCTATAGCTTGGGACCTTTAAGAATAACATCCGGGAGATTTTTGCACCATGCGTTTCAGGACTGTCCTGCCCCTCGTCGCGGTTCTCATCCTGCCGATTCCGGCGCGTGCCCTGACGATGAGCGATCCGCTGACCGCCTGGGTCAACGCCTCGGCGATGGATCGCATGCAGCTCGCCACGCGGTTCGGGAAGTCGTTCATCGCGCTCAACGAGAGCTTCACGAGCGGCTACTTCCTCAAGTGCATCGACGACATCTCAACCTACGGCGGCGCCAAGGACGCCAGGATCGAGGACGCGATGCGCGAATGCGTCGCCTCGCAGCAGCGCCTCAAGGGCAGCCCGGCCGACGACGACTGAGGAGTGGCCCGCTCAGATCTCGATCTCGGTGCCGACCTCGACCACTTGGCGCGTCGGCAGGCCGAAATGCGCGCCGGTGCGTTCAGCGTTGCGCTTCATGAAGGCGAACAGGCCTTCGCGCCAGCTGACCATGCCGGGATTGGTCGGCGAGGGGATGACCGCCTCGTGACCGACGAAATAGGTCAGGTCCTCGATGAACTCGGGCGGCAGCAGGCCGCTCGCCACGGCGCAGCGCAGGCCTTCGGGGATCGAGGCCTTCTGCATGAAGCCGTAGCGCAGCACGACGCGCTCCATGCCCGGCGTGTAGTGCGAGATCGCCTTGCGGATCCCGGAGGCGACCAGGGTGACTTTCGCCCGCTCGCTCGTCGGGATGACCGGCTCCTCCTCGTAGATCACGGTGATCAGCAGGATGCGTTCGTGCAGGCAGCGGCTGCGCTCGACCAGCCGGCCGAGCGCCATCGGAATGCCCTCGGGGCCGGCGGCGAGAAAGGCCGCGGTGCCCGGCAGCGTCACGGGCGGGTTCGAGGCGAGCTCGGCGAGAAATTCCGCTTCCGGCTGGCGCAGCGTCCTGCGCTGCGCCTCTAGCAGGCGATTGCCGGTCATCCAGGTCAGCATCAGGAAGGCGACGGTGAAGGCGAGCACCAGCGGAAACCAGCCGCCCTCGAACAGCTTCACGCTGTTGGCGGAGAGGAAGATCAGGTCGATGACGAGGAAGGCCCCGTTCAGCGCGAAGACGGCGATGGGGTTGTAGCCCCATTTCAGCGCGACGAGGGCGGCGAGCAGCGTGGTGATCGCCATCAGGGCCGACACCGCGATGCCGTAAGCGCCGGCGAGGGCATCGGACGAGCCGAAGATCAGCACCGCCGTGATGGTCGCGAGTGCCAGCAGCCAGTTCACCGCCGGCACGTAGATCTGGCCGCGCTCGTCGCGCGCCGTATGGACGACACGCATCGGCGGCATGAAGCCGAGCTGGATCGCCTGCTGGGTCAAGGAGAAGACGCCGGAGATCACTGCCTGCGAGGCGATGACGGCCGCGAGCGTGGCCAGGCCGATCAATGGGTAATGCGCCCATTCCGGCGCGAGGCGGTAGAACGGGCTCTCGATGGCGTCCGGCTCGACGATGAGGAGCGCGCCCTGCCCGAAATAGTGGATCACCAGCGCCGGCAGCACGAGGCAGAACCAGGCCTTGCGGATCGCGGAGGCGCCGAAATGCCCGAGATCGGCATACATCGCCTCGCCGCCGGTCACGGCCAGGAACGCCGCGCCCATCATCGCGAAGCTGACATGCCAGCCGGCATGGGTGACGAACTCCACCGCCTTCAGCGGGTTGGCGGCGGACAGGATCTGCGGCGCGTGGACGATGCCGCCGACGCCCATGAGGGCCAGCACCACGAACCAGACCAGCATGACCGGCCCGAAGACCTGCCCGATGACGGCGACGCCCTTACGCTGGACGTAGAAGACGCCGACCAGGATCGCGAGGGTGATCGGCACCACGAAGCGCGACAGTCCCGGCGCTTCGACCTTGAGACCCTCGATGGCCGAGAGCACCGAGATCGCCGGAGTGATGGCGCCGTCGCCGTAGAGCAGGGCCGCGCCGATGAGACCGACGACGAGCAGAAGCCGCTGGCGCGTCCGGGCCTCGGCGTGCCGCGCGCCGAGCAGCGCCAGCATCGCGACGATGCCGCCTTCGCCCCGGTTGTCGGCGCGCAGGATCAGCACCGCGTATTTCAGCGAGACGATCAGAATCAGCGCCCACAGGATCAGCGAGACGGCGCCGGTCGCCGCCAACGGCACCGGCGCGCCGCCGGCCGTTGCAGCCCTCACCGCCTCCTTGAAGGCGTAGAGCGGACTGGTGCCGATATCGCCGTAGACGACACCGAGCGCCCCCAGCATCACGGCCGGCCCCGCGCCGTGGCGCACCGCCCCGGGCTTGCGGGCGATGGCGGGCGTATCGACGACCGGCGCGGCAGCTTGGCTCACCAGACGGCTCCGATCGTGGTCACGAATCTGCTCATGGGAGTTAGCCGAACCGGGACCGGCGTCCAGAGCGACGGATCGACTATCCCCTTCGGATCACAGGCTCGTGTCGGTTTACCGTGCTAGGGGATCGGCCAGACGGCGTGAGCTCCCGAGGACACCGCATGAAGCTGGCTCTGGTGATCGTGTCGCTCGCCATCGCGGTGGCGCTGATCGCGGGGGCGATCTGGCTCTACACGCCGGACAAGGCACGCTCCGTCGTCGAGGCCCGCTACGCCGATGCGCCGACGGATTTCGTCGAGGTCGCCGGGGTTCGCCTGCATGTCCGGGATAGCGGGCCGCGCGACGCGCCGGCGATCGTGATGCTGCACGGCTTCGGATCGAGCCTTCACACCTGGGAGCCCTGGGCCGGGGCCCTGTCGCGCGACCGCCGCGTGATCCGGTTCGATCTGCCGGGCGCCGGCCTGACCGGCCCCGATCCGACCGGCGACTACTCCGACCGCCGCAGCCTGGAGGTGCTGATCGCGCTGATGGACCGGCTCGGCGTGGCACGGGCGAGCCTGATCGGGAACTCGATCGGCGGACGCATCGCCTGGAAGCTCGCCGCCGAGAAGCCCGCGCGGGTCGACCGGCTGGTGCTGATCTCGCCGGACGGGTTCGCCTCCCCCGGAGCCGGCTACGGACAGCTGCCGGACGTACCGGCCTCGTTCCGGCTGCTGCGCTTCGTTCTGCCGACGGCCTTCGTGCGAATGAGCCTCGGACCCGCCTATGCCGACCCGTCCCGCCTCACGGACGATGTCGTGACGCGCTACCGCGACCTGATGCTGGCACCGGGCGTGCGCGATGCGATGATCGCCCGCATGGAACAGGCGGTCCTCGTCGATCCCGATCCGCTGCTGCGCCGGATCCAGGCCCCGACCCTGCTGCTCTGGGGCGAGAAGGACGCCATGATCCCGATCGCCAACGCCGCCGATTACCTCAGCCGCATCGCCGGTGCCCAGCTCGTGGCGCTGCCCGGCCTCGGGCACGTGCCGCAGGAAGAGGGGCCAACAGTTTCGCTGGAGCCGGTGCGCGATTTCCTGAAGTGAGCGGGCTCCTCGCTAACCGAGCCGCCCGGCGATGTGGTCGCCCACCCGCAGCGCGTTGGCGATGATGGTCAGTGTCGGGTTCACGGCGCCGATCGAGGGGAAGAAGCTGGCGTCGGTCACGTAGAGGTTGTCGATTCCGTGCGCCCGGCAGTCGAGATCGAGCACGGCGGTGGCCGGATCCTCGCCGAAGCGCAGCGTGCCGGCCTGATGCGCGGTGCCGCCGATCGGGACGTCCTTGCCGAGATAGAGCGACCGGTCGAACAGGTGCGGGTGGATGTCGAGTTTTTCGCAGAGGTCGCGCAGCTTCTGCTTGAGCCGCCGGTGGCCCTCCATGTTGGTCTCGGTCACGTCGAGCCGGACCCGACCGTCGGCGTAGTGGATGCGGTTGCCCGGCAGCGGCAGGTCTTCGGAGGTCAGCCAGAAATCGAGCGAGTGCTTGGCGATCCAATCGAAGGGCATTTCCGGGAACCACTGTAAAAAGGCCGGCAAGCCCTCGCCGTGGATCTGCACGCCGTCCGACTTGCCGACCATCTGGATGTGGCCGAGAGGAAAGTCGAAATCGCTGTCGGGATCGGTGAAGTAGTAGTCGTTGAGGCCGAGCGTCTTCTGGAACTTGGTCGGGTTCGGCGTCTTCGAGACGGCGAGCACCGTCGCGTTGTTGTGGCGCATGTAGTTGCGCCCGACCTGCCCCGAGGCGTTGGCGAGGCCCTGCGGGTGCGCGTCGCTCGCCGAGCGCAGCATCAGCAGCGCCGAGGAGAGCGCGCCGCAGGCCACCACGACGATGTCGCCGGAATAGGTTTCGGTCTTCTCGCCGCGCCTCACCTCTACGCCGGTGACCGTGCGCCCGGCCGGATCGGTGACGAGCCGCTCGACATAGGCGTTCGTCATCAGCGTGAGGTTGTCGTGCGCCTTCAAGGCCGGATCGACGCAGATCACCTGCGAATCCGCCTTGCCGTTGGTCAGGCAGGGATAACCGTCGAAGGCGTCGCAGCGGATGCAGGCCGAGTGCGGCAACGGCTTGCCGTCGCGCTCGTCGAGGATCACGCCGACCGGCAGGTGGAAGGGCGAGCGGCCCTCGCGCTTGAGGCCGTCGAACAGCTCTTGGATGCGCGGCTCGTGGCTGACCGGCGGGTAGGCGTAGGGCTTCGAGGACGGCGGTTCGGTCGGGTCCTCGCCGCGCAGGCCGTGGACGTGGTAAAGCTCCTCCGCCGCTTGGTAATACGGCGCGAACACATCGTATTTCAGCGGCCATTCCGGCGAGACGCCGTCCGGATGGCGAACCGGGCCGAAGTCCTTTTCGCGCAACCGCAGAAGGACGGCGCCGTAGACCTTCGAATTGCCGCCGACATAGTAGTGCAGGCCCGGGTGGAACTCCCGTCCGTCGGCACCGAACCACGTCTCCTTCGCCTGATAGCGCGCATCGACGAAGACGGCCTGGCTGTCCCAGTTCTCGCGCTCGCGCGGCAGGTAGTCGCCGCGCTCCAGGAGCAGCACGCGCTTCCCCGTCTGCGCCAGCCGCCACGCCATCGTGCCGCCGCCCGGGCCGGAGCCGATGATCACGACGTCGTAGTGCCGCTCGGTCATGGGTCGTCCTCGCGATGCGCCCGATCCGGCGCAGGGGATGCATGGCGCGGGCCGGCACTCGAAACCTTTGCCCGGCCCGCGTCTTTCCGGATCGGCCCATCAACGCGCGGTCGGCGGAGGAAGGTTCATGGCGAGTCTCGGCATCGTGATCGCCTTCGGTATCCGTCTGCTGCTGGTGCTGCTGTTCCTGCCCTTCAGCGCGCTCGACAAGATCCTGAACTTTCGCGGCGCAGTCGGGCAGGCGAGCCAGATCACCGCTTCGAAGGCGCTGGCGACCGTGCTGATCCTCGCCGGCCTCACCGTCGAGATCGTGATGTCCCTCGGCATCCTGACCGGCATCGCCGATCGCGCGGCGGCCTTCGTGCTCGCCGGCTATTGCGGCGTCACCGCGCTGCTCTGGAAGCAATTCTGGAAACCGGGCGACTTCTGGAGCGGCGGCCGGGGCCGCGAGCTGTTCTGGGACTTTCTGAAGAACTTCGCCCTGGCCGGCGGGTTTCTGCTCGTGACCTTCGGCACGACGGCAGGGTCGGTGGGCGCCTTCTTCGCCGATCCGTTCGCCTCCTCGCGCCCCTACGACACGCACGCCACCCAGCAGACAGGCCGCACCGTGAGCGATCAGGACAAGCCCAAGATCCCCTACTGGCATCTCTGGACGGATGCGGCGGGCGTCAGCCGCCACACCCGCTGCGCGATGACGGAGTTCGACAAGAAGTCGATGAGCCCGCCGGCCGCGCCGCAATGGCAGGGCCGGAAGACGCATGACGGCGCCACCGTGTTCGTCACCGTGCAGCCCGTGGGCTGGACCGGCGACTGGCACGAGAACCCGAAGCCCCAGTGGATCATCCCGCTCTCCGGCCGCTGGTTCGTCGAAGCGATGGACGGCAGCCGCGTCGAGATGGGTCCGGGCGAAATCTCCTTCGGCGAGGACCAGAACACCCAGGAGCGGGACGGCAGGAAGGGCCACTTTTCCGGCACCGTCGGCGACGAGCCGGCCGTGCTGATGATCGTCCAGTACGACACACCGCCGACCATCGACGCGGCCTGCCGCTTCAAGTGATGGACGGGGTCGAGGTCCACAACCGGCGCTTTGCCGGCTACATCCTCGAGAACGCACCGCTCGAGGGGCTGGGATCAGGCTTCCGCTGGATCGAGGGGCCGGTCTGGATGGGCGATTCCGGCTGCCTGCTGTTCCAGGATCTGCCGCGCAACCGCACGATGCGCTGGATCGAGGACGAGGGGTTTTCGGTCTATCGCGCGCCCTCGGACTACGCCAACGGTCAGACCCGCGACCTGCAGGGCCGTCTGATCGCCTGCTCGCATCGCGGCCGTTGCCTCTATCGGACCGAACTCGACGGCAGCGTGACCACGCTCGTCACCCACCACGATGGCAAGCGGCTCAACGCGCCGAACGACGTGGTGGTGAAGTCCGACGGCACGATCTGGTTCACGGATCCGGTCTACGGCATCTCGAACGACTACGAAGGCGGCCGGCAGGTCTCCGAGCAGCCTCCGGCGCTCTACCGCTTCGATCCCGACACGAACGCGATCACCGTCGCGGCAGGCGATTTCGACGGTCCGAACGGCCTTGCCTTCTCGCCGGACGAAAGCCGGCTCTACGTCTCCGAGACCGGTGACCAGACCCATGCGAACCCGCGCCAGTACATCCGTGTGTTCGATGTCGCCGGGGACGGGCGCACGCTCACGGGCGGCGGCGTCTTCCACAAGATCGAGCCCGGTTACTGCGATGGGATGCGCGTCGACGAGGACGGCAACGTCTGGTCGAGCGCCGCCGACGGCGTGCATTGCCTGAGCCCCGAGGGCCGGTTGCTGGGCAAGATCCTGATTCCCTACCGGGTGTCGAACCTCTGCTTCGGCGGCCCCGCCAAAAACCGCCTGTTCATCGGCGGCTCGCACACACTGTTCGCGATCTTTCTGAACCGCCGAGGCGTGCAATGGCCGTGAGCGTCGAACGGATCGCCCGGATCAGCCTGAATGCCGTCGATCCCGACCGGCTCGCGGCGTTCTATGAAACAGGTCTCGGGTTCGTCCGCGACGGCGAGGCGGAGTGGCCGAGCGAGCCTGCCTCGCGGCTCTTCGGCGTGACCGTCGAGCGCGCACGGGTGGTGAGCCTGCGACTGGGCGAGCAGATCATCGATCTCGTCGGCCTGACGCCGCAGGGCGCGCCCTATCCCGGCGACGTGCCCGGCTGGAGCCCGCTGTTCCAGCACTTCGCGATGATCGTCTCGGATATGGAGGCGGCTTACGGCCGGCTTTCCGGCGTGCCCGGCTGGAAGCCGATCTCGCAAGGCGGACCCCAGCGTCTGCCCGCATCGTCCGGCGGCGTCACGGCGTTCAAGTTCCGCGACCCCGAGGGCCATCCCCTCGAACTGCTCGCGTTCCCGGCCGGCGGCATCCCCGAAATCTGGCGGCAACCATCCTCCCGAAATGTCGGCCTCGGCATCGATCATTCGGCGATTTCGGTCGCGGAGACCGAGCGCAGCATCGCGTTCTACGAAATCCTCGGCTTCCGGGTCTCGTCGCGCTCGCACAATCGGGGACCGGAGCAGGCGCGGCTCGACGGGATCGAGCGGCCCGACGTCGCCGTCACCGGCCTCAGCCTGCCCGGCCGGGCAGCGCCGCACCTCGAACTGCTCTGCTATCGTACCGAGCGAGACCACACGACCGCGACGATGCGGGCAACCGACAGCGCCGCGACGCGCCTCGTGCTGGCCATGAGCGATCCGGGCGCTCTCGCACGAGCCTACGAGAGGTTGCCGGCGCATCGCGTTTCGCCCGGCCCCGTCATCCGGCCCGACGGCGGGACCGAGGCGTTGCTGCGCGATCCCGACGGGCATCACCTCCTGCTGACCGCTGACGCCTGACGGTCCCGGTGGACGGCCGGCTTGGCGCGTTGAAACGGCCGACTCCATCGGAGATAATCGAGGCTCCAAGAAAGCCCCGGCACTCGGACCGGGAGGGCGTTGCGGAGCATCCGGGTCTTTGGCGTATCGCTTTGTCCACGCGGCGGACATTCATCTCGATTCCCCGCTGCGCTCGCTGGCGCTGCGCAGTCCCGACCTCGCCGCCCTGATCGGCGATGCGACACGGCAGGCGCTGATACGGATCGTGGATCTTTGCCTCGACGAGCGGGTCGACGCGCTGCTGCTGGCCGGCGATCTCTACGACGGCGAGCAGACCTCGATGAAGACGGCCCGGTTCCTGGCCGATCAGATCCGGCGTCTGCATACCGCGGGCATCCGGGTCTTCGTGATCCGCGGCAACCACGACGCTCTCTCGAAGATCACCAAGGAACTCGTGTTTCCCGACACCGTGACCGTGTTCGGCGGCCGGGCCGATACCGTCGCGATCGACCGCGACGGCGATCGCTTCTCCGTCGCGATCCACGGCCTGAGCTTTTCCCAGGCCCAGGCCCCGGAGAGCCTGCTGGCCAAGTATCGCCTGGCGGTCGAGGGCGCCGTGAACATCGGCATCCTGCACACCAGCCTCGCGGGCGCGGAGGGCCACGATCTCTACGCGCCGTGCAGCCCGGCGGACCTGCGCGCCACCGGATTTCGCTACTGGGCCCTCGGCCACATCCACAAGCGCTCGGTGCTGGAGGGTGACTGCACCATCGTGATGCCGGGCATGCCGCAGGGCCGCGACATCAACGAGGCGGGCCCGAAATCGGTGAGCTTGGTGACGATCGGCGACGACCGCGCGATCCGGGTCGAGGAGCGCGCCATCGGCGTCGCGCAGTTCGAGCGCGTCACCGTAGATGCCACCGGCATCGCGGAGTGGCGCGATCTGATCGGCGCCGTCGGCAGCGCACTCGAAGCGGCGCGCATGCGCGTGGCCGCACAACACCTCGTCGCCCGGCTGCACCTCACCGGCACAACGCCGCTCGCCTGGCGCATGCGCCGCGACGGCGATCTGCTGAAGGCCGAGGCGGAAGCCCACGCTGGCCTCGTCGGCGCCTGCTGGATCGAGAAGCTCGAGATCGCCTGCACGCAGCCGGGGGACGCCTCGCCCTCCCGGTCCGACCCGCTGCACGAATTGCGTCGCCTGATCGACGACGAGGTGCTCGCGTCCGACGCCTTCCGGAAAGAACTCGCGGGCATCGCCGACGAGCTCAAGGGGCAGCTCCCCCCGGAATGCCGCGACAGCTTCGGCTCCGATCGGGCCTCCTACGAGACGTTGCTCGCCCGCCACGCCCGCGAGGGCACCGACGCGGTTCTCGCGCGGCTCCACGCGCTCGACGAGCGCGGTTGAGACGATGCGGCTCAAGCGTCTCGATCTCACCCGCTACGGCAAGTTCACGGACCACGCGATCGATTTCGGCGAGCGGGTCGCGGGCGTGCCGGATCTGCATGTCGTCTACGGCCCGAACGAGGCCGGCAAGTCGACGACGCTGGCGGCCTTCCTCGACCTGATCTTCGGGATCGGCGGGCAGAGCCCCTACAACTTCCTCCACCCCTACCCGACCATGCGGATCGGCGGCGTGCTGGATTTTGCCGACGGCCCGCGCAGCTTCGCGCGCATGAAGCGCCCGCAGAATAGCCTGCTCGACGGCAACGATCGGCCCATCCCCGAGACCGTGATCCGAGCGGATCTCGGCGGCATCGATCGCGATGCCTATCGCACCATGTTCTCCCTCGACGACGACACGCTGGAGAAGGGCGGCGAGAGCATCCTGGCCAGCAAAGGGGATCTCGGCGAGCTGCTGTTCTCGGCCGGTGCCGGTCTCGCCGATCTCAGCCGCAACCTGCTCGGCCTGCGGGCGGAGGCGGAAGGTTTCTACAGGTATCGCGCTCGCGGCGGAACGCTTGCCGAGCTCAAGACCCGCCTCGCGGACCTCAAGGCGGACAAGGAGAAATTCGACACCCTCGCCTCTGACTATGCTCGGCTGGTCGCGACCCGCGACCGGGCGACGACGCTCTACGACGAGGCGATCGCCGAGCGCGCGCGCCTGCAGGGCCGTATCGATGCGATCCTGCGCTCCCTCAACGCCCTGCCGCGGCTCGCGGCCCTGCGCGACCTCCGCGAGCGACTCGCACCGTTGGCGGACCTACCGGACGCGCCGGCCGGCTGGTCGCAGGAACTTCCGTCGCTACAGAAACAGGAGATCGAACTCGGCATCCGGCTGAAGACGGCCGCGGACGATCTCGCCAAGCTGCAGGCCGAGATCGACGCGGTCACGGTCGACGAGGC
Organism: Methylobacterium haplocladii; assembly: GCF_007992175.1. Classification (GTDB taxonomy): domain Bacteria; phylum Pseudomonadota; class Alphaproteobacteria; order Rhizobiales; family Beijerinckiaceae; genus Methylobacterium; species Methylobacterium haplocladii. Next base: position 99,529 of record NZ_BJZT01000007.1, on the reverse strand, counting down.
GGCTCTGCGGCTGCACGGCGACCTCGAGTGGCTCGACGGGCTGCGTGCACGCTACGCGACCGCCGAGATCGATCTGCCCGAGCGGCGGGTGCAGGTGCGCGCGGCCGACCTCGCCATCGCCGGCATTCTCGCCCACCTGGAACGGCCGGACGAGGCCGACCCGCGCCGGCTGGTCCTCGGCGCCTCGATCGTCGGCCGTCTGCGTGAATTGATGGAGGCCCGCGCGGGCCTCGACGCGGCGGGTGCCGCCGCCGTCACGGAACACGCCGATGCCGAGCGGCGCCTCACGGAGGCGACGGAGAAGCTCGGGGCCTTCGGCGGCGGCACTGCCGGGGCGAGGTCGGACAGGTCTTTGGCCGGTCTCGCCGCCACCCTGTCGGCGCTGCGTGGATCGGATCACGCGGCGCGTCAAAAACTCGCCGAGCGTGGCCGCGACGCGGAACGGGCGAAGCTCGCCGACCGGCTTCGCGTCCTGGCCCCCTGGCAGGGCGAGGCCGACGGGCTCCTGGCCCTGCGCTGCCCGGAGCCGGCGACGGTCCAGGTTTGGAAGACCGCACTGGAGACGCAGCAGGCGGCCTGCGCCCGGCACGCCGCCGAGATCGAGCGGCTCACGAGCGAGGTCGGGCGGCTTCAGGCCGAGCGGGACGCCATCGCCGGCACCACCGGCCTCATTAGCGATCAGGACGCCGCCGAGCTGCGCGTCCATCGAGAAAAAGCCTGGGCCGCGCATCGGCGCGACCTCGCCGCGGCGTCGGCCGACGCATTCGAGGCCGTGCTGCGCAAGGATGACATCGTGGCGGCCGGCCGGCTCGGCCGCATGGCGGATCTGGCGAGCCTGCATCAGCGCGGACAGGCCCTCGCCGTCGCCGAGGCGGCGCTGCGTCGGGCGCAGGAACGCGATGCGGACGCCGAACAGGCGCTGCAGGCGCTCCGAGACGACATCGCGAACAACATCCGCCAGATCGCCGGCGCGCTCGACCCGGCGATGAGCCCGGCGGAGCTCGACGGCTGGCTGACGCGGCGCGCCCATGCGCTCGCCGCGCGCGAGGCGCTGAACGCCGCGGAATCCGAACTTCGCGATGCCCAAGCCGACGCACGCGACGCCGTTTCACGGCTGGCCGCCGCGCTGGACGCCGCGGGCCTCGCCGTCGCGCCGGAGGCCGCGTTCGGCGCGCTTCTCGCCACGGCCCAGGACGCCCTCGACCGCGAGGCCGAGATCCGGGGGCTGCGAAAGGCGGTCGAAGAACGCGAGCGCGACCTCGCCGCCCGCCGTCGGGCCGTCGAGGCAGCGCAGGCGCGGGAGGCGGACTGGACGGCGGCCTGGGGCGAAACCTGTTCGCGCTGCTGGCTCGGCGAGACCGGCACGGCGCCGGGCGTCGGGACGGTGCGCGAGATGCTGGCGACCCTCGACCAGCTCGTGCCGGCCATCGAGCGCAAGGCGAGCCTCACCGACCGCATCGGGAAGATGACGAAGGACCAGGAGGCGTTCCGCGAGCACGTCGCGGCGCTGGCCGACCTCATGCGGATCGAGGCCAGGCACCAGGATCCCGTGGATCTCGCCCGGCGGATCGCGGAGCGCATTCGCGAGGCCGTCGCCGAGCGCGACCAGCGGGCCAAGGCGGTCGAGGCCATCGAGGCGGCAACCACCCGCAAGGCCGCCCTCGACGCGACACTGGCGATCCATGCCGGGCGAAAGGAAGCGATGACCGCGCATTTCGGCGTCGCCACGCTCGAAGCGGTCGCCGCACGGCTCGCCGACGTCGCCCGGCGTAGCGAGCTGCGCACGCAGGCCGAGGCGGCCGAGTACGACATCCTCGACGGCCTGCGGCTCGACGCGATCGGGCAAGCCGAGAAAGTGCTCGACGACGCCGACCGACAGGCCCTCGACGCGGAATTTTCGGAGCTGAAGGCGCGCTTCGGCGATCAGGACCGGCTCTGCCAGGAGCTGTTCGCCCAGCGCAGCGACGCCATCGGCAAAGTCGAGGCGATCGGCGGCGACGACACGGTCGCCGAGATCGAGGGGAAGCGGCGCACGACGCTGCTCGAAATCGAAGACGGGGCGCTCCGCTACCTGCAGCTTCGGGCCGGCACCGCCGCCACCGAGCATGGGCTGCGCGTCTATCGCGAGCGCCACCGCAGCGCGATGATGGCCCGCGCCTCGGAGGCCTTCCGCACCATCAGCCGTGGCGCCTATACGGGGCTCGCGGCGCAGCCGGGCAAGGATGCGGAGACCCTGATCGCGCTGGCCGCAGGCGGCGGCTCGAAGCAGGCGAGCGAGCTGTCCAAGGGCACGCGCTTCCAGCTCTATCTGGCGCTTCGCGTCGCCGGCTACGACGAGTTCGTGCGGACCCGCGCACCGCTGCCCTTCATCGCCGACGACATCATGGAGACCTTCGACGACTTCCGCGCCGAGGAAGCCTTTCGCCTGCTCGCCGAGATGGCCGGCATCGGTCAGGTCGTCTACCTCACCCACCACCGTCATCTCTGCGACGTGGCACGGACGATCAGCCCGTCGGTGCGGATTCACGAACTGTCGGGCGCCCTGCCGGCGGCGTGAACGCCATCCCTGCGGCAGTCGATCGAGAGCCCTTCAGAACGCCCGGTCCGGCGCCAGCCGCGCCTCGGCGATCTGCGCCGGTGTCGGCGGATGCAGCACCGTGAGCGCGTCACCCCGGTCCCAGGCGATCAGCCCGCGCTCCGCGAAGGCATCGAGCCAGCCCTCCATCGGCCAGAGGCCATGCCGCTCGCGAAAGCGCTGGGCGCTGCGGACGATGTCCGAAAAGTGCTGGAGCGGTGGGTCGCATGAGGGATGGTGCTGGTGCCAGGCGCGGGGGCCGGCGGTGAACAACACAGGAACGCCGAGGGCCTCGGCGCGGAAGGCGAGATCGGTGTCCTCAGCGCCGTAGCCATCGAACCCTTCATCGAAGCCGCCGAGGCGATCGAAGGTCGCCGCCCGCACCGCGAAGGCGAGCGACCAGAACAATCCGGGTTTTTCGGCCGGCACGACGCCCTGCGTCGGGAATTTTCGGACGGGATGCCGCTGTCCGACGCGGTCGAGACCCTGCGCCGTCCAGCCATCTGCCACCGCGCCCGCCGGGAGGTAGCGAATCTCGCAACAGACGAGGCCGTCGTGCTCCCGCAAAGCCGCAGCGAGGTTTTCGACGAGATCGGCGGACGGAATGCAATCGACGTCGAGAAAGATCAGCGTCTCGCCGGAGGCCGCAGCACGTCCCGCGTTCCGGGCGGCGGCCAGCGGCAGGCCGTCGCTCGGACGCTGGACCCGGTGCACCGGGCAACCGGGATCGGGCAGGGGGGCCGTATCGCCGCCCATCTCGACGACGACGCACTCATCCGGCGGCGCTCCCTGCGAAACGCCTTCGAGCAGGCGCAGGAGATGGGGGCGGCGGCCCTTGTTGAGGGTGACGACGCTGACGATGCTCATGCGGCACCGGCTTTTCGGAGGACGTCGAGCCGGTACTCGGCCGTGCGCGACTGCGCGAGGATGCCGGCGAAGCCAGCGGCTCCCTGGATGAAGCCGTCGGCTGCCTCGTCGCCCGAGAGCGGGTAGTCGGTCGCGCCGAGGTAGTGGACGAGGACGACGTCGCCGCCGGGCAGCAGGGCCTCTCTCACGCAGGCGACGAGGCGTTCGAGATCCGCCCGGTCGAGGTAGTACGCCACCTCCGAGAGCAGGATGAGGTCGTAGCGCCCTCCCGGCCAGTCGCCTGGAACGGCGGCCTGCAGGAAGCGGATCCGGGGCTGGTCGGCGCAGGTCTTTCGCGCCGTGTCGAGTACGGCCGGCACGACGTCCAGCGCCGTCAGGGCATCGCAGCGGCCGCCGAGTTGGCGGGTCAGCACGCCGATCGAGCAGCCGATCTCCAGGGCAGCGGCATAACGAGGCCTCGGCAGAGCTGCCAGCGTCGCGGCGTACTTGGCGCGCTCGTAGTCGCTGCTGGCGAAGCGCCACGGATCGGGATCGTCGGCATAGAGCCCGGCGAAGTAGTCGGGCGACAGCGAGGTCGGGTGGCGGCTCATGCGGGCAGCTCGACGAAGACTTCATGGGAGCCGCAGAGCCGGTCGATCATCGCCGGCTCCAACCGGAAGCCGCCGGGATCGTCGGCGATGAGCGCCGTGGTCTGGGAGGCATGGGCGGCGATGGCCCGGCGCTTGGCCGCGATGTTTTGGGCGACGTCGAGCCGAACGCCCGCGGGTGGAGGGCCGACCTCGGTCTCGGGCGGCAGGGTCCATCCCCAGACCGGATAGGCGAAGACGCGTACGCGTGCGTTTCCGAGGTGCGGCCGGGCCAGGGCGACGATGGCGGCGGCGGCCCGGTGGTCGCAATGCGGGTCGTGGCCCCAGGTGACGCAGACCGCGCCGGCCTCGCAGGCCCGGGCCGCCGCGGCGATCGCCCGGGCAGCGGCTTCGGCGTCCGGGCCGCCGCTCGGCACCGAGGCGTCGGGAAGCCCCAGGAAGCTTAGGTGCCCGGCGGCAAGCCCGAGTTCCGCCACCGCGTTCAGCGTCTCCGTCTCGCGCAAGGCGCGCAGGCGCTCGGGCGGATGGGTGCGGGAGTGGGTGTGCGAGCCGCAGCCGTCGCTGAGCACCACGAGGCGCACGGCGCGTCCCGCCGCGCAGGCCAGCGCGATCAGGCCGCCGCAGCCCAGGGATTCGTCGTCGGGATGGGGGGCCACGACGACGAGGCCGCCGGTGCCGAGGATCGCCTCCAACGGAGCGACCGGCATGCGCTCCAGGGCGGCGAAGAAAGCGTCGGCGCGCATGGCGTCACAGGTTCTGCCAGAGCGCATGGAACGGACCCGGCGCATCGAGGATATGACCCGCGGCTTGGGCCAGGGCGTAGTCGGGGGCGGGCTGGCGCAGGTAGGTCGCGAGGTCGCGCACGCGTCGCTCCAGCGGATGCCCTTCGAGGAAGCCCGACAGTCCGACGGAGCGCTGGGCCAGTTCGATCACGTCGAGCCCCGCCCGCTCGACGGCGCCCCGCGCGAGATTGACGTAGGCGACCGCGCCTTCCGGATCGGCTTCCGCCCCCGCTGCGGCCGTGGCGGCGCGGGCAACGAACAGGCGGGCGGTCTCGACCGCCGTCGCCGCCGCTCCGAGCCGGGCGCGCTGGTGCGGATCCCCGCCGCGGCCGGTCTTGAGGAGATGCGCGCGATGCGCCTCGAACACGGCGGCGATGCCACCGCACTGGACCGCGAGGAACCGCCAAGCCCCGCAGGAAAAGATCGGCTGGCGGAAGTAGTCGTCGGGTGCGCCGATCACCGCGTCGGCGTCGATGCGCATTCCGGAAAAGGCCAGCGTGCCGGTGGCGGTGGCGCGCATGCCGTGCGCCCGCCACGCCGTCGTGTCGGCGCGCGTGCCGGGTTCGAGCGGCACCACCAGCATCAGCCGCCGCCCGTCCTCGGTGCGTGCCGTCACCAGCGGCCGGGTGACGTGGCCGGCGCCCGACGCGTAGCTCTTGGCGCCTTCGAGCCGCAGTCCGTCGTCGTGCGTCAGCGAGAGGCCGCCCGGATCCGGCTCGGTGTTCCAGACGCCGAACAGGTGCCCGTCCCGCGCCTCCCCGGCGAGACGCTCCCGCGTTGTTGCGCTGCCGTAGCGGATCATCAGGGCCAGCGCGTTGACATGGCCTTCGTAGAGCCGGCCGAGCGCGAGACTGCCGCGCCCGACGAGAAACAGGACCTCGCGCAGCGCGGCGACCTGGTCCCGCTCGCAGAGACCGATGCCGCCGAGCGCCACTGGCAGCGGCGCCTTCAGCAGCCCGCTCTCGCGCAGATGCCCGATGGCCTCGGTCGGAAACGCGTCGTGCCGGTCGAGATTTGCACCGAGGGATGTCGCATGCGCGACGGCCGCTTCGGCCTCCGCGAGAAACGAAGACGGGCTCGCGGGCGTCGGGTCGAGGGTGGCCAGCATCGTCGCGATGATCGTCCTGTTCGGTCAGCCGTCTCGGCCGGCAAGTGCCGCGCGCTGCTGTCGCATGCTTCGATCCAACGTCCGACCGTCCATGATCGGTCGATCGTGTCCCATGCGGCCAAACAGCTTTCGTGTTTTCCGGAACATCCCTTCGACGCGGTGGGTAGCCGTACGGATCGTCACCCAACGAGAAGGTTCTTCTCCATGTTCATGCGCATCGACAAGCTCCAGGCCGAGCTTCCCCAGCCCAAGCGTCCCGATCCGAACGCTGCGGCGGCCTTGCAGGAGCTGCTCGGCGGCAAGTACGGCGAGATGTCGACGCTCGGAAACTACATGTTTCAGAGCTTCAACTTCCGCAACAAGACCAAGCTGCGGCCATTCTACAGCCTCGTCTCAAGCATTTTCGCCGAGGAGCTCGGCCATGTCGAGCTGGTCTCGACCGGCGTGGCGATGCTGAACAACGGCCCCGGCGACGACACCGAGAACGTCGACATCTCCAAGGCGCCGTTCCACGACATGCAGGACATCCGGCTCGCCGGCAGCTTCCTGTCGAACGGCGGCGGCGCGATGCCGATGAACTCCAACGCCGCGTCCTGGAACATGGACATGGTAACGACGACCGGTAACCTCATCATCGACCTCCTGCACAACTTCCACCTCGAATGCGGTGCCCGCATCCACAAGCTGCGCGTCTACGAGACCCTGAAGGACCCGACGGGCCGGGAGGTCTGCGGCTACCTGCTGGTGCGCGGCTCGGTGCACGCCCATGCCTACGCGCTCGCGCTGAAGAAGCTCACCGGCGTCGAGATCGAGAAGATGCTGCCGACGCCGAACATCGTTCTGGACAAGATCCCTGAGTGCCAGAAGTATCTCCAGGAGGGGAGCCACCGCCGCCTGTACAGCTTCAGCCCGGATGACTACGCCGAGGCTGCCGGCGTCTGGTCGAACGACGAGGTTGCGCTGCCGGGCGATCCGCCGGGCCAGCTCGAGATCGTCGACGGCTATCCTGAGGGCGGCAAGATCCCGGAACTCGACGGGAATTACGGCGCCTTCGCCCCGGATTATGCCCCGCAGGAAATCTTCGAGATCGCGAGCAAGCTCTACAAGAAGAGCCGCTGAGCATGACGAAGGCCCGGCGCTCGAAATCGTGCCGGGCCGAACGACAGGTTTCGTGATGAGCCCGGTGGTGACGCCCGACGGTCGTTACATCGTCGTGCGGGGCCGGCTGTGGCGGCGCCAGCGGCCGGACCTCGAACCGGCGCGGCGTGACGAGCTCGTGCACGCGCTGATGGACGCGAGACGGGCGGTCAAACACGGCAAGCGTGACGGCGATCCGGCGGCGATCACCAAGGCGCGGGCGGCCGTCGATGCGGCCAAGACGGCGCTCGGCGAACGCGGCCCGGTCTGGTGGACGGACGGCACGCCCGACCTGAACCGGCGCATGGCCCGAAATACGGACTATGCCGCGTGGTACGCCGCGTTGCCGGAGTCCGAGGGGACCGCCTGACCGTCACGGAGGTGCTGGCACGCCTGCGGCCCTCACATTTCGGCCGGAAGATGCGGGCGTCCGGCATCCGACAATGCGCGATCGACGGCCTCGATGGCCAGGAGCACCCGCGTCAGGTCCTCGGCCATCGAAACGGGCGCCAGCTCGATGCCCGACAGCCGCTTGGCGATGGCGCTGCGTTGCCGCGTCAGCGCGTCCCGCGCACGGTTGAGGTCGTCGCATTCGCTGGCCGTCATGGTCGTGGGTCTCCGAGGGTGTTCGTCTTCAGGACACGGCGACGAGGGCGACGCCGACGACCATGAGCAGGCCACCGAGAATGCGCCAGATCCCGGCCGGATGCTGTTCGAAACCGATCCAGCCGAAATGGTCCAGCACGATCGACGTCAGCACGCCAGCGGTAACGAGCAGACCGAGGAACGGAGCGGCTCCCACCTGGCGGGCGGCGACGAACTGCACGAGGATGATGCCGCCGCCCATCAATCCGCCGAACCAGGCCCACCACGGCATCTCGGCTGCCTGCTGGTAGGTCGGCCAAGCCAGACGCCCGGAGAGGAGACCGGCTGCCAGAATGCAGGTCATCGTCCCGGCGGCCACAATCAGCCCGGCGGTCAGGGATTGCGCGAGCCCCTTCGACAGAGCGCCGTTCTGCCCGGCCTGGACGGCGTTGGCGACGCCGGCCAGGAGCACGAAGCCGTAAAGGTACCACATGGCGCAAGTCCGATCGGCTCGGTGCGGCCATGACGGCTGACCGGAGGTCCTGCGCCTCCGGCGAGGGCAGGCGTCGCATCCGCAAAGGCGGATGCCGTGGGGTCTATGCGGCCGTCCCGGTGCCGCCGTAGGTCTCGAACGACGAACGGACCTTGTCGACCGCGGCCTCGTCGACATCCGCCGAGACCTTGATCTTGCCGGCCAGGGCCGGCGAACCCTCGGTCGCGGTCTTCTCGTGGCCGCCCTCCACGTCGCCGCCGGCCGGCTCGGTCCCTGCCGTGTTCGCGTCCGAGACCGTCTCGATGCGGACGGCGTTCCTGTCGAGGCCATGCTCCTGCACGAGGTGCTCGACGGCCATCTCGGCGTCGCGGCGAGTCGTGAACGCAGCCGTGATCGTCTTGGACATTCGCAGAATCCTACGGTGTAGAGAGCCTCGGCAACGGGCCGCACGGCCGAAGGTTCACCGCCGGGACCGATCCGGGCGCCAGCCCACCGGAATCCGAAACAAGCCGAGACCCTCGTGAAGATGCTCACTTTTTTGTGAGCTGCGAACGCACGATCGATCGGCGTGCCGCGTTCACCGCCGGTGGGCAGCGTGTCGAGGGTGGCGAATGACTCTTTCAACCGAGGGCAAGGCGGTCATCGCCAGCCCGGATCGCAATGCCGGCCTGCTTTGGACCGCCGCCCTCGGCGCGGCCTTGATCGGGGTGGTCGCACTGCCCAGGCGCGCCGCGAAGGCCGCCGCGTCGGGGCAGTCCGACACGCCGGCCGCCCGTGAGCCCTCGCCATCCCATGAAGGCGCCGAAGCGCACGCCGTCGCCCGATCCGAACCGGACCGGGGCCGGCAAGCCAGGAGCCCGACGCAGATCCCGGCGAAGGGCTGGAAGGACGTCGCGATGCGCACCTATCGCGATGTCGGCGAGAACCGGATCATGCTGGTCTCGGCCGGCGTCACCTTCTTCGCCCTGCTGGCGATCTTTCCGGCGGTTGCCGCCCTGGTCTCGATCTACGGTCTCGTTGCCGACGCCTCGACCATCAACGACAACCTCGCCGCGCTCCAGGGCGTGCTGCCCGCCGGCGCCCTCGAGATCGTCGGCGAACAGGTCAAGCGGCTGAACGAGAAGGGCGACGCCACCCTCGGCTTTTCCCTGGCGCTGGGCATCGTACTCTCGGTGTGGAGCGCCAACGGCGGCATGAAGCACGTCTTCGACGCGCTCAACTTCGTCTACAACGAGCGCGAGAAGCGGAATTTCTTCGTCCTCAATCTCGTCTCGCTCAGCTTCACCGCCGGTGCGCTGCTGTTCATCGTGGCGGCTTTCGGTGCCATCGTCGTGCTGCCGATCGTCTTCGCGTTCGTGGGGTTGGGCGAGAACGCCTGGTGGCTGGCGTTGCTGCGCTGGCCGGCGTTGTTTCTGGTGGTCATCGGCGCCCTGGCGCTGCTCTACCGCTACGGCCCGAGCCGGGATGCGCCGCGCTGGCGCTGGGTGACGCCAGGCGGGGTGCTGGCCGCCTTCCTCTGGCTCGCCGGCTCGCTGCTGTTCTCGTGGTACGTCTCGAATTTCGGCAAGTACAACCAGACCTACGGGTCGCTCGGTGCCGCGATCGGCTTCATGACCTGGATCTGGATCTCGACGATCATCGTGCTGATGGGCGCCCAAGTGAACGCCGAGATGGAGCACCAGACGGCCGAAGACACCACGGTCGGCGCACCGCAGCCGCTCGGCACCCGCGAGGCCCGCATGGCCGACACGGTCGGAGCGGCCAGTTAGCGCAGCGGAGCATGCCTCCCGGAACACCGCGAGGACCGAATGGTTGTCGCGGCATTCCACCGGAGGCCCTCGTGACCACAGATCCGCTGAACCAGTATCCGCGCCCGCCCTTCGAGGGGCAGCCCCAGAGCTTTCCCGGCAAGACCGAGAAGATGACGCCGCAGCCGGACCACGGCGAAGCGAGCTACAGGGGCTCGGGCAAGCTCGAAGGCCAAGCCGCGCTGATCACCGGCGGCGACAGCGGCATCGGCCGGGCCGTCGCCATCGCCTATGCCCGAGAGGGCGCGGACGTGGCGATCGCCTACCTGCCCGAGGAGCAGGCGGATGCGGAAGCCGTCGGCGCCTGGATCGAAAAGGCGGCCCGTCGCGCCCTGCTGCTGCCCGGCGACATCACCGATCCGGCCTATGCCCGCGAAATCGTCGAACGCACGGTCTCCACATTCGGTCGCCTGGACGTGCTCGTGAACAACGCCGCCTTCCAGCAGCCGAACCAGGGGCTCGACGCCATCGAGGACGCGATCTTCGAGAAAACCTTCCGCACCAACGTGTTCGGCCCGTTCTACGTGACCAAGGCGGCGCTGCCGCACCTGAAGCCCGGCGCCTCGGTGATCTTCACCTCCTCGGTGAATTCGAAGCACCCGATGCCGACGCTCCTGGCCTACAGCGCCACCAAGGGCGCGCTCAGCAACATGGTCCTCAGCCTCTCGCAGCTACTGGCCGAGAAGGGTATCCGTGTGAACGGCGTGCTGCCGGGGCCGATCTGGACGCCGTTCATCCCGAGCGGCATGAGCGAGGACGCGGTGAAGTCCTTCGGCGACCAGGTACCGTTCGGGCGCCCGGGCCAGCCGGCCGAACTCGCCTCGGCCTACGTGATGCTCGCCTCCGGGGAGAGCAGCTACACGTCGGGTGCGTTGATCACGGTCGCGGGGGCCATGCCCGTCTTCTAGATACCTGCGCCGGGCTGGGATCGGGGCACGCTCCGCGCGTCTTGCCCCGGCTGTTACCGCGCCGTTTCGGCGCTTGCCGCACAATCCACCGCCGCAGCGATCGTTCGACGGCCTCAGGATACTTCTTGACGGATGCGACCCCGCGCCGCGTCTATCGGCTCGCCGTCGCCACGGCAGATAGCGCAAGCGACAAGCAAGTATCCGATCACAGCACGTCTATCTCTCCGGTTTTATTCCACCACACAGAGATTTTATTTAACTTAGACCGTGTCGTTTGCGCGACACCTTGGACTTGAAGCAATTCGACTGCATTTGAGTCCGTGCATGTATTTAGAATTCCGGCAAGGATAACCGCTCAAGTGCGCCTCGGGATCCGCGAGGCGCCGGTTTGAAGCCCCGGAGTGGTGCAGGATGAAGGCTCGATTTCGCAGGACCGTCGCGGCGCTCGGTGCGCTCGTTCTGAGCTTCACGGGCACGGCAGCCCACGCCGCCTCGGCCGCGCAGCCGGGTCAGACCCTCGGCCTGCCCACCGGCGCCCAATTGCCGATCGGCCTGATCCTGCTCGACACGTCGAGCTTCGGCATCCGCGACACCTCGCCCGTCCAGTCCGAGAGCAACATCAACCTGCCGGGTGTCGTCTGGGTCCCGGGCGTCCACATCTTCGGCGGTCGCCTGCACCTCATCTACATCCAACCCGTCGTGGCGGCCCGCTCGGCCGCGGCCGGCGGGCGCTACCAGAGCGGTATCGGCGTGCCGCTGGTCGCGGCCCAGCTCGCCTGGAAGCTCTCGGGCAACTTCAATGTCAGTTACCTGCTCGGCGGCTACCTGCCGATCGATACGCAGTTCCTGATCAACCAGGGCTCGATCCAGCAGCGCTTCGCCGCCACCTATAACGGCGATGGCTGGAACGTGACGGGCAACCTCCTCTACGGAACCTATCTCGACGCCACCAACAAGCAGGGCGCCTTCTACCCGGACTTCCTCAACCTCGACGTCACGGCGACGAAGAAGTTCGGCAAGTGGGAGATCGGCCCGGTCGCCTTCGGCTCGACCGACCTGCCGACGAACCGGCTGAACTATCGCCACCAGGGCCAGGTCGCCGTCGGCGGCCTCGTCGGCTACAACTTCGGCGACTTCTTCATCCAGGCCTACGTGACACGCGACGTGATCGAGCGGAACTACGGTGGCTACGACACCCGCGGCTGGCTGCGCAGCGTCTTCTTCCTCTACAAACAGGCCGAGCCCGGCGCGCCGATGGGCGGCCTTCTGGCCCGCAACCAGCCGTAACGGCCGGACGCCCGGGGCGGGGCGCGGCGGCCATCGATCCTGACGACAGGGCGGCGGGCTGGGAGCAGTCCGCCGCTCTCGTTTGCGGCGATGCGAACCACGAACACGTGTCTCCATGAGACCGTGCGCTATGTCGCCAACATGCCGTCAGCGACTCGCCACCTCGCCGCTTCCCTCGCCTGCCTGCTTCTGCTCGCAGAACCGGCGCTCGCCCAGGCCGACCCGACGCCCGGGTCGCTCGGCACGACACCGCTACAGGCGGAAGACGCCCGCGTCCTTCCGGTGCTGGCGAGCCACGGTATGGTGTCGTCGCAGGAGGCGCATGCGACGCGGATCGGCGTCGACATCCTGAAGCGCGGCGGCAACGCTGTCGATGCGGCGGTGGCGGTGGGCTTCGCCCTCGCCGTGACCCTGCCGCGGGCGGGCAATCTCGGCGGCGGCGGCTTCATGCTGGTGCATCTGGCCGACCGCAACGAGACCGTGGCGATCGATTTTCGCGAGACCGCGCCGGGGGCCGCGACCGAAGGCATGTTCCTCGGCGCCGACGGCCAGCCCGACAAGGCCGCCTCGACCCGCACGGGCAAGGCGGTCGGCGTTCCGGGCACCGTGCGCGGCCTCGCCGAGGCGCATCGCCACTACGGCTCCGGCAAGTTCAGCCTCGCCGAGCTGATCGCGCCGGCGGAAGCCCTGGCGCGCGAGGGCATCCCGGTCGAATCGGGCCTTGCCGATTCCCTGCCCCGCGCCTCGGGCCTGCTCGGGCAATGGCCGTCGAGCCGCGCGATTTTTTTCCAGGGGGACCAGGTCCTGAAGCGCGGGGCGAACCTCGTGCAGCGCGATCTCGCCGGTACGCTGCACGCGATCGCCGAGGGCGGACCGGACGCGTTCTACACCGGCGCCATCGCGCAGAGGATCGCGGCGGCGGTGCAGGGCGCAGGCGGGATCATGACGGCGGCCGACCTCGCCGCCTACCGGGCCGAGATCCGGACGCCGGTGCGCGGCACCTATCGCGGCAGCGAGATCGTCTCGATGCCGCCGCCGAGCTCCGGGGGCGTCCATCTCATCGAGATCCTCAACATCCTGGAGGGCTACGATCTCGCCGGGATGGGCACCGGCAGCGCGCGGGCGATCCATACGCTGGCCGAGGCGATGAAGCCGGCCTATGCCGACCGCGCCGCGTGGCTCGGCGACCCGGCGCGCACCAGGGTGCCGGTCGCGGGGCTGATCGCCAAACCCTATGCCGAGACCCTGCGCCGGCAGATCGACCCGAGCCGCGCCCGGCCCGCAGCCGAGATCAAGGCCGGCAACCCGCTGCCCTTCGAGCCCGACCAGACCACGCATTTCTCGGTGGTGGATTCCGCCGGCAACGCCGTCGCGAACACCTACACGCTCAACTTCTCCTACGGGATCGGGCTGGTGGCCGAGGGCACCGGGGTGCTTCTCAACAACGAGATGGACGACTTTTCCGCCAAGACCGGCGCGCTCAACGCCTACGGGCTCGTCGGCGGCGAGGCGAACGCGGTGGCGCCGGGCGCGCGGCCGCTTTCCTCGATGACGCCGACCATGGTGTTTCGCGATGGAAAGCTCTTCCTGGTGACGGGAAGCCCCGGCGGCAGCCGCATCATCACCACGGTCCTGCAGGTGATCGTCAACGTGCTCGATTTCCGCATGAACCTCGCCGAGGCCGTCGCCGCGCCGCGGGTGCACCACCAGTGGCAGCCGGACGTGCTGATGGTCGAGGAGGGCGTCTCGCCCGACACGGTGGGGCTGCTGAAGCAGCAGGGCTATCAGGTGAAGGTCGGCGCGCCCTCGGGCTCCGCGAATTCGGTGATGTTCGATGGGCGCCTGATCGCAGGCGCATCGGACCAGCGTCAGCGGGGGACGCTGGCCGAGGGGTACTGACGATATTCAGAACCCTTATCGTCATTCCGGGGCCGCGCAGCGGAACCCGGAACCCAGGACTGGCCGCAGCGTGCCGGGTGGGTTCCGGGTTCTCGCCTGCGGCGAGCCCCGGAGTGCCGAACAACCGGTCCTATGCCGCCAGAGCCCGCTTCACCGTCGAGCGCAGATCCGCCAGCGAGAACGGCTTCGTCAGAACATCCAGAACGATCGCGTCGAGGCCGCGGGCGCGCTCGCGCTGGTCGGCGAAGCCGGTCATCAGCAGGATCGTCAGGTCCGGATAGTCGCGCTTGGCCGCGAGCGCCAAGGCGATGCCGTCCATCAGCGGCATGCGGATGTCGGTAAGCATCAGGTCGAAATCGCCCGAGGCCTCGGACAGGCGGTCGAGCCCGTCGCTACCGTCGATCGCGGTGACAACGGCGTGACCGTCGAGCTCGAGCCCGCGCTTGAGAAAACCGCGGATGGTGTCCTCGTCGTCGACGAGGAGAATGCGCGCCATGGGAATGGTGTCGAACCGTGGGAGGAGATACCGAACGGTATCGCAGGAAACAGGCGCGGACGCGACGGGGCTGTCAAGCATCTGCGGCCGATGCGAAGAGCGGCGTGAGACGCGACGTGTCGTCGCGATCACGCGCGCAGCCAACGTGCAGGAACCGCGGCCGTTCCGCTCGGCGGCCGGGCTTACGCCCCGCCGAAGAGGTCCGGGTCGGTGCTGTCGTAGTCGACGAGGCCGACGAAGGGGAGTTGGCGGAAGGCGTGGGCCGCATCCATGCCGTAGCCGACGACGAACACGTCGGGGCACGTGAAGCCCACGAAGTCCGCGTCGATGGTCACGGCGCGCTTGCCGGGCTTTTCGAGCAGAACCGCGGTCAGCACGCGCTTGGCGCCGCGCGCCATCAGCAGATCCTTGGCGAACACGACGGTGCGGCCGGACTCCAGAATGTCGTCGACGAGCAGGACATCGCGCCCCCTGACCTCGCTCTGGACATCGCGAAGAATCTCGACCTGACCGGAGGAGACCGTGGCGGTGCGGTAGCTCGACAGGTGCACGAACTCGACCTGCGGCGACAGGCCGACCCGGTGCAGCGCGCGCAGCAGGTCGGCCGCGAACATGAAGCTGCCCTTGAGCACCGCCACGACGAGCAGGTTTTCCGGCTTGGCAGCGAGGATCGAGGCCGCGAGTTCCTCGTTGCGCCGCGCGATGGCGGCTTCGTCGAACAGGACGCGAACGCGTCGGGAAGCAGAGGTCATGCACGCCTCGTTGTCGGGATCGTCTCAATAGCACGCGTGCCCGACCGTGCCACGGCCTCAGTGATGGCCGTGCCCCGCATCGGCGGCGGGGGCCGGTTTCTCCGGCTCCGTAGGAGCGGCGGCCTTCGCCGCCTGCTTGGCCTCCGAAGCGTCCGCATCGGTGAAGCGCACCAGCACCTGAGAGCCGTGGGGCGGGGGTGCCGAGAGGCTGGCCCGAAACCGTGCCGTCTCGCCCGGTTCGAGTGCGGCGCGCGAGGGCGGGACCGTCCAGCGGTAGACCGACTGGCCGTGGGCATCGCGCAGCTCGACTTCAAGCGATGCGACCGTGACGCGCTCGCGGGCGACGCCGACGAGGTCTCCCTCGACGACGAGCTGCGTGGGGTTCGCACCCTCGGCCGGATTGCGGAACGCAGTGACATCGCGAAACGCGACGCCACGCAGGTTCACCGGCAGGCCGACGGCAGAGAACAGGCCGGCGCTCCGCGGCATCGCCCGGACGACCGTGGCCCGGCCGAGCAGGGCCAGCGGCAGGATCGCGAACACGGCCAGCCCGGCGGCGAGGGCTGGCGATAGACGCGGAATGGCCAATGTCTTCGGAGACGGCTTCGCCTTCGCCTTGCGGGGCGGCGGAACGGGTTGGTCGATGACGGGGCTCGGCGCCGCGACGGTCTCCTCCGGGACCTCCTCGTGCAAGGCGGCCTCCCAGGCGTCGACCGCGTCGTCCGGCTGTTCGCTCTCCGGCCCGACGAACCAGGTCTCGCTGCAGGCGGCGCAGCGTACGGAGCGCCCCTCGGCGCCCACCAGGACGCCCTCGATCTCGTACTCGCTGGCGCAGGCCGGGCAGGCGATCAGCATGGCAAATCGGTTCGGCACTTCCGGCGGCGGGTTGCCGCGCGCGGAAAAAGGACCGAAACGGTTGTTGCGCGAACAGGGTTAACCGGCCGTGAAACGGGGCGGAAGCCGGCCCGGCTGATCCGATCCTTGCGAACGATCCACGCGACGGAGCGGGCCTTGGCGGGCGGGGTGCGAGGCGGGGTACACGTGGCTGGGACGAAGACGGGCAGCCTGTTGTCCGGCGCGGAGGCGCCGGCGGTCCGCTTCGAGAGCGTCGGCATGCGCTACGGCCTGGGGCCGGAGGTCTTGTCCGATGTCAGCTTCGAGATCGCGCCGCGCTCGTTCCAGTTCCTCACCGGCCCCTCGGGTGCCGGCAAGACCACGCTGCTGCGCCTGATCCTGCTCTCGGTGCGCCCGACGCGCGGCCTCGTCTCGGTCTTCGGCGAGGAGGTCAGCGGCATCTCCAGCGACGCGCTCACCGGCCTGCGCCGGCGCATGGGCGTGGTGTTCCAGGACTTTCGACTTCTCGATCACCTCACGACCTACGAGAACGTGGCCCTGCCGCTGCGCGTCCAGGGCCGCTCCGAGACCAACTATCGGGCCGAGGTCGTCGAGTTGCTGCGCTGGGTCGGCCTCGGCGAGCGGATGCACGTGCTGCCGCCGCTGCTCTCGGGTGGCGAGAAGCAGCGTGCGGCGATCGCGCGGGCGCTGATCGCCCGGCCGGACCTTTTGCTCGCGGACGAGCCCACCGGCAACGTCGACCCGACGCTGGCGCGGCGCCTGCTCCGGCTGTTCATGGAGCTGAACAAGCTCGGCACTTCGGTGCTGATCGCCACCCACGATTTCGGGCTGATGGACCTGATCGACGCCCGCCGCCTCGTCCTCGGCGACGGCCGGCTGCGGATCGAAACCTGATGGCCGAGACCCGCGCGCCGTCTCGCCCCGCCGCCGCTCCGCCGCCCGAGGCTGCAGAACCGCCGTTGCCCCCGACCCTGCGCCGGAACGCGCCGCTGGTGCCGACGGATTCCGCCGCGAGCCGGGCGCTCGCCGCGGTGATCGCGATCCTCACCTTCCTCGCCGCGCTCTGCGCAGGCGCGGCCGAGATCGTCGCGTCGAGCGCGGGGCAGTGGCAGGGGGCGGTGGCGCAGGAGGTCACCGTCCAGGTCCGCCCCGGCCCCGGCCGCAACATCGACGCCGACGTCTCGCGCGCCGAAGGCATCGCCAAGGCGGCGCCGGGCATCGCCGAGGCGCGGGTCTTCACCAAGGCGGAATCCGAACGTCTGCTCGAACCCTGGCTCGGCAGCGGCCTCGATCTCTCGGACCTTCCGGTGCCGCGGCTCATCACCCTCAAGCTCGCCTCCGACAAGGCGCCCGACCTCAAGGCCCTGCGGACAAGCCTGACCGAGGCGCTGCCCGGCGTCGCCAGCCTCGACGACCACGCGCTCTGGCTGCAGCGGCTCTCGACCATGGCCAACACCTTCGTCGGAATCGGCATCGGCATCGTTGCACTCGTGCTCGCCGCGACGGGCCTCGCCGTGATCTTCGCCACCCGCGGGGCCATGGCCGGCAACAAGGAGGTGGTGGAGGTGCTCCACTTCGTCGGCGCCAACGACGATTACATCGCCCGCGCCTTCCAGAGCCGGTTCTTCCGCCTCGGCCTGCGCGGCGGCGCCATCGGCGCGGGCGCGGCGCTCCTCGCCTTCGCCCTTGCCGGCGTGCTGGCCCGCATCTCGCGCTCCGGGCCGGCCGGCGACGAGATCGAGGCCCTGTTCGGCACCTTTCAGATCAGCTGGCGCGGCTACGCCATCATCGTCCTCATCGGTGTGATCGCTTCCGTCGTCACCGGCGTGGTCTCGCGCATCACCGTGCGCCGGTTCCTCGACTGAGCCAGGCATCGGAGCGCGTTTTCGCGAGTCCGCAGCGGCACTTGCGGATTCGCCCCCAGATGGCGTTAACCATTCGTAAACCCGTGCAGGAGGAGAGTTTGCGCCTCTCCATGGCCGCAATCGCGGCTACGCTCGGGAGGATGACCCTGCGCACGCTCATAAGGACGCGCGACCTCAGCATTACCGCCCCGGTGGCGGCCTTGGAGGCTGTCGGCTGGGCATGGCAGAATGCCGGCTTCCGGGACCGCGCCCGCCCGGCGCATGACGGCAACCGAGACATGCAGGCCCTGAGCGTCCCTCGACCGCCGTCCCGGCTGCGCTTCGTCCGGCGCGCGCTCTTCGGCGCGGGCGCGCTCGGAGCGGTCGCGCTGTTCGGCGGGTTTCTCGCGTTCGTGGCGACGATCGAGCGGATGGAGCGGCGGCCGAGCGGCCGCGCCGACGGCATCGTCGCGCTGACCGGTGGCGCCCAGCGCGTCGGCGACGCGATCGAGCTGCTGGCCGGGGGCTACGGACGCCGGCTGCTGATCTCCGGGGTCAACGAGCGCACCAGCCGCGAGGAGATTGCGCGGTTGAATCCGAGCCAGGGCCGCTGGATCGATTGCTGTGTCGACCTCGACTACCGGGCGCGCAACACCATCGGCAACGCCATCGAGACCCGGCGCTGGATGCGCCGCAACCGCTTCGAGACGATCGCTGTGGTGACCTCGAACTACCACATGCCGCGCACCCTGGTGGAGATCGAGCACGCCCTCACCGACGGCGAGGCGGTGGTGCCCTACCCGGTCGTCACGGATGGGTTCGAGATCGGCCGCTGGTGGCAGGACCCCGCCGTCGCCCGTCTCGTCGGGGCCGAATACGTCAAGTTTCTCGCCGCCTGGCTGCGCACCCGGATCGAGGGCGATCCCGAGCAATCCCACTTCGCGGTGCTGATCGGACGCGGCAAGCCCTCGAAGGCGCCGGTGCGCATGGTGGCCGAGCCGCATTTGCACGCGGCGAACTGAGCGCGGCGCGGACCGTGTCCGGCCGATCCGCCAGAAGCTACAGTCCCATCTCAGACGCCTGCGGCGTAGCGGACGGTGATCCCGCAGCCCGATGGGTGCCACGCCGACGGCGCGAGACGAGCGGCACCAGCATCTGAAAGCTCCGAGACATCGCCACGCCGAGATGCCGGATCGGATTACGGCATCGCCAGCCCCCTCCGGGCGGGGCGCGTGAGACGCCGACGTGCGATGGTGCACATCTTTTGTTTATGCTGCAGTGCAACAATACGATTCTGAACGAAGGCCTGCTGCCGACGTCACCGCGCATTCAAGAGCCGGGGACGATGGTCATCGGGTCGGGCGCCGCTGCATCGAATATCCGGCGCAGGGCGAACCCAGAAAATCCCGCGACGGGAAGGATGGACGTGATGGAAACCGAAGCGCTCGAACGGCCGGCCGATCTCGCCGTGTGGCCAGCTTTCGCGGGCGACGCGGCACGGGCGGTCTCGACGCATTACGCGAGCCTGCGCGAAGCGCTGAGCGCCGCAGCGCAGGTGCTGGCCGACCCGACCAAGCAGCCCTGGATCGTCACCGAAGACGGCGAGATGCTCGCCCCCGTCGCGATCCGCGCTTATCTCAACTGAGCTTGCGGTAGCGAGCGCCCCCCAAGAACATCCGGGGATTGCAATTCGGACGTCTGATGCCGGTGTCTTTTCCGGTCCCAAGACGACGTAGCGCCGAAATTCAGTATCGAAGGCGCCCGCGGCCCCTGCTAGGCTTGTCTCGACCGTCGAGACTACGGCGGACCGGGGGATGACATGGCGGACGACGAGTGGACCTTCGATTCCACGAGCGGTGACGAAACACTGGGCTCCGCGCTCGCCAGCGGCGCCGACGAGGTCGCCGCGCCCCAGGGCATCGGCGCCCGGCTCGGCGACAGCATCGGCGCCCTCGTCGTCGGCCTCATCCTGATCCCGCTGGCCTGCGCCGGCCTGTTCTGGAACGAGGGCCATGCGGTGAAGGTCGCCCGCGCCCTCGACGAGGTCGGGCGGCTGGTCCACTCGGTCCCAGCGGACCGGCTCGACCCGGCCTATAACGACAAACTCATTCAAGTCTCAGGGCCGACGGCGAGCGCCAAGGGCGTCGCCGACGACGCGCTCGGCGTGAAGGCAAAGGGGCTGAAGCTCTCGCGCAACGTCGAGATGTACCAGTGGCACGAGAAGGAATCCGGCTCGGGCCAGGACCGCAAGTTCACCTATTCCCGCGAGTGGTCGTCGAGCGCAGTCTCCTCCGGCAGCTTCCACGCGCCCTCGGGCCACCAGAACCCGGCCTTCACCCTCAAGAGCCGCGACTTCGGCGCTGCCGACGCGATGGTCGGGGCGGTTCCGGTGGGCGCCAAGGCCGTGCTGCTGCTCGGCGGGGCCGAGGACACCCCCGTCGACGAAGCGGGCGTCGCGACCGCGAAGAAGGCGCTCGGCCGGCCGGTGCAGGCGAGCGGGGGCGGCTATTATGCCGGCGAGAGCCCCGACAGCCCGCGTGTCGGCGACATGCGCATCACCTACAAGATCGTCCCCGAGGGGCCGGCTTCCTTCATCGGGCGGCAGGAGCCGGGTGGGCTCGAAGCCTACCGCGCCAGCAACGGCCAGGAGATCCTGCTCGGCTATACCGGCACCCACTCGGCCGACGCCGTCGTGCAGATGGGCCAGGACGACAACCGGCTGTTCACCTGGATCATCCGGGCCGTCGCGCTGCTGTTCCTGCTGGTCGGCTTCGTCATGCTGTTCGCGCCGGTGAACATCCTGGCGAGCTACGTGCCGATCCTCGGCAGCCTCGTCGGCGGCGCGACGTTCCTCGTCGCCCTCGTCGCCACCCTGGTGGTCGGGCCGACGGTGATGGCCATCGCCTGGTTCGTCTACCGGCCCTTGCTCGCCGGCGGCATCATCGCCGGCGCCGTCGTGCTGGCCCTGGCCTTCCGGCAGCTGCGCCTGCGCCGCCGCAGCCCCGCCCGGTTGGCTCCGGCCTGAGGATCCTGCCGCGGCGGAGGCACGCTCCGCCGGGGTTGCAACGCAGCATAGGCCCTCCATATACCATCCAGACGGATGGTCAGGAGATGGTTCGATGAGACAGGCGGCCACCAAGGCTGGCGACACCGAGAAGATCACGATCAATCTCGGCTATGTCGATCTCGGGCATATCGACTTGCTCGTGTCGGAGGGCGTCTATGCCAACCGCAGCGACTTCATCCGCACGGCGATCCGCAACCAGGTCGAGCGGCATGCCGACGTCACGCGGCAGTCGGTGGCCCGCAAGAGGGTCGAGCTCGGGCTGCGGCACTTCCGGCGGGCCGATCTCGAGACCGTGCAGGCGGCCGGCGAGATGCTCGACATCCGGGTGCTCGGCCTCGCCGTGATCGCCGCCGACGTGCCGGCGGACCTCGCCCGCGCCACCATCGCCTCGATCGAAGTGCTCGGCAGCCTCCAGGCGAGCCCGGCCGTCCGCGCAGCCCTGGCCGACCGCCTCCGCTGATTCTGTTCGCGGTTTTCCCTTCATCACCCGATGACGCGCGCCTCGGGGCGGCGTGTCGGGCCTTCGCAGAAAGCGATTCCGATGACCGACCATGCCTTCACGATGCCGAACATTTCGGATTTGACGGAAGCGGCCCGCCTCACGCAGTCGGGCAAGCTGCAGGAAGCCACCGCGCTGCTCCAGCGGGGTTTTTCGGAGCGGACGCCCGCATCCCGAACCGACGGCCAGACGTCGCCGACCATCGATCTCGTCGCCGACGAGACCGGCACGTTCAGGGCGCAGGCGACCCGGCCCGAGCCGATGGATGCCGACACGCACGCCGCGATCCTGCCCAAGGGCCTGCGCGAGGGGCTCGGTCAGGTGCTCAAGGGCCTGCGCGGCCTCGCTCCGCTCTCGAAGGGCCTGGGCGGCTTCGACCTTCCCGGAACGCAACCGGAACGCCGCGGTCCGAGCGATCCGCGCTTCGTCGAGCGCAGCTTTTCGAACGCCGCCGGCACGCGGGACTACAAGCTGTTCATTCCCACGGGACAGACGGGACCGCGCCCCCTCGTGGTGATGCTGCACGGCTGCACCCAGTCGCCCGACGACTTCGCCGCAGGCACCCGCATGAACGAACTGGCGCAGCAGGACGGCATCTACGTCGCCTATCCGCGCCAGATCCAAGGCGCCAACGCCCAGAAGTGCTGGAACTGGTTCCAGCCCAACGACCAGGGCCGCGAGCGCGGCGAATCCGGCATCATCGCCGGGCTCACCCGTGCGATTCTCGCCGAGCACCCGATCGATCCGTCGCGGGTCTACATCGCGGGCCTGTCGGCCGGCGGTGCCAAGGCGGTCAACGTAGCCCGAGCCTATCCGGACCTCTTCGCGGGCGTCGGGGTCCATTCGGGGCTGGCGGCCGGCTGCGCCCGCGACCTGCCCTCCGCCCTGATGGCGATGCGGGCCGGGGCGCCGGGCGCCGAGCAGCCCGGCGGAGGCTCGGGCTTCGGCACGGGGCAGGCGAGCGATGCGGTGCGCGTGCCGACCATCGTCTTCCACGGTGCGAACGACGCCACCGTGAACCCGAAGAACGGCGACGAGGTGCTGGCCCAGGCCGGAATTGCCGGATTGTCACCCCGCCGCGAGAGCGGCACGCAACCCGGCGGCCACCGCTACGCCCGCACGCGCTATGCGGACGGGCAGGGGCGCGTCCAGGTCGAGTCCTGGCGTATCGACGGCGCGGGCCACGCCTGGTCCGGCGGCAGCAAGACGAGCAGCTACACCGACCCCCTCGGCCCCGACGCCTCCCGCGCCATGCTCGACTTCTTCGCGGAGCACAGGCTCGGCGCGTTGCGGCACTGAACGGTCAGGCGCCCGGCGCGACGGCGACGTTGTCGATGAGCCGGGTCCTGCCGAGATAGGCCGCCACCAGCACGCGGGCTGGCCGCTCGACCCGTGCGACCGGGCTCAGCGTCTCGGCGTCGCGCACCTCCAGATACTGCACCGGCCCGAAGCCCGCGGCCTCCAGCGTGGCGAGACCGTCCGCAACGAGCGGACCGGCCTCGCCACCCGCCGCGAGGTCCTTTGCAATCGACGCGAGCACCGCGTGCAGGCGCGGCGCCACGGCGCGTTCGGCCGCGCTGAGGTAGCGGTTGCGCGAGGACAGGGCGAGGCCGTCCGCCTCCCGCAGCGTCGGCATGCCGGCGATCGCCACGGGCATGTCGAGGTCGCGGGTGACCCGGCGGATGACCTGGAGCTGCTGAAAGTCCTTCTCGCCGAAGAGCGCGATGTCGGGCTGGGCCTGGTTGATGAGCTTCGTCACCACCGTGGCGACGCCCGAGAAGTGGCCGGGGCGAAACGCGCCGCACAGGCCCTCGGACGGACTGTCGAGTTCGATCCGGCTGGCAAAGCCCTCCGGGTACATCGTCTCGGCGCCCGGCACGTAGGCCGCATCCGCACCGGCTTCGCCGAGCGCCGCGAGATCGGCGGCGACGTCGCGCGGATACCGCGAAAAGTCCTCGGTCGGCCCGAACTGGGTCGGGTTCACGAAGATGCTCGCCACCACCCGCCGGCCGAGGTTGGTCTTGGCGTAGGCGACGAGGGCGCGGTGGCCCTCGTGCAGCGCGCCCATGGTCGGCACGAGCACGATGGTGTCGCCCGCACTCCGCCACGCGCGGACCTGACGGCGCAGCGGATCGACGGCTTCGAAGACGACGGGGATCGTGGTGGGCACGGGGGACGGCTCCTGTCTCGGCCGCCGATGTAGGCGTGGAGCTCCGCCTACGCCACCGCATCCCAGGTCTCGGTGATCGCCCGGCCCGCATGCGAGAGCCGCGCACGCAACACGACGTCGCCGGGCGGGAGCGGGTTCGGCGGGCGGTATTCGGCATAGAGGCGCCAGCCGCCGGTCTGGGGGACCCGCTCAGTGAAGGGATCGACGAAGGCGCCGGCGCTGGCCGAGAGGGCGACGTCGATCTGCGCGTTCGGGTCGGTGGGCAGGCCTTCGCCCGCGAAGTCGATGACGTAGAGGCGGCGCTGCGGGCTCGGCGGATTGGTCGGGCGCAGGCGCTCGGCCGAGCCGACGCGGGTCGAGACCACGCGGGCGGGCGACCCCGGCAGCAGGGAAACCGGCTCGGCGCCGACCGTGGTCAGGCCGTAGGCGAGATCGAGCGGCTGGCCCGGAACGACCTTCGCCGTAGGCACGAAGGCGGCGACGATGTTGTCGGTGTATTCTTCTCGGGTCGGGATCTCGAAGAGCTGTACCGCGCCGGACGCGAAGGCCGCGCTTCCGGCCTCCGGCTTCACCCAGAGCCCCGGCCGGTCCTCGTGGCGGGCCTGGACATCCAAGTAATCGGCAAAGCGCCGGTCGCGCTGGAGCAGGCCGAAGCCCTGCAGCGGCTTCGTCTCGAAAGCCGAGATGGCGGTGGTCCTGCGCCCGTTGACGAGGGGCCGCCAGAGCCGGTCGCCCGCCGTCTCCACCACGAGGCCGTCGGAATCGTGAACCTGGGGGCGGAAGTCGTCGAACGGCTCGGCACCCCGCGCGCCCGCGCCGTTCTCCCCGTGCAGGAACATGCTGGTCAGCGGCGCCAGTCCGAGCCGCGCGATCTCGCGGCGCGGATGCAGCGACGCGCTGACGGCGATGTGGGCGGGATCGCCCGGCGTCACCACGAAGCGGTAGGCGCCCGACAGGCTCGGCCCGTCGAGCAGCGCCAAGATGGTGATGTTTTCGGAGTTTTCGCTCGGTTCGAGGATCCGAAACGCCGTGAAATCCGGAAATTCTTCCGTACCCGGGCCGAAGGTGTTCACCGCCACGCCCCGTGCCGAGAGGCCGTAGACTTGGCCCTTGCCGCGCAGGCGAAAATACGAGGCGCCGAGGAAGACCAGGAATTCCTCCTGGGCAGCGGGGTTGGCGGGGTCGAACCCGAAGTTCAGCCGGAAGCCGGCATAGCCGAGCGACGGCGGAAACGTCCGCCCCTGGAGGGCCGGCCCGAGATCGAACAGCGCTGCATCGTAGTCGAGCCGCCGCGACGACCCGTCGGCGGCCTGCAGGGCGATGTCGACGCGTTTGCGCTGCAGGAAGCCGCGGTGGAAGGGCTGCAGCGAGAAGCGATTGCCGAGACGAACCGTCTTCTCGGGCCGGAAGACGATGCGCTGGTAGGCATCGTAGTTCAGGGCCGCGAGCTCCTGCGGCAGGTCCTCGGGCGCCGGGCGATAAGTCTGGCCGGCGAGAGACTTCGCGCGCTCGACGAAGCTTTCGTAGGTCGCCGGAATCTCCGGAAGAGGGGGAGCGGCATTCTGCGCCATCGTTCTGGCACCATTCAGGTCGAACGCACTAGGCAGAAGCACGCCTGCGGCCGACGCGAGCGACGTCCGCAACAATCCTCGCCGCGAGAAGCGAGCCTCCCGGGACCCGTCTGTCCGGGCCGAAGCAGTCTCGGGGCGCTCACGCAATCCATCCTCCTGATCCGGGCGGGTGGTCCCGGTCTTTCATCGAGCCCTCGCGACCCGCATGTCCTCACCTTTGTCGCACGAAGCTCCCGGGGTCGAGGGACCGGCCCCCAACGACGCCGGGCGCCCTTCGTTCCTGCTGCGCCGCCTCGCGCTCGCCTTGCCGACGCTCGCGACCACCGCGGCGATCGCCTGGGCGGCTGTCTCCGCCTTCGGCGTGCCGGTGGGCGCGCTCGCCTGGAGCGTCCTCGTCCTGTTCGTGCTGGCCATGGCCTGGCAGGTGTTCACGGCCTGGCAATACGTCTACGGGCTCGCCGCCGCGCTGATGGGCGACCGGGTGAAGTCGGCGCTGGAGCGCCGCTCGGAGACGATCGCCCCGCGTGCCACAGGCCGGTCGCGCACGGCGGCGGTCGTCGCGATCCACGCCGAGGACCCGATCGCGGTCTTCGCCGCGGTCCGCGTCATGGCGCGCTCGCTCCAGCGCGAGGGCGGCGACGGCTCCGACATCGACCTGTTCGTCCTGTCCGACACCCGCGAGGGCGCGGTCAGCGCCGTCGAGGAGCACGAGTTCTCGCGCATCCAGGCCTGGGCCGAGTCGGAAGGCCACGGCATGCCGACGATCCGCTACCGCCGGCGCGACAAGAACCTCGGGCGGAAGGCCGGCAACATCGCCGAGTTCTGCCACAGCCACGGCGACGCATACGACTTCATGATCGTGCTCGACGCCGACAGTCTGATGACCGGCGCCACCATGCGCCGCCTCGCACGGCTGATGGAGGAGAATGCGCGGGCCGGGCTGATCCAGACCGTGTCCTACGCCGCCGGCCGCGACACGCTGTTCGCCCGCATCCAACAATTCGCCGTGCGGCTCTACGCGCCGCTCTCGCTCCGCTGCCTCGAGACCTGGCAGGGGCCGGACGGCTCGTACTGGGGTCATAACGCGATCCTGCGCATCGCCGCCTTCGCGCAGAACGCGGAGCTTCCGGTTCTGTCGGGCAAGGCTCCGCTGGGCGGCGAGATCCTCTGTCACGACATCGTCGAGGGTGCCCTGCTGCGCCGGGCCGGCTGGGACGTGCATCTCCTGCCGGAGATGGGCGGCACCTGGGAGGAGATGCCGACGAACCTGATCGACCTCCTCGGTCGGGACCGACGCTGGTGCCAGGGCAACCTGCAGCACGGGCGGGTCGCACCGATGAAGGGGTTCGGCTGGGCGAGCCGCTGGCACATGACCGTCGGCATCCTGATGTATCTCGCCTATCCGGTCTGGGTCGCCTTCCTGGCGCTCGGAACGGTCCAGGCGGTGCGCACCGGAGACCTCGGCCTCCTCGGCTACGGGCTGACCGGCAGCACGGCGGCCGCCCACATCCTCGCCGCCCTCGTCCTGACGGTGATGGCGCTGCCGAAGCTCCTGAGCCTCGGCTACGTGCTCGCCTCGCCCGAGCGCCGCAGTGCCTTCGGCGGAACCGGCTCCCTGCTCAAGAGCGCCGCGATCGAGCAGGTCACCTGGATCCTGCTCTGGCCGGTGATGGCCTTGTTCGCCTCCGGCGCCGTGCTGACGACGCTCGCCGGCCGCGTGGTCCGCTGGGATTCCCAGGCCCGCGACGACCGCCGCGTGCCGTGGCGCGAGGCCTGCCGCCTGCAGAGCGACGGGATCGTCGTCGGCCTCGCACTCACCGCGCTGCTGGCCTACGCCGCCGACCCGTGGCTGGCGCTCTGGATGGGGCCGGTCGCCTTGGCGCTGCTCGCGAGCCCGGCCCAGAGCGTGCTGACCAGCAGCAGCACGCTGGGTCTCCGCTCGAAGGCCCGTGGCCTCTTCCTCACCGAGGACGACACCCGGCCGGCCCGCGAACTCGCCGAACTGCACCACGGCCGGCTGCCCGTGCCGGCCCCGGCCGGGACGACGGGTCCGGGCGTGTGGATCCCGGCAGTCGACGCGCCTTCGTCGCGCTGAGATCGCTCGCATTCCCTCCGCCCCACCCACACTCTCGCCGTGAGGTGCGGGCGGGATGGTGGATCGGATCCGTACAGGCCGTAGCCCTTCTGGGGGAAAAGCCCGTCGCCTCGCAGCTACTTGTTGAGCACGTCGATCGGGTTGGTGCGCTCCTTGGGCGAGGGCTCCGCAGTGAGCGGGCTTCCTTTTTCGCCTCCGGTCGCGGCACCTTTCGGCGCGGGGTCGCCGCCGTTCGTCTGGGCCGGGACGGTCCCGGTAGCGAGTTCGAGGCAGGTCACGGTCTCGACGTAGGAGGGGAAGCCGCCGGCCTCGGATTGCTTCGAGCATTGCGCCTTGGCGTCGAGGCTGAACTCGCTCCAGCGCTTCTTCAGCTCGTCATGGGCCGCGCGCTCCGAGCGCAGGCAGCCGTCCTGGCTCTCCTTCTCGCTCAAGCCGACCTGGACCCGCCCCGACGAGCGGCAGGTCTTTTCGACGTCGAGATCCGGCGGCCCTTCGGCGAGGGCGGAACCGGCCAGCAAGGTCAGACCGAGCGCAGTGCAGAGCATCGGAATCGGGTGTCGCATCGTCTCGGCTCCAGTGGATTTGGCCGGACAACGCGCGGAAACCGAAAACGATACGGTGCCGGTTACCGCGCTCTATCATGCGCTGCCCGCAGGGCCTGATCGAGATCGTCGAACAGGTCGCCCGGGTCCTCGATGCCGGTGGAGAGCCGCAGCAGGTCCGGCGGGCAGGGCGTACCCGGCCCCTCCACCGAGGCGCGGTGCTCGATCAGGCTCTCGACGCCGCCGAGCGAGGTCGCGCGCTTCCAGAGCCTGACGTGGGCCGCCGTGGCGATGGCGGCCTCCTCCCCACCCGTCACCCGGATCGAGAGCATGAAGCCGAAGCCGTTCTCCATCTGCCGGGCGGCGATGGCGTGGCCGGGATGTCCGGCCAGGCCCGGATAGAGCACGCCGCTCACCAGCGGATGGCCGGAGAGGCGCTCGGCCAGCACCGCAGCGCCGGTGGCCTGCGCGCTCGCGCGCAGATGCAGCGTGCGGAGCGAGCGCATCAGCAGATAGGCCTCGAACGGACCGAGGATCGCCCCCCAGCCGGCGCGGATCGCGGTGATCCGCTCCCAGAACGCATCCGCCTGCCGCACGGCCAGCACGCCGGCGATGACGTCCGAATGGCCGTTCAGGACCTTGGTGGCCGAGTGCATGACGATGTCCGCCCCGAGCCCGAGCGGCCGGGTGTGGATCGGCGAGGCTGCCGTCGAATCGACGGCGAGGCGGGCGCCCCCCGCATGGGCGATCTCGGCCGACGCCGCGATGTCTGTGACCGTCCAGAGCGGGTTGCCGGGCGATTCGATCCAGACGAGCTTCGTCGCACCCGGCCGCATGGCCGCACGGAGCCGTTCCGGCGTTTCCGTATCGACGAAATCGACGGACAGTTGCAGGCGTGGACCCTCCTGCTGCAGCCAGCGCCGCAGGCCCCAGTACATCACCCGGGGTGCGATGATGTGGTCGCCCGGCTCGAGGGCGCAGAACACCGCCGCCGCCGCCGCCATGCCGGAGCCGAACAGCAACGCCCCCTCGGCCTCCTCCAGCATCGCCATGACGCTCTCGGCCTCGCGCACGGTGGCGTTGTCGGCGCGGCCGTAGGCGAAGCCGGAGGTGTAGGCGTTGTCCGGGTCTCGCTGGAACGTGGTGGAGACGTGGATCGGTGGGACCACCGCCTTCGTCACCGGGTCGATCTGCCCCATGGCCTGTGCGGCGAGCGTCCGCTTCGCGTAAGGAGCAGCCGGCTCGTCGCCCGGCTCCGCTGCATCCGGATCGGGCGGCTGCGAGTTGGGAGGCATGATGTCTCTCCGGGCGTTGTCTCACGACGAGCCACTGCCTTGGGCGATGCGGCCCGCCGGTGCAACGGCCACGATCCTTGATCGGACACTGCTCTTTCGCCGAAACGGCAGCACCCGATAGCTCCGTGTTACCGCACGATGTTGTCGGGAAGCCGGATTCCACGTTCCCGCATGATGCTCTGAGGACCACGAACACCCATGACCGACCACCTCGCGGTGCCCGCGCGCCCCGTGCTGCCCACGCTTCCCCGGATCGCGGCCGCGATCCTTCCGGTGGCCCTCGCCACGGCGGTCGGCTCGCTCTCCACCGGGTCGAATATCGAGGGCTGGTACGCGGTGATCCGGAAGCCGAGCTTCAACCCGCCGAACTGGGCATTCCCGGTCGCCTGGACCATCCTCTACACGATGATCGCGGTCTCGCTCTGGCGGCTGCTCGGAGCGCGGCCGGTGGCGGGGCCGACGGGCCGGGCCTGGTGGCTGGCGCTCGCCGCCTTCCTGGCGCAGCTCGCGCTCAACGCCGCCTGGACGCCGGTCTTCTTCGCCGCGCACGCGATCGGGGCCGGGCTCGTGGTCTCGCTCGCAATGCTGGTGATGATTCTCTGGACGATCCGCCTGTCCTGGCGCTTCGATCGTGCCGCGGCCGGGCTGCTCGTGCCCTATGCCGCCTGGGTCGCCTTCGCGACGCTGCTCAATGCCGCGATCTGGCAGCTGAATTGATCGCGCACGAGGCCGGATCTCAGACCGCCCGGCCCGGCGCCTTGGTTTCTCCGACGACGCCGAACGCGTCGAGGATCTTGTCGAGCGCCTGCTCGACCGCCTCGGTGCCCTCCTCGTGGGTCTTGAGGCGGGTTTCGAGCCGCTCGATCTGCGGGGCGAATTCCTCGGGCACGCCGGCCTCGTCACCGAGGAACTGCGGCTTGTCCTCGCCGACCGTGTAGATCGTGCGGAGCTGCTGGCCGAGATGGTCGCGGACCGGCTCCGGGAGCTTGGTGTCGTCGTCGCTGGTCATGACGGGTGCGCCTCGGATCGCCGAATGAGCCCGCCTCGGCAAGCCGGCACGAACGTGTTCGGACTGGTGGTCGGACGCAGGTTCTCGACGCAAAACCGCGGGACACTGCGGCTGAACCTGCACAGCGCGTCCTTCGAGCCTCTTAACGGGCGAGGCGCTCAAGCGTTGCGCAGCAATACCCGAAAACTGTCGACCAGTGGACGAAAACAGCAGCGATTCAACAAAACGGCCCCGGCGCTGGGCGCCGGGGCCGTCTCGGGCAGGCTTCGAACGAGCCGCCGAAATCGAAAGGCTCAGTTGAGCACTTCGACGATGTGGCCACGGCTGTCGACGAGCACCGGGGTGTCGTTGACCACGGTGTAGCGGGTGCCGCGGGCGACGCTGTACTCGCTCGGGACGTCGTAATAGGTCACGCCGGCGCTCGGCAGCGCCGAACCGACGGCGACGCGGCCGTCGTAATCGTAGGAGCGGACGTTCCGCTCGCGGACGTAGGAGCGGAAGCGCGGACGATCCTCGACGCCGAGGATGCCACCGACGGTGCCCGTCGCGGCGCCGACGGCCCCACCGACGATCGCACCGATCGGACCAGCCGCATCGCCGCCCTCCTGGGCGCCGCGCTCCGCACCACGGACGGTGCCCTGGGCCTGCGCGGCCATCGGCAGCGCGAGGGCGAAGGCGGATACGGCGAGAAGGGTCTTGAGCGTCATGGAAGCAACTCCGTTTCGGTGATTCCGCACCGCAGTAGCGATACGGACGTGGCCCGGTAACGTCGTCACCTCGGAAAGGGATGCATCGAAACATCGAGAAGGGCCGCGCTTTCTCCAAGCCGCCGCGCGGCTGCGAAGATCCTTCCGCTCGTCCTCCCAATCGCAGCTGTTCGACCCCGCGCTTGGAACCCGGCGCACGATTACTTCGCTTTGATCGGCCAGCTATCGGTGTCCCAAAGCGCTTCGTTGCTGTCGATCATCTCGAGCATCTGGTCGATCGACTTGCGCAGCATGGCCTTCGAAACGAGGGCGCCGTCCACGGTCTTCTCGATGTCGAAGGCGCGCTCTCCCGGCTCGCCGAACAGGGCAAAGCTGAACGGGTGGCCGTTGTTCGCCTTCAGCATCGCGATGCCCGGGATAACGTCCTGCTTATCCGCAGAGATCGGCCAAGCCTTGTAGATCGTCAGCGCCGTGCCGTTCTTCGACAGCCTGAAGAAGAGGTTGGCCCCGCGGCTGCCCAAGCCTTCGAGCGTCAGTGCCTCGTCCTCGGTCGGCTTGGGCTTGAAACCCATCTCTCCGAGAAGGGATTTGACGCGGTTGAGGGTCAGGCTCTCGGCGGTCGCCGGGGCCGGGGCGGCGAGCGCGCCGAGCACCAACAGGATTTTTGCGGCTTTCATCACGAAGCTCGGGCCCCTGCGTCTTTGGATGCCGCGAGACAGCGCGTCTCTGCCGGCTAGTTCGTCCTGTCCGGAACCTGCTCAGCGTGGCTCCGCCACCACCTGCACCTTGTCGAAGAACGCGGCCGGGTTTGACACGGTTTGAAAATCGGCGATGCCGAGGCCCGGCGGCTGCTTCGCCTTGATGCCGATGTGAAGCCGGCCGGGCGCGGCAATGAACCGGCCCAGCGCCTGACCGAGAGTCTTGCCGTCCGGTGCGTCGCCGAGCAGGGCCGGCACCCCGAGCGTCGCCATGGCCGCGACCTCCGTCCGTGCGGAATCGACGGTCCCGCCGCCCTGTGCGGCCTTGGCGGCGAGGGCGCGCTGCAGCAGGCCGTGGTCCTCGATATCGATATCGAGGGATTCGATGGCCGTGCCGAGCGCCGCGACGGTGGCGAGGGAGGGGTTGGGGCTGAATACGTCCTTCGAGACGTTCGCCACGACGCCGCGGGCGGTGACGGTGCCCATGCCGGCTCCGTCGATCGAGAGCTCCTTCAGCACGACCTGCCGGGCCGCCTCGTTCCAGCCGAGATCGAGCCGCCCCGTCAGTCCGAGGGTGGTGTAGCCGAGTGCTCCCACCTGGCCCGTGGCATCGAGGCTCTGCGCCGCCGCGATCGGGGCGACGAAGTTGTTGATCGCGAAGCGCAGGCCGGTCGGGACGCCGTCAACCGGGTCGGCCGTCTCCAGTTCGACCGCGCCGATCGAGAAGCGCAGGGGGCCGTCCCCGTCCTGCGTCACATCCACGTCGGTGCCGCCGAAGCGGATCGCACGGATCTGCGGAACCAGGCGGCGGATGTCCGCCGGCCCGAGCTCGGTCGAGCCCTGGGACGCGACGGTCCGCATCCCGGCGATGGCGGAGCGCAGCGAGATGCCCTCGACCGCGAAGGAGGAGAGGCGCACCTGCCCCTCCGGCGAGACCACCGTCAATCCGTCGGCCCGGACCTCGCCCGGCCCGTCGCGGTCCGTGGTGAACCCCATGCGGGCGATGCGAACCGAGCTGGCAGTCGGCACGCTGGTCACGACCTCGATGCCGGTGACGTCGAGGCTGCCGGGCTCGAATGCATCGAGGAGGTCCGCCATCGGCGCGAGCGCGGCGATGCGGGTCTGCGCCGGGGCATCGTCGTCGCCGAGAGGCTTGATCTGCTGGCCGAAGCCGCGCCAGCCTTGCGCGAGGGGGCGGACCCGCACGTCGCGGCTGGCGATCCGGGCGATCCGGGTGACATCCCCGGGAGCGACGCCCGGGATTGAGAGCCCCTCGATCGCGAAGCTGCGGTAGACCGGCTTCGCCTCGCCGGCAGCCTCTTTGGCCGGCTCCTCCAGGGATGCCAGCAGCGCCAGATCCAGGGCGGCGACGTCGAGCCGCGTGAAGCTGCCGATCTTGCCGCCGACCTCGCCGGGTTTCGAGAAATCTCCGCCACCGACGGTGACGGAGCCGAACCGGCCCTGCGCCACGTCGATGACGCGCACGTCGCGCAGCACGACGGTCTCGGCCCCGAGATCGGCGGCGGTTTCGATCCGGATCTCCGGGACGGTGATCTCGCGCGCCGTGATCGCGACGAGGCGCTCCCAGGGCTTGGCCGCCGTCGCGGGATCGAGCAGCTTGGCGAGATCGTCGGCCGACATGGCGGTTCCGCGGACCTCGATGCGCGGCGCCGCGTAGATCTTGCCGTCGCGGCCGGCGCGCAGGCCGAGCGCCAGCAGGCCGTCGCTGCCGAGCGCGGAGATGACGGGCTTAGCCGGCGGGGCGGCGGGACGGGGGGCGGGCTTCGGTGCGGCGGGCGGGATCGCCGCCACGGGCGGGGGCGCCGAGGCCGGGGGGACGGCGGGCGCAGCGGCAGCCGGCGTCTCGGCCCGCGGCGCCGCGGCCGGCACCACCGTGAACGGGAGGTCGCCCTGCGTCGTGCGGCCGTTGAGCGTGTCCCGGAGGTAGAAGGTCAGAACGTAGGAGCCCGGCGCCAGATCGCGAAACGCCATGGCGCTCGTCACGTAGAGCGGCGGCTGTTCGGCCCCTTCGACCGGGACGGTCTGGTCGAGATCGGTCTTGCGGGCGTAGACGCTCTGGCGCGCCCAGGTCCGAACCTCGTAGTCGACGGCGATGCCGACGCGGTTCTTGCCGCCTTCGCCCGGGGCGACGCTTAGGCCAGCCGCCTCGAGATAGACCAGCAGCGTGTCGCCCTGCGGGAAGGCGGCGGAGGGCCGCGGCGCGACGTCTCCGAAGCCATTGGCTTTCCGCGACGCGAACAGCAGGCGCGGCATGGCCAGGGGCCTGGCCACCGCGGCCACGGCCGCCGCCACCGATTGCGCCAGGGCCGCCGGGGGCTGAGGTTTCGCCACGGCCGGCTTCGCCGGCTCGGGCTTGGCGCCCTTGCCCTCCGCGACCCACTTGTCGGTGTTCCAGATCTCCTCGTTGCCGTCGACGGTCTCGACGAACTGTTCGATGGCCTTGCGCAGCATCGTCTTGGAGATCAGCGAACTGTCGTAGGTCGCCTCGATGTTGAGCGAGAGCTCGCCTTCGTCGCCGACGAGCGCGAACACGAAATAGCCGTAGCTGTTGGCCGTCAGCATCTTGAGGGCGGGGATGGCCTTCTGCTTCTCGGCCGGAATGTCCCAATTGGTCGAGATCATGAAGGTCGACTTGTCCTCGGCCAGCCCGACCGCGGCCTGGCTGTCGAAGCGGCCGAGCCCGTCGACGAGGACGAGGCTGTCCTCGACCCGCGCGTCCTTGAAGCCCGCCTCCACCAGCAGCGACTTGATGCGGTTCAGCGTCAGGCCCTGCGCCTGGGCGAAGGCCGGCTGAAGCACGAGGAAGAACGTGAGGAGCAGGGGAGCGAGCTTCAGCACCGTGACACTCATCAAGAAGGAGGCCGCACGTCGCCGGCGGCCCATGTCGGAACCAAGCCGTTCCCGCGGAACGATCCCGACCGCTCCGGCCGCCAGAGGTCACCGATTCGCGAAGCGGGACAATGGCGAACTGTACTTATGCATGGGCGGAGGCGGACCGTCCGGCCGGCGGCTTGTCCGTACGTCCCAAATTGCTTCAGGAACTTGTCTGTATCGGCAGAAATTATGAGGCCGGATCGGAAGCCGCCTGTCCGCGACGCGCGGCCGAAGCCCCGCGCGGACTCGGTCTGCGATGGCAGCAGGTGCTTCGGCGCGGCGATGTCCCTATATGCCGCCCGGTCACCCTCCGCGTAAGAAAAACCTCCCGCATGACAACCCAACCCGCCCCCGCGGCGGAGGGCGCGCCGCAGCGCCCCGGCCTCCTGGCCACCTACAAGAAGCTCTGGCCGCATCTCTGGCCGGCCGGCCGGCCCGATCTGCAGCGCCGGATCTTTCTCGCCTTCGGCCTGATCCTCGTCGTCAAGAGCCTGACGATGGTGATGCCGTTCACCTTCAAATGGGCGACGGACGCCCTCGTGGCGGCGGTGGGCGCCCCCCAGGGCGCGCACGCGGAAAAAATCCCGACGGGGATCTGGGCGATCCCGGTGGCGATGATCGCCCTCTACGGCTTCTCGCGCATCGCCATGGCGGCGCTGACGCAGATCCGCGACGGCGTCTTCGCCAAGGTCGCGATGCATGCCGTGCGGCGCCTCGCGCTCCGCACCTTCGCGCACATGCACCGGCTCTCCCTGCGCTTCCACCTCGAACGGAAGACCGGCGGCCTCACCCGCGTGCTGGAGCGCGGGCGCTCGGGGATCGAGGAGCTGTCGCGCCTGATGGTGCTGACGCTGGTGCCGACGATCATCGAGCTGGCGCTTGTGCTCGGCCTGCTCACCTGGGAGTTCAACTGGCACTATTCGGCGATCGTCGCCGTCACCATCGCCGCCTATCTCGGCTACACCTGGAAGGCGACGGAGTGGCGGATCGCCATCCGCAAGCGGATGAACGCGTCCGACACCGACGCCAACTCCAAGGCCGTCGACTCACTCCTGAACTACGAAACCGTGAAGTACTTCGGCGCCGAGTCCCGCGAGACCGAGCGCTACGACGGCTCGATGGCCAAGTACGAAAAGGCCTCGACGCAGACCTACGTCTCGCTCGCCGTGCTCAATGCCGGTCAGGCGGTGATCTTCACCCTCGGCATGACCTGCGTGATGTGGCTCGCCGCCACCGACATCATGGCCGGGCGCGCCACCATCGGCGGCTTCGTGCTCGTCAACACGATGCTGGTGCAGCTCGCGATGCCGCTCAACTTCATGGGCATGATCTACCGCGAGATCAAACAGGCGCTGATCGACATCGACGACATGTTCCGCATCCTCGACCAGAACCCCGAGATCGCGGACAAGCCCGGCGCCCCCCCGCTCCGGGTCCCGCGCGGAACGGTGCGCTTCGAGGACGTGCGCTTCGCCTACATCCCCAGCCGGCCGATCCTCAAGGGCGTGTCGTTCGAGGTGCCGGCCGGGCAGACGGTGGCCATCGTCGGCCCTTCCGGCGCCGGCAAGTCGACGCTCTCGCGCCTGCTGTTCCGGTTCTACGAGCCGCAGGGCGGCCGCATCCTCATCGACGGCCAGGACATCTCCGCGATCCGCCAGGATGCGCTGCGCGCGGCCATCGGCATGGTCCCGCAGGACACCGTGCTGTTCAACGACACCATCGGCTACAACATCCGCTACGGCCGCTGGGAGGCCTCCGAGGCGGAGGTGCGCGAGGCCGCCCGCTCCGCCCAGATCGACCGCTTCATCGAGAGCCTGCCCGAAGGCTACGACACCCCGGTGGGCGAGCGCGGGCTGAAGCTGTCCGGCGGCGAGAAGCAACGCGTCGCCATCGCCCGCACCATCCTGAAAGGCCCGCCGATCCTCGTCCTCGACGAGGCGACCTCGGCCCTCGACAGCTTCACCGAGCGCGACATCCAGACGGCCCTCGACCGGGTCAGCCAGGGCCGCACCACGCTGGTGATCGCCCACCGGCTCTCGACGGTGGTGAACGCCGACGCGATCCTGGTGCTCGACCACGGCCGCATCGTCGAGCGCGGCGACCACACCACGCTGCTGGCCCGCAACGGCGTCTACGCCGCCCTTTGGAACCGCCAGCGCCAGGAGGATGCGGCGCGCGAGGCGCTGGCCCGGGTGGAGGAGACCGACGCGGACGAACGCGAGCTCGAGGTTGCGGCCCCTTAACCATCTTCGCGGTATCGAAGTCCCGGCGGCACCTTGCAAAAAAGCCGCCGGGAGATCGCCAGCGTGATCCAGCGGCTCGTCGTCGTTCTGCTCTGCCTCGCCCCCGTCGCGGGGGAAGCCGCGCCGCGCAGCCGCATCGTCAAGGACGACGCCGCGGCCAAGATCGTCGTGTACGATTCGCTCTGCGACGAGGACAATGCGCTCGAATGCCTGATCGCCGAGATCGGCTGTGCCGCCCCCGGCGACTTTTTTGCGACGGTGCATAACCTCGACGCCAAGCAGGCCGCCGCCGTCTTCGCCAAGGCGAACGGCAAGGGCAGCGTCGCCGCCGGCGGCGCGAGCTTCGGCCTGCAGGTCTCGAAGGTCGCCCTCTCCGACTACACCTTCAACTGGGACGTCACCGCCGTCGCCCTGGAGAAGGGCGGCGAGGTCTGGAAGGCGATCTGGGGGGCGAGCGAGGTGCAGTTGCAGGCAGGCCCGAAGACGGTGCGGCTCCAGCGCAGCGATGTGGGCGAAGCGGGGTACCGCGAGGTGGTGCAGACCTGTCTAGCGGGACAGTGACGATCGCGCTGCCGCTCCTTGGCAGCCACGACGCCCCTCATCCTGCGTTGCCCACGCCAGCGGGCCTCGAAGCATGGCTACGGCCGATCCTGGAACGCGACACTCGCTGATGGGCTGCCACCGGCGAGGCGCCGGTGGTGGCAGGACCGTTCCATTCGAACGGTCCTGCCTTTGAGCCTTACGATGCCTCGACGGTACTGATCCCATAGCGCAGCCACACGGTCCCGCCGTCGAGTTGCTCGCAACCCGTCAATGTCAGCCGGCACTTGGATGCCAGACTCTCGTCCTCACCCCCCTCGACGTCGAACAGGGCCGGAGTGCCGATGAGCCCATCGACGGCCGGCGCGACGAGAAGGCTCAGCTCGTCCACCACGCCGGCCTTCAGCATCGAGCCGTTGATGCGCCCGCCGCCTTCCACCAGCAGCCGCGCGATGCCGAAATGCTGGCGCAGCTTCCGGAGGGCCAGCGGGAAGTCGACAGTTGTTTCGCCGGCTATGATGTAGGACTGGCCTCCCGCACGCAGCCGCCGCAGGTGGTCGTCCGAAACGGCGGCGGTGAGCACGACGACGACGTGGTCGCCCTCGATGTCGTTGCGGGCACCCCAGTCGAGGCGGCCGTGGGCGTCCAGCGCGATCGCGTAGGCGGCGGCGTCGGTCCGTGCGATGTGGTCGGAGCGGTCGATGGCCTCGCTGGCGTCGGGCTGTTCGGACAGCGGCTTCGCGCTGTCGGCATAGCCCTGCATGGTGATGCGGCCGCACATCCAGGCGTCGCCGTCGAGGCGCTCGTGGATGGTCTCGTAGTGGTCGTCGGCGTCGAGAGTCGTCCAGCGCCGCGTCTTGATGCGGCCATCCACCGAACTCGTCATGTGACAGATGACGTGGGGACGCTCGGTCGTCGTCATGCGGGACCTCTTCCGGAAGTGGAGTCGGTGGCGGCAACTAGATTGCGCGCACGCGACGGCCAGGGCGCGTGTTTGCAACCCTGCCCATCCGCGCGCTATCGACGTTGGCCTTTGCCACGTTACCGATCGAGGAAGTCCGATGCCCGACCTGACGCTCTCCGCGGCACAGACCCTCGTTGCCACAGCGCTTCAGACCGCGCGTGAGCGCGACCTGAAGCCGCTTTGCGTGGTGGTCTACGACGCCCGTGGCGCCCTCAAGAGCCTCGCGGCCGAGGACGGCACCTCGCTGCGCCGCGCCGAGATCGCGCGGGGCAAGGCCAATGGCGCGCTGGCGCTCGGCCTCGGCTCGCGGGCCATCGCCAAGCGGGCCGAGGCCCAGCCAGAATTCGTGGCGGCGGTGAGCCATCTCGTCGGGCCGGATGCGTTGGTGCCGGTGCCCGGCGGCGTGCTGATCCGTGACGTCGAGGGCCGCCTGCTGGGCGCGGTCGGCATCTCCGGCGACACTTCGGACAACGACGAGATCTGCGCGGTGGCCGGTATCGAGGCCGCGGGCTTTCGCGCGGAGACCGGGGCCTGACAGAATGACCCATCCGTCATTGCGAGCCGGAGGCGACGCAATCCAGGGCCACACCCGTGACGTCGGCGCGTTGGCCCTGGATTGCTTCGCTGCGCTCGCAATGACGGGCGAGGCGCGAGCCGGGCGCCCATGACGATCGCCCGGCGCTCCTGGCTCAAGGGCAGTGCGGCGCTGGGGCTCGGCCTGTCCCTGGGGCAACCCGCGCAGGCTAGCACCAAAAACTACCGGCGCGGCAACGATGCCGATCCGGAGACGCTCGATCCGCACAAGGCCTCGACGGTGGCCGAAGCGCATATCCTGCGCGACCTCTACGAGGGGCTTCTCACCTACGACAACTATGGCACGATCATCCCGGGTGCGGCCGAGAGCTGGATCGTCTCGGACGACCGCCTGACCTACACGTTCACCCTACGCTCCGACGGGCGCTGGTCGAACGGCGATCCGGTCACGGCCGAAGACTTCGTGTTCGGCCTGCGCCGCATTCTCGATCCGAAGACGGCGGCGAAATATGCCGAGGTGCTCTATCCGATCCGGGGCGCCGCCGCGGTGAACCGCGGGGAGGCGGCGCCGGAGACGCTCGGCGTGACCGCGCCGGATCCGCGGACCGTGGTGATCGTCCTCGCCGAGCCGGTGCCCTACCTGCTCGAACTCCTGACGCACCAGACCTCGCTGCCGGTGCACCGGCCCTCGATCGCGCAATACGGCGACGCCTTCACCCGGCCCGGCCGGCTCGTCTCGAACGGCTCCTACGCCCTCGTCGACATGGTGCCGAACGACCGCATCACGCTGACGAAGAACCCGCATTTTCGCGACAGCGCCGCGATCCCGATCGAGACCGTCGCCTTTATCCCGACGCCGGATCTCTCGGCCGCCGTGCGGCGCTACGCGGCCGGCGAGGTCGATTCCCTGTCGGACCTTCCGGCCGACCAGATGGTGTCGCTGCGGCGGCGCTTCGGCGATCAGGTCCAGCTCAGCCCGGTGCTGGGATTGATGGCGATCGCGGTGAATGTGCGGAAGAAACCGTTCGACGACGTCCGCATCCGCCGCGCGCTGTCGCTGATGATCGACCGCGAATTCCTAGCCCAGGCCGTCTGGGGCGAGACCATGGGGCCGGCCTACTCGCTCTGCCCGCCGGGCCTCGACAACTACCGCGATCCACCGGAACTGCCGGGCCGCGAGATCCTGCCGATCGACCGCGAGGAGCAGGCGCGGGCGCTGCTGGCGGAGGCCGGATACGGGTCCGGCAAGACACCGCTCACAATCGAGTACCGCTTCAACACGACCGACAACAACCGCAACACGGCGGTGGCGCTGGCCGACATGTGGCGCGGCCTCGGCATCGAGACCCGGCTCGTCAACACGGACGCCAAGACCCACTTCGCCTACCTGCGGGACGGCGGCGATTTCGACCTCGCCCGCTACTCCTGGTACGCCGATTATGCCGACCCGCAGAACTTCTTGTTTCTGCTGAAGACCGGCAATGACGGGTTCAACGCCGGGAAGTGGTCGAGCCCGACATTCGATGGATTGCTGGTTAAGGCTGCCTCCGAGCGCGACGTCGCCCGGCGCGCCGGTCTCCTGTTCGAGGCGGAAACCATCGTGGTGAACGAACTGCCTTGGATCCCGGTGCTGCACTACCGCTCGAAAGCGCTGGTCTCGCCCCGGCTGCATGGCGTCCACCCGAACCTGCGCAACGTTGCGCCGACGCGCTTTCTGTCGCTGTCGTAGGTGAGTAATGTCCAACGCCGTCATTGCGAGCGCAGCGAAGCAATCCAGGGCCGCGTGTGTGACGTCGGCCTGTTGGTCCTGGATTGCTTCGCCTGCGGCTCGCAATGACGGTGTGTGTGCGGGACATCCCGGCCGATGATCGCCTACGCCCTCCGCCGGCTGCTTCAGGCCATTCCGACCCTCTTCGTCGTGGTGACGCTGAGCTTCTTCCTGATCCGGCTCGCCCCCGGCGGCCCGTTCGATCTGGAACGGCCGCTGCCGCCGGCAGCGATGGAGAACCTCAAGCGGCTCTACGGGCTCGATCAGCCGCTGATCGTGCAATACGGCCGGTACCTGCTCTCGCTGGCCAAAGGCGATCTCGGGCCGTCCTTCTCGTTTCGCGACCTCACCGTGAATGATCTCTTTGCCCGCGGCCTGCCGGTTTCGGCGACGCTCGGAAGCCTCGCCTTGGCGCTGGCCCTCTTGCTGGGGCTGGGCTTCGGCACCCTTGCCGCCTTCCGGCGCGGACGCATGGCGGACCGCCTCGTCGGGATCGGCGCCTCTCTCGGCCTCGCCGTTCCGACCTTCGTCACGGCCCCGTTGCTGCAGATCGTCTTCGGGCTCAGCCTCGCCTGGCTCCCGGTCGGCGGCTGGGACGGCGGCAACCCCAGAAACCTGGTGCTGCCGGTGATCACCCTGGCGCTGCCGCAGATCGCCGCCATTGCCCGGCTCACGCGCTCGGCCCTCAACGAGGTGCTGACGCAGCCGCATATCCGCACGCTCCGCGCCATGGGTCTGCCTCCCTGGCGCGTCGCCCTGCAGGCC
Source organism: Methylobacterium haplocladii (assembly GCF_007992175.1). GTDB lineage: Bacteria > Pseudomonadota > Alphaproteobacteria > Rhizobiales > Beijerinckiaceae > Methylobacterium > Methylobacterium haplocladii. The sequence goes on along the minus strand of NZ_BJZT01000007.1, from coordinate 58,184 downwards.
CTGCGCGGGGCGCTGCTCCCGGTACTCTCGACCCTCGGCCCGGTGGCGGCAGCCCTGCTGACCGGCTCCGTCATCGTCGAGACCATCTTCGGGCTACCGGGGATCGGGCGCTACTTCGTCGATGGGGCGCTGAACCGGGACTACACGTTGGTGATGGGGACCGTGGTGCTCGTCGCGGTGATGGTGGTGGCGTTCAACCTCGTTGCGGATCTGCTGGCGGCCGTCTTGGACCCGCGGCTGAGGCTCGGGGCATGACAGCTGGTGGGACGGCTCTCCAAACAAGCCCCCGCTTCCTGAGGTGTCGCAGCGACGAGAACGCCTCGCAGGCGGCCCCAAGGGATCGCGCGGCTGGCTGGAGGCCTCCTTCGAGGCCAGCTGCGCGGGCACGTCAGCATGAGCGAACCGAGCCGGAGAGCCGCCACGGCCGCGAATGTTTCACGTGGAACATTCCGGTCCGATGAGCACCGCTACCCCGGCTACATCGCTCGCCGGCCTCGCCCGCCGACGCCTGATCCGCAACCGCCCGGCCTTCGCAGCGCTTCTCACGCTCGTTGCGGTGGCCCTCGCCTGCCTGCTCGGTCCGTTCATGACGGGCCACACGCCGGAGCGGATCTATCCGGATCTCGTGCGGACCGCGCCCGGCTTCGAGGCTCATCCGCGGCCCGAGACGGTGCGGCCGGCGATCGACCGGCTCGCCTTCCGCATGCGACTGACCGTCGAGGATTTTTCGGAACGGGACGGTATCGTTCGCCTCGCGCTCACAGCCTCACAAAGAATCGACGAGCGCAGCCTGAGCTACCTGCCCCGCTCCGACCTGTTCGGGCCGCCGACCATCCTGGAACGCTCGGAAGACGGACGCCGGCTCGTCGTCGAGGCACGCGTCCAGAAACTGCATTTCCTGCTCGGCACCGACGTCCTCGGGCGAGACCTCCTCACCCGCTGCCTCGTGGCGGGCCGCATCTCGCTGCTGATCGGCCTGACGGCGACCCTCGCCGCGCTGCTCGTCGGCGTCACCTATGGAGCGGTGTCGGGGATGCTCGGCGGGGCAGTCGATGCGCTGATGATGCGCGTGGTCGACATCCTCTACGCCCTGCCCTTCGTGTTCTTCGTGATCGTGCTGCTGGTGTTCTTTCGCGCCGGCCTCTGGCTGGTACTGGTGGCGGTGGCGGCGGTGGAGTGGCTCGACATGGCCCGCATCGTCCGTACCCAGACGATGAGCCTCAAGAGCCGCGATTTCGTCCGCGCGGCACAGGCGCTGGGCCTGACCACGCCGGCCATCCTCGCCCGCCACATCGTCCCGAACACGTTGGGACCGATCGTGGTGGCCGCGACGCTGCTGGTGCCGCGCGTCATCCTGCTGGAGAGTTTCCTGTCGTTCCTCGGTCTCGGCGTGCAGGAGCCGGCGACTTCGTGGGGTGTGCTGATCGCGGAAGGCTCGCGGGCACTGGAATCCGCGCCCTGGATGCTCGCCGCTCCGGCTGGCCTTCTGGTGGTGAGCCTCGTCAGCCTGAACCTGCTGGGCGATGGGCTTGCCGATGCGCTCGATCCACGCCTCAGCGAGCCGCGCTGATGGCCTCCGCCGTCATGTAGCCCTGGTAGATCACCCGCACCGTGCGCCGCTCGGTCGGGAGATCCGAGAGCGCGATCGTCTTGGAGCCCGGCCGCTGCGTCAGGTTTGCGGCGGCGGTGACCCTGGTGGGGCGTAGCGCCCAGCGCTCGGCACCGGAGAGGTCGACGACCGCGCGGTCACGGCCCAGCGTACCGTCCGCGGCCTTCGGAGGAGCGGCGGTGATCCCCATGGCTCCGGTCAAGCCCGCGGCCAGAAGCAGGGTGGTGATGCGAAGGGTGGCTGACATGGTGGCATGGCCCGTGAGACGAGCCATTGAGCCGTCACGCGCCTTTCCGACCCGATGAGTCCGAATCGATTCGCCGTGCGTTCCCACAACTGTCTTCAAGCAAAGTTAACGAGGCGTCATGGCGAGCAAGGTCGAAGGCCAATCCGGGGCCACGGCGCCCGAGCGCGTGCCGATGGGCACCGTGATCGACACCGATATCGCCGCCCGGCTCGACCGACTGCCCTGGGGCCGCTTCCACGTCCTCGTCATTATTGCACTCGGCATCACCTGGGTGCTCGATGGGCTCGAGGTGACGCTGGCGGGCTCCCTCGTCGGGGCGCTCCGCAAGGCGCCGATGTCCTTTTCGGAATTCGATGTCGGGTTGGCGGCGAGTTCCTACCTCGTCGGCGCCGTCGTCGGCGCGCTCGGCTTCGGCTGGCTCACAGACCGGATCGGCCGGAAGAAGCTCTTCTTCATCACGCTGGCCCTCTACCTCGTGGCGACGGCCGCCTCCGGCCTGTCCTGGGACATCTGGAGTTTTTGCGTGTTTCGCTTCCTGACGGGGGCGGGGATCGGCGGCGAGTACACCGCGATCAACTCGACGATCCAGGAGCTGGTCCCGGCCCGCGTGCGCGGCTGGACCGACCTCGTCATCAACGGCTCGTTCTGGATCGGCGCGGCGCTGGGCTCCTTCCTCTCCATCGCCGTGCTGAAGCCGGAATGGGTCGACCCAGTCTATGGCTGGCGCATCGCCTTCTTCGTCGGCGGCGGAATCGGCCTCGTCATCCTGTTCCTGCGAAGCTGGATCCCCGAGAGCCCGCGCTGGCTCGCCACCCACGGCTACACGGCGGAGGCCGACCGCGTGGTCTCGGGCATCGAGAAGCGCTTCACCGACGAGGGCATCACCCTGCCGCCGGTCGATCCGAAGAAGCGGATGAAGGTGAAGACGCGCAGCCACACGCCGCTTTCCGAGGTCGCCTCGGCCATGCTGGTGACGAGCCGGACGCAGACCTTCGTCGGCCTCGCCCTGATGATCGCGCAGGCCTTCTTCTACAACGCCCTGTTCTTCACCTACGCTCTGGTGCTGGAGCGCTTCTACGGCGTGCCCGGCGACAAGGTCGGCTGGTACCTGCTGCCCTTCGCCCTTGGCTCCTTCATGGGCCCGCTGCTGCTCGGGCGGCTGTTCGACACCGTCGGCCGGCGTCCGATGATCGCCTTCACCTACGGTATTTCGGCGGTGCTCCTCGCCGTCGCGGGCTACCTGTTCAAGATCGAGGTGTTCGGGCCCGTCGGCCAGACGGCAGTGTGGATGGTGGTGTTCTTCTTTGCGTCCGCCGCGGCGAGTTCGGCTTACCTCACGGTGGCCGAGACCTTCCCGCTGGAGATCCGGGCGCTCGCCATCGCCACCTTCTACGCCATCGGCACCGGCATCGGCGGCGTGTCCGGTCCGCTGCTGTTCGGCGCTCTCGTGGAGAGCGGCTCTCGCGATTGGGTGCTGGTCGGGTACCTCATCGGCGCCGCGCTCATGGCGGTGGCCTCCGTGGTGGGGTGGATCTGGGGGACGGCGGCCGAAGGCCGTTCGCTGGAGGACGTCTCGAGGCCGCTCGCGGCTGCCTGACGGTCTGCCTGTCGGCCCGGAACCCTGCTATCGAGCGGTAGGCGATGCGGACGAGGTGACGGGTCGATGCGTTTGGGACTGCCTGTCATCGACCCCGCCGGCGTCATTGCGAGCGAAGCGAAGCCATCCAGGGCCGCAATCGCGACGTTTGCGCGATGGCCCTGGATGGCTTCGCCTGCGGCTCGCCATGACGGAGGCGTCGCATGACCGCCGTCCGTCCCGGCGACATCGAGGGCCTGCTGCGGCGAGGCCCCGAGCCGCGCATCCTCGTCGTCCTCGTCTACGGCCCCGATACCGGCCTGGTGGCCGAGCGCGCCGCCAAGCTGGTCAAGGGCATGGGCGCCGACCCCGACGACCCGTTCGCGATGGTGAAGCTCGACGGCGACACCCTCGCCTCCGATCCGGGCCGTCTCGTCGACGAAGCCGGCACCATCGGCCTGTTCGGCGGAAGCCGCACGATCTGGGTGCGGTCGGGAAGCCGCAACTACGCCCCCGCCGTCGACGCCGTGCTCAAGAGCGAGCCGGAGGGCGCCCGCATCGTGGTCGAGGGGGGCGATCTGGCAAAGTCCTCGCCGCTGCGTACGCTCTGCGAAAAGTCGTCCCGCGCCCTCGCCATCCCCTGCTACGCCGACGACCCACGCGCCCTCGCCGAGCTCATCGAGGCGACCCTGCGCGAGCGCGGCCTCGGCATCGATCGCGATGCCCGCGAACTCCTCGCCACCAGCCTCGGCGCCGACCGCCGCGCCAGCCTGTCGGAGATCGAGAAGCTCGCGCTCTACGCGGCCGGCCGCGAGCGGGTCGAGATCGAGGACGTTGAGGCCATCGTCAGCGATGTCGGCGCGAGCGTGCTCAACACGCTGATCGACGCCGCCTTCGCCGGCCGGATGGCGGAGGCCGAGCGTGAATCGCGGCGCTTCCGCCAGGAGGGTCTAGACGCGTCGGTGATGCTCGGCGCGGCACTCCGGCACGCGCTGGCCCTGCTCGCCGCCCGCCTCGACGACCCCGGCGGCACCCCGGGCAGTCTCGTCGCCAACTGGCGCGGCCTGCATTTCCGCCGCAAGGCGATCATCGAGACCCAGTTCGCCCGCTGGTCTCCCGCCGGCCTGCGCCAAGCCGTGGCAGCTTTGCAGGAGGCGGTGCTGGCCTGCCGCCGGGCCGAGGCCGGTCTCGCCCATGCCCACGCCTCGGCCGCGCTGCTGCGCATCGCCGGGGCTGCAGCGCGGCGGGCAGCTTAGCCAGCACTAACTCTCCGGCGTTTCAGGTTCGGCCCCGAATTGCCTCGCCTGTAGTGCGCGCGATGACGGAGATAGTGCCGACCAGACCGCCACGACGATCGACCAAGGACAGGCTGGCGGCTTCGGTGCCGGGGCTGAAGCGGGCACCGTGAGGGTTCGGCTCTCAGAAATGCCCGGAGCGGGTGACGAACAGTCCGGCGAGCAGGAAGCAGAAGCCGCCCAGGGCCAACAGCATCTCGTTTCGCGGGGTCCTCTCGCGGAAATGCGCCACGGCTCCGCTCCCGCACAAAGCCGCACCGACCCCGATCGCCAAAACGCCCATGCATCGTCTCCGTCTCGTCAATGAGACCACGGTCGTCATTGACCGGGAAACGGGTCCTGCCTTCGACACGCCGAGCGTGCCTGCCGCAGCTCGCGGAGGCGCTGGTTGGGAAGGCAAGGGGAACCGTTCAGAATTCGTTAATGCAACGACGGTGCCAGGAATGGGCTCGGGTCTTGATGCCGACACATGTTGCGCGGCCGGATCTTCGCGATGACGGCCTCGGCCGAAGGCGGGATCGATCGGGTGCTGGAGACCCGTGTCGCAACATCCCGGCTCCGTTGACGATTCGGCTCGGGCGCGCCTAATCACAGGCATGTCCTTCGATCTTTCCCGAAACTTCGATGTCATCGTCGTCGGCGGCGGCCATGCCGGTGTCGAGGCGGCCTCGGCCTCTGCACGGACCGGCGCCCGGACGGCCCTGGTGACGCACAAAGCGGCAACCATCGGCGCGATGTCGTGCAATCCGGCCATCGGCGGACTCGGGAAAGGGCATCTGGTCCGCGAGGTCGATGCCCTCGACGGATTGATGGGCCGGGTCGCCGACGCTGCCGGTATCCAGTTCCGTCTGCTCAACCGACGCAAGGGACCGGCCGTCCGCGGCCCCCGCACCCAGGCCGACCGCAAGCTCTATGCGGCCGCGATGCAGGCGGCAGTCGCGGAAACCGCAAACCTCACGGTGGTCGAGGGTGAGGCCGACGACCTCGTTCTGCGCGAGAACGTCGTTACCGGAATCGTGCTGACGGATGGGCGCACGCTCGCGAGCCGGGCCGTGGTGCTGACCACCGGCACCTTCCTCCGCGGGCTGATCCATATCGGCGAGCGCCAGATCCCGGCAGGCCGGGTCGGCGAAGGGCCGGCGATCGGGCTGGCCCACACCCTCGACCGCCACGGCTTCCGGCTCGGCCGCCTCAAGACTGGTACGCCGCCGCGCCTCGACGGCACCTCCATCGACTGGGCCTCGCTGGAGATGCAGCACGCCGACGCGGATCCGGTGCCGTTCTCGTCGCTCACGGACACGATCACCAACCCGCAGATCGCCTGCGGTGTGACCCGCACGACCCTCGCTGTGCACGACATCATCCGACAGAACCTGCAGCGCTCGCCGATGTATTCCGGCGGCATTTCGAGCCGCGGCCCGCGCTACTGTCCCTCGATCGAGGACAAGGTGGTCCGCTTCGGCGACCGCGAAGGTCACCAGATCTTTCTGGAGCCCGAGGGGCTCGACGATCCGACGGTTTACCCGAATGGCATCTCGACGGCCTTGCCGGAGGAGATCCAGGCGGAGATCATCGCCGCGATCCCCGGGCTCGAACGCACCCGCATCGTGCGGCCGGGCTATGCCATCGAATACGATTACGTCGACCCCCGCGAGCTCGACCCGACGCTGCAATCTCTCCGCCTGCCCGGCCTGTTTCTCGCCGGCCAGATCAATGGCACCACCGGCTACGAGGAGGCGGCAGCCCAGGGCCTCGTCGCCGGCCTCAACGCCGCGCGGCTTGCCGATGGCTCCAGCCTCACGGTCTTCGACCGGGCCGAATCCTATCTCGGTGTGATGATCGACGACCTCGTCACCCATGGGGTGAGCGAGCCCTATCGCATGTTCACCTCGCGCTCGGAGTACCGGCTGAGCCTGCGCATCGACAATGCCGACGAGCGGCTGACCGGTCGGGGCCTGGCCCTCGGCTGCGTCGGCGCGCGACGGGAGGAGCACTTCACGGACTCGCAGGCGGCTCTATCGGCCGTGCGCGCCCGGCTCGACGCCCTCAGCCTGACGCCGAACGAGGCCGGCGGGCATGGTATCGCCCTCAACCGCGACGGCCTGCGCCGCAGCGCCTTCCAACTCCTGTCTTATCCCGAGATCGGCTGGGGACGCCTCGCCGCGGTCTGGCCGGAACTCGCCGCCGTGCCGCCACGAGTCGCCGAACGGCTGACCACGGACGCCACCTACGCCGTCTACCTCGACCGGCAGACCGCCGACATCGCCGCCTTCCGGCGCGAGGAGGCCGTGCGCCTGCCGGCACAGCTTGCCTATGATGGCATTGCCGGGCTTTCGAACGAGATGCGCGTGAAGTTGGAGGCTGTGCGCCCGGCGACGCTCGGGCAGGCAGCGCGCATCGAGGGCGTGACCCCGGCGGCGTTGACCCTGCTGGCGGCGCATGCGCGGCGAGGCAGAGGCGCCGGGACGACGGCAGTCTAGAGAGACGGGATTTGGATATCCCACCCAAGTCTTCACCCTGAGGTCCCGAAGCGCAGCGGTGGCCTCGAAGGGGCATCCATTTTGCGCTGAGGCTATTGGAGGACCCTTCGAGGTCCCCTTCGCGGGCACCTCAGGGTGAGGACTTGGGTCGGGCGAATGTGAAAGTCGATGGCAGCCACCGAGCGCGAACGAGTCCTGGCCGAGCACGATGTTTCACGTGAAACATCGCGACGACTCGACATCTACGTGGAGCAACTGAAGCGCTGGCAGACGGTGAAGAACCTCGTGGGGCCGGCGACGCTGTCGGAGGTCTGGACGCGTCATGTCGCCGACGCGCTGCAACTCCTGGCGCTCGCGCCCAACGCGACGCGCTGGCTCGATCTCGGCTCGGGCGCCGGCATCCCCGGCCTGATCCTGGCTATCGCCGGGCGCGAGCGCAAAATGTTTCACGTGAAACTTTTGGAGAGCAACGCGCGCAAATGTGCCTTCCTCACCGAAACCGCCCGCCTGACCGGCGCGCCGGTCACGGTGCTGAACGCCCGCATAGAAACCGTCATCGCGGAGCAGACCGACACGGACGTCGTCTGCGCCCGTGCACTTGCACCTTTGGCCCAACTGCTCGATTGGACCGAGCCCCTGTTGAAAACCGGTACGATAGGGCTGTTTCCGAAGGGGCGTGATGCAGCCACGGAATTGACCGAGGCACTGCGTAAGTGGAGTCTCACCTACGATTCGATCCCGAGCCGGACCGACTCTCAGGCGCGGATCCTGCGAGTCACGGCCCTCTCCCGCGTGGATTCATGACCGATCCGAGACGGCCCCTGCGCATTCTGGCGCTCGCCAACCAGAAGGGTGGCGTCGGCAAGACTACCACCGCCATCAATCTCGGCACGGCGCTTGCCGCCATCGGCGAGAACGTGCTCGTCATCGATCTCGATCCGCAGGGCAACGCCTCGACGGGCCTCGGCATCGACCGCCGCAACCGTGATGTCTCGACCTATCATGTCATGGCGGGCGAAGCTTCGCTCGCCCAGGCCATCGTGCCGACGGCGGTACCGCGCCTCTCGGTGGCGCCCTCGACCATGGACCTGCTCGGCCTCGAACTCGAAATGGCGAGCCTGCCCGACCGGGCGCATCGCCTGCGCGGCGTGCTGCAGGACATCAAGGCCCACCCCGCGACACAGGCCGTCACCTACGTCCTGATCGACTGCCCGCCCTCGCTGAACCTGCTGACCATCAACGCGCTGGCCGCCGCCGACGCCGTGCTGGTGCCGCTGCAATGCGAGTTTTTCGCCCTCGAAGGCCTGAGCCAGCTCCTGCGCACCGTCGACCAGGTCAAGACCGCGCTGAACCCGCGCCTGGAGATCCAGGGCGTGGTGCTCACCATGTACGACCCGCGCAACAACCTCTCGACCCAGGTCGAGGCGGACGTGCGGGGTTTCCTCGGCGACAAGGTCTACGGCACCACCATCCCGCGCAACGTGCGCGTCTCGGAGGCGCCTTCGCACGGCAAACCGGTGTTGCTCTACGATCTGAAATGCGCCGGCTCGCAGGCCTATCTGCGCCTCGCCTCCGAGGTGATCCAGCGCGAGGGCCGCCTGCCGCCGCCCGCCGCCGCCGCCTGAACACACGAACAGCGTAACGGAGTACCTCGATGGCGATGGCGGATGACACGGCACGGCCGAGGCTGGGACGCGGTCTCGCAGCCCTGATCGGCGACTTTCCCACCGAGACCCGCGGCACCTACGACCGTGAGCAGCGCAAGGTCGCGGTGGAGTTCCTGCGGCCGAACCCGCGCAACCCGCGCCGCAGCTTTTCGGAGATCGAGCTCAAGGAGCTGTCCGAGTCGATCCGCATGCGCGGCGTCATCCAGCCGGTGGTGGTGCGGCCGCTGCCGGGCGTACCGGGCACCTATGAGATCGTCGCGGGTGAGCGCCGCTGGCGCGCGGCACAGATCGCCGGGCACACCGAGGTGCCGATCGTCGTCCTGCACCTCGACGACAAGGCCTCGCTCGAATACGCGATCCTCGAGAACATCCAGCGCGCCGACCTCAATGCCATCGAGGAGGCCTCGGGCTACGAGCGCCTGATGAGCGAGTTCAAGTACACGCAGCGCGAACTTGCCGAGATCTTAGGGAAAAGCCGCAGCCACCTCGCCAACACGCTTCGCCTGCTGCAACTCCCGGCAGTGATCCAGGACCGTGTCACCAACGCAGAAATCAGCGCCGGTCATGCCCGTGCCCTGCTGTCGGTGCGCGATCCCGAGGCCGTGGCCCGGCGTATCGTCAGCGAAGGTCTGTCGGTGCGCGAGATCGAGGCGATCGCAGCCGCCGAGGCCGATGCGGACGCCAACGCCCCGGAAGCCATGCACGCCGCGAGCACGCGTCGTGTCGCGGAGAAGGATGCCGGCCTCCGCACCCTGGAGCAGACGCTCGCCCGGGCCCTCGGCTTCGGCGTCTCCGTGAAGGCCCGCCCCACAGGCGAGGGCGAAATCCGCATCCGCTACAGCAACGCCGACGAGTTCGAGACGCTTTGCCGGAAGCTCGATGCGGGCGTGGCCTGACACCAGACCACACCACCGTCATTCCGGGGCTCGCCGAAGGCGAGAACCCGGAACCCACCGGTGATGCGCGGCTGGTACGTGCCGTCGAGGCCAGTCGTAGGTTCCGGGTTCCGCTGCGCGGCCCCGGAATGACGGGTGTCGGGCACCCAAAACACCGTTTCCTGCCCCTCCCCCACCTTCGTCATTGAATCGTCACCGAGCATCCGGCAACAGGGCGCGGCCAACCCCAGCGGAGCCGTTGCCCCATGGACTTCCATCGCCGCTTTACCGTGCTGATGTGCACGCCGACCTTCGACCCGGACGATCTCGAAGGCGTGCGCGTCAACCAGATCGTGGCGGCGGTCGAGGGCCGGGGCTTCGAGGTGATCCGGGCGCGCCGCGTCGAGGACGCCTCGATCGCGGTGCAGACCGACGCGGCCATCGGCTGCATGGTCGTGGACTGGGGCAAGCGCGGCCTCGACGGCAAGGCGGCGGCGCTCATCGACATGATGCGCAAACGCGGCCTGGAGATGCCGATCGTCATCATGGTGCGCCGCAAGCGGCTGGAAGACATTCCGGTCGAGCTGCTCGACTTCATCGACGGCTACATCTTCCTCGCGGAAGAGACCCCGGAATTCATCGCCCGCGGCCTCGTCAGCCGGGTGACGCAATATGCCGAGACCCTCAAGACGCCGTTCTTCGGCGCGCTCGTGGACTACGCCGAGATGGGCAACCAGCTCTGGACCTGCCCGGGCCATAACGGCGGCATCTTCTACAACCGCTCGCCGATCGGCCGAATCTTCGTCGAGCATCTCGGCGAGGCGATCTTTCGCGACGATCTCGACAACTCGGTCCTCGATCTCGGCGATCTGCTGACCCACGAGGGTCCGGCCCTGAAGGCCCAGAAGGAGGCCGCCGCGATCTTCGGGGCGGAGAAAACCTACTTCGTGCTCAACGGCACCTCGGCCTCGAACAAGGTCGTGCTCGGCTCGCTCGTGGCCGAGGGCGATCTCGTCCTGTTCGACCGCAACAATCACAAGGCCGCCCATCACGGTGCCCTGATGCTCGCCGGCGGCATCCCGATCTTTCTGGAGACCGACCGGAACGCCTATGGCCTGATCGGGCCGATCTATCACGACGCCCTCGACGAGAAGGCGATCCGCAAGAAGATCAAGCACAACCCGCTGGTGACGGACAAGGAAGCCTGGCGGCGCGAGCGGCCGTTCCGCGTCGCGGTGATCGAGCAATGCACCTATGACGGCACGATCTACGACGCGCGGATGATCGTCGAGAAGATCGGCCACCTCTGCGACTACATCCTGTTCGACGAGGCCTGGGCGGGCTTCATGAAGTTCCACCCGCTCTTCGCCGGCCACTTCGCCATGGGCCTGACCGGGCTCGACGAGACCTCGCCGGGCGTCATCGCCACGCAGTCGACCCACAAGCAGCTCGCGAGCTTCTCACAAGCCTCGCAGATCCACACCAAGGACAGCCACATCCGCGGTCAGACGCGGCGCGTCGAGCACCGCCGGCTCAACGAGAGCTTCCTCGTCCACGCCTCGACCTCACCCTTCTACCCGATCTTCGCCTCGCTCGACGTCGGCGCGCAGATGATGAAGGGCCGCTCCGGCATGATCCTGTGGGACGACACGATCCGGCTCGGCATCGAGTGGCGCAAGAAGGTTCGCGCCATCCGCCGCGAGTTCGAGGAGAAGGAGGGCGACCCGAAGCGCCGCTGGTTCTTCGACCCCTTCGTGCCGGATCTCGCGACGAATGCCGATGGCGACGAGGTGCCCTGGGAGAGCCTGCCGACGGACGTGCTCGCCTCGGACCCGAAGCACTGGGAACTGAAGCCCGGCGCCCGCTGGCACGGCTTCACGCAGGTGGCGCCGGGCTACGCCATGACCGACCCGAACAAGCTGACGGTCCTCACGCCCGGCTTCGACCGGAAGACCGGCGATTATGCCGAGCACGGCGTGCCGGCCCCGATCGTGGCGCAATATCTGCGTGAGAACCGCATCGTCGCCGAGAAGAACGACCTGAACTCCCTGCTCTTCCTGCTCACCCCCGGCGTCGAGTCGTCGAAGGCCGGCACGCTGATCTCGGGCCTCGTCGCCTTCAAGCGCCTGCACGACGACAACGTGCCGCTCGAAGAGGCCATGCCGGAATTCGTCCGGCGCCGGCCCAACCGCTATCAGGGGGTGCGCCTGCGTGATCTCTGCTCCGACTTCCACAACTTCCACCGGGAGGCCGGCACCTCGAAGCTGCAGCGCAAGCAGTTCGAGCCCAACCACCTGCCGGAGATGGTGATGGCCCCGAAGGCCGCCGCCCAGATGCTGACCCGCAACCACGTCGACTTCGTGCCGATCGCGGAAGCCGAGGGCCGCGTCGCCACCACGCTGATGCTGGTCTATCCGCCGGGCATCGGCACGGTGCTGCCCGGCGAGCGCCTGGACGAGCGGGCCAAGCCCATGCTCGACTACTTCAAGATGTTCGAGCGCTCCGCCAACCTGTTCCCGGGCTTCGAGGCCGAGATCCAGGGCGTCTACCGCCAGGTCGAGCCGGACGGGCGCATCCGCTTCTTCACCTACGTCCTGCGCGAGGGCCAATGACGGCGCAGCCGGCGGTTCCGGCCGCGCACTGGCCCGACATCGTCATCCGGCCGTCCTCGGACGGCGACGTCGCGCCGATGGTGGCGATCTACGAGCACCACATCCGCCGCGGCGTCGGCGATGTCGGCGACTTCGAAGAGGAGCGCCTGCTCCCCGACGATCTCAAGCGCAGGCGCAAGACCATGCGCAAGAAGCGTCTGCCCCACCTCGTCGCCGAGTGCATGGGGCTGGTGGCGGGCTATGCCTACGCCGTGCCGTTCCGCAAGCGCCCGGCCTATCGCTACACCCTCAAGCACTCGATCTACGTCCACCCCGACCACCTGCATTCCGGCATCGGCCGGCGCCTGCTGCCGGCCCTGATCGAGGCCTGCTCGGCCGGCGGTTACCGGCAGATGATCGGCTATATCGACGCCCGCAACGAGGCCTCGCTCCGCCTGCACGAGGCCTGCGGCTTCACCCGAGTCGGATACCTGCCCGCCATCGGCTACAAGTACGGGCGCTGGAGCGACAGCGTCATGGTTCAGTGCCCGCTGGGCACCGGATCGCAGGACCAGCCCGCGGCCTGGGGCCGGCCACCGGAGCCGGTGCTGGTGGTGACGGGCGATCCGTTTCCGGAGGCTTGATGGCCGTTGAGACGACGACCCGCCGGCGCGCCCTCGGGCTGCTCACGGTAGCCGTGATCGTCGGCACGGTCGCGGCATGTGGCAGCGCGACGGGTCTCCCGCCCGACCCGCCGGGCGTCGAGCCGGCGAGGACCGGGGCCTTCAGCGAGGTCGTCCGCACGGCCGACCGGGACGCGCAGGCGGCGATCGTCGAACAGCTCGCCTCGCGCTTCGGCAAGAACCTCCGCGTCCTGCCGCGCAGCATCGACAGCGATGCCGACCCCGCACCGATCAAGGATTACTACGACAAGGCGATGATCGCCGGGCAGGGCTGGAAGGAGTTCGTCCTCACCGAGAACCCCGTCGCCTGGTCCTTCGCCTATACCAGCCCGGACAACCGCTCGGTCCTCGCCGTAGTGGCGCTGAACCCGCGCTTCGCTCCGCAAGGCGGCGGCAACGTCCCATTCTCGATCCTGACGAATTTGCCGGAGACCGGTGGCCGCTGATCGGCTTTCGGATGCACGGCGACCTCCTTCCGTCATTGCGAGCGAAGCGAAGCAATGACGGGGTCAGCGGCGAGGTGCCGATGGCGCGGGACCGCCCGTCGTCCTTGATGTCCCCCGATCGAGCAGCCGTCCCCCCGCCAGCCCGTTCAGCCCGATGATCACGGCAACCGCCAGCGCATGCATGGCGAGGTCGCTCGCCGTCGCATCGTGCGGATGGAACGGCACCAGCAGGGCCGCGGCCGCGCCGGCCGTAGCAAGGCCGGCGAGCGCCGCCGTCAGGTTCGGTCGCGTCGGGCAAGCCCGGCGCAGCATCAGCACCAGCAGCACCGAGAGCGGCAGCGAGACGCCGAGCAGGAAATACAGGCAGCCGCGCATTTCAGCCGTGTCGGCGATGTTCGAATCCGGCGCGATCCAGGCCCGCAGGCAGCCGAGGCTGCTCGCGCCGATCCAGAGTGCCAGCGGGGGTAGCGGCAACAGCGCCCAGAGCCGCGAGCGGCCCGGCACGCTGGTCTGGAAGGCGGCGAGCGCCGCGCAGAGCGCGGTCAGCACCGCGCCGATCGCCGCGACGCAGAGATCGGGAACGCCGAGCCGCTCGCGCATAGCGTGAAGGTCGGCGAGGGGAGACAGCACAACGGCCAGAGCCAGCACGGCGGCGAACCAGCCCAGCGCCCGAAAGGTAGGCGGCGCGAGCCGGCGTACAGGCTTGAGGTCCCCGGCGAGGTCGTCGACGAGGCTGTCGAGGCGGAGAGAATCAGACATCCCCATCCCTCCTATCCTGGGCGAGCGCCGATCGCAGCGCCTTCAAGGCGCGGTGGAGGTTGACCTTGAGCGCGCCGGTGCTGCGCCCCGTCAGCGCGGACGCCTCGGTCAGGGAACGCTCGCGCAGGCTCAGGTGCTCGACGGCCTGCCGCTGCCCCTCGGGCAGGGCCGCGACCGCCCGTGCCAGCCGGGAGTTGCGCTCGCGCTCCTCGACGCCCTGGCCCGCTGCGGGCTGGCTGTCGTCGGCGCGGCCCTCGTAGGCGATCGGATCGTGCGCCTCCTTCGGGCGCCGGCCCTGATGGCGCAGCAGGTCGACGGCCCGCCGCTGCGCGATGGCCCGCAACCAGGGCAGGAACGGCCGGGCCGGATCGTAGCTCGCCCGAGCCCGGTGCACCGTCATCAGCGTGTCCTGCACCACGTCCTCGACCGCCTCGCCCCGGATGCCCTTCGCCCGCGCCGCCGCCGCGATCACCGGCATGCAGGCGCGCAGCAGATCGCGATAGGCATCGGCGTCGCCGGCCTGCGCCGCCGCCATCGCCGCCGACAGCGTCTCTTCGAGCCCGTTGGCTGATCCGGCGCGCCTTTCCATGCGCATTGTTAGCGCTCGGAGCCCGCCCACGGGAAGCAGAGATGCCGGTGCCGTGCCAGCGGAGTGGACGTGGAGCGCGGCTCCGGTCGGGGAGAGGTGCATCGCATGATCCGATCGGCCGGGTACGGCACCCGGCCAGGACGGGAGGGGCGCGTCAGTGCTTCTGCATCGAATCCGTCTTGCCGTCGGATTTCATCATGCCGTCCTTGTGCATCGAATCCTTCTTCATGGCGTCGCCCCTCATCATGGTGTCCTTCTTCATCGCATCGCCCTTCATCGCGTCGGCCTTGGGCGCCTGTTCCTTCATCGGCTCGACGGCGAGGGCAGGGAGGGTTGCGACGGACAGCGACAGCAGGGCCGCCGACAGGACGGTCATCACGGGGTGGCGCATCGGGAAGATCTCCAGGGTTTGGGAGGGACCCGCTCCGGGCGCCTCGACGACTCATTCGCGCCGGCCTGCCGCCGGTTACAGGCGCGCCGCGCCCAGGATCCGGCCATCCGCAGCCTGGACGATCACCGCGGCGTCCTCGCCCGCCGGCACCGCCTCGTTGACGCTAAGCGACGACCCGCGCCAGGCGCCGACCTCGCGGATCGAGCGGACGATGTTCGATTCCGTCAGCGTGCGGCCGCTGTTCTCGCCACGCCCGACCGGGGTGGTGCGCCGCCTGTCGAAGCCGACGAGCAGCACACGGCCTGCGCCGGCGCCCTGCCCCACCGCGATCGCCAGTCCGGCTCCGCTCCGGCTGACGCTCACCGGCACGCCGTCCGATGCCTGCTCCTTCGCTTGGGCAATGGCCGCTCCGGCCTCGCCCCGGCGGGACCCGATGACGCTGCTGCGCCCGTCGATCACCATCTGCGGCGTGAACGCCGTCTCGCCGAGTCGGCCGGCATAGCCTTCCTGCCGCGCGGTCGCCGCTGCCAGCGCGTACGGGTCGCGCCAGCCGAGGCCGTTCCAGTAGGTCACGTGGAAGGCCAACGGCAGCACGTCGCGCCGGCTCGTCAGATCGGTGAGATAGGCATCGGCCGGCGGGCAGGACGAGCAGCCCTGCGAGGTGAACAGCTCGACGACGACGGGCCGTTCCGCCGCCCGCGCGACGGGCGCCGCGAGCAGGGCGGCGGCGAGGAGGAGAGGGCGCATGGTTCGGATCCTGAGGGACACGAACCCGACTTCGCCAGGCCGCATCGCGCGGTTACGCGCGGGCTCGCTTGACACCCCCTCCCCCACCCCTAAACGGTCCGCACTCCTCGAAGCCCGGACCGACCATGTCGAGCGATGCCGATCTCGCGCCAAAGACCTCGTTCCAGGGGCTGATCCTCACGCTCCAGCGCTTCTGGGCGGCGAAGGGCTGCGTGATCCTGCAGCCCTACGACATGGAGGTCGGGGCCGGCACCTTCCATCCGGCGACGACGCTGCGCGCCCTCGGCCCCCGGCCCTGGAAGGCGGCCTACGTGCAGCCCTCGCGGCGGCCGAAGGACGGGCGCTACGGCGAGAACCCGAACCGGCTGCAGCACTACTACCAGTTCCAGGTGATCCTGAAGCCGAACCCGCCGAACCTGCAGGAGCTCTACCTCGAATCCCTCGCGGCGATCGGCGTGGATCTCGGGCTCCACGACATCCGCTTCGTCGAGGACGACTGGGAGAGCCCGACGCTCGGCGCCTGGGGACTCGGCTGGGAGTGCTGGTGCGACGGCATGGAGGTGAGCCAGTTCACCTACTTCCAGCAGGTCGCCGGCTTCGAATGCGCGCCGGTGGCGGGCGAGCTCACCTACGGTCTGGAGCGCCTTGCCATGTACGTGCAGGGTGTCGAGAACGTCTACGACCTGAACTTCAACGGCGGGCAGGGCGCGGAAAAAGTCACCTACGGCGACGTGTTCCTCCAGGCCGAGCAGGAATACTCGCGCCACAACTTCGAGGCCGCCGATACGGCGATGCTGTTCCGCCAGTTCACCGATGCCGAAAAGGCCTGCCGGAGCTATCTCGACGCGGGCGATCCAGGCGAAGGCCAGCGGCACAGGATGGCCCAGCCGGCCTACGACCAGTGCATCAAGGCGAGCCACGTCTTCAACCTGCTCGACGCCCGCGGCGTGATATCGGTGACCGAGCGCCAGAGCTACATCTTGAGAGTGCGCGAACTGGCCAAGGCCTGCGGCGCGGCTTGGCTGCGGACGGAAGCCGGCGGAGTCATAGCCGCCTGAGTCGAGGTCAGTAGCCGGCTCATAATGGCGACAATCACTGCGATTCCGTTATTCCGGGGCTGCGCAGCAGAACCCGGAATCCACCCGCGATGCAGCGCTGCGCCACGGCGTCGAAACCGGTCGTGGGTTCCGGGCTCGCCTGCGGCGCCCCGGAATGACGATCCGCGGAGCATCCTGCAATGCGCGGACCTGCAAGCCGCGTGGCGTCGATCCGAACCTGAGGCTCTCTCACGCCATGGCCGACGCGAACGACCGCCACGGCGTCACCCTTGCCGAAGCCACGCGGGTCTGGGCGCGGATCGCGCTCCTGAGCTTCGGCGGACCGGCCGGGCAGATCGCGGTGATGCATCGCATCCTGGTCGACGAGCGCCGCTGGATCGGTGAGCAGCGGTTCCTGCACGCCCTCTCCTACTGCACCCTCCTGCCCGGCCCGGAGGCACAGCAACTCGCGATCTATATCGGCTGGCTGATGCACCGGACTGCCGGCGGGCTGATCGCCGGCATCCTGTTCGTGCTGCCGGGCGCCGTGGCGATCATGGCGCTCAGCCTCGTCTACGTGGCCTTCGGCCAGACCGGCCTCGTCGCCGGGTTTTTCTTCGGTTTGAAATGCGCGGTTCTGGCCGTCGTCCTGCAGGCGGTCGTCCGGGTCGGGTCGCGGGCGCTGCGCAACGGCACCCTGCGCGCCATCGCGGCGCTCGCCTTCTTCGCGATCTTCGTCCTGTCCGTCCCCTTTCCGCTGATCGTCCTGGCCGCCGGGATCGCGGGCTATCTCGGCACCCGCCTGGGATCCGCCGCCTTCCAGGCCGGCGGCCACGGCGGGACTGGAGCCGCCGGTCTCTCCGACGCCGAGAGCCTGCTCGGCGAGAGCGTGCCGGCCCATGCCCGGCCCGATGCGGCCTGGTCTCTGCGCGTCGGGGCGGTGCTCGCGGCCTTGTGGCTGGCTCCGGTGATCGTCCTCGTCGCGGGGCTCGGCACCGGCAACGCCTTCGCCGACATCGCCGTGTTCTTCTCCAAGATGGCGCTCGTCACCTTCGGGGGTGCCTATGCCGTCCTCGCCTACGTGGCGCAGGCCGGCGTCGAGACCTATGGCTGGCTGAAGCCCGGCGAGATGCTCGACGGGCTCGGCATGGCCGAGACCACGCCGGGGCCGCTGATCATGGTCACGCAGTTCGTCGGCTTCCTCGGCGCCTATCGCGCGCCCGGCGGGCTCAATCCCTACCTCGCCGCAATCCTCGGCGGCCTGCTGACCACCTGGGTCACCTTCGTCCCCTGCTTCCTCTGGATCTTTGCCGGCGCGCCGTATGTCGAGGCGCTGCGGGGCAACCGGGCTCTGTCGGGCGCCCTCGCGGCCATCACGGCGGCCGTCGTCGGTGTGATCCTCAACCTCGCGGTCTGGTTCGCGCTCCACACCCTGTTCGCCCGCGTCGCGATCCTGCGGCCGGGTCTCGGGCTGGCGATCGAGGTGCCGGTGCCGGGGAGCGTGAACGGGCCGGCGCTCCTGCTGACGATCGCGGCGGTGGTCGCCGTGCTGCGCTTCAAGGCCGGGATGATACCGACCCTCCTCGCCTGCTCGGCCATCGGCATCGCCCTCCATCTCGCCGGCGTGGTGTAGATCCTCTCCCTTCGTCGACCCATGCCGTTCCCGGCTGGCCGGTTCGATGCAACAGCCCTTTCCCGGACGCCTCGGCGAGGCGGAAGGCGAACCGGGCCCCGGCCCGACGAGCGTCGCACCGGCGGCGGGAGGATTGCCGTTCGTTCACCGGGGTTCGGGCGCCGAATAGCCGGGCAGGGCCGTGCGACATGTTGGAGATTCGGTCGCAGCGGCTTTTTGGACGGGCCCGGTGCCGTTAGGGTCCGCTCCCGAGGGGCGCCGTCTTGTCCGTGCCTCACGGAAACCGACGGCTTGCCGCACGACGATCCCGCGAACCCCACGCACGATCCGAAAAAGCTCTACGGCGAACGCATCATCGCGGCCGGCGAGACCGTCGAGGGCATCGGCCGGACGATGACCGGCATCGTGCTGGCTCCGTCCGCCCCGCCGCGCTGGTGGATCGCCTTCGCCGGAGCCGCCGGGTTGATCGGCCTGTTCGCCGTCTCGCTGGTTCATCTCGGGGCCGGGCAGGCCGGGACGCCGGTCGTCTCGGCACTCGCCATCGCGAGCTACGATTGGTGGGTCGGGATCGCCCATGGCAGCCTGCTGGTCGCCGCCGTGCTGCTGCTCGCCGGCGTCGAGTGGCGCTGCGCCGTGATCCGGATCGCCGAGACGGTCGCGCTGCTCGGCGCGATCGTGGCCGGGTTCTACGCCCTGCTGCCCCTCGGGCGACCGGGCTGGCTCGATCCGGCCCTGCCCTGGCGCGGCACCGTCGGCGTGTTGCCGCCGTTCGGTTCGCCCGCGGCCTGGGATGCGACGGGCCTCGCCTGCTGCGTCGTGGTCTGCGCCGGCCTCTGGTATGTCGGGCTACTGCCCGACCTCGCCACCCTGCGCGACGGCGTGGTCGAAGCGGCACGAAACCGAGCCGGAGAGCCTGGCGCCGGACGCGCGCCGCCCCGTCTGCGGGCGCGGTTCTACAGCCTGGTCGCGGTGGGCTGGCGCGGCTCGGCCGTGCAATGGCAGCGCTGGGTCGAGGCCTATCGCGCCGTCGCCCTGCTCGGGGCGCTGCTCGTGATCGTGCTCCAGGGCGGCGCCTCGGTGGAACTGGTGGGCTCGGCGCCCCCCGGCCGGCACGACACCCTGCTGCCGGTGACGTTCCTCGTCGGCGCGGTGCTCTCCGGCGTCGGCGTGACGGCGGCGCTCGTCGTGGCCATCCGCGCGGCCTACGGGCTCGGCGGCCTCATCACCCGGCGCCACCTCGACGTCCTGGCCCGGATGATCCTCGTGCTCGGCCTCGCCAGCCTCTATTGCCACGTCACCGCGCTCCTCTCGACGCTCTTGTATGGCGACGCCTTCGCGCGTGAGATCGCGGCGCGCGGCTTCGAGGGCGATCTCGCCTGGATCTATTGGACGATCGTCGCCTGCGGGCTGCTGCCGGTGCAGGTGTTCTGGCTGCCGCGGGCCCGCCGCTCCGGTCTGCTCATCGCCGTGGTCGGCGCCCTCGTGGCGATCGGCGCCTATGCCGACCACGTCATGGTCCTCGTCGTCTCGCTGCAGAACGAGAGCGTGCCGCTTCCGGCGGAGGCGAACGCCCCCGGACTCGGGCACGTCGTCACCTTCGCGGGATCGATCGGCTTGTTCCTGGCACTCCTGCTCCTCGTCCTGCGCAGCCTGCCGATCGTCTCGATCGCGCAGACGCGCCAGCTCGCCATCGCCCACAACGCATCCGAGGCGGCCGAAACGGCCATGCCCCTGATCGACCCGGACCGCACCGACGTCCCGATCCGGCGGATCGGCGCCGCCTTCGCCTCGGAGAAAGCCCTGGCTGCGGCCGTCAACGCGCTCCTCGGGCGTGACCGGACATTGCGCCTCGACGCGTTCGGCCCCGTGCCGATGCCGAGCGTGTTCGAGGCTCTACGGCCGAGCGAGCATCCGATCCGCCGCACGGCGCTGGTCAGCGCGCTCGCCGGCGGCTTCGGGTTCCTGGCGCTCTGCCTCGCGGCTGCGCTCTGGCTCTCCCCCCTCGGCACCAGCGCGCGGCTCCAGGCATCCTGGCCGTTCTTCGTGCTACCGAGCATCGCGGTGGCGCTGACGACGGGCACGCTGGCGATCCTGGTCACGCTGCTCGTGCGCAGCCGGCTGCCGCAGCGGAGCCCTCCGCCTTTCGACGGTCCCGGCTTTCCGCGGTCCGGCCCGAACCGCTTCCGCCTGACGGCCGAGATCCGCGACGGCACGGACGATGCCGAACGCGTCGCCCAGCGTCTTGCAAGCCTCCGCGGCGATGGCGGCCGTCCCCTGGCGATCGATCGGGTGCCGCGATGAGCCCCGAGGTCCACCGTCCGCCGGGAGGCGTGCGCGGGCGTGCGGTGACGGCCCTGCCGCGCACGGCCCGCGCCTTCGCCCTCGATCCCCGGCGGCGCGCCACCGTGGGCCTCGGCATCGGCGCCGCGGCCCTGCTGCTGGCCTTTCTCCTCGGCGGCTGGCGGAACGGGATGATCTCCTACCTCCCCGCCTGGCTCTGCCTGCTCGCGCTGCCGGCGGGGGCGCTGCCCGTGGTGATCATGGTCGAGCGGGCTGATGCCTGGCGGCCGCAGCCCGAAACGGCGCTGCTGGAGACTCTGCGCTGGCTGCTCACGCTGATGCCGGTCGCGGCGCTTCTCGGCCTGCCGATCCTGTTCGCCCTGCCCGTCCTCTATCCCTGGGCGGCGGGCGCGCCCCAGTCGAGCCCGCTGGCGGCGATCTGGTTCACCACGCCGTTCGTCCTCGCGCGGGTCGCCCTCGCCTTCACGGTCTGGATCGCGCTGGCGATCGTCTTCGCCCGCCGCGGCGGAGAGCCCTGGGGCAAGGCCGGCCGCATCGACGACGGCCGCGCCGTACTCGGTCTCGGCCTGCACATACTGTTCGGATCCCTGATGGCGGGCGATCTGGTGATGGCCGTCTCGGGGCGCTTCCAGTCGAGCCTGTCCGGCCTGCTGCTGATGGCGGGCTGGAGCAGCCTCGCGCTCAGTGCCGCGATCCTGGTCGCACCGCCGGATGTCGGTCCCTCGCGGCGCCGGCTCGACCGGCTGACCCCGCTCGCCATCCTGCTGGCGATCTGGGCCGCCATGCATCTGGTGCAGGCGTTCATCCTTCGCCCCACGGCGCTGACGGAGGCCGCCGCCTGGTACGGCGCCCGCGGAAACGCGCAGGGTCGCGCGCTCGCCCTCGTCGCCGGGGCCGTGGTGCTGCTTGCAGCCGCCAATACCCTGAAGCCCGGCGAGTACCGCGCCCGTCTCGTCGCGGCGCTCGCCCTCGTCGTCCAGATGCTCGCCCTCGCCTGGTTCGTGACGCCATCCCTGCGCGGCACGTTCGCACTCACGCTCGTCGACGCCCTGGCCTTCGTCGGCGTGGCGGGTCTCGCGATCGGATTGCAGCCGCTGGCGCGCCGGTTTTTCCCGGGGCTCCTCATCGGAGAGGCCCCATCCGGTCCGGCACCGCCGCCTTCCTGACGACCGATCGCAACCGTCGGGGACGCCAAGCGCTTTTCAACCCGGATGCGCCTGCACTACACCGGCAGGGCTCTGACCCGCGTGAACACAAGTCGTCGAAGTCCCCATGTGCGAACTGCTCGGCATGAGCGCGAACGTGCCCACCGACATCCGGTTCTCCTTCGCGGGGCTGGCCAAGCGCGGCGGCGAGACCGGGCCGCATGCCGACGGCTGGGGCATCACCTTCTACGAGGGCGGCCGCGGCTGCCGTTCGTTCCACGATCCGGACCCGAGCGCGCAATCGGAGCTGGCCAAGCTCCTCAAGCGCTATGCGATCAAGAGCCGCATCGTCGTCGCCCATGTCCGCAAGGCCAATCGCGGCCGGGTGAGCCTCGAAAACACCCATCCCTTCAGCCGCGAGCTCTGGGGCCGGCGCTGGACCTTCGCCCATAACGGCCAGCTCAAGGGCATCAAGAAGCGCCCGCTCGGCCGCTTCGAGCCCGTCGGCTCCACCGACAGCGAGTATGCCTTCTGTTGGATCATGTCGCGGCTCGAGGAGCGCTGGCCGAAGGCGCCCCGGCCGGCGCAGCTCGACGCGGCCTTGGCCGAGCTCTGCCTCGACCTCAACGGGCTCGGCGTCTTCAACATGCTGCTGTCGGACAGCCGGGTGCTCTACGCCCATTGCGGCAAGCGGCTCTGCTACCTGACCCGCTGCGCGCCCTTCGGCACGGCGACCCTGATCGACGAGGACTGGCGGGTCGACTTCGCGCAGGAGACCAAGGAGACCGACGTGGTCACCATGATCGCCACGCGGGCGCTGACCCGCGACGAGACCTGGACCGAACTCGCCCGCGGCGACACGGTGGTGTTCAAGGACGGGGCCGTACGGCTGTTGCGGCCGGGGCGTCGCGCGGTCTCGGTCGCGCTGCCGTGCGGCTGCGATTGAGGCATTCCCGATCGTCGCCGCCCGGCGGCCAGAAAAAGTCGGAAAGTCCGGTCAAGCTCCCCGCCGACCCCGCCCCTCGGGATGCGCTCGGCCCCGCGATGCGGTAAGGTTCCCTCCGTCTCGCAGGGGACACGGACCGCGCCGCCCGACGCCCACCGACCGAAGCACGCTTAAATCATCATGAGCCGCACCGAGACCGACGCCACCCTCGATCATCCCGCCGAGGACGGCGCTGAGGGGCGTCCGGCCCTCTCGGCCAACATCCGCACCCATCTCGGTGACCAGTTGCGCACCGTCTACGAGGCGCTCGGCACCCCGGATGAAGTCACGGCCCGCTTCGCCGACCTCATCGAGAAGCTCGAAGCCGCGCTCAAGGCGCAGGGCGAGCGGGTCGACCCCGAATTCCGCAACGGCCTGCTCGCGGCGGTGCCCTCCTTGCGCGCCTTCGCCCTGTCGCTGACCTCGAACCCCGCGCGTTCGGACGACCTCGTCCAGGACACGCTGATGAAGGGCTGGCAGCATCGCGCCCGCTTCCAGCCCGGCACCAACCTGAACGCCTGGCTGTTCACGATCCTGCGGAACATCTTCTACTCGGACCACCGCAAGCGGGTGCGCGAGGTCGAGGATCAGGACGGCTCCTACGCCGCCCGCCTCGCCACCGCCCCGCACCAGGGCGACCGGCTCGACGTCGAGGACCTGCAGACCGCGCTCGCCAAGCTGCCGCCGGACCAGCGCGAGGCGCTGGTGCTGGTGGGCGCCGAGGGCGTCTCCTACGAGGAGGCCGCCACCATCATGGGCTGCAAGGTCGGCACCGTGAAGAGCCGCGTCAGCCGCGCCCGCGGCCGCCTCGCCGAACTGCTGGGCTACGACGAGGAGGACCTCGGCTCGGACCGCTTCATCCAGTCGGCGATGCCGAAGGACGCGTGAACCGGTCCTGGCGAGCGGGGCGGCGCATTTCGGCTGGCGCGCGGCGAATTCGACGGTGATCGGTTCCCGGTGGATCGCATCGAGATGCGCCACCTACCCGCTACGTCACCACGCTCCACGTCGTCGTGCCGTCCTTGTTGTCCTTCACCGCGACGCCCATCGCGAGGAGCGCATCCCGTACCCGGTCCGAGGCCGCCCAGTCCTTGGCGGCGCGGGCGGCGCGGCGTTCTTCGATCAGCGCCTCGACTTTTCCGACATCGATGCCCGCCGCCTGGACACTCGCTTGTGCGCGGCCGCTCTGCGTCTGCCCGAGCAAGCCGAGCAGGCTCGCACCGGCCTTGAGCGTGGCGGGGTCGTCCAGTCGGTGAAGCTCGGCCAGAGCTGCGGCCGTGTTGAGGTCGTCGAGCAACGGCTCCAGCACCGCGGGCGGCATGTGCTGAGCCGGCGAAGCATCGCCGACAGCACCGTACCAGCGATCCAGTGTGCGGCTCGCCTCCTCGAGGCCCCGCAGCGTCCAGTCGATCGGCTGGCGATAATGCGTCTTCAGCATCGCCAGCCGCACCACCTCGCCCGGCCAGTCGGCCAGGACCTCGCGGATGGTGATGAAGTTGCCGAGCGACTTCGACATCTTCTCCCCCTCCACCTGGAGGAAGCCGTTGTGCAGCCAGACATTGGCCATGACGGCGGTGCCGAAGCAGCAGCGCGACTGGGCGACCTCGTTCTCGTGGTGTGGAAAGATCAGGTCGATACCGCCGGCATGGATGTCGAAGGTCTGTCCGAGATGCTTCCACGACATCGCGGAGCACTCGATGTGCCAGCCCGGCCGCCCCGGTGCCGCGATGTCCGCGGGTGAGGGCCAGGAGGGCTCGCCCGGCTTCGAGGGCTTCCACAGCACGAAGTCGAGGGGCGAGCGCTTGTAGGGCGCGACCTCGACGCGGGCGCCGGCCTCCATCTCGTCGAGGGGACGCCGCGAGAGGCCGCCGTAATCCGGCATCGAGGGCACGTCGAACAGCACGTGGTCTTGCGCGACGTAGGCGTGGCCGGCCGCGACCAGTCCCTCGATCAGCGTGACCATCTCGACGATGTGGTCGGTGGCGCGGGGCTCGATGAAGCGCGCGCGCGCCCCCGGCACGTTCACGTCATCGGGCATCAGTACGCCGAGATCGCGTACATCCGCGTGGAAGGCCTTCAGCGTCTCGTCGGTCAGTTCGCGGATGGTGATGCCGCGGAGCGCCGCCCGCGCGTTGATCTTGTCATCCACGTCCGTGACGTTGCGGGCGTAGGTGACGTGGGCCGGCCCGTAGAGGTGGCGCAGCAGCCGGAACAGCAGATCGAAGACGATGATCGGGCGCGCATTGCCGATATGGGCTGCGTCGTAGACCGTCGGGCCGCAGGCGTAGACGCGCACGTTCGTCGGATCGATCGGCGCGAAGGGCGCCTTCTCGCGCGTCAGGGTGTTGTAGAGCCGCAACATCGGCGCCATCAGAGTCCATCCCGCTCGGAGCCGCCCTGCCCCGCGCCGCCTGCGCCGGACTGGGCTCCTATCCCGTTGTGCCGTGGCCGCTTTCGCGACGGACCCGTCTCCGGCTCCATCGTCCCTGCCACCGTCCCGCCCCATTGCCCGACGCGGCTGTGGCGCGTCGGCGACGGTCGGGGCCGCCTGCATCCGCTACCCCAAAACGGTGATCGATTCGAGAACGACCCGGCCGATCGCCCGACGATGAGCGTGGCCGGCAAGGGTTTGTTTACCGAGCCGATCGAACACTCCGCAATCGCGCGAAACCGATTTACGAGGTCCCGACCATGCGCCTTCAGGCCGCTGCCTTCTTCGCTCTCGCCCTGGTCTCCGCCGCCGCGACCCAGGCCAACGCCGGCGAGAACGCCAGCGCCGCGCCGCATGTCGAGAAGGCCTTCCTGATCCCGGCCAACGACGGCTACGGCACCGGCGAGTGCCTCACCGGCGGCAACAGCGAATGCGGCCAGGTCGTCGCCAACGCCTGGTGCGAGTCGCAGGGCTTCGCCTCCGCCACCTCTTACGGGGTTGCCGCCCAGGACGAGTATACCGGCGCCATCGATGCCGTCCCGGTCCGCAAGGCCGCCGAACGCCCGATCCGCATCACCTGCCAGGATTGATTCTTTCGGGCTTCTTTGGTCGCCGCAACGACGGCAGCGGCTTGTCGACAAGGCGACACGATCATATGTACGTTAGTGCGTACAGATCGGATCCACATCATGGCCCATGTCGGCTTCACCGAACTGCGAAAGAATCTCGCGACCCATCTCGACCGCGTCGAGAGCGATCGCACCGAGCTCGTCGTGACGCGGCAGAACCATGAGGACATGGTGATCCTGCCGCTGGCGGAACTCGAAGGGCTTCGCGAGACGATGCATCTCATGAGTTCGCCGGTGAACGCGGAAAGGCTGCTCCGGTCGATCGCCGAACTCGATGCAGGACGCGGAACCGAACACGACCTGATCGAACCGTGAAGGTGATCTGGTCGGGCGATGCCTGGGACGACTATCTGCACTGGCAGAAATCGGACCCGGATGTCGTCGATCGGATCAACGCTCTGATCGCGAATGCAAGACGAACCCCGCTCGAAGGCATCGGGAAGCCCGAGCCGCTGAGGGGACGTCTCGCAGGGTGGTGGTCACGCAGGATCACCGTAACCCATCGGCTCGTCTATCGCGTGGGGGGCAAGGGCGCTGACCAGGGCCTGGAAATCGCCTCGTGCCGCCTGCATTACCAATCGTAGTGCGCGTTACCCCTTCGCAAAATCCCCGCACTTCTGCGACGGCTCCGTCCCCCACGGCATCAGCGGCACCGCCGAGGTCGAGTTCTTCGGCGAGCCCTGGATCACCCGGTCCGAATAGACCATGTAGATCAGCGTGTTGCGCTTCGCGTCGCAGCCGCGCACGATCTGCATCGACTTGAAGATCAGCGAGCGGCGCTCGCTGAACACCACCTCGCCCTGTTTGAACTTCTCCTTGAACACCACCGGCCCGGTCTGCCGACAGGCGAGCGAGATGTCGGAGACGTCCTCGGCCAGCCCGAGCGTGCCCTTGATCCCGCCCTTCTCCGGCTGCGTGTACCAGCAGGCGACGCCGCTCACGACCGGGTCGTCGATGCCGTAGACGACGAGCTTGTCGTTCGGCGTCAGCGGCCGCCAGACCGTCGACTTGTCGAAGATCCGGTCGGGGTCTTCCGCTCGCGCCGGTACCGTCGCGCCCGCCAGAGCCAGCGCCCCGAGCAGGGCCAGTCCGCACCGCATGGTGCCCGTTCGCCACATCATCGCACCATTCCCCTCCAAACTCGGCCGCACGGATGTGGTGTGTCTGTCGCCGCCGCGCGAGGGGGTCTATCCTGTCCGGCAGTCGACACGGCCGCGCCCCGATTCCCAAGAGCCGGACATCGCCCTCCCGTGACACGCATCGCGTTCTCACCATGCCGCTGATCGCCCCGATTTTTCGCCGACGCGTCGCCGCCGTAGCGCTGGGCGTGCTCGCCCTCGGCGCGGCCCTGCCGGCTTCCGCGAACCCCTTCGCCTGCCAGCGCTACAAGGCCGAACTCGCGAGCTTGAACGACAACGGCGCCACGCAACGCGCCCTGCAGAGCGAGATCGGCCGGCTCGAATCCTATTTCCGCTCCCTCAACTGCGAGGGCGGCAAGTTCCTGTTCTTCGACACGCGCCCACCCCAATGCGGCGCCGTCGAGCAGCGCATCCGCGCGCTCAATGCCGGCTACGGCGCGCAGAACGGCGAGGTCGTCGCGGCGCGCCGGCGTCAGCTCATGGCGGCGATCGGCACCGCGTGCACCGATCCGAACATGCCGGTCGACGGCGATCCGGTCTCGCAGACGGCGCGCGGCGGCGCCAAGGTGATCTGCGTCAAGACCTGCGACGGCTCGTATTTCCCGATGAACAACCTGCCGGACGGGCGCAGCGGGGCGGACGAGATGTGCCAGGCGCTGTGCCCGGGCACCGAGGCCGTCGCCTATTCGATGCCGAACAGCGACGAGGGCCTGCGCTCGGCGGCCACCATCAAGGGCAGCCGCGCCTACGCGGCGCTGAAGACCGCCTTCAAGTTCCGCACGAGCTTCGAGCCGAACTGCTCCTGCAAGCGCGAGGGCCAGAGTTGGGCGCAGTCGCTCGCCAAGGCCGAGAGCATGCTGGTCCGGCACAAGGGCGACATCTTCGTGACGCCGATGCAGGCGGAACGCCTGTCGCGGCCGCCGAAGGTGCGTCTGACCCTGGTCGGCCGGGCCGACAAGACCGCCGCCGAACTCGCGGCCGACGCAGCCAGCCGCACCGGACCCGACGTCGCGGCCACTGGCACGGCCGGCCCGGTCGATGCCGCACTCGCCGTGGCCAAGGCGAACCAGGACCGCACGAACGTCCGGGTGATCGAGCCGTCGATGATTCCGGTCCCGGCCCGCACCGGCGCGCCTTGAGGGCCGGTCGCATGGCCTTAATCGGACACGCCCGGCCGCACCCGCCGACGCGGAGCCAAGCCCCTAAAACGACGACATGTCTTCGGCTCGCGATCCGGCTCACCCGCATCGGGCCGAGGCCTCCCGCGATTTGACGCCTTCGAATTCGGAACCATATCGCACGGACACCGTTCGGAAGCCCCGATCGGGTTTCGACGGCTTTGGACGAAGGTGACTGAATGCGGATGACCCGCTCGCTGCTTCTGACCGGCACGATTCTGCCGGCGCTGATTCTGAACGCGCCGTCCTGGGCACGCTCCGCCGGCGAAGCTCCATCCGCCCGGATGGAACTGGCACAGCTCGGTGAGGATGGCCCGGCCGGACGCGGCGGCGGCGGCGGCCCGCGTGGTGGCGGCGGTGGTCCGGAGCGCGGCGGTGGCGGGCCGGCGGCGCGCGAGCGTCCGGAAGCCCCGGCGGCCCGCGAGCGACCCGAGCCGCGTCAGGCGCCTGCCGCCCGTGAACGGCCGGAGGCCCCGGCCGTTCGCGAACGTCCCGAGGCACCTGCGGCACGCGAGCGCCCCGAGCCGCGTCAGGCACCCGCCGCCCGTGAACGGCCGGAGCCGCCGGCCGCGCGTGAGCGCCCCGAACCCCGTCAGGCACCGGCTGCCCGCGAACGCCCGGAGCCGGCAACGCCACCAGCGGCGCGCGAGCGTCCGGAACCCCGTCAGGCGCCTGCCGCTCGCGAACGTCCCGAGCCGACGACACCGCCGGCTGCGCGCGAGCGGCCCGAGCCGCGTCAGGCCCCCGCAGGGCGCGAGGCGCCCGAGCGTCCCACCGCACCCGCCCAGCCGACGCGGCCGACCCCTCCGTCGAGCGAGGAGCCGACGCGGACCGCACCGACGCGCCCGACCGCGCCGGCGACGCCGCCTGCCGCACAGCCGCAGACGGCTCCCACGCCCGCCCAGCGCCGTGCCCCGGACGCACCGACGCCCCCGGCCGCCGCTCCTCCGACGACGACACAGCCCGGCCGTCCGGCCGATCCGCAGGCGCCTGCGCCGCAGAACCGCCAGCAGCCGGCCCAACCGAACGCGGCGACGCCACCGGGCACGCCGCCGGGCGCGGCTCCGAATGCCGCCCCGAACCAGCGTCCCGGCGTGCCGGGCCGTCCGTTCACGCCGCCGGGCCAGCAGCCCAACACCGTACAGCCGGGTACCGCGCCCGGTCAGCCGGGTGTTGCGCCTGGAGGCGAGCTGGGCGCAGCGCCGGGCCAGGATCCGAACCAGCGGCGGCAGCCGGGCCAGCCCGGTCCCGGGCAAGTCCAGCCCAATCCGGCTCAGCCGGGGCAGGTGCCGCCGGGCCAGCAGCCGAACACGCTGCAGCAGAACCAGCTCCAGCCGGGGCAGCAACCGGGCGCAGCCGGTCGTGACGGGGACCGCCGCGGTCCCGGCCTCGACAACGATCGCCGGGATGGCCGCAGCGACAGCGACCGACGCGATGGCGACCGGCGCGACGGCCGCAACGACGACGATCGCCGCGACGGCTACGATCGTCGTGGCGGCGGCCCGCGCGACAATTTCAACGCACCCGGACGCCCCGGCTACATCCCCGGAGGCTTCCGCGACAGCCGCGAGGACGACGACATCCGCGATTACGACCGGGTTCGGCGTGACCGCCGCGAATACGAAGTCGACGGGCGCAGCTACTATCGCGAGCCCGGCCGCATCATCGTGCGCGACCGCGACAACTACTACATCCGCCACGACGAGAACGAGCGCTTCCGCGATCTCGACCGGCGCGGCTATCGCAGCGAGCGTCGCGGCAGCGAAACCTACAGCTATGTCGACCGTCCGGGCGGCGAACAGATCATCACCATCGTCGACGACGACGGTCGGCTCGTGCGCCGCTCGCGCCGCTTCCGCGACGGCCGCGAGGTCATCCTGATCAACAACAGCTACGGCCCCGGCGGCCCGCGCCCGATCTACGACGACGTGGTCGACCTGCCCCCACCGGACATCCGCATCCCGCGCGACCGCTATGTCGTCGATTACGAGCGGGCCGATGCCCGCGCCGTGTACGGGGCTCTCTCGGCCCCGCCAGTGATGGCGATCGACCGCCGCTACACGCTCGATCAGGTGCGCTACAGCCCGCAGCTGCGCGCCCGCATGCCGAGCGTCGACATCAATACGATCACCTTCGATTCGGGATCGTTCACGGTGACGCCGGAACAGGGGCGGCAGCTCAAGAACATCGCCGACGCGATCAACCAGACGGTCCAGGCCAACCCGCAGGAGGTGTTCCTGATCGAGGGCTATACCGATGCGGTGGGCGCCGACGTCGACAATCTCTCGCTCTCCGACCGCCGCGCTCAGTCGGTGGCGACGATCCTGACGCAATCCTTCCAGGTGCCGCCCGAGAACCTGACCACCCAGGGCTACGGCGAGCAGTACCTGAAGGTGAACACCCAGGACGCCAACCGCGAGAACCGCCGCGTCACCGTCCGCCGGATCACGCCGCTGCTCCAGCAACAGGCGGATCAGCAGGCACCGCCGCCGCCGGCACCGCCGCGCTGAACGAACGATCGTCGGCCCGCAGAGATGCGGGCCGGTCTCGTTTGAGGGGGCATGCGGCAATGGCGGGTCCGCCTTGTGCGCGCTCCCCTGATCGTGCGGATATGAGAGGCCAGTTTAGCGGTAGGCGCCCGCAACGCCGGAAGACCTATCCCACCAACACCCCGCATCCCGAGGTGCCGGAGCGAAGCGGAGGCCTCGAGGGAGGGCTCCAGCCAGCCCTGCGATGTCTGGGGCCCTCCTTCGAGACCCGCTCACGCGGGCACCTTGGGACGAGGGGGTATTGGTGGGGGATCCTCGCCGCCGCGACAGGAACAGGACGGCCGAAAACGATGGACGAGGCGCCCCACCGGTTGATCGAGGCCGGGACGCCGGACTTCCGCCGCACCACCCTGGCCCTCTTCGCCGCCGGGTTTTCGACCTTCGCCGTACTCTACGGCGTGCAACCGCTGATGCCGGTCTTTGCCGACGCCTTCCACGTCTCGCCGGCCGAGAGCAGCCTCGCCCTGTCGCTGCCCTGTGCGACGCTGGCGGTTTCCCTGCTGATCGTCAGCCCCCTCTCCGAGGTCATCGGCCGCAAGCCGGTGATGGCGGTCTCGCTGTTCGCCTCCGCCCTCCTCACCATCGCCGCCGTGATGATGCCGAGCTGGCACGGCTTCCTGCTGCTGCGCGCGCTGACGGGCATTGCCGCGAGCGGGCTGCCGGCGGTGGCCATGGCCTATCTCGGCGAGGAGATGCATGGCCGCGCCATCGGCCTGTCCATGGGCCTCCTGATCGGCGGCAACGCGCTCGGCGGCATGGTCGGACGGCTCTTGGCCGGCATCATCGCCGACCACGCCTCTTGGCGGCTGGGACTGGGGCTGATCGGCGTGCTGGCGCTCCTGGCGGCCGTCGCCTTCCAGTTTGCCCTGCCCGCCTCGCGACACTTCAAAGCGCACCGGATGCGCTGGCGCGAGGTGCCGGCAAGCTTCGGGCATCATTTCAACGATGCCGGGCTGCCCTGGCTGTTCGCCGAGTCCTTCCTGCTGATGGGCGGGTTCGTCTGCGTCTACAACTACGTCGGCTTCCGCCTGCTCGAACCGCCGTTCTCGCTGAGCCAGACCGCCATCGGCGCGATCTTCGTGGTCTACCTCGCCGGCACGGCGAGTTCGGCGATCACCGGCGAGATCGCGAGCCGGCTCGGGCGGCGCAAGGTGCTGTGGCTCGCGATCCTGCTCGGCCTCGGCGGCATCGGGCTGACGCTGTCCGACAATCTGATCGCGATCATCGCCGGCATCGTCGTCATCACGATCAGCTTCTTCGGCGCGCATTCGGTGGCGTCGAGCTGGATCGGCCGGCGCGCCATGACCGACCGCGCCCAGGCCTCCTCGATCTACCTGTGCCTGTACTATCTCGGCTCCTCCGTGCTCGGCACCACGGGGGGCTGGTTCTTCGCCCATGCCGGCTGGCCGGGCGTGGCCGGCTTCTTCGGGGGGCTCTACGTTCTGGCCCTCCTGATCGCGATCCGGCTCTCGCGGCTGCCGCCCCTGCCCGAGTTGATCGCAGCCGAGATCCCGAAGGCGTAAGGCGCCGCGTTGCGCTCACGCCACCGGCAAGAAAATCTCCACGGTCGTACCCTGGCCGGGGCGGCTCTCCAGCGTCAGGCGTCCCCCGGATTGGGTGGCGAAGCGCTCGACCATGGCGAGGCCGAGGCCGGAGCCCTTGCCGAGCTCCTTGGTGGTGAAGAACGGCTCGGTGACGCGCGTGAGCATCGCTGCGTCCATGCCGCAGCCCGTATCCTTCACCGAGAGGACGAGGTGACGGGGTGAGGTGCCGTCCTCCCGCACGGCGATGTGGATGCGACCGCCCTCCGGCATGGCGTCGCGGGCGTTGACCACGAGGTTGAGGAGCGCCGTCTCGAGCTCGTTCGGATCGGCGAGGACGGCGGGCAGGCCCCGCGGCGTGTCGAGGGTGATCCGCACCCGCGCCCCGGCCGCCTGCCCCAGGAGGTCGACGAGCCCGGTCACGAGGTCCGGGATCTTCACGGGGCCGGGCGCCACCTCCTGGCGGTGGGCGAAGGCGAGCAGCCGCCGGGTCAGTGCGACGCCGCGCTCGGCGCCCTGCGTGGCGCTCTTCACGTAGCCGTCGAGCCGATCGAGATCGGGTCCCTGGCGGTCGCCCAAACGCTTGGCCGCCAGTTCGAGGTTCACCAGGACGATGTTGAGCAGGTTGTTGAAGTCGTGGGCGATGCCGCCGGTGAGCTGGCCGAGCGCCTCCATCTTCTGCGCCTGCCGCAGGGCCGATTCCGCTTCGATGCGCTGACGCGCCTCCGCGAGCATCAGCCCGTGCATCGCGGCCTCGTCGCGCGTCTTCCGGAGGGCGAGTCGGGTGACGGTGAACAGCACGAGGGTGGCGAGCACCGCGATGACGAGGTTGATCGCCGCCTGCCGCCGCCACGGCGTCAGGACGCCGTCGACGGCGAAGCCCACTTCGACATAGATCGGGTAGCCGTCGACCTTGCGGAAGCCCGAGATCCGCCGCGCGTCGTCGAGGGGCGAGACGTAGTCGATCGTGCCCTCGTCGAGGCGGCGCGCGAGGTTCGCGTCGTTCGCGGCAAGGGCAACGGCGTCGAGGGTGCCGGTCTCCTGCGGGTCGATCGACGGACGGCCGGGTGACGCCGGAATCTGAACCAGTACGCGCGAATCCGCCCGGACCAGCGCCACCCGGTCGCTCGGCGTCAGCGCGAGAGCACGGAAAAAGTCCTCGAAGTAGCGTTGCGAGATCGAGACGATGAAGGTGCCGGCGATCTGGCCCGTGAGGTCGCGTCGCGCCCGGGAGGCCGGCAGCACGACCTTCTGCGAGAAGCGGCTGCGCACGGGCAGGCCGAGCGTGAGGCCATCCCGGCCCTGGAGCAGGACGTGGCTGTCGCGCCCGGCGGCATCGACCTCGGGCGCGGCCGTCACGCTCCGGATGTAGTCGCGGTCGCCGATATAGGTCTTGGGAACCGGGAAATACCGGCTGTGGGCGAGGGCCTTCCCGTCCTCGCCCACGATCACGAGGCCGTCGACGGTACTCATGTCCCGGTCGATCTCGGCGAGGTATTCGTGCAGCGGCTGCTCCTGAAAGGCGCCCTCGCTGTGCACGAGATGTTCTTCGATCCGGCTCAGGGCGACGTTGTAGCCGTCGAAGGCCGACGAGACCTGCTGCGCCAGGAGCTCCGCCATGCGGGTGGTACGGTTCGTCGCATTGTCGAGTAACAGCGTCCGGCCCTGAAACGTCACGAAGGCGAGAACCACCATCGGACCGGTCAGCGACAGGATCAGCAGAAGACGCAAGACCCCGACGGCGCTGTCCGTCTGCCGGATGCGGCCTCCCATGACTTCACGCATGATCGCATCCTGCCCGCATGAAGCGATTCGCGTTCGATCATCATGAGACAACCGAGCGCCAGCAAGTCACCACCTCCGGAATTCGCTCGGGCGGTGCAGGAATACAGCGCCCCATAGGTTGCGCGACCGCCGGAGCTCAGCCGATCCGGCGCAGGAAATCATCGTAGAGTTGGAAAACCGCTTTCCCGTCTTCGAAGTGCGGGAAGGCGCCGGTGGGGAGCCGCCGCACCGTCCAGTTCGGCCGGGCCACCGCCTCGCCGATCCGGTCGTAATCGACGAAGTCGCCGCGCGCCCCGCGCAGCATCCAGACCGGCAGCCGCAGTTTTTCGTAGAGCCGGGTGACGTCGGTGGGGAACAGATAGCCGGACAGGAACGAGAACGGTGCGTATTCGGCGCCGGGCTGGCGCACGGAGAGCTGGTCGTATTCGAGCAGGCCCTCGTCGATATCCTTCGAGCCCCAGGTCCGCTCCAGGAAGTAGCGCATGCTCGGCCGGCTCACGAGGGCGTCGAAGAGCGGGCGCCCCCAGAGCGGGAAGCCGACGATCTCGCGCGCCAGCGGCTTTCGGCGGTCGCAGCCGTCCGGCCCGAAGCCCGAGAGCCGGTCGTCGAAGCCCGGCGGGCTGATCATCGCGAGGCTGGCATAGTCGGAGGGGCGCTCGAGCGCGGCACGGGCGAGGTAGGCGCTCGGCAGCGACAGGGCGAGGGTGTCGATCGCCGGGCCGCCGTGCCGGTTGCGGATCTCGGCCGTGATGGCGTGGATCGCATCGGTCATCAGGCGCGGCGTGTAGCTCCGGTCCGAGCGCTCCGAGAAGCCGAAGCCCGGCAGGTCGAGGGCGTAGACCGGACGGCGCGTGCGATAATGCTCGTAGAGCGGCCGGACCTCGTAGGCGTTGGCGGCGGCGTTGACCGAGTGGATCAGCAGAAGCGGCACGCCGGCCCGCGTGTCGGAGGCGTAGAAGCTCACCGCGCCGGCCTTGGTGCGCAACACGCGTCGGCGGCCCGACAGGGCCGGCGGCAGGGCCGGCCGGTTCCGCCGGAGGTGGCTCGCCGCGATCCAGGCGCCGGCGGCCGCCAGCGGCAACAGGGCGAGCGCCTTGGCGGCGGGTCCTGCTGACCGGGTGAATCGGCGGTTCGGCGTTTCGCGCATGGCTGGCTCGCGTGGCGGAGATCGCGCGACAACGCCGGAGCCGGAGGTTTGTGCCGCCCGCGCCGGCAACGGCTCCAGGCGATGCCGAGCTCCGCCACTTCGGCGCCCGTCCGGCACGGACCTCCACGGTTATCCGCACGTCATAATCCCTACACAAAAGCATTATGACGAGCTTACGACATCGAATACGATTACTTAGATCGATTCCGCACTATATCGATCAAAATCACTATGGTTTCGATGAGACACACACTCCGAACAACTCTGAGTCCACTTTCTCGGTTCCGGCCGCAATGCTAGTTGGCCGCCATGAATGCTTGCAACCGCGATCTTCGGTGCCGGCATCAGACGCGGCGCGGCATTCACCTGCTCTGTCGCGCAGGTTCCAAGGTTAGCCGAAGAAAGACCGAGCGATGAAACAGCACATCTTTGCGGCGACGCTGGGCCTGAGCGCCCTGACGCTGCCGTCCGCCGGCGCCCAGGCGCAGACGGTCGCGGAGCTGCAGAAGCAGATCAACGAGCTGAAGGCGCTCGTCGCCGCGCAGGCCGCCAACACGCGACAGGCGGCCGCCCCGCGTCGCGGGCCCCGGGGCATGGTCCTGACCGCCCGGAACACCGATGCCGGCACCGTCCCGGCCGCCGGACGGCCAGTGGTGTCGGCGGTTTCGCCGCCGAAACACCAAAAGACCGCCGCCGAACACGCCGCCGAGCACCCCTTCGTCATCGAGGACCCGGAGACCTGGTGGCCCGCGATCGTGCCGCCGGACTACGACCCGCTGGTCGACAAGCCGGACGGCAGGCCAAAGACCTGGTTCGAGCGGATCCAGATCCGCGGCTACACCCAGCTGCGCGGCAACGAGTTCATCGCCGGCGACCGCTCCGCGCCGGCTGGCCTATCGCGCCTGCGCTCCGTCCATGACGGCGGCATCACCGACAAGAACAACTTCACCTTCCGCCGGGTGCGCCTGATCATCCAGGGCGACATCCACGAGCGCGTCTTCCTCTACCTGCAGCCCGATTTCGCGGTCAGCGTGAACAATCAGGCCGGCTCCGAGCAGCGCCTGCACTTCGCGCAGCTGCGCGACGCCTTCGCCGACGTCTTCCTCGACGACGAGCGCCGGACCAAGCTGCGCTTCGGCCAGCAGAAGGTGCCCTACGGCTGGGAGAACCTGCAATCCTCGCAGAACCGCCTGACGCTCGACCGCTCGGACGCGATCAACAGCGCGATCCCCGGCGAGCGCGACATCGGCATCACCGCCTATTACACGCCGTGGCACGTCCAGGCGATCTGGGACCGCCTCGCCAAGGGCGGCCAGAAGCTGTTCGGCAATTACGGCGCCTTCGGCGTCGGCATCTACAACGGCCAGACCATCAACCGGGTGGAGCAGAACGACAGCCTGATGGTCGCCGGCATGGTGACCTGGCCGTTCGAACTCGACGGGCTCGGCGGCTGGGCCAAGGGCCAGGTGCTCGAACTCGGCGCCTCGGCCTATCACAACCGGTTCCGGCCCGAGGTCCGCGCCGGCACGACGACCGCCATCGGCACCACGGATTTCGAGGATGCGCGCCTCGGCCTCCACGCGATCCTGTACCCGCAGCCCTTCGGCATCCAGGCCGAATGGAACTGGGGCGTCGGACCGGAATTCGACGTCGCCACCCGGACGATCCAGAGCAAGGGGCTCGAAGGCGGCTACATCCAGGCGATGTACAAGGTCGACGACTCGCCGGTGGGCCCGTTCTACCCCTACATCCGCGCCCAGCATTACGACGGCGGCTGGAAGGTCGGCACCAACACGCCGCGGCTAGAGACCGACGAGCTCGAAGTCGGCCTCGAATTCCAGCCGATCAAGCAGGTCGAGCTGACCATCGCCTACGCCAAGATGCGCCGCCGCGAAGCCGACGAACGCCGCTTCGGCCGCGCCGAGGGCGACATTTTTCGAGGTCAGCTGCAGATCAATTATTGATCGGCGTCCGGGCTCGACCGGCGATCGGACCCGCTTCCGTCATTGCGAGCGCAGCGAAGCAACCCAGGGCCAGGACCGCAACGTCCGGGTAGCGGCCCTGGCTTGCTTCGCCTTCGGCTCGCAATGACGGCGGGATTCGACACCAGTGCGCGCGAACCCGGATCGGATGCGGCGATTCACGCCGCCGCCTCGATCTCCGTGCTCAAGTCCAGCCATTCCTCCTCCGCGCGCTCCAGCGCGGTGGCCGCGTCTGCGCGCATCTTCGCGAGCTCGCCGGCCTTGGCGGCGTCCTTGAGGAAGGCCGTGCCGTCGCCGAGGGCCGCGTCGATCTTGCCGATGGCGGCCGAGAGCTTCTGCATGCGCGCCTCGGTCGCCTCCAGCTTCTTGCGGAGCGGCGCGAGCGTGGCGCGGCGCTCGACGGCGGAGCGGCGGGCCTCGGCCTGCTTCCCGCCGGCGCTCTCCGCCGAGCGGTCCTCGGCGCGCTCCGGGCCGGCGAGGACGAGGCGGCGATAATCGTCCATGTCGCCGTCGAAATTCCTCACCGAGCCGTCGGCGACGATCCAGAGCCGGTCGGCGCAGGCCTCGATCAGGAAGCGGTCGTGGCTCACCAGGATGACCGCCCCCTCGTAATCGTTGATCGCTTCGACCAGCGCCTGCCGGCTCTCGATGTCGAGGTGGTTGGTGGGCTCGTCGAGGA
The DNA here is from genome assembly GCF_007992175.1 of Methylobacterium haplocladii. GTDB lineage: Bacteria > Pseudomonadota > Alphaproteobacteria > Rhizobiales > Beijerinckiaceae > Methylobacterium > Methylobacterium haplocladii. The sequence continues at coordinate 20,068 of NZ_BJZT01000007.1, read as the reverse complement.
TGAGGAGGTGGGGTCCGGCAAAAGCAGCCAACCCCATCAGCAGCCGCGCCTTCTCGCCCCCCGAGAGCTTCTCGACCGGGGTGTCGGCCTTGGAGGCCGGGAAGCCGAGCCGGGCGGCGGCCGAGCGCACGCGGGCCTCGGGGGCGTCCGGCATCAGGTCGCGGACATGGGCCACCGCGTTCTCGGCGGGCCGCAGCTCGTCGAGCTGGTGCTGCGCGAAATACGCCACCTCCATCTTGGAGGAGCGCTTCATCTCGCCCGAGAGCGGCGGCATCCGTCCGCCGATCAGCTTGCAGAAGGTCGACTTGCCGTTGCCGTTGGCGCCGAGCAGCGCGACGCGATCATCCGGAGCGAGGCTGAGGTTGAGGCCCGACAGCACCACGCGCTCGCCGTAGCCCGCCTGCACCCGCTCCATGGCGACGATCGGCGGCGAGAGCGGGCGTTCCGGGCTCGGCAGGTGGATCACCGGCACGTCGTCTTCGAGGAGCGCCGCGATCGGCTCCATCTTGGCGAGGCGCTTCATGCGCGATTGCGCCTGCCGGGCCTTGGTCGCCTTGGCCTTGAAGCGGTCGACGAAGCTCTGGAGATGCGCCCGCTCGACGTCCTGCTTCGCCTTGGCCTTGGCCTGCAGCACGCGCTTCTCCGAGAGCTGCCGGGCGAAGCTGGTGTAGCCGCCGCGGTAGATCGTGAGCTTGCCCCGGTCGAGATGCAGGATGTGGTCGACGCATTCGTCGAGCAGGTCGCGGTCGTGGCTGATGATGATCGCGGTGCGCGGATAGCGCTCCAGATAGTCGTAGAGCCAGATCGTGCCCTCGATGTCGAGATAGTTCGTCGGCTCATCGAGCAGCAGAAGGTCGGGCTCGGAGAACAGCACGGCGGCGAGCGCCACGCGCATGCGCCAGCCGCCGGAGAAGTCGGCGCAGGGCCGTCCTTGCGCCGCCGCATCGAAGCCGAGGCCGTGCAGGATCGCCGCCGCGCGGGCCGGCGCCGAATGCGCGCCGATATCGACCAGCCGCGTCTCGATCTCGGCCCGTCGGATGCCGTCGGCCCCCTCGGCCTCGGCCATCAGGCGCGAGCGCTCCGTGTCCGCCGCGAGCACGACCGCGTGCAGGGTTTCGGGGCCGGCCGGCGCCTCCTGCGCCACCGCGCCGATGCGCATGCCCTTCGGCATCGACACCGACTTTCCATCGACCGGCAGCTCGCCCAGGATCGCGCGAAACAGCGTGGTCTTGCCCGCACCGTTGCGGCCGACGAGCCCGACGCGCGCCCCATCGGGAATCGCGAAGGTCGCCGCATCGAGGATCAGCCGTTCGCCGATGCGGTAGGAGAGGTCGTTGACGCGCAGCATGGGCGCGTTCTGAGGGGCACGGGCGTCGGGTGCAAGGGGCGGCGGCGGGGGGCAGGTGGCGACGCCCGGGAAAGCCGCGTCGCCGCTTCGCTCAGAGACCCTTGCAGCGGCTGCGCACGAGGCCGCCGAATTCGCTCTCGGAGCCCTGGACCTGGGCGAGCTTTTCCTTGCGCTCGGGGCCCGACAGGCAGCGGCCGTAGACGCCGGCGATGCGCCGCATCGTGTCGACGTGGCGACGCCAGACGCGGCACTGCCCGGCCTGGTCGTCACCGGCCCCTTCGAGTTGGTCGAGCGCCTGGCGCTGCATCGAATTCGCGATGAGGACGTCGCGGGCGCAGGCCGCCTCGCCCTGAGCCCGGGCGAACGATGCCGTGCCCGCGACCAGACCGATCGCCAAAAGGCTCGCGATCGGATGTCTGCTTCGTCCTGCCAAGGATGCCCCCATCCTCTCGATCACGCCGCCTGCGAGGCCGACCGGTTGGTCAGCAGCGCGTAGAGCGCATTGCCGTCGCGGGCATTGCGGATGCGCTCTAGGATGCCGGGTTCGCGCAGGATGCGCGCCACCTGGGCCAGCGCCTTCAGGTGGTCCGCGCCCGCATTCTCGGGGGCGAGCAGGAGGAACACGACGTCGACCCCCTGGCCGTCGAGCGCCTCGAAATCCGTGGGCTTCTCCAGCCGCGCCACCAGCCCGAACAGGCGGTCGAGCTGGGCGAGCTTGCCATGGGGAATGGCGACGCCGTCGCCGATGCCGGTGGAGCCGAGCCGTTCGCGCTGCAGGAGCGTCTCGAAGATCTCGCGCTCGTCGAGGAGGGGGAGCCGGCGGGCGGCCTGCGCCGCGAGCTCCAGCAGGATCTGCTTCTTGGCCCGTGCCCTCAGATTCGGGATCACCGAATCCGGACTCAGGAATTCCAGAACTGGCATGAAGGACCGTTGTCCCATCGACGAAACCCGGGACCGGAGATCCAGTCCCGAGCGGTGGGGCCGGCACCGAATGCGCCAAAAGCCCCGATCTTCAATCGGCCGCCTCGCGGCGGCGTTCCTCGGCGAGAGCGGGGACGTCGCCCCGATCAGGCCCGGTCCGGCGGATCGACCCAACCGATCGCGCCGTCACCACGCCGGTATACGACGTTGATGCGGCCGGTGCCAGCGTGAACGAAGACCACGACGGGCGCGCCGGTGAGGTCGAGGGCGGTCACGGCCTCGCTGACGGACTGCCGCCGCAGGGTCTTGGTGCTCTCGGCGACGACGGGCGGGTGCGCCTCCTCCTCGGAGGGGAGCTCGTCGTGCTCCTCGTCCGGCGGTGCGGCGATGACGGCATAGGCCGCCTCGATATCCGCCGGGCTGCGGCCGCCGTTGTGGTTCGCCGCGCCGTGGTCCTTGAGGCGGTGCTTGTAGCGGCGCAGGCGCTTCTCGAGTTTGTCGGCGGTCTGCTCGAAGCTCGCGTAGGGGTCGTGGGCGCCGCCGGAGGCTTCCAGGGTCAGCCCCGAGACGAGGTGCAGGACGCAATCGGTGCGATAGCCGGTGCCGTCGCGCCGGAGCGTGACGTGGCCCGTGCAGGAGCCGCTCATGTGGCTGTCGAGGTACTTCGAGAGCGTGGCGGCCATTCGGTCGTCGACGCGGCCACGCAGCGCCTCGCCGAGGTCGACGCCGTGACCCGTAACCCGCAGACCCGCCATGAACGTCTCCGATCGACCAAAGTCGATCAGAGTTAGGAAGGGCGCGAGCCCGAGTCAAACGGAGGTGGAGCCGGATCGGTCGGGGATCCGACGGTCCATCGGCTCTTCCCGCCCCGGCCCCGGTGGCCGGCACCAGCCTCCGCAGGCTCGGCCACCGGGCTCAATGCGCCGTGTGCGACGCGACCTGCGCCGAGCGCTCGCGGCGGCGCTCGATCGAGGAGGGAATCCGCAGGGATTCGCGGTACTTCGCCACCGTGCGCCGGGCGATCTCGATACCCTCGCCGTGCAGGCGCTGCACCAGGGCGTCGTCGGAGAGTACGTCGCCGGCCTCGGCGTCGACGAGCTGCTTGATGCGGTGGCGGACGGCCTCGGAAGAATGCGAGGCCGCTCCGGCCGCGCCGGGGATCGCGGCGGTGAAGAAGTACTTCATCTCCAGCGTGCCGCGGCTGGTGCCGATCGACTTGTTCGAGGTCACCCGCGAGACCGTCGACTCGTGCATGCCGATGGCTTCGGCGACCGTCTTGAGGTTGAGCGGGCGCAGATGCGCCACGCCGTGCACGAAGAACGCGTCCTGCTGGCGCACGATCTCGGTGGCGACCTTAAGGATGGTGCGCGCCCGCTGCTCAAGCGAGCGGGTCAGCCAGTTCGCGGTCTGCAGGCATTCCGAGAGGAAGGACTTGTCGCCCTCGGCAACCGCACCCTTCGACACCCGGGCATAGTAGCTCTGGTTGACCAGGACCCGCGGCAGCGTCTCGGAATTCAGCTCGATCAGCCAGGAGCCGTCCGGCGCGGCGCGCACGAACACGTCCGGGATCAGCACCTCGACGGCATGGGCGCCGAAGGCCCGGCCGGGCTTCGGGTCGAGCCGGCGGATCTCCGAGAGCATCTCGACGAGATCCTCGTCGTCGACCCCGCAGAGCCGGCGCAGCGCGGGAAAATCGCGCTTGGCCACGAGGTCGAGGCGCGAGACCAGCGCCTGCATCGCCGGATCGAACCGGTTTTGTTCGCGCAACTGAATTGCCAGGCATTCGGCGAGGTCGCGGGCGGCGACGCCCGGCGGATCGAAGGTCTGGACGAGCCGGAGCACCCGCGCCACGCGGTCGAGGCGCGCGCCGAGGCGCTCGGCGACGAGATCGAGGGACTCGCGAAAGTAGCCGGCCTCGTCGACGGCATCGATCAGGAACCCGCCGATCAGCCGGTCCTGCGGATCGCGCGTCGCGAGGTCGAGCTGGGCGACGAGGTGCTCGCGCAGGGAGATCTCGGCGGTGAGGCTCGCCTCGAAATCGGGAAGCTCGCCGTCGAAGCTGCCGCCGGTGCTGCCATAGGGTGCGGGCGTCAGCGAGAGCTGGTCGCCCGACCCGGATTCGCGCGGCATCGGGTTCTCGTCGGCGAAGACGTTGTCGAGGCGCGTGTCGAGGACGCCCTCCATCTCGCTGGAGCTCTGGCTCAGGTCGCTCGCGAGCCACGACTCGGTCTCGCCGGGCTCCGACGGCTCGCGGTCATAGGCGACGTCGGCCTCGGCCGCCGGCTCGGGTTGGTCATGGGCCGAGGCCGGCTCGCCCTCGATGCGCTCCAGCAGCGGATTGCGTTCGAGTTCGGCATCGACATAGGCTGCGAGATCGAGCTGCGAGAGCTGCAGCAGCTTGATCGCCTGCAGAAGCTGCGGCGTCATCACCAGGGCCTGGCCCTGACGCATCTCGAGCCGTTGCAGCAGACTCATCGCGAAGCCCGATTCTCCGTTGTGGAACGAACGAGATCCGGCAGCGAGCGAGCCGGATCGGCTGTCGGCACAATTCTTGCTTCTTCTAACTCTTCAAGGCTTAGACCCAACGGCACCGCGCGTCAAAGCGTGTTTGTACCGTGGAACCGTGAATGCCGTGCATGGCGGCAGCACGGCCACAGGCACCGCCGTCTCGTCCACGAAGCACGGGTGCAGGCGAGATTCCGCCCGGATCTCTCAAGAAAGGCTTGCCGCCACGCAGACCGGTGCGGGCCGCCGTGATCTTGGTTCGCGAGGCGTTAGCGGAGAGCCCTACGCAGGGCCTCGGATCCCGAGCGATACATCGCTGTTCAGGTGGTCGACGACACGCGCGTCGTCATCCTGGGGCGCCGCAGGCGAACCCAGGATCCAGAGCCGCCGACGGAGCCATGTTCGGCACACGCGGCGGATCTGGATTCCGGGCTCCGCTACGCGGCCCCGGAATGACGAGCGTGTGTGAGAAACACCGAGGCAACCGGCCTAAACCCGCCTTCGAAGCCGCGGTCGTCAAAGGCGAAAGTCCTCGCCCAGATACAGCCGCCGCGCATCCGGGTTCGCCACGATCTGCTCGGGCGTGCCCTCGGTGAGGATGCGGCCGGAATGGGCGATGTAGGCGCGGTCGATCAGGCCCAGCGTCTCGCGGACGTTGTGGTCGGTGATGAGCACGCCGATGCCGCGGCGCTTGAGGTGGCCGACGAGGTCCTGGATGTCGCCCACCGCGATCGGGTCGATGCCGGCGAAGGGCTCGTCGAGGAGGATGAAGGTCGGCGAGGAGGCGAGCGCGCGGGCGATCTCGCAGCGCCGCCGTTCGCCGCCGGACAGCGCGATCGAGGGCGACTTGCGCAGGCGCGCGATGTCGAACTCCTCCAGCAGCGAGTCGAGCTTGCGGGCGCGCTCCTTGCGGTTGGGCTCCGCGACTTCGAGCACGGCGCGGATGTTGTCCTCGACCGTGAGCCCGCGGAAGATCGAGGCTTCCTGGGGCAGGTAGCCGATGCCGAGGCGCGCGCGCTGGTACATCGGCAGGTGGGTGATCTCCATGCCGTCGAGGCTGATATGGCCGCGGTCGGCCGGCACCAGCCCGGTGATCATGTAGAAGATCGTGGTCTTGCCGGCGCCGTTGGGGCCGAGCAGGCCGACCGCCTCGCCGTTGCGTACCGTGAGTCCGGCCTCGTGCACCACGGTGCGGGCGCCGTAGCTCTTGCGCAGGCCGGTGACGTGGAGGATGCCGGGGCCGCCGCCGGCTTCGATCGGGCCGCTCGGCAGCGCTCGGGCCTCGGGCGCCGGTCCGGCGGGCTTGCCGCCGCGGCGGATCAGGCGGCGCACGAAGGACGCGGCGCGGGGTAGGGCGCCCGCGTCGGAGCCTGCACGCAGCGGCAGCGCGGCCGGAACTGTCGGAAGGGCCGTCACGCTCAGTTCGCCTGCGCCCGCGTCTTGCCGGATGGCTTTTCGGGCGGCGGTGCCGCGGCCTCCGCCGGCTTCGGCTTGCCAGCGACAGCCGGCGGCTGCGCGCAACCCTTGGAGGCACCCTTGCCGCCGGCGGCATCGGCCTTTTCGCCGGGCACGAACATCGCCGAGACGCGGCCGTTGCTGCCGGGATCCATGTTCGCGCGGCCGGAATCCATGTCGTAGACGAGGCGCGAGCCGCGGGTAACGTTGCGGCACTGGCTCAGCACGACGTTGCCGGTCAGAACGATGCGGCGGGCGACCTGATCGAAGGTGGCGTTGTCGCCGGTGGCGACCTGGTCCTTCTGCACGACGGTGACCGGGCCGGCGCAATCGACCTTGCGGATGCCGTTCTCGGCCATCTCGGCCTGGCTCTTGCCGGCCGCCTCGTCGTCGCCCTTGTCGTCCGGCTTGTCGGTCTTCTTGGCGTCCTTGTCCTTGCCGCGCTTGTAGAACACGGTAAGCGCCGAGCAGCGGATGGTGGCGTCGCCCTGCACCGCCACGACGTTGCCGGCGAAGATCGCCTTGTTCTCCTTGTCGAACACGTCGAGGCGGTCGGCGTCGATCTTGATCGGCTCCTTGCCGCTGCCGCCGAGGGCCCCGAGAGGCGATTCGGACTTGTCCTTGGCGTCCTTCGCGAAGGCGACCGGAGCCGCAGGGGCGAATGCCAGCCCGAGGGCCAGGATGAGGGCCAGCACACGCACGCTCATGGCCGGACCTCCGCGCCATCCTTCGGCGCCTCCGCCGCAGAGGTGCGGACGCGCTCGGACGCCTCGCCGCCCGCGGGAGCCTTCGTCTTGTCCGTCCCCTTGCCGGTCCCCTGGAACTGGGCGTGGACGTTGCCGATGAAGGAGATCACCTTGCCGCTCTCGACCACGTCGAGGCTGTCGGCGGTGACCGAGCCGTTCGGCACCGTGACCGTTACCGTCTCGGACGACTTCACCGAGCCGGCCTTGAAATCGACGGAGGCCGACTGGAGCCGGGCTTCCTCGCCCTTGTCGGTCCAGAGGCGGATGTTGTCGTGGAGGGTGAGCGATTCCTTGCTCGAATCGAACAGGCCGCCCTTCGCCTCAAGATGGGCGAGGCCGCCCTTGTCGTCGGTGGCGATATGGCCCTTCATGGCCTGAAGCTCGATCAGCGCCGGCTTGCGCACGTCCTGCAGCGCCGAATCGGCCGTGACCTCGTAGCCGCGCTCGCCCTTCTTGAAGCCCGAGAGCTTCGGGTTCTCCATGGTCACCTTGGTGCCCGAGACGCTGACCGGGCCGATGCTGACACTGGGGATGCTGCCGGCGAACGGGCTCCAGAGTACGACGCCCGCGATGCCGAGCACGGCGATTCCCGCCGTGACCGGGATGATCCGGCGCAGCACCCGCACCCGCGCGGAGTGACGCACGGCGCGGCCATGCGCCCGCGTGCGGCGCGCATTCTCGTTGGCGGCGCCCGCGAACGTCTCGATGGTGTCGGCCACCTGCATCGGCTTCCTGAGAGGCTTCAAGTCCGCGAGTGCGTCCTCTCCCACACCGACGGTCGGGGCATGGCACTGCAACCGCCATGCCCACGGGCGGTGGCGAAGTTATGGCCTCGACTTCGAAGAATGATCAATCGCGGGCGGGTGCGCGCCGGCACATGGGCGGGCCGTGTGGCTTTAAGGCGAAGATCTCACGAACAAGGCCATCGTGCTCTGGCAAGCACGACTGCGCGCCGCCGCCGATGCAGCGGACGGCCCATCAGGGTCAGGTATGCGCGAAAATATCGGCCTCCGCCCAGCCGGCGAGGTCCAGCTTCGCGCGTGTGGGCAGGAAGTCGAAACAGGCCTGGGCGAGGTCGGTGCGGCCCTCGCGGGCGAGCATCGTGTTCAGACGGTCGCGGGCGGCGTGCAGATGCAGCACGTCGGAGGCCGCATAGTCGAGCTGGGCCTGGCTCAGCGTCTCGGCGCCCCAATCCGAGGATTGCTGCTGCTTCGAGAGATCGACGCCGACGAGTTCGCGGACCACGTCCTTGAGCCCGTGCCGGTCGGTGTAGGTCCGGGCGAGCTTCGAGGCGATCTTGGTGCAGTAGACCGGCCCCGGCATCACGCCGAGCGCGCGAAACAGCACCGCGAGATCGAACCGCGCGAAGTGGAAGATTTTTTGGATGCTCGGATCGCCCAGGACGCGTTTGAGGTTCGTGGGATCCGGACCGCCGAGGGGGATCTGCACCACTTCGGCATTCCCGTCGCCGCGCGAGATCTGCACGACGCAGAGCCGGTCCCGGTGCGGGTTGAGCCCGAGCGTCTCGGTGTCGATGGCGATGGCGCTGCCGGGCTCGAAATCGGCAGGCAGGTCGCCGCGGTGCAGGCGGATGATCGGTTGGGCTGGCATTCTACTTCGATGGTTTCGCGCTGGTGCGCGAAGACCGCGCGTCTTCCGCGCCTAGCACCGCCGGGATCGGGCGGACAAGGGTGCGCGGTCGCGCAGCCTTGCGGAAGCGCGCGGGGACCGAACCCCGCGCGAAAAACCCAAGAAACTACTTCTGCTTGGCGATGATCTGGTCCTTGATCCCCGCATAGACGCCCTCGGGGATGATCTTCTTCTGCACCAGCTCGTCCTTGCCCTTGTAGGGGCGGCCCTTGACGATCGCCGCGGAGCGGACGTCGCCGATGCCCTTGAGCTTGCTCAGTTCTTCGGCGGTGGCGCTGTTCAGGTCGAGCAGCGGGGTCTTTGCGGAATCCTTGGCCGCATCCTTGGCCGGCGCGGCGGCGGGTGCCGCGGACGGGGAGGCCTTCATCGGGGGCGTGGCGGGGCTCGCCGACTGGGCGAGGACGGGTGTGGCGGCAAGGCAGGCGAGAAGGGCCAGCGCGCGCAGGGACATGGACATCATGGACGGGTCTCCCGACGGCGGATCGTGATCGCCGTGCCGCAGCGTTCTGCACGGCGGTGCTTGAACCGCGATTGAACGGCGGAAATCCGATCGCGCGCCGTAACGGATCGCCGACGGCGTCCGTATAGGCTCACGGAGCCCGCCCGGCTCGTCCCCTTGCGACTGGAGAGCCCCGTGAACGCGATCGTCCGAACTTTCATCGACAGTCCGGAGCGGCTGTCGCGGCCGCTGCTCTTCCTCGGGCCGCTCGCGGCGCGGATCGTGGTCGGCTGGGTGTTTCTCTGGAGCGGTTGGACCAAGCTCCACAACCTGCCGCAGATGATCCAGAACTTCTCGGAATGGGGCATCCCGTATCCGGAGGTCATGACGCCGTTCGTGTCGGGCGTGGAATTCGTCGGCGGGCTTCTGCTGCTGCTCGGCCTGTTCACCCGGATCGCTGCGCCCATGCTGGTCGTCGTGATGGTCGTCGCCACCATCGCGGCCAAGCTCGATCAGGCCGATTCCCTGGAGACGCTGCTCGGTTTCGAGGAAGTCGCCTACATGGCGCTGTTCGGCTGGCTCGGGGTCGCCGGCCCCGGTCCCGTCTCGCTCGACCATCTCCTGCAGCGCATGACCGGCTCGGAATCCAGCATTCGGCGGCGCGCGAACCCATCTAGCCAGTCGGAACCGGCGCGGGTATAAGCCCCGCCTCGAACCCGATGTCCCATTCGCGGTGCCGGCGGTCTGCCTCGACGAAGGCGGCCCGTCAGAGCACCGCTTTTGCCTTGAGAAGACCCCGATGGCCGTTCCGAAGCGCAAGACCTCCCCCTCCCGGCGCGGCATGCGCCGCTCGGCCGACGCCCTCAAGGCGCCGACCTATGTCGAGGACAAGGATTCGGGCGAGCTGCGCCGTCCGCACCACATCGACCTGAAGACCGGCATGTATCGCGGCCGTCAGGTGCTCAAGGTGAAGTCGGCCGAGGCCTGATAGCTAAGGCCGCCGGCATCGACACTATCGGCGATCGGCAAGGGCAACGACGATGCGCCGCTCATGCGGCGGATCGCTCCGACAGCTAACTGACGTAAGATTCTAATCGGGGGCGGGCGCGTCAGGCGCGCTGCCTCCCGCGAGTGACACCTGCCACCCGTGCGTAGAGCGCAACGGCCGTCCGCGTCCGCTCCGAGCGCGCGACCCGCAGTGCCGGATTCGTATCGACGATCAGTTGCGCCAGGAAGCCTGCCATCGGGCGCCCGCCAGAAGCCCGGCGGGCTGGCTCGTCACGGCCGTCTCCCGGGGAGACGACGACGAGAGCGCGGCACGGATTCTCCGCCCCACCCTCATCCTGCGTCCCAACCCGGTCCATCGCCGTCGCCTCCGCGCGCTGTATGAAGACAACTGCGCAAGGTCGAGGCCGATCGCAAGGTTTCTTTGCCGATCCTTACGAAAAGGTTACCGCCTCAAAGTGCCCTCCGGCCAACCGGACCCGGTTCGCCGGAAAAAAGCGCGATCGAACGAGGGCTCGGAGCCGCGCACGGCCCCAGCGAAGCGCTATTTCTTGGCGAGCGCGTCGAGGCGGGCCTGCATCTCGAGCATCTGACGCTTCAGATCGTCGAAATCGGACGAGGCCGGGGCGGCCGTGGTCGCCGGAACCGAGGCGCCCGGCTTCGCCCCCGGTGGCGTGAAGCCGCCGGTGAACATCTTCATGGCGTCGCCGAAGAAGCTCATGTTGGCCCGCACCTGCTCCTGCAGCGCCTGCTGGAACACCCCGGGCCCGAAGCTCTGGAAGCTCTGCGAGAATTTCTCGCGCAGGCCGTCCTGGTCCTTGGCGAAGTTCGCCATCGAGAATTCCAGGAAGCTCGGCACCATGATCCGCATGCTGTCGCCGTAGAAGCGGATCAGCTGGCGCAGGAAGGCCACCGGCAGCAGATTGTCCTCGCCCGCCTTGTTCTCCTGCTCGAAGATGATCTGCGTCAGGACCGAACGGGTGATGTCGTCGCCGGAGCGGGCATCGTAGACGACGAAATCCTCGCCGCTCTGCACCATGCCCGCGAGATCCTCCAGCGTGACATAGGTCGATGTGCCGGTGTGATAGAGCCGGCGATTGGCGTATTTCTTGATGACGGTCTGATGCGACTTGCCGTTGTCCGCCATACCCGCGGCACTCCCCGCTGCGTTCGTGATGGCGCGCATCGTCAAAGCCCCGCAAGAACGCGGCCCCGTCGGCGCCCGCCCATCCGCAATGGGCAACCTTAAGGCTTTCGCAGCGCGACGAAAACAGCAATCTGACCCGGTTTCCCGCACATTCTCGCGCATCGATGCGGGTTTGACCCGGGTGAGATGCCCGTTCCGGCCACGAGGCTGCTTGACATCGCCGGGGCCAGAGCTTTCTTCCGTCAGGCACGGCAAGTGCGCGGACGCCGACAAGAGCGAAGCCGCGCCCCGGTGAGGAGACAAGCGAGATGGCCAGCGAAGAGATCGTCATTGTCGGAGCGGCTCGAACCCCGGTGGGTTCGTTCGCGGGCGCTTTCGGCTCGACCCCGGCGCACGAGCTCGGCGCCGTCGCGATCAAGGCCGCGCTCGAGCGCGCCGGCGTCTCGCCCGACGACGTGGACGAGGTGATCTTCGGCCAGGTGCTCACCGCCGGCGCCGGCCAGAACCCCGCCCGCCAGGCCGCCATCGGCGCCGGCATCCCGGACAAGGCCACCGCCTGGGGCCTCAACCAGGTCTGTGGGTCGGGCCTGCGCACCGTCGCCGTCGGCATGCAGCAGATCGCCAATGGCGACGCGACGATCATCGTCGCCGGCGGCCAGGAATCGATGTCGCTGTCGCCCCACGCCCAGTACCTGCGCGGCGGCCAGAAGATGGGCGACATCAAGCTCGTCGACACCATGATCAAGGACGGCCTCTGGGACGCCTTCAACGGCTACCACATGGGCACCACCGCCGAGAATGTGGCGGAAGCCTTCCAGATCACGCGCCAGCAGCAGGACGAGTTCGCCACCGCCTCGCAGAACAAGGCCGAGGCCGCCCGCAAGGAAGGCCGCTTCAAGGACGAGATCGTCGCCGTCACGGTGAAGGGCCGCAAGGGCGACACCATCGTCGACACCGACGAGTACATCCGTGACGGCGCCACCCTCGAGAGCATGGCCAAGCTGAAGCCCGCCTTCTCGAAGGAGGGTACCGTCACCGCCGCCAACGCCTCGGGCCTCAACGACGGCGCCGCCGCCCTGGTGCTGATGTCGGCCTCCGAGGCGAAAAAGCGCGGCCTGACCCCGCTCGCCACCATCAAGTCGTGGGCCACCGCCGGCGTCGACCCGAAGGTGATGGGCACAGGCCCGATCCCAGCCTCGCGCAAGGCGCTGGAAAAGGCGGGCTGGCAGGCTTCCGAGCTCGACCTGATCGAGGCGAACGAGGCCTTCGCCGCCCAGGCCTGCGCCGTGAACAAGGACATGGGCTGGGACACCTCGAAGGTGAACGTCAACGGCGGCGCCATCGCCATCGGCCACCCGATCGGAGCGTCGGGCGCCCGCGTCCTGATCACCCTCCTGCACGAGATGAAGCGCCGCGACGCCAAGAAGGGCCTCGCCACGCTCTGCATCGGCGGCGGCATGGGCGTCGCGATGTGCGTCGAGCGTCCCTGAGCGCCGTCGCGGCGATGGGACGGGAGCGCCCGTCCCATCGCCTCAAGAAAAATTCAGCCAAAAGCCTTTGAAGGGCGCTGAAATTTAAATGCCGTGCAGGCGGTGACGGCAGCCGGCAGAATGCGACATCCCCCGGCGGGCTTGAGCGCCGCGCCGGGCGTTTCGACGAAATTCAAACAAAAAACGGAGGAAATCATGGCTCAGGAACGCGTCGCCCTCGTCACGGGTGGAACGCGCGGCATCGGCGCCGCCATCGCGAAGGGTCTTCAGGCCAAGGGCTACAAGGTCGCCGCCAATTACGGCGGCAACGACGAGGCCGCCAACGCCTTCAAGGCCGAGACCGGCATCCCGGTCTTCAAGTTCGACGTCGGCGATTACGCCGCCTGCGAGGCCGGCATCAAGCAGATCGAGGCCGAGGTCGGCCCGATCGACATCCTCGTGAACAACGCCGGCATCACCCGCGACGGCGCCTTCCACAAGATGAGCTTCGAGAAGTGGCAGGCGGTCATCAAGACCAACCTCGACTCGATGTTCACCTGCACCCGTCCGCTGATCGAGGGCATGCGCTCGCGCAATTTCGGCCGCATCATCCTGATCTCGTCGATCAACGGCCAGAAGGGCCAGGCCGGCCAGACCAACTACTCCGCCGCCAAGGCCGGCGTGATCGGCTTCGCCAAGGCGCTGGCCCAAGAGAGCGCGGGCAAGGGCATCACCGTCAACGTGATCGCACCGGGCTATGTCGCCACCGAGATGGTGATGGCTGTGGCCGAGGACATCCGCAACAAGATCATCTCCACGATCCCCGTCGGACGTCTCGGCGAGGCGGAAGAGATCGCGCGTGCCGTCGAGTATCTCGCAGCCGAGGATTCCGGCTTCGTCACCGGCTCGACGATCACCATCAACGGCGGCCAGTACATCGCTTGAGTCGATAGAGGTCGTCGGCCGCAAATAACCCTCCCCCCTCTGCGGGGGAGGGTGCCCTGCGGATGCAGGGCGGGAGAGGGGCTGGCTCTGCATTCTCCGGGAGCGGCGCTCCCCTCTCCCGACCTTCGCCGACGCGAAGGCCACCCTCTCCCGCAGAGGGGAGAGGGTTCCGCGCCAAGACGTCAGCCATCGCGTCCATCCGCCCTGATGAAATCGACGAAGGCTCGTAGCGGTGCGGGCATGTGCCGGCGGCTGGCGTAGTAGAGCCGCGGCCCGGAAAAGCTCGGCAGCCAGTCCTGCAGGAGCGGCACGAGAGTGCCGGCCTTCAGGTCGACCGACAGATACTCCTCGAAGGTGCAGACGAGGCCGAGGCCCGCGCGGGCCGCGTGGACTTCGAGTTCCGGCGTCGTCGCGACGAGCGGCCCGGAGGCTGCGATGCGGACCGTCTCTCCGTCCTTCTCGAACTCCCATTGCGCCGTCACGCGGCTGGCGAAGCGATGGCGGATGCAGGCGTGGCCGAGGAGGTCGCGGGGATCCCGCGGCATGCCGCGCGCGGCGAGGTAGCCGGGTGCGCCGGCAAGCACGAAACGCTGCCGACGGGGGCCGATGGGCACGGCGACCATGTCGCGCTCGACGCGCTCCTCGTAGCGGATGCCGGCATCGCACCCCTCCGCCAGCACGTCGATGAAGCTGTCGTTGGTCTCCACCTCCAGGCTGACCCCGGGATAGGCCGCGAGGAAGCGCGCGACGATGTCGGGCAGGACGTGTCGCGCCACCACCGTCGGCGCATTGAGCCGGAGAGTCCCGGCCGGACTGTCGGCGGAGCCGTTCACGGCCGCCAGCGCGTCGGCGATCTCGCGCACCGCAGGGCCGAGGCGTTCCAAGAGCCGCGCGCCGGCTTCCGTCGGCGTGACGCTGCGGGTCGTGCGGTTGAGGAGCCGTGCACCGAGCCGGGCCTCCAGCCGGCGCAGGGCGTCGCTGAGGGCCGAGGCCGAGGCGCCCTGGAGCTTCGCCGCCCCACGAAAGCTGCTGGCGCGGGCCACCGCGACGAAGGCATCGAGGTCCGCGAGGTTCGGGTCGGGCATCGTGCGGATTTCCGGACAAGGCGTACGCGTCGAGCCGGGTTATCGCACGATGCTCCGTGGCGCATATCCCTCGCAGATGTTTCCCGTGAAACATGTGAGAGGCGCATCATGGCCCAGACCCAGAACTCCAAAACCGATCTCGGCGGCCGCTTCACCCTGCCGGGCACGTCGCTGACGCTGAACCGCCTCGGCTACGGCGCCATGCAACTCGCCGGACCCGGCGTCTTCGGGCCGCCGCGCGACAAGGACGGGGCTCTGGCCGTGCTGCGCGAGGCGGTGAGCCTCGGGGTCGACCACATCGACACCTCGGACTTCTACGGCCCGCACGTCACCAACCGGATCATCCGCGAGGCGCTGCACCCCTATCCGGCCGAGCTGACCATCGTCACCAAGATCGGCGCGCGGCGGGGCGAGGACAAATCCTGGCCGGCAGCCTTGTCGAAGGCGGAACTGACCTCGGCCGTCCACGACAACCTGCGCAACCTCGGGCTCGACGCCCTCGACGTGGTGAACCTGCGGATGTCGGCGGGCCACCACCACCCGGTCGACGGCCCGATCGAAGAGCCGTTGGACACCCTCGTCGAGCTCAAGCAACGAGGCCTCGTGCGCAACATCGGCCTGAGCCACGTGACGGCGGGTCAGGTCCAGGCGGCGCGGGCGATCACCGAGATCGTCTGCGTGTAGAACCAGTACAACCTCGCCCACCGCTCGGACGACGCCCTGGTCGATAGCCTTGCGGCCGACGGCATCGCTTACGTGCCGTATTTCCCGCTCGGCGGGTTTTCGCCGCTGCAATCCGCGACGTTGTCGGAGGTGGCGACCGAGCTGGAGGCCACGCCGCTGCAGGTCGCGCTTGCCTGGCTGCTGCAGCGCGCGCCCAATATCCTGCTGATCCCCGGCACGTCGTCGGTGGCGCATCTGCGCGACAACCTGAAGGCCGCCTCGCTGCGGATCCCACCGGAGCAGGTCGCGCGGCTCGGCGCGATCGGATCGGGCAAAGAGGCCCAGGATTCGGCACTGCCGCCGAACGGTTGAGCCGTGCGCATCCGACGTTCCGAGAACCGGCGGCGGCCGTTCAGGACGATTCTCTAGCGCGGCATAGGCCGCCAGTCCGGTGGGGCGATCTCGAAGCCCGCGAAGCTGAAGCCCGGCGAGACGGTGCAGCCGACGAGGGTCCAGGCCCCCAGGCTCACGCAGGTCTGCCAATGGCCGGCCGGCACCACGAGCTGCGGGCGCTGGCGACGCGTGAGGTCCGGGCCGAGATGATGAGCCTCGGCGTCGTGGCCGTTGCCGCTCATCGTGATCACCAGCGGCGCACCGGCATACCAGTGCCAGATCTCGGCGGCGTCGACCCGGTGCCAGGCCGAGACCTCGCCGACGTCGAGCAGATAGTAGATCGCGGTGCCGACCGAGCGGCCGTCGATCTCGCGGGCATCACGAAACGTCTCGCGATAATGGCCGCCCTCCGGATGCGGCCGCAGGCCGAGGATCGTGATCACCTCGACGGCGCTGAGCTCGTCCATCATCCGCGGTCTTCCCCCCAGCTCGGGCACGAGCCAGCCCTTATAGCGCACGAGACGTCCAACGCGCGCAGCCAGGCCTGTCGGCGACGAGGCGACGGCTACCGCCGCCGGTCTCTTACCGATTTCGGTCGATGGGATCGGTATGCGGCACGTCTCCCTCCATCTTCGAGGGAGATGGCCGCGCAGCGGACGGAGGCGGCGGCGTGGTGGTTTGCGGCCTCGCGGGGTCAAAACGCGGCCCACTCCACAGCGCTGCGCGCGGTCCCCCTCGCCCACCGGGCGAGGAGCGGTGCGGCGACCGATCCCGATCGACCGGTCTCACTCGGAGAGGGCGCCCTGAGGTAAATTGAATTGTCGCTGCTGCACGGCAGGCCGCGGTGACGGCGCGCCCGGCGAGGCTGCGCCGAGGGAGGCAGGGGGACGGCCGAGGGAGGCGGGAGGCGGAGAACCGGTCTGGTCGGCCGTGGCCTTCTTCAAGGGCCGCGCCTTGCCGTCCTTTCGGGCCACCGGCGCGGGCGGTGCCTTGGCGGCCGGTGCGGTGCCGCAGGCCTTGAAGCGCATCTGCGCCAGAGGCGTGCCGGCGTCGGAGACGATGTCGAAGCCGTCCGGCAGGCTGCCGAGCGCGGCGCCCCAGCGGATCGGGCCGCCGAGCAGGCCCTCCAGCGCGGCCGGCGAGGCGCCGCGGCGCAACGCCGTGAGGTCGCGTCCATAGGCGGTGGCGAGCTTGTCGCCGATGACGAGCTGGAGGACCCGAGTGACGTCCGGCGTCAGCGGCCGCAGGGGATTGTCGATGGTGACCGAGCCCGCCCGGGTCACCCAGAGCGAGAACCCCTTCGGCCCGTCATACTGCACCGCCTGATCCGGATCGCAGGCGACGAGCGGCGCGGCGAAGGTGCCCTGCGACGGCGAGGCCGGCGCGCTCGCGGCCGGCACGGGTGATTCGTCGGCGCCCGTGCGGAGTTCCGGCGTGCCGGTCTCGGCCTTGGGAGCGGGTTTGGGCTTCGGATTCGGCTTGGGACGCGGCTTCGACTTGGCGGGCGCGTCGGCGGTGGGCGACGGGGCGGCCGCCTCGGGCTCCTGGCCCAGGGCCACGCCGGCCGACAGCAGCGCCGCGGCAACGAGCGCGCCTCTCAGACACGACCGCACCATCATCGCACCGGGCGCCCGCGTCGATTGCCGGGCCGGGCCGGTATCTCCGACGGGTCGTCGATCAGCTTGGCTTCGATCATCTCAGCCTCGATGGTCTTCACGTCGATCACGGTACCGTCCGCCGGTCCGGCATCGCTCCATTCGGCATCGACGATGGGGCGCGTGCGGTCGATCGGGCTCCGCGGGGCAGGGCGCAGGGATCGGATCAGCAAGTCCTCGTCGCCCTCGGCGAGATCCACCTCGCGCTGCATGCGCAGGGGCGGCCGACGGGCCTGCGCCGACATCGCCGCGGCAAAGGCCAGGGCGAGACCGGCGACCGCGATCGCGACGAGGATCAGGAGCGTTTCCATGGCCGCAGACAGCGTTACTCCACCTCGCTCCCGGTTGCACCCGGCACGTGCGCGCGCCGGCGGCAGGACGGGCCGCCGAGGAACGGTCCTTGCGTCGCCCGCCCGACGATGAGAACACCGCGGCCGTGACGGGCGCGGCACCGACGACGGCGGAAGGTTTTCCGATGCCCCTCGACGACCGCTCCACGGATTCCCTCTTTCTCGGCGAAGACCCGGTGACCGCGATGCCCGACGATCGCTCCCCCGCGCGCCCGATCCCGGCCACTCCGGAGGACTTGGAGATCGCGCTGCTCGAACTGGTTGCGCAGTCGCGCGCCCAGGCGGCCGAGGATCCCTTTCGCAATCCCGTGCTCGCGGTGACGCTGGCGATCACCCGGCGGTTCGACCGCGAGGAGATCGGCGAGGACGATCTCGACGCGCTGTTCGCACGCCTCAGGCGCCACGCCCTCGACGAGCGGGCCGGGCGGCTGCGCGCCTATGTCGGGCTCGGGGACGACGCAGCCGACGGCGTGGAGGCGGATCTCGCCGGGCGACTGGTGGCAGGGATCGCCCGGCGCCAGGGCGACCTGGAGGCGTTTCGCGATCTCGTCGGCCGCACCGCCTTCGCGGCGGTGTTCACGGCGCACCCGACCTTCGGCATGCCGAAGGCCGTCGCCGCCGCGATCGCCTCGGCCGCCTCGACGACGGACACGGCCGCCCGATCCGCGCTCGTCGAGAAGGCTGCCTCGCTCTCGACCCGGCCCGATCCGAAGATCAGCCTCGACGACGAGTTCGAGCAGGCCTGCATCGCGGCCAATCACGGTCGCAGTGCGCTCGACGTCTTCAACGGCGCGCTCCTCGACGCGGCCCGCGAGCGCTGGCCCGACCGCTGGACCGAGACCGTCCCGAAGCCCTTCGCCATCGCCTCCTGGGTCGGCTGCGACACCGACGGGCGCACCGATATCGGCTGGTGGGACACGCTCCGCTACCGGCTGATCTCGAAGCGGATGCAGTTCGAGCGCGTCCTGCGCGACCTGCCCGACGTGCCGGCGACCCGCGTGGCGCGGGACCTGACGGCGGGCGCTCTCGACTCGGTCAAGCGTCAGCTCGCCGGCGCCCCGCTGCTCGGCACCAAGCCGACGCTTGAAGCCGTGCACCGCTTCGCCCTGGCGCTGATCATCGAACGGGAGCGCGCGCAGGTCGATTCCGGCCCGCTGCTCGCCGGCCTCACCGCGGCGATCAGCGCGGCCGATTCGGATGCCGACCGGCGCACCATCGCGGTGCTGCGCTCCGGCATCGCGGCGCACGGCCTCTCGAACGCCCTGCCACATTTCCGGCTCAACGCCAGCCAGATCCACAACGCCGTGCGCCGGGTGATCGACCTCGAAGGCGAGCCCACCGACGCCGCGCAGCGCCGCTCGCACCTCTCGACGATCAACACCCTGCTCAACGACGTGCAGCCGGTGCCGGTGGATTTCGGGGCGCTCGCCGCCGAGCGCGCCTCGGCCGCGCGGCTGATGATGACGATCGCGCAGATCCTCAAGCACGTCGACGGCACGCACCCGGTCCGCTTCCTGATCGCCGAGACCGAGACCGGCTACACGCTGCTGGCCGCGCTCTGGCTCGCGCGCCATTACGGTGTCGCCGACAAGCTTGAGATCACGCCGCTCTTCGAGACCGCCAGTGCCCTCGAACAGGGCATCCGCGTCCTCGACGATGCGCTCCGCAACCCGCATTGGCGCCGCCACCTCAAGCGCCTCGGCCGGCTCTGCGTGCAGTTCGGCTATTCGGATTCCGGCCGCTATGTCGGCCAGCTCGCCGCGACCTTCTGGATCGAGCGCCTGCGCCTGCGCATCACCGAGCTGATGGCGCAGAACGACCTCGCCGACGTCGAGCTCGTGATCTTCGACACGCACGGCGAGTCGATCGGGCGCGGCGCGCATCCGACCAGCCTGTCCGACCGCCTCGCCTACCTCGCCCCCGAGGGCGCCCGCGAGAAGAACCGGGCGGCGGGGATCAAGGTGCGGCTCGAATCGAGCTTCCAGGGCTCCGACGGCTATCTGATGTTCGGCTCAGGTCCACTTGCCCGCGCCAGCGTCTCTCGGATCGCCGAGCACGTCTTCGCGGACGAACTGACGGACGACGACGCCTTCGCCGACTATGTCATCAACGATGCGCCGGCAGCCAAGCGTGAGGGTGGCGATCCGATCTATGCCGAAGCGGATTTCGCCGCCGAGTTCTTCCGCGCCGCCCGGCAGGAGATGGAGGCGCTGGTCGAGGATCCGGGCTACGCCGCGTTGCTGGGTACCTTCGGTCCCGGCCTCATCGACCGCACCGGCTCGCGGCCCGCCG
>NZ_BJZT01000006.1 GCF_007992175.1 Methylobacterium haplocladii | reverse complement strand
CGGCCCGCCGCCCGCCAGTCCGATGGCGGCGGCCCGGTGACGATCACGCATCCGCGCCAGCTGCGGGCGATCCCGAACAACGCGATCCTGCAGCAGCTCGGCTTCCTCGCGAACTCGCTGCACGGCATCGGCCGGGCCGCCTCCCGCGCGCCCGACATTTTTCGCAGCATGCGAGAGGAGTCGGTGCGCTTTTCCCGCGCCTTCCGCCTCGTGCAGCATGCGGCCAGCGTCGGCGACCTCGACGTGCTGCGCGCCTATGTCGACACCCTCGATCCCGCCGTCTGGCTGGAGCGCGCCCGCCGCACCCGCCGCGACGGGCGCCGCGACGAGCTGATCGTGGTGGCAAGCGCCCTGGAACGCCTGAACCTCGCGCCGGACCTGCGCCGGCTGTTCGGGCGCCTGACCTGCGACTGGCTCGCCCTGCAGAGCGCGGCGCCCGATCTCGCCACCATGTCGGCGCGGCTGACCCTGCTGCACGCCATCCGCCTCGCCCTGATCCACCGGATCTGGTTCCTGGCCGTCCACATCCCGAGCTTCCGGCCGCAATCGGGCCTGACGCGCGACGCGCTGCTGGAGCGCTTTCTGCGGCTCGACATCGATGGGTGCCTCGCGCTCCTCGACGAGGTGTTTCCGATCACGCCCGACCCGACGCTCGGGCTCAATTTCGGCGAGGCCCCCGGCCCGCGCGACGTCGGCACCTACGAGGCGGAACACGCCACCCTGTTCGAGCCGATCCGGCGGCTGTTTCTGCGCGTGCGCGAGATCTCGGGGATGATCCAGCACGAAGTCGGGGCGTTCGGGTAGCTCCCGTCGTCATTCCGGGGCCGCGAAGCGGAACCCGGAACCCACGATGGGGCGCGCGGCATCACGGGTCGGTTCCGGGTTCTCGCCTTCGGCGAGCCCCGGAATGACCGCGATGGCGCTCAGACCTTGAGCGTCTCCATCGGCACCGGCGCCGCATGTGAGCGGCCCGACAGCAGGCTGTCCAGCAGCGCGAGCACCTCCGGCCGGCCGCAATTCGCCGCCGGCTCGAACGGCGTCCAGGTCTGGGTGAAGTCGAGACGCTCGAAGACGTCGCGATAGCGCCGCAGCTCGTTGGGCGTGAGCGGCACGCCGCGGACGAAGGCCTTGTGGGCCGAGATCGTCAGGGCGCGGCGAAAGTTTTCCGGGTCGAGCTCGAACTTGAAGGCATCGCCGCAGAAGCAGATTTTTCGCTTGCGGTCGAACAGCACGGCGTGGCCGTCGAAATGGCCGGCCGTGCGGTGTAGCTCCAGCCCCGGCAGCGGCTCTAGAAAGTCATCGTAGGGCCAGGAGACCTGCAGGGCCGCGCTCCAGGTGAAGTCGGCGGCCGGCAGGCAGAGTTCGGGGTCGAAGCGGTCCTGCAGTTGCGGCAGGGCGCCGTAGGCATGCGGGTGCGAGGAGGACAGCACCTGCATCCCGCCGAGCGCCGCGATCTTGTCCAGCGCCGCCGTGCTGAAGACCGGGCAGCCCTCGAAGCCCATGTTGCCGTGGTCCGTCTGGACCAGATAGGCGCTCGGGCCGATGCCGGTGACGGGGTCGTTCCAGAAGCGCCAGACGCCCGGTTCCAGCTCCTCCCAATGGCAGGGAAACGCGGCCTGCGCTTCGCGCTCACTGAGGAACCGCCAGCCGGTCTGCGGCACGACGTGGCGCGCATCGAGGCACATCGGGCATTGCAGCGGCGTCTCGAAATGCCGCTGCCAGAAGCCGCAATTGTCGCAGGTGAAGCCGGGGAGCTTGAGCGCTCCCGCGAAAGGCAGGTAGCCGGGCAATGTCTTGTCGTTTCCGTCGTTTCAGACATGAGGGACGCAAGGCGCGGGCGGGCCTTGCGTGCTCGACGGGCATCCTAGCCTCGCATGTGCCGCGTTGCCACCGATCGGCGCGCCATGCCAGGACGCGGCCGAGATATCCGTCGGCATGCGCGGCCCCTTCCCTTCCCACAAGGGGGAGGAGAGTGCCCACATCAGCGACTGCAGGAGACCGAATGCGCCGAGAGGATGAGACCGGATCGAAGCGTCCCGCCCTGGTGATCTTCGATTGCGATGGCGTGCTCGTCGATTCGGAGCCGCTCAGCCTCGGCACCCTCACCGCCGCCCTCAACCGCATCGGCGTCGCTATCGATGTCGAGACCGTGCGCAGCCGCTTCGCCGGCACCTCCATGACCTCGATCATGGAGCACATCGCCCACGACTATCCCGGGATCGCCGTGCCGGACGACTTCGTCGCGGCGGTGAAGACGGAGACGCTCGGCGTGTTCGACCGGGAACTCCGCGCCATGGCCGGCGTGGCGGCGGCCGTGCAGGCTCTCGACATCCCGACCTGCGTGGCCTCGAGCAGCGATCCCGTGCGCCTGCGCCACTCCCTGACCCTCACCGGCCTCCTGCCGCTCTTCGACGGGCGGCTCTATTCCTCGGCCATGGTCCGGCACGGAAAGCCGGCGCCCGACCTGTTTCTCCATGCCGCCGCGGAGATGGGCGCAGAGCCCCGGGACTGCCTCGTCATCGAGGACAGCGTGCCCGGCGTGATCGCGGCCTGCGCGGCCGGCATGCGCGTCCTGGGCTTCACCGGCGGCGGCCATTGGGGCCACGACCGGGCTGGCAGGGATCTTGCTGAAGCCGGAGCCGGCCACGTCTTCCAGGACTATCGGCAACTTGACGAACTGCTCGACGGATTGCTCGGCAGGTACTGATCGTCTTACAGGCTAGAGATGCACGACCCAATCGTGCGCATTCTAGTCTTAGTACGATTCCAAGCTCCATGGAGATTAACACAAGATAGATCTGCGAGGTGTGGCCCCGGCATCGAGATTCTTTCGCAGTCGCAGCGAACTTCGAAATAACTTTCCGTTGACCCCAGGAACCCGAGCGAGCACACTGTTGTTGTGTGAGATCGTCATACCGCGGTGATTTGAAGTGCATAGCTTGCGCCGCGTCATCAAACGCTAAAGCATCACGAAGCGCTTTCGCCTCGTGGTCCTTCATCGAGGAGGACTTTCCATGCTCCTGCCAATGAGCCTGACACTGTTTGCCAATAGCTCCCACCGGCCGGCCCAACGCTGTCGACGCTGAGGCATCGCGAGACCCGATATCTCGCATCCCCTCTTCCGTCGTTCTCGGCCCTCGCGTGGCCGCCGGAGATTTTCAGACCGATGACATCCCTTCAGCCTGCATTGAAAAGCGTATCCGATCCGATCCTCCACGAGCGCATGACGGCACGCGTGATCGAGGTCGGCGAGACCACGGCCGGTATCGCCGTGCCGGAGCATGGCGGCGTGCGCTTCTATTCGTCGGAGCGGAGCTTCGACACGCTCGACGGCACCCTCTTCCGCAGCTTCGAGCAGGCCACCCGCGCCGCCCGCGAGCGCTCGCGGCCGGGCCGATCCCTGCGGCATGAAGCACCGCGTTTGCAGGCGGTCTGACCGGACCTGCGCCAACCCCGTCATTGCGAGCCGTCGGCGAAGCAATCCAGGGCCACTCCCGAATGATGGGTGTGCTGCCCTGGATTGCTTCGCTGCGCTCGCAATGACGATGGCGGACCCGTTCGGCTCTACTTGCACTCCTCGCGTGCGCGCTTCACCGCATCGCCGAATCCCCCCAGCGCGTAGTCGTCGCTCGTGGGTTTTCCGCGCATCGAGGTGGTGCGCACCGTCGCGGTCGGAGCCTTGGACATCTCGGTGACGATGCGGGCCTCCTCGGCCTGATTCTGAACCCAGGCGTTCTCGTCCTTCACCACCAGCCCGAAGCGCGTGCTGCCGAGCGCCAGATA
Organism: Methylobacterium haplocladii; assembly: GCF_007992175.1. Classification (GTDB taxonomy): domain Bacteria; phylum Pseudomonadota; class Alphaproteobacteria; order Rhizobiales; family Beijerinckiaceae; genus Methylobacterium; species Methylobacterium haplocladii. The sequence continues at coordinate 134,483 of NZ_BJZT01000006.1, read as the reverse complement.
CGGATCGGTCTTGCCGGCGGGCGCGCCGGGCTTCGCCTGAGACACGGCCGGCTTCGGCTTGAAGCCGAACATCACCGCGATCTCGTTCTGGACGTTCTCGCCCTTGCGGATCGTCACGAACAGATAGGCGGTGTCGCGGGCGAGCGTGCTCGGAGAGCGCGTCTGCGGCTGGGCGATGGCGTAGCAGACGCGGGCCTTGCCCTGGCCGTTCGTGAACACGTTCCAGTCGCCGAACGTCACGACCGGCGTCGCCTGCTGCATCCCCGGCGGCAGGGCCGTCTTCTTGTCGGTTGCGGCACCCTCGTCGACCGGTGCCTCACTCCTGGGACGGCCACGCCGCGCCTGCGCATCGTCGAAGCCAGCGCTGACGGCAACGATTGCCAGCGCGACGAGGCACGACAGAACGACACCAGGAACTCTGGCTGGGGAAGGACGGCTCGGACGAAGCATCGGTGGAGTCCCGGAACGCAAACGGTGACGCAGGGGAACAAGCGCAACCGCACGATATTACGGCGAAACTCCGCAAAATCGCCCCCGCGGGCGAAATCATCCACGCCAAGGAGGACCGCGCGCCGGATCGGCAGAACGCGCCGAGGCCGAAAAACGAATCAGGCCGCAGCGGCGTTCGCCTGCATTTCGGGGGTCATGGCGGCGGCCACCAGCGCGACGTCCGGCAGGTCGCTCACGGGGATTTCGATCACCGGCACCGCCACCTTGGCGGCGCGCTTGCTGGCCGGCGGATTGTAGGGAGTGTTGTAGGCCTTGCGGATCGACGCCCAGTAGGCGTCACGCTCGGGCTTGGAGAACCGGCTTAGGCGGTCCTCGATCATGGCGGTGGCAGCTTCGGCGAGAGCCGGGGTTTCTTCAGGGCTGATCCAGCTCTCGACGGCCATGGACGAACGGTCTCCGCTACGCTTGAGCGCCACCCATACCGGGGCCGACCTAGCTGGACTATGAACGCGCCAGGGTTCCGCCGGTTGCAGGGCACCATTTTTCGTCAGGCCGGCCCCAGAGCCGCGAGCCAGCGCTCGGCCTGCGCGCGGACGTTGGCCGGGGCGGTGCCGCCGTAGCTGGTGCGGCTGGCGACCGAGTTCTCGACGCCGAGCACCGCATAGACCGCATCGGTCAGCCGCGGCTCGACCTCCCGCATCGCGGCGAGCGGCAGCGCTTCGAGCCCGATGCCCTGGGCCGAGGCCAGCCCGACGAGGCGGCCGGTGACGTGGTGCGCCTCGCGGAACGGCATGTTCAGCTCCCGCACCAGCCAGTCGGCGAGGTCGGTCGCCGTGGCGTATCCGGAGCCCGCGGCGCGCTTCATCACCTCGGCCACCGGCTCGAGGTCGCGCACCATGCCGGCCATGGCGGCGAGGCACAGCGAGAGGGCGGGCAACGCGTCGAACGTACCCTCCTTGTCCTCCTGCATGTCCTTCGAATAGGCGAGCGGCAGGCCCTTCATCACGATCATCAGGCCGGTGAGCGCGCCGATGATGCGGCCGGATTTCGCCCGCACCAGCTCGGCCGCGTCCGGGTTGCGCTTCTGCGGCATGATCGACGAGCCGGTGGTGTAGCCGTCCGACAGCCTGACGAAGTTGAACTGGGCCGAGGTCCAGACGACCAGTTCCTCCGCGAATCGCGAGAGATGGATCGCGCAGATCGAGGCGGCCGCGAGCGCCTCCAGGGCGAAGTCGCGGTCGGCGACCGAATCGAGCGAGTTCGCCGTCGGCCGGTCGAAACCGAGGGCCGCCGCCGTGGCGTGCCGGTCGATCGGGAAGGAGGTGCCGGCGAGCGCCGCCGCGCCGAGGGGGCACTCGTTGAGGCGAACCCGCGCATCGCGGAACCGGCCGCGGTCGCGGCCGAGCATCTCGACATAGGCGAGGCAGTGGTGGCCGAAGGTCACCGGCTGGGCCGATTGCAGGTGGGTGAAGCCCGGCATCACCGTGCCGGCATGCTTCAGCGCCGTCTCGGCGAGCGCCCGCTGCAGATCGGCGGCTTGGGCATCGAGGGCGTCCAGCGTGTCGCGCACCCAGAGCCGCATGTCGGTGGCGACCTGGTCGTTGCGCGAGCGGGCGGTGTGCAGGCGCCCCGCCGTCGGGCCGACGATTGTCGTGAGCCGGCTCTCCACGGCCATGTGGATGTCTTCGAGCGCCCGGTCGAAGACGAAGCTGCCGTCCGCGATCTCGCCCTCGACGGTCTTGAGCCCGGCCTGGATCGCTGCCACATCCTCCGGCGGCAGGATGCCGGCCGCCCCCAGCATCGCGACATGCGCCAGCGAGCCGCGGATGTCCTGGGGGGCCAGCCGCTTGTCGAACCCGATGGAGGCGTTGATCTCCTCCATGATCTCGGCGGGGCCGCTCGCGAAGCGCCCGCCCCACATCCGGTTGCTCATGTCTGACAAAACCTTCCCGCCGGCCGGGCGCAGTTGATGGCGAACCGGGCCATTCTCGTCGCGGGCGGTGTTGCCGCCGCGCTCCTCGCTGGGCTCGCCCTATACGGGACCGGCTCGAAGCTCGGCAACCTCGCCGCCGCCGAGCCCTGCGCGGACGCCGCCGCGACCGTGGCGCGGATCGCCCCCCTCGCCCGCGGCGATGTCGCCGCCCTCGACACCAAGGGCGAGCCGAAGCCGGGCGTGGTCCTTCAGCTGACAGGACCGGACGGCGCCGCCACCAGCCTCGCCGCCCTCAAGGGCAAGGCGTTGCTGGTGAACCTCTGGGCGACGTGGTGCGCCCCCTGCAAGGCCGAGATGCCGGCTCTCGACAGGCTCCAGGGCGAACTCGGGGGCAAGAAATTCCAGGTCGTCGCGATCAACGTCGAGACGCGCAACCTCGACAAGCCGCCGAAATGGCTCGCCGACAACAACATCAGGAACCTCGCCTATTATGGCGACCCGGCGGGCAAGGTGCTTCCCGCCGTCCAGCAGCAGACCGGCACCATCGGCCTGCCGACCACGCTGCTGATCGACGCCCACGGCTGCGAGGTCGGCGTGATGAAGGGACCGGCGGATTGGGCCGGGGCGGAGGGAAAGGCTCTGATTACGGCGCTGATCGGGGGTGGGGCGTAGCCAGGGCTTCGAGGCATGTCGTCATGAACCCGCTCCGGTTTCCGTGAATGATCACCGTCATTCCGGGGCCGCAGAGCGGCGCCCCGGAATGACGGCGTGCAGATCCGGGATGACGGCTCGTCGGTCTCGGATCGTGGTCCGGGGCTTGTACCGGCGCGGCGCAACGCGCACGGCATCCCGCCATGAAGCCGCCGCCCAAAGCCGTCCGCGCCCTACCGAAGCGCGCCCGCCGCCCGATCTCGGCACTCCGCGCCTTTCTCGTTAGCGAGGCCAGCGGCGGTATCGTGCTCATGGCCGCCGCAGCAGCCGCCCTGTTGATCGCCAACGCGCCGCTGGGGGACGCCTACGCCCGCGCGCTCCACGCCCATCTCGGCCCGTTGAGCCTGCTGCACTGGATCAACGACGGCCTGATGGCGGTTTTCTTCCTGCTGGTGGGACTGGAGATCAAGCGCGAGGGGCTCGACGGGCGGCTGCGGACCTGGCCGGACAGGGTCTTGCCGGGCGTAGCGGCGGCGGCCGGCATGGTGGTGCCGGCCCTGGCCTACCTCGCCTTCAACCTCGGCACCGGCACCGCCCGCGGCTGGGCGATTCCGGCCGCCACCGACATCGCCTTCGCGCTCGGCGTGCTGGCGCTGCTCGGCCCGAGGGTGCCGATCTCGCTCAAGATCTTTCTCAGCGCGGTCGCGATCGTCGACGATCTCGGGGCCGTGGTGATCATCGCCCTTTTCTACACCGGCAGTCTCGATGCGACGATGCTCGCCGGGGCCACCGCCGTGCTGGTGGCGCTGTTCGTGCTCAATCGCAGCGGCGTGCGGGCGCTCTGGCCCTACCTCGCCCTCGGGCTCGTGCTGTGGGTGCTGGTGCTACGCTCCGGCGTCCACGCGACGGTGGCCGGCGTGCTGCTCGCCCTGTTCATCCCGATCCGCCCGACGCCGGGCAAGCCGGAGGACGCGGCCTCGCCGCTGCACCGGCTGGAGCACGGTCTGCACCCGTGGGTCGCCTTCCTGATCGTGCCGGTCTTCGGCTTCGCCAATGCCGGCGTCCGGCTGGTCGGCCTGCCGGCCGATGCGCTCGTCGCTCCGGTCACGCTCGGCGTGGCGCTCGGGCTGTTCGTCGGCAAGCAGGTCGGCGTATTGCTGAGCGTGCGCCTGGCGGTCGCCCTCGGCATCGCCCAGAAACCCGCCGGGGCGAACTGGGGGCAGGTCTACGGCGTCGCGCTGCTCTGCGGTATCGGTTTCACCATGAGCCTTTTCATCGGCGGCCTCGCCTTTGGTGACGGCCTGTACGAGACCGAGACCAAGCTCGGCGTGCTCGTCGGCTCCCTGCTGTCGGGGATCGCCGGCGCCGTCGTCCTCAAGCTCGCGACGCCGCGGGCGGCTCACGAAAAAGGCGCCCGGTAAGGGGCGCCCGATCGTTCGTCGCGAGGCGATCGTGCCTACTCGCAGACCTCGACGCGCTTGTAGGTGAACTCGGCCTCGTCGAGCCAGACCTTGCGGCGCTCGTAGTGGCAGACCGGGCCGCGGCGCGGGCGGACATAGACCGGCACGGGCTCTTCCTCGACATAGACCGGGCGCGGGCCGGGCGGGGGCGCAGCACCGCCGTTGAGCATGGCGCCGAGCGCCACGCCGCCGAGCACGCCGGCCGCCGCGCCGCCGATCAGGGCGCCGTTGCGGCCGTCGCGGGCATCGGCATGGCCGGCCGCAGCAAGAGCCAATGCGCCGATGACGGCGGCGCGAAATCCGTGATGAACGAGTCCGAAGGACGTGGAGGCACGCACGCTTGCAATCTCCCGATGACGTTGAGCCGAGCTAAACAGCAGCGTGCTTAAAAATCCGGAAACGCGGCGGGGCGAATTCGTGCGCCGGGCATCCGGCGGGTACGCTCCGATCACGCCGCACATTGCCTTCCCGAGCCCGCGCCCCCACGCTTCGAGACGGCAACCCGGCAACGGGTCGCCAGGGGTCCCGGGGGAACGTACGACATGTCGAAAAAGCGGGCCGGATGCCTGGGGGTTCTCGCGGCTTTGTTGCTGGGGGCGAGCGCAGCCCAGGCGGCGCAGGCACCCGCCTTCATCCTCGTCGGCCTGGACGGAAAGACCTTCTTCGATCCCGAGGGCGACCGGAACGGGCCGAACGGGTCAGACGCGCTGGCCTTCATCGACGTCAGCGACGAGGCGCATCCGCAGGTCGCCACGACGATGCTGCTCGACAATTCCGTCTACGGGCCGCCGACGAACCTGCAGATCACACCCGACGGCCGGCTCGGCCTCGTGGCGAGTTCGGTGACGATGCACCGGGAGGGGGAGGGGACCGACGCGCCCTTCTACGCGAAGCCCGACGACCGGCTGCACGTCGTCGACCTGACGACGGATCCGCCGAGTCTCGTCGAGACCATCTCCGTCGGCCGCCAGCCCTCGGGGCTCGCGATCAACGGCGCGGGCGATCTTGCCCTCGTCGCCAACCGTGAGGGCAAGAGCGTCAGCGTGCTCACCATCGCGGGCACCAAGGTCACACAGATCGGGCTGGTGGAAGTCGGCGACGAGGCAGCCGCGGTGGCGATCTCGCCGAACGGCCGGCGCGCCTTCGTCACCAAGAACAAGGCCGGCAAGGTCGGCGTGCTCGCGATCGACGGCACCAACGTCTCCTACGACCCGAAGCTGGACATGCCCGTGGGTGCCGGCGTCTATCCCGTCGAGGTGACGCCCGACGCCCGGTTGGCGCTCACCGGCAATACCGGCGGCTCGCCCTCCGACGGCAATGCCGACAGCGTCACCGTGATCGACGCCGATCTCTCCGTTCCGAAGGTGGTCGACTGGCTCGGCGTCGGCGACACGCCGGAATCCCTCGATATCGCCCCGGACGGCCGCCACGCCGCCGTCTCGGTGGTGCGCGGCGCCTCGGCTCCCCATGCGAGCCCGAACTACACCAGGACCGGCCTCGCGGTGCTGCTCACCATCGATCCCGAGGGGTCAGTCCGCGTCACCGGTGCGGCGGAGGCCGGTGCGGTCACCCAGGGCATCGTGTTTTCGCCCTCCGGCCGCTACGTCTACATCGGCAACTACGCCGACCGGAACTTGCAGGTCTACCGCGTCGAGGGCGACGCCATCGTCGCGACGGGGTTCAAGCTGCAACTGCCCGGCCAGCCGGCCTCGATGCGGGGGCGGGCCCGGGGGTGAGGCTCACAGCAGCCCGCGAAGATCCTCCACCACGGCGGCTGGCGGCAGGTCGGGATACTCGTCCGGCAGGCCGGTGCGGTTCACCCAGACCGGGGTGAAGCCGAAGGCCGACGCCCCCGCGATGTCCCAGCGGTTCGAGGAGCAGAACACCACTTCGCTCGATGTGACGCCGAGCCGGTCGAGCACGAGCTGGTAGGCGCGCGGCGCGGTCTTGTAGGTCTGCGCACCGTCGACCGAGAGCACCGCGTCGAGGCGGTCGCCGAGGCCGGCGGAGGCGACGGCGCGATCCAGCATGGCTTGGTTTCCATTGGAAAATATTGCCGTTCGCAGCCCTCCAGCGCGCAGTCGGGACAAGACCGTCGGGACCTCGGCATAGGCATCGAGATCGCGGTAGGCGTCGAGCAGCGGCGTGCGCAGGGTGCGGTCGATGCCCGGGTGCTTGGCCAAGGCGAAGTCGAGCGCCTGTTCGGTCAGCGACCAGAAGCTCCGGTACTGCCCGATCAGTCCGAGCACCCAGCTGTATTCGAGCTGCTTGACCCGCCATAGCGCCGAGAGCGCTTCAGCTTCGGGCCCGATCGCTTCGGCGTGGCGGTTCACCGCCGCGTTGACGTCGAACAGCGTGCCGTAAGCATCGAACACGACATGTGTTTTGCCGGCGAGTATTTGGAAGCTTGGCATAAGACCTTTGGCGGCGGATGCCGTGTTGCCATGCTTTCGCACGGCTCGCCAGGAGCGCGAACCCCTCTCCCGCAAAGGGAGAAGGTTTTCCGGCGTCCCGCCTCGTCCGAAAATCCCTACTGCGCGAACGCCGCATAAGCCGCCTCGTCCATCAACCCATCCATGGCCGAGACGTCGTCGAGGCGGATCCGGTAGAGCCAACCGCCGCCCTGCGGGTCGCTGCCGACGCCGGCAGGGTCGGCGACCGCGCCGTCATTGACCTCCGTCACCTCGCCCGAGAGCGGTGCGTAGACGTCGGACGCCGCCTTGACCGACTCGACCACGGCGGCCGCCTCGCCCTTCTTCAGCTTCGCCCCGACCTTGGGCAACTCGATGAACACGAGGTCGCCGAGCTGCTCGGCGGCGTGGCTCGTGATGCCGACCGTGGCAACGTCGCCGTCGAGCTTCAACCACTCGTGCTCCTCGGTGAATCTCAGCATGGGTCGCTCCGTAAGGGTGAGGGGAATCAGCTGCGCTTGAATCCGGCTGGGACGAAAGGCATCGCCGTGACGGTGAGCGGCAGGCGCTGGCCCCGGAGTTCGGCGAACACGCGGGTACCGGGCTCGGCGAGGGGCGTCGGCAGGTAGCCCATGGCGACGGGGGCCCCGAGGCTCGGTCCGAAGCCGCCGGAGGTGACGGCGCCTGCGGGCTCCGGGTCATCCTCGCCCGCAAACAACGAGGCGCCGGCGCGTACGGGCGCTCGGCCCTCGGGCCTCAGGCCGACGCGGCGGCGCGCGGGGCCGTGCTGGATCTCGTCGAGGATACGGTTCGCCCCCGGAAAGCCGCCGGCGCGGGCTCCGCCGGGGCGGCGGACCGGCTGGATCGCCCAGAGCAGGCCGGCCTCGACCGGCGTGGTGCCAACATCGATGTCGGCGCCATGCAGGCAGAGCCCGGCTTCGAGCCGCAGCGAGTCGCGGGCGCCGAGGCCGACCGGCAGCACGTCGGCATCGGCCAGCAGCGCCTCCGCGATCTCTTCGGCACGGTCTGCGGGTATCGAGATCTCGAAGCCGTCCTCGCCGGTATAGCCCGATCGGGCGACGAGGCAGGGCGCGCCGAGGATCGTGGTGGCGCGGGCATCCATGAAGCGGATGCCGTCGATATCGGCGGTGAGGCGTGCCAGCGTCACATGCGCCTGTGGCCCCTGCAGGGCGATCAGCGCGTCGGGGATGGCTTCGAGGTCGATGCCTTCGGGGAGGTGCGCACGCAGATGCGCGGCGTCCTGCTCCTTGTTGGCGGCGTTGACGACGATCAGGAAGCGGTCGCCGAGGTTCGCCACCATCAAGTCGTCGAGAATGCCGCCGGCCTCGTTGGTAAGGAAGCCATAGCGCTGGCGCCCGGGCGCAAGTCCCAAAATGTCGATCGGAATCAGGGCTTCGAGGGCGCGAGCCGCTCCGGCGAGATCGCCCGAATCGGATCGCACGGAGAGCTGGCCCATATGCGAGACATCGAACAGCCCGGCCTGGGTCCGGGTGTGGAGATGCTCCTTGAGCAGTCCGGCAGGATACTGGACCGGCATATTGTAGCCGGCAAACGGCACCATCTTGGCGCCGTGGCGCAGGTGCAGCGCATGAAGCGGCGTGCGCTTCAATGCCTCCGACGGGGGAGGGCTCGGGCGGGTGATCTCAGCGGTGTCCGGGCTCATCGGCTCTCCACGACGATCGGTCCCCGGCCTGGCCCTCGCGGCCGGCCGGTTACCCCCATCTGTCGCGGGTACCTGAGAGCTTCCCTCACACTGCCGGGGCGGGGAGGTTTCTCTTTCGGTGGACTCCGGCGCATCTCTCGCAAAGCTCCCGATCATCGGGACTCAAACCCAGGCCTCGATGGCGCCGGGTCGGTTTTGCGAAAGCACGGTCGGCGCCTCTCTCCAGATGTCCAACGATGCGGTGATTGTGCCTGAGAGGTTCCGGGGGTGGTTGCTCCGTCGGCGCCATGACCGGTTCGCACCGGCCTGGGCTCTCCCACATCGTCCTTCACGGACACGTCAAGCTGGCATGAGGCCCTGTAACGTGCAAGGGCCGGGCGTGTCGCTTCCGTCATCGTCGCCAGAGCGAAGCCAGCGAGGGCCAAATCCGGACTGACGACATGATCGCGCCGGACCGCTTCGCCCGTGGTTCGCAGGATGGAATGCCGGACGTAGGAAGGGGCCCCGGAGGGCCCCTTTTTCGTCGATTACATGCGGTTCATCATGCGGCGGTTCATGTCGCGGCGCATCATCTTCCGCTCCATGTGACGGCGCATCATCTTGCGCTCCATGTGACGGTGCATCATGCGGCGCTCCATGCGGTCCATGCGCACGGTCGAGGTGGTCTCGGGGGCGGTCACGCCCATCGGAGCTCCCGGAGCAGCCGAAGCCGAGGTCGCGAAAGCGGCGCCGCCGAGCGATGCCAGAACGGCCACGGCAAAAGTCAGTTTCCTCACGAAGAACTCCAATTCTTATTTTCAAAGGCGAAGCGACCGGTTCGTTCTACCCCTGCGTACAACGATAGAATGAACCGTGTTCGGGGCCTCAACCCCTCAGCCCCCGATGTCGTTGCATCACGGGTGCGGCATTCGCCGAGCTTTTTCCGACGGACGCTCGGCCGGCAGCACGCGGCGCTCCCACCGGCGTCCCATCATGAACAAGCGGCCACGCGGCGCGAAGAGCGGTTCGACGCCCAAGGGTCGAACCGCTCCGCGTCAGAGCTTCGCTTCCTCGAAGGCGCGCACCCATTCCGCGCAGGCGCCCGAGCGGACGATGTCGTCGAGGGTGAATTCGACGATGGGGATGTTCATCAGCCGGCTCTTCACGAGATGGATCACGGTGCGCAGGCCCGAGGTCTCGCGCAGGTCGGTCTGCGAAACGTCGCCGTTGATGATCACCTGGCAATCGTCGCCGATGCGGGTCAGAAACATCTTGATCTCGGCGACCGTGGTGTTCTGGGCCTCGTCCAGGATCACGAGGCAGTTCTTGAAGGTGCGCCCGCGCATCACCTCGAAGGGCACGATCTCGATGTCGCCGGTCTTGAGGGCGATCTCGAAGGCGGCGGCGCCCATGCGCTCCTTCATGGTCTCGGTCAGCGGCGCAACCCAGGGGGCGATCTTTTCCTCGAGGCTGCCGGGAAAGAAGCCGAGGCTGCGGCCCGAGGCGACGTTGGGGCGGGTGATGATGACTTTCGCGATGCGCCGTTGTCTGAGTAGATCCGCGGCACGGGTCCCCGCGATGTAGGTCTTGCCGGTGCCGGCCGGCCCCAGGACGATGACCTGTTGGGAGACGGCGAGGGCGTCGAGGTATTCGCCTTGCCGGTCTGTCAGCGGTTGGATCGGGGCGAGATGGCGTTCTTCGTCGAAACGGGTGCGGTGTAGGCGTGCGGTACGATCTTCAACCAGTTCAAGCCGTGCGCGTCGTCTTTTCATCGATCAACACTCCACCTGGACCTTGATGCCCTGAGACTGGAAAATCTTTCGACCTGTCTGAACTTACACTGCCGAGCTCCTTTTACTGCGACTGTACGCGAAGTCTTGCAAGAGCAAAGCCAAAGCCCCTCCAACAGTTCCCACGACATGCGCGAGACCTGTGGACTGCGTCTTCCGAGCAACGCACATCGCAGAGCCGCACGACGCGCGTATGACTCGCGAGACGATTGCGACGTTGGCTTGGAGGGGCAGAAAGGGAGGCGCCTCGTCGGCACCTGAGGTGGACCGGAATGACGGGATCGCCGTCAACACCATCGCCCTCGCTCGCCCGCTTCGGGGCGATACCGGCCGGACTCGCAAAAGCCCGGCGGGACGCCTCATCCAGGTTGGACGAAGCTGTCGAGCACCATCTTGCGGCCGGCCTTGTCGAAGTCAACGGTGAGCTTGTTGCCGTCGACTCCGGCGACTGTTCCCGGGCCGAACTTGGTGTGGAAGACGCGCATCTGTTCCGAGAACGTCGAGGCCGAGCCGGTGGATTTCGCCACCAGCTCGCCCTCGATCTGGCGGGGCCCACCGGAGCGGCCCGTCGTCCCGCTGCCGAAGGTGCCCCCGAACTTCTGGCCGGTATTGGCCTGCGCCCTCTGCCAGCCCGGCGTGCCGTAGGACGAGCCGAACGGCGTCGGGTTGCGGTCGAAGCGCGAGGCGCCGGCCTGGAAATGGGCGGGCGCGTCGAGCACCTCGACGGCGCCGGGCGGCAACTCGTCGATGAAGCGCGAGGGGATGGTGGAGTTCCACATCCCGTGGATACGCCGGTTCACGGCGAAGCTGAGCTTCGCGCGCTTCCGGGCGCGGGTCAGCCCGACATGGGCCAGGCGGCGCTCTTCTTCCAAGCCCGCACGGCCGCTCTCGTCCAGTGCCCGCTGGTTCGGGAACAGGCCGTCCTCCCAACCCGGCAAAAACACGGTGTCGAATTCCAGGCCCTTGGCGGCGTGCAGCGTCATCAGCGAGACGCGGTCCGCGCCCTCCGTCTCGCTCGCCTCCATGACGAGGGAGACGTGTTCGAGGAAGGCGCCGAGATCCGGAAACTCCTCCATCGAGCGGACGAACTCCTTGAGGTTCTCGAGCCGGCCGGCGGCGTCGGCCGAGCGGTCCTTCTTCCACATGTCGGTGTAACCCGACTCTTCGAGAATGGTCTGCGCCACCTCCGATTGCGGCTGCGTCTCCACCAGCCGCGCCCACCGCGAAAAGCTCTCGACGAGGCCGCGCAGCATCGAGCGGGCGCGGGGCTTCAGCTCGTCGGTCTCGATGAGTTTTCGGGAGGCGGCGAGGAGCGGGATGCGCTCGGCGCGGGAATAGGCGTGGAGCACCTGCAGGGTCGCGTCGCCGAGGCCCCGCTTCGGCGTGTTGAAGATGCGCTCGAAGGCGAGGTCGTCGGCAGGGTTGGCGGTGACCCGTAGGTAGGCCAGCGCGTCGCGGATCTCGGCGCGCTCGTAGAAGCGCGGGCCGCCGATGACGCGGTAGGGCAGGCCGAGCTGGACGAAGCGGTCCTCGATCTCGCGCATCTGCGCGGAGATCCGCACCAGCACGGCGATCTCGGAGAGCGGGTGCTGTTTCCGTTGGAGCTGCTCGATCTCCTCGCCGAGACCCCGCGCCTCCTCCTCCGAATCCCAGGCGCCGGTGACGGTGACCTGTTCACCGGGCTCGGCTTCGGTCCGCAGGGTCTTGCCGAGCCGGCTCTCGTTCTTGGCGATCAGTCCGGAGGCGGCGGCGAGGATGTGGCCCGTGGAGCGATAGTTGCGCTCCAGGCGCACCACGACGGCGCCGGGAAAATCGTGCTCGAAGCGCAGGATGTTATCGACTTCGGCGCCGCGCCAACCGTAGATCGACTGGTCGTCGTCGCCGACGCAGCAGACGTTTTTTCGGAGTTGCGCGAGGAGCCTGAGCCAGAGGTATTGGGCGACGTTGGTATCCTGGTACTCGTCGACGAGGATGTAGCGGAACCGGTTCTGGTAGTTCTCCAGGACGTCGGGGTTCTCCCGCCACAGCTTGAGGCAGAGCAGCAGCAGATCGCCGAAATCGGCGGCGTTCAGGGTGGCGAGCCGGGCTTGGTAGGCGGTGTAGAGGGCGCCCCCCTTGCCGAAGGCGAAGGCCTGGGCCTCCCCCGGCGGCACCTGCTCCGGCAGCAGGCCGCGGTTCTTCCAGCCGTCGATGACGTGGCCGAGGGCGCGGGCCGGCCAGCGCTTCTCGTCGATGTTCTGGTCGAGGATGACCTGCTTCATCAGGCGGAGCTGGTCGTCCATGCCGAGGATGGTGAAGTCGGATTTCAGCCCGACGAGTTCGGCGTGGCGCCGAAGGATCTTGGTGCCGATGGCGTGGAAGGTGCCGAGCCAGGGCATGCCCTCGCCCGCCGGCCCGATCAGCGATCCGATCCGGTGCTTCATCTCCCGGGCGGCCTTGTTGGTGAAGGTCACCGACAGGATGTCGTAGGGCCGGGCCTTGCCCGTCGCGATGAGGTGGGCGATCCGCGTCGTGAGGACGCGGGTCTTGCCGGTGCCGGCGCCCGCCAGCACGAGGACCGGACCCTCCGTCGCCTCGACGGCGCGGCGCTGCTCGGGGTTCAGGCCGGAGCTGTAGGCGGCCGCCTCCGGCCTCAGGGAGGCCATGGCACGGGCGGCGATCGAGAGGGCTGCGGGCTGCTCGGGGGCGTCGCCGCCCGACTCGTCAGGCTGGTACTTCATTCGGGCATCCCTGGACCAAAACGCGAACGCCGTCGAGGCCCGGACGGGAACCGCAGATCCCCCCTGCGCGTCGTTTTCCCGAAGCTCGTCCCAACCCGAAATCCAGCAGGAGCCGTCATGCGCGCCCGCATCCTCGTCCTCTCGTCCGCCCTCGTCCTCGCCGGCCTGAGCCCGGCCTTTGCCCAGCTTTCCGGCGGCGTCGGCTCGTCGAACGCCGCCAACCAGTCCTTCCAGCAGCAGAATTCCTTCCGAGGCCTGCAGCAGCAGCAGACCTTCAACCGGAACGAGGCGAACGCCCAGAACCGCAGCAACCAGCTCTACAACAACTCCAATGCCGGTTCTCAGGCTTACGTCCCGCGCCGTCGCCACCGCTGAACCCTGCGCTGACGCCTCCGGGACACAGGCAGCCGCCGCGGCACTGTGCTAAGGCGCCGCATAGGAGGGCCGGCGCGGCCTCGGCTCGAACGGGCACGGTGACTGCGTCGGACTTCGTGAGGCCGTCCGGACACGGAGGCGGCGCGAGCGGAAACACGAACCGTGCGTGACACCCTGACCGCGCTCGCGGGCGCCGTCATCCTGATCCTGGTCGCGGCGCTCGCCGCCCCGCCCTTCGTCGACTGGACGGGGCGTCGGTCGCTCATCGATCAGGCGATCGGTTCCTCGCTCGGCTTGCCCGCGCAGAGCGACGGCCGCATCGAGGTCCGCTTCCTCCCCTATCCCCGCCTGCGGCTCGACCGCCTGCAGCTCGGAGACAATGCCGACAAGCCTTCCCTCGACCTGCGCTTCGTCAAGGCGGAACTGGCGCTGGCGCCGCTGCTGAAGGGCGAGCTGCGCTTCACCGAGACGCGGATCGGCCGGGCCGAACTCAAGCTGCCGGTGGACGAGGGCGACGCGGTGATGCTGCCCGGCAGCCTCCGCGAGGCGATCGGCGGCCGCGACCTCGTCATCGACGACCTGCGCATCCAGCAGGCGCTCGTGACCACGCTGGTGCCGGCCACCGGCCGCACCGACCAGTTCGCCGCCGAGGGCCTACGCCTCAAGGCGCCCTCGCTCGCCGGCCCATGGCAGATGGACGGCGTCAGCGGCGGGGTCCCGTTCCGTCTCGCCAGCACCAAGATCGCCGCCGACGGCGCGACGGTGAAGATCTCGGGCGGCGGCGAGCGACAGCCCCGCTTCGAGGCCGATGCCCGTATCGTCCTGAAGCCCCTCGACCCCGCGGACGGTGCCAAGCCCCGGCGCCCGGGCGAACTCCGCGCCATGATCCCGGAGGCAGAGGGCTCGGCCCGTCTCGTGGTGGGGCCGCCGACGAAGGATGCCGGCGCGTCACTGCCGTTCTCGCTGGGCGGCAAGTTCAAGGCGCGCGGTCCGCTGCTGCGCTTCGAGGGCGTCAACGCCGAGATCGACCCGGCGGGCCACGCCGTGCGGCTCGCCGGCACTGGACAGATCAACCTGCGCAGTTGGCGCGCCGGCCTGACCCTCGAATCGCGCCGGCTGAACCTCGACGGGCTGCTCTATTCCTCCGCCGGGCAGGCCCTGCTCGCGCGCGGGCTCTCGGGCGATGCGGCACTGCCGGTGATGCTCGATCTCGATCTCAAGATCGAGAGCCTCGCCCTCGGCTTCGAGGACTGGTCGGACCTGCAAATGAAGGGGACCTTCGACCGCACCGGCGGCCTCGTCCTGCGCCGTTTCGCCGGCACCGCGCCAGGCGCGACCAAGGTGGAAGCCTCGGGCGAGTTCGACGGCGCCGCCGCGCCGCGCTTCACCGGTCATCTCGCCGTCGACGCCGCCAATTCCGAAGGGCTCGGCCGATACCTGCGCCGCCTCGACGTCGAGGGGCCGGCCCTGGCCCTGCTCGACGGCCGCCCGATCCAGGCGGCAACCGACCTCTCGGTCGCCGGGAGCGACCTCTCGCTCAAGGGTCTTCGCCTCGTGCTCGGCGAGGCCCGGCTCATGGGCGAGGCCCGCTATGCCAGGGGCGACGGCAGCACCCGCGGGCGGCTCGAGGCCAACCTGCAGGCGCAGGGCATCGACATCGCCGAGCTGCCCCCCGTCGGCGGTCTGCTGCCCTCGCTCGATCGTCACGATGTCGCCCTGACGCTTCGGGCACGGGACGTGCGCTACGGGCCGGCCGGCGCGCGCTCCGGCAACGGCACCATCGCGGCGAGCATCCAATCCGATGGGGCCAGCCTCGTCGTCGACCGCCTCGACATCACCGACCTCGCCGGGGCGAACGCCAGGCTCTCCGGCCGGATCACGCCGGACGGAGCCGGACGGATCGCCGGCCATGTCGGCGCCGCCACGGCCGCGCCGCTGCTCGCCCTGCTCGACCGGGTCTGGATCCCGGAGGCGCGCCTGCTGCCGAGCTTCCTGCGCGAGGGCGCGCTGGACCTCGACGTGAGCCTGGAACGCGAGGCCGGCGAGGCGGACACGCTCCGCACCACGGCCAAGGGCAAGGCTGCGGAGAGCACGATCGACGGCTCGCTGCTCGCGCGCGGCGGACGCCTCGACACCCTCGACGCCACCATCGCGGCGCCACGGGCCGGGCGCTGGTTCCGGCGCGACGACATCGCGGGCCTGCGCCAGCCGGCGAGCCTGACGCTCAGCGCGCGGCGCGCGGCGGGCGGGACCACGCCGCTGAGCCTCAGCGTCGCCGGCAGCATCGCCGGCCTGGAGCTGTCGACGGTGAAGCCGCTGCTCCTCGGCGCGGATTTCGGGCCGCCGGATGCGGGCACTCTCCGGGCGGTCACGGCGGATGCCGCGCCATTCGTGCCGCTCGCCGGCAGCGCGATGCCGGTGGCGGGGCCGCTGCCCGCGGACCTGACGATCGCTCTGTCGCGAAAGGGCGCAGACCTGCACGCCGAGGCGATCGGTCGTCTCGCCGAAGCGGATGTTTCGGCGAGCCTCGACCGCAGGCCAGACGGGGCGCTCGCCGGCAAGGCCGCGCTCGGCGCGCTCTCGCTGCCGGGGCTCACGGCGGCCCTCGTGCTCCCGACCGATCCGAAGGCGACGGCCAAGGACGCCGCCGGCTGGTCGGAGGCGCGATTCGTGCCCGCACCGACGCGTCCGCGTGCCGACGTGTCGCTAGCGGTCGGCCGGCTCGATCTCGGGCGCGGACTGATCGCAGAGGACGCCGCGTTCGAGGTGTCCCTCGACGGCGACGCGATGAGCCTCAAGAGCCTGTCCGGCCGTCTCGCCGGCGGGCGCATCACGGGATCGGCGACGATCGCCCGGCAGGGCAGCGGCGCCAGCGTCTCGGGGGAGGGGGCGCTGTCGGGCGTCGCGATCGGGGATCTCGCGAGCGCGAGCCCGATCCGCGGCACGCTCTCCGCGACCTTGCGCTACAGCGGCTCGGGCGAGAGCGCGGCGGCGCTGGCCGTCAATCTCGGCGGCAGCGGCGCGGTCACGCTCTCCGACATCGTCGTGCCGGGCGCCGACCCCGCCGCCATCGACCGGGCGCTGTCCCGTGCCCTTGCCGAGGACGATCCGCTGCGCGAGGGCCGGCTCCCGGCGATCCTGTCGGAGGAATTCGATGCTGCCGCGCTGTCTGCGAAAGGGCCGGTGACGACGCCGGTGACGCTGGCCGGCAGCACGCTGCGCAGCGGCCCGGTCGAGCTCGACCTCGGCGTAGCGCGCTGGAGCGGCGGCTTCGTCCTCGACCTGAGGGCCAAGCGCATCGAGGCCCGCGGTACGCTGACCGGTGCGTCTGTGCCGAAGGGCTGGAGCGGCGGCAAACCGGCGCTCCAACTCGGCTTCGTCGGCTCCTGGAGCGCACCGAAGCGCGAGATCGAACCGGGCGCGCTCGCCAACGGCCTCGCCGCTCTGGTCCTGCAGCGGGAGCTGGAAAAGATCGAGCAGTTCGAGGCCGACCAGGTCGAACGCCAGCGCCGCCGCGCCCGCATCGAAATGGACAAGGCCCGCGAGGCCGCGCTGAAGGCCGCGGCCGAGAAGGCGGCTCAGGAAAAGGTCGCGGCCGAGAAAGCCGCCAAGGAGAAGGCGGCCGCCGACGAGGCCGCGCGCACGGCACGGATCAGGGCGCAGCAGGCCGCAGCCGAAGAGCAGGCCCGTCAGGCCCGCGACCGCCAGAACGCCGAAGACGAGGGCCGCCGCATCCGCGGCGAGGTGCCCGCCGAACCCCTCGACATCCGCCCGCCGCAGCCCTGAGCGCATTTCCGGTCGATCGGATCGGTCTGGGGCACATCCCTCCTCGACCTTTGGGTGCGGTGGGCGCGCAGCGGCAGGAGGCGGCGCCGTCGTTGCCGGGCATCGGACGAGGCGCTGCCCGCTCCCACACGCTGGGCGCAGTTCCCGTCGACCAGACAGGCTGAGCGTCGCTTCGCTGCACCGGCCATGACGAGAAAGGCCTCCGACGCGATCGACCGGAGCGCCGATAGGACCGCCCGCGAGGAGGCGACGTCCAGGCCTGGCACTTAGAACGACAGCTTCATCCCGCAGACGACATTGCGCGGGGCGCCGGCGACGATCGATCCGGGGGTCGCGGCGAGGATCCCGGCGCCGTTCTCCGAGCCTGTCCTGGCGCTGATGGTATTCGTCAGGTTCTGCACCGAGGCCGCGTAGACCATGTCGAAGACGTTGCGCAGTTCGACGTAGAACGCGATCCGCTTGGCATAGCCGCCCGTGAGCGGCCGGCCGTAATGGAGGTTGGCGTTGACGATGGCGTAGCCGGGCACCGTCAGCCGGTTCGCCGCGTCGACGAAGACGCCGTCCTGGACGACCGTCTCGACGTAGCCGCCGAGACCCTGCCACGGCCCTGCGGCCTCGTCGTAGCCGATGCGGAGGAGAAGCTGGTTGGCCGGAACCCCCGGGATCGCGTTGCCGGCCCGGTCGAAGCGGGCGACGAAGGCGCCGGCGCTGAGTTGCTCCGTGAAGCGCGTGTAGATCTGGTCGTCGTAGGTATAGGCCGCCACGGCGCGCCAGCCGGGCGCGAAGGCCCAGTCGGCACCGAGCTCGATGCCGCGATGCTCGGAGGCCGGGACGTTGAAGGTGTAGGCCAGGAGGCCGGGGCCCGGCGACTGGGCGACCAGCTCGTTGCGGAAGAACTCGTAGAAGGTCGTGAGGCTCACACGCAGTCCGGCCCAGGGCGTCCAGTCCGCACCGAGATCGAAGCCGAGGTCTTGCTGCGTGCGGAGCCCGGTGTTGTTGCCGGGCAGACCCGCGACCGTGACGAACAGGTTGCTGGCCGTCGGGGTGGCGTAGCCGGTCGCGGCCCGTCCGCGAAACGCCCATTCCGCGTTCGGCCGATAGACGAGGGCGAGTTCCGGCGCGAGGTTGAGGAAGGAGCGGTCGGCCTCCGTCCGCGTCGTCGTTCGCCCGGCCGCGGAATAGGCGTAGGCAAGGCTGCGCCCGGCGATCCCGGATTTCTCGAGGCCGAAGCCGAACACGCCGGTCCAGCTGTCCGACAGCGCGACCTCGGTGCGTGCGCGGCCGCCGAGATTGGACTGCTCGGCGTCGATATCGCCGATCAGCGCGCCGAGCCGCGGGCCGCCATAGGGCGCACGATTGAAGGTCGTGGCGTGGATGTCGATCGTGGAATAGTTGAGGGCCACGCTGGCGACCGCGGGCAGTCCGAAAAAGTCGGTGCGCCGGGTCAGGTCGGCGAGCAGGTTGATCGACGGATAGCTGCCGCGCACGGAATTCACGTAGAACGGCTGATCGAAGTTGCGCTCGTCGAGAACGACCTGCGCCCGGCCCGTGGTCTCGGCGTCGAAGTCGTGTTCCCAGCGCGCGCCCAGGATGCTGCGGCGGTCGTTGCGGCGGAAGCCGCCCTCGTCCGCGGTGACCCCCACCGTCGGGCCGAAGGCGCCGTTGCGGGGCAGGTTCGTCAGCGTGCAGCCCGGCGCCGCGCTCGCCGCCGCCGCGCAGCCGCGCTGGTAGGGGTTGATCCGGAACTGGTTCAGCGAGGAGCGCGCGGGCAGGTCGGCGTCGACGTCGTTGTCGATCACCTTCAGGACGAAGCGGTCGTCCGGCGTCGGCGTATAGGTCGCCAGCAGATTGACCGTCTGCGTGTCGTAGGAGGCGTGATCCTGAAATCCGTTGCCGCGCGCATCGCTGGCGAACAGGCTGATCTCCACCGGGCCGCTGGCCCCGCCGACGGTAAAGTAACGGCTGAGAGAACCGAAGCTGCCGGTATCGCTGCCGATCTCGTAGCCGTCGATCGAGCCGCCGCTGCGCGTGTGGAAGGCGAGGGCGCCCCCCGTGGCGTAGTTGCCGAAGCGGGCCGATTGCGGCCCGCGGAACACGTCGATGCCGGCATAGGCGTGCGGGTCGGCGAGATCGAAGCGCGAGACGCCGTCCGGCTGGGTGAGGGGAAAGCCGTCCTCGAGCACCACGAGGTTCCGGGTCACCCGCGTCGAGCGGGCGTTGCTGCCGCGGATCGAGATGATGACGTCGCGTCCGCCATTGCCGGGACGGGTGGTGACGCCGGGGCTGTCGAGGAGCACCGTGCCGATATCGGCGGCCGGCCGGTCGTCGATCGGGCCGTTCCGTCCCACGCTGGAGACGGTGGTGCCGGCGTCCCGCGCGATCCCGGCCGATACAAGGCCCCATGGCTGCGACGGGCGGGCATCGCCGGCGACCGCCAGTTCCGGCAGCGTCACGCCGCCGTCAGGCGTCTGCGCCTCCGCGATGCTCCCCACGAGGAGCGAGGCCGCGATCAGGCCGGCGCCGATCCCTGCTCCGGACGAACGGCGGCGCGCGTCTCGCGAGACGCCGCCGACGTGAACCATGCGCGATGCGGCGGGGATCACAGCAATTCGTCGAGCCAGGGTGCGAGGCTGGGCAGGCGTGTCGAACGCGGTGGCAGCCTGTCGACGGGCCCTGCCTCTCCGCAGTTGCGGCGATACTCGCTCGGCGTCATGCCGAAGGCGCGCCGGAAGCGGCGGGCGGCATGCGCCGTCGTCGCGAAACCGGCCTCGCTCACCAGCGCGCCGAGAGCCCGGTCGTCGTCGGCATCCGCGAGGCTGAGACGCAGCCTGCGAAGCCGTTGCTGCTGGACGAAGGCGGCGACCCCGTCGACGGGCGCGAACAGGCGATAGAGCGCGCTCCGCGAGATGCCGCTGCAGGCCGCGATGTCGGAGACCGACAGGGCGGGATCGCCCAGATGCCGGTCGACATAGGCGAGGACCCGGCCATAGGCCCGCGAGGCGGACAGAAGCGCCGCGTTCGCCCGCGTGGGTTCGGTCAGCGCAGCCAGCGTCGCACCGAGCAGGGCTCCCAAGGTCGGCGCGGCAGTGTCCGAGAGGGCGGCACCGGATGCCGGCGCGCGCGAACCCAGGGCGCGCAGGTAGCCGATCAATTCCCCGGCCTCGTCGGAGCCGAGAACGAGGCCATGCGCGAAGCCGGCGTCGCGAAGGCTCGGGGCGAGCGCATCGCGTGCGACCGCGGCCGAGATCGAATGCACGCCCGCCGTCCAGGTCCGCTGGGGCCGTGTCGTGTCGAAGAGCACGATCTGGCCGGGGCCGACATGCCGGATCGATCCGTCGACGGCCACCGCCATGGTTCCCGAGAGGATGAGTTGCAGCGTGATGTGGTCGAGGCCGTCCCGCGCCACGCGGCGGCGGTCCCGCGCATGCGAGACGCCGCTCAGGCGACGCTCGAACAGCAGCAGCCGCGGCATGCGGATGGCGGTGACGGAGGCATGGAACGCACCCGGCCCCGGCTCGACCGTGGAGCCGACACGATACATCTCGCGATAACGGTCGAACGCACCGCCGACGTCCAGCGGGTCCGGCCGAAAGCAGATGGTGTCCATGGTTGCAGTCGTCCCGGCTGGTCTTCGCTGTAAGCTCCCGACCGGGGTAAGCAACGACGCCCCATATGTTCAGCAGGACGTTGCACAGGCAATCATTTCTTCATACGGCGGTTGCACTCTTGGCGACGGTGTCGCTCAAAAGTGCCGCCGGGCCGATCGTCTTGCACGCAGCAGGGCTCCGGCTCGGACAGGCTCCGGCGGCCGACGCGACGATGACGCCGGGCGGGTGCGAGGCTCAGATCCCGAAGCCGAGCTGCTCAGGCGCCCTCGGTTCGCCATGCTCCAGGCCCGACAGCGAGACTCCGACGAGCCGCACGCTGCGGCGAAGCGGAAACACCTCACGCAGCAGGCCGAGCGTCAGCGCCTCGAGCGCCGCACGATCCGCGACGCAGGCCGAGACCGAGCGTGCGCGCGTGATCTGCTCGAAATCCGAGAACTTGACCTTCAGCGTGACGGTCCGTCCGCGCACGGCCTTGGCGGTGCTCGCCGTCCAGACCTTGTCGATCAGGGGCTGCAGGCGGGCGGCGAGGGCATCGAACTCGGACAGATCCTCGAAGAAGGTGGTCTCGGCGCCGATGGATTTTCGGATGCGGTGCGCCCGCACCGGCCGCTCGTCGATGCCCCGCGCCACGCCGTAATAATAGGCGGCGTGGCTGCCGAAGGCGGCGGCGAGCTCGTCCAGCGTGCGCGCCTTGAGGTCGCCGCCGGTCAGGATGCCGAGCCGCTTCATCTTCGCCTCGGTGACGGGGCCGACTCCGTGGAACCGGCCGATGGCGAGGTCCTCGATGAAGCGCGGCCCCATCGCCGGGGTGATCACGAAGAGCGCGTCGGGCTTCTTGAAGTCGGAGGCCACCTTGGCCAGGAACTTGTTGTAGGAGACGCCCGCCGAGGCGACGAGGCCGGTGCGCTCCAGGATGCTCCCCCGGATCGCCCGCGCCACGTCGGTCGCCGTCGGCAGGTTTTTCAGGTTCTCCGTGACGTCGAGATAGGCCTCGTCGAGCGACACCGGCTCGATGATCGGCGTGTGCTCGGCAAAGATCGTGCGGATCTCCTCCGAGATCGCGCGATAGACCTCGAAGCGCGGCTTCACGAAGACGAGATCGGGGCAGAGCCGGCGTGCCGTCACCGAGGGCATGGCCGAGCGCACCCCGAAGACCCGCGCCTCGTAGCTCGCCGCCGCCACGACGCCGCGCTCGCGCGAGCCGCCGACGGCGATCGGCCTGCCCCGCAGGGCCGGATCGTCGCGCTGCTCCACGGACGCGTAGAAGGCGTCCATGTCGATGTGGATGATCTTGCGGACAGGTGCGTCCTGCCGGGTCTCGGTCGTCGGTGCCTCCGGGGTTACGAGAGCGTGTTCGGCTGGCTTCGCTGTCCGGTCTTCATGTAGGGGCATGCGTGGCACCCACCACGATCCTCATGCCGAGGTGCCCGGCGCCAGCCGGGCCTCGAAGCACGGCAACGGTCGATCCAGGTTATGACGACCGTCGCTGCCTCGACGTATCGGAGTTTTCGAAGAAGCATCGGTTCCGATGGTTTCCTTCGGTTCCGACACGACCCTCGTGCGGGCGTCCTGGGCAAACGCTGCGGCGCCGTCGGCCGTGCTTCGAGGCTCGCTCACGCGAGCACCTGAGCATGAGGATCGTGGTGATGGCAGCACCGTATCGGGCGTACGCGCTATGAGACGGCGGCGAGCTTGTCGGCCATCGACTGTTCCTTGTCGCGGCGCGACGAGAACGCCATCGTGAAGAACACGCGCTGGACGCCGAGTTCGGCGAGCCGCGCCTCGCACAGCTCGATCAGCCGGCAGATGTCGGCGAGTTCACCTTCGATGTTGGTGCCGTTGGCGTGCATCTCGGCGTCGAGCTCGCTGGCCTCGAGGATCGCCTTGATCTCCCGCACGTAGCTGGAGACCGAGGGACCGACGCCCATCGGCACGATGCAGAGATCCGCCACCACCTTCATGAGACCGGCCTCCTACGCCGCCACCCGCTCGGCTGCGTACAGCCGGCAATGTTCGAGATAGCCGACCTCGTGCCGCCCGGCGAGTTCGACCACGCTCGACCAGAGCCACGACGGGGCGTCCGGCGTCGCCGAGCCGTTCCCGCCGAGCTCCCGGCGCCAGGCCCGTACCGACGCATCGTCCATCTGCCGGCCATGCGCCCGGCCGACGACGTGGGCGAGGTAATGCGCCGCCCGCACGGCCTGCCCTTCCGAAAACTGGTCGACGTCGAGCTTGAGATCCTGCGGGCGCAGCTCGCGCATCACCACCGGCCGGTCCAGCAGGCGCACCGGCAGCATGCGCTCGCCGAGATTCGGCGACAGGGCACGGGCGCCGGCGACGACGCGGGCGGCATGGTCCGCCGGCATCTCGGCCCCGGGGGCCGCCGGCGCCACCGCCGCGACGGCCTCCTTGAGGTCGACCAGGGCGAGCTTGCGCCGGCCGTCATCCTCGGTGATCCGCACCAGGGCAGCGTAGCGCAGGTGGCCGAGCGAGCTGCAGCCCTTCATCCAGTAGGCGGCATCGAGCAGGCGCATCTCGGCACCCTCGCGGCGGCTCTCCAGGCTCAGCACGAGGTCGCGCACCGTGGATTCGCGAAACAGATCGTCGAGGGCGTGCCACTCGCCGTCGTCGAGCGCCCAGAATTTTCGGCCGAGCGGGATCTTGGGTTCGACGTCCTTGATGCGCTCGCGGGCGAGGTGCTTCCAGCGCCGCCCGAGCGCCTGCCGGCGGACGCTGCGCACGACGTCCGGCTCCGGCGGCTCGTCGTCGTCCCGTCCGCCGAGGCCCGAGGCGTAGCCGCGCATCATGCCGTCGAGCATGCGCGCGGTGACCGCACCCGGCAGGTCCGATCCCCGCGCGGCGCTCGCCAGCGAGAGGCCGAGCCGCACGAGGTCGTGGGCCGGGTTGCCGATGACGGTCTGGTCGAGATCGCGGATCTGGACGTCGACGCGGCCATCGGCATCGGCGAGCGGTCCGAGATTGCCGAGGTGACAGTCGCCGCAGATCCAGACCGGCGGTCCCTCGGGCAGGGTGCCGCGGGTCAGGCCCTCGAGCCAGTCGTAGAAGGTGGCGGTGTTGCCGCGCACGTAGGCATGCGCGGATTTCGCCATCTTGAGGGTCCGCTGGCGCTCCAGCACCACGGCCCGTTCGTCGAGGTCGAGCCGTCCGGTCTCACGCATACGCCACCGTTCATCGATCGGGCGGCGTCCCGACACGAGGCCGCCGCCCAGCTTCCGGCTCGAACAACGCGCATGGGCCGGTTTGCACCACGCGGCGTTTCGTCTCCGCTGTGGATGAAAGGGACGAGGGTGGACGTGTCGCGCAGCCGCGCCATCAGATTCCGGCGTACCAGGGCAGGCCGAGATCGGAGATCATGCCGCCGCGGCCGTGGCCGAGCCCGTCCAAGCGGGCCACGGCCTCGATCGCGGTCAGGTATTTCAGCGACTTGTAACCGAGCTGACGCTCGACGCGCAGGCGCAGCGGGGCGCCGTGGGCGACGGGCAGGTCGGCGCCGTTCATGCCGTAGGCGAGGATGGTCTGCGGATGCAGCGCGTCGAACAGGTCGTAGCTGTCCCACCAGCCGTCCACGCTTCGGATCACGATGAAGCGGGCCTCGCGCTGGAGCCCGACCGTGTTCAGGAGATGGGCCAGCGGCACGCCGGTCCAGCCGGCGATGGCGGACCAGCCCTGCTCGCAGCTGTGCAGCGTCACCTGCGTCCGCGCCGGCATCGCACGCAGGTCGGCGAGCGAAAAGCTCTGCGGGCGGGCGACGAGGCCGCTCACCGGCAGACGCCACTCCGCAAAACCGCCCGCCTTCAGGCGCTTGTACTCGGCATCGTCCGGGTCGGTGGTGTTGATGGTCGGGAACACCGCCGAGATCGCTTCGGGCGGAAACTCCCGCACCAGGCGCTGATGGCGCAGCAGGAAGCGCTGGACCGCGAAGGTCAGCGCGTCGCTCGCCGCATAGAGGCCGTCGAAGCGCGGGCCGCCGGGCAGCGCCTCGCAGCCGCCGAGCAGGCCCGTGGCCCCGAGCGCGGACGAGCCCAGGATCAGTTGCCGGCGCGACAGGTTGCTCATGGCGTGTCCGTCCCCCTGCTCGCCGTCCGGCCGATCGTCATGCCCCGCATCAGCGCCAACGGCCGGTTGGCCAGGACCTGCCAGAGATGGACGGCCAGGAAGAGCACGAGCAGCGTGGCCGCGAGGAAATGGATGGTGCGCGCGGATTGCCGGCCGCCGAACAGCCAGAAGAGTTCCGGAAAGGCCGTGGTCACGCCCGGCGACATGGTCAGTCCGGACAGCAGCATCGTCGGGGCCAGTACGAGGAGGACGGCGCAATAGGCGAGTTTTTGGAGGGCATTGTAGCGGTTAGCCTCCGCGCCGTCCGAAACGCTGCCGAGCCGCAGATGCGCGCGCAGATCGCGAAACAGATGACGCGGGCCGAGCTGGTCGCCGTCGGGCAGCAGGCGCCGGTAGAGATGGCCGCCGAGCGTGGCGGCGGCGAGATAGACCGCCCCGTTCAGCACGAACACCCAGGCGGCGAGGAGATGCAGGTTGCGGCCCCATCCGGTCTGGTCGAGGTTCACGGGCAACGGCAGCACGATCCAGGCGGGGGCGTCGTTGGCGCCGGTCTCGCCCCAGAACAGGCGCGGCAGGGCGAGCAGGATGCCCGTGCCGCTGACGACGAGCGCCAGGAAGGCGGCCGCACCGATCCAATGCGTCGTCCGCACCCAGAGGGCGTGACGCGCCGGGTCCGCCACAGGGCGCGTCGGCCGTCGGCTCATGGCTCGCATCCGTGCCCGCCCCACGATCCCCACACGATTACCTGCGACCTTTCGCCGATCCACATCCGGCCAGGAACTCGCCAGTTGACGTCAGGTTGCCGGTGAACGGAACGGTCAATCCGTAGCGCCTGTCGCGACATGGCGAAGCACGGGCCGCGCCGCTTCCTGCAACGCTTGCCGGACGAACTGGACACCCGTGAAGATCGCACTCCTTGCCCACCTCAAGTATCCGATCGCGCAGCCCTATGGCGGCGGGCTCGAGATGCAGACGCACCTCCTCACGCGGACCCTGCG
Source organism: Methylobacterium haplocladii (assembly GCF_007992175.1). Lineage (GTDB taxonomy): Bacteria > Pseudomonadota > Alphaproteobacteria > Rhizobiales > Beijerinckiaceae > Methylobacterium > Methylobacterium haplocladii. Next base: position 108,561 of record NZ_BJZT01000006.1, on the reverse strand, counting down.
GCAGCGTGGTCATGCGGTCACGCTGTTCGCCGCGCACGGATCGGATCCGGCCCTCGAACCCCACACGGTCTGCCCACCGACCGGCGAGGCCTTTGCCGATCCGGTCCACGAGCTTGCCGTCGATGCCGCCGAGTTCGCGGCCTATTCGGTGATCATGGATGCGGTCGCCGGCGGCGGATTCGATCTCGTCCACAACAACAGCCTGCACGACCTGCCGCTGCGGGCGAGCCTGCATATCGGCGTACCGATGGTCACGGCGCTGCACACGCCGCCCTTCGACTCTCTCGCCGCGGGTGTCGCGGCCGCCTCCCCCGGGATGACGTTCGCCGCCGTTTCCAAGACCCTGGCGCAGGATTGGCGGGCGCTGGTGCCGGAGACGCACGTCATCGGCAACGGCATCGACCTCGGTACCTTCCGCTTCCAGGCCGAGCCCGCGATCCCGGCCTACGCCTTCTGGAGCGGCCGGATCGTCCCGGAGAAGGGCCTGCACCTCGCCATCGAGGCGGCGCGCCTCGCCGGTCTGCCGCTGGTCTTCGCCGGCCCACGCACCGACATCGCCTATTGGACCACCGAGATCGCGCCGCGCCTCGGGCCGGACCTCACCGATCTCGGCCACCTGTCGCACGGCGAACTGGCCGCGCATCTCGGGCGGGCGACCGTCGCCCTGGTCACGCCACGCTGGGAAGAGCCGTTCGGCCTCGTCGTGGCCGAGGCGCTCGCCTGCGGCACGCCGGTGGCGGCCTTCGCCCGCGGGGCGCTGCCCGACCTCGTCGTCCCCGCCTGCGGCCGTTGCGCCCGCGCCGACGACGTTGCCGATCTCGCCCGGGCCATCGGCGCGGCGATCCGGCTCGACCGGCAGGCCTGCCGGGCCTACGGCGAGACCCTTTTCGACGCCGAGACCATGACCGACCGCTACGAAGCGCTCTACCGCTCCGTCCTCGCCGCCGCACCCGTGCTGGCGGAGCCGGGATGTCTGCTCGACGCCGTAGCGGTCTGACGGCGATGGGCGAGGGAGCCGCACCGGCGGCCGTCGTCTGCGTGCCGGCGCGCAACGAGGTCGAGCGCCTGCCTCGCCTGATCCGCTCGCTCGCGGCCCAGGACGGCTTTTCGCCGGGAGCGAGGCTGCGCGTCGCGATCGCGGCCAACAATTGTAGCGACGGCACGGTCGAGGCCGTGCGGGCGATGATCGCCGGCGGGGAGACCGCCACCCTCGACCTGCGCCTGCTCGCGGTCGATCTCGCGCCTGACGCGGCCCATGTCGGCACGGCGCGCCGGCTCGCGCTCGACACCGGCGCGGACTGGCTCGCTGCGGACGGATGCACGGACGGCGTCCTGCTGACTACCGACGCGGATGCCTGGCTCCCGCCGGACTGGGTCGCCGCCAACCTGCGCGCGCTCCGCGAGGCCGAGATCGTCGGAGGCCGTCTCGTGATCGACCGGGAGGCCACGGCGGACACGGGTCTCAGCCGCCTGCACGCCCGGATCGAGTCGTATTGGCAGGCGGTCCGCGCGCTGGAGGACCGCTTCAATCCGCCGGTGTACGACCCGCCCCCCCGGCACGGCGACCATACCGGCGCGAGCCTCGCCTTGACGGCAAGCCTCTACCGGGCGGTCGGCGGCCTGCCGGCGTTGCGCCGGGGCGAGGACAACGCACTGGTGGCCCGCGTGCAGGAGCAGGGCGGCCGCCTGCGGCATTGTCCTGCCATCCGCGTCCATGTCTCGGACCGAGCCGAGGGTCGCGCCGAGGGCGGCATGGCGATCGAGATGCTCCGGCGCCTCGCCGTCCTGGGCGGTGGCGAGGCCTACCGGCTGCCTGCGCCAGAGCATTGGCACGCGCTCATCCTGCGCCGCGCGGCGTTGCGCCGATCCTGGCCGGACGTCGCCACGGCAGAAGGCTGGTCTGCCGTCAGCGAAGGATACGGGCTGACGGACGAGGATCGCGCCGCCATCGCGCCCGACACCTGTCCGAACGCCATCGCCTTCGTGGAACGCGCGAGCCGCAGGCTCGACGCCCGCGCGGCGCCGGCGCCGCTGCAGGACCTCGACGCGGCGCTCGCCGGCTTCGCTGCGCTGCTCGGCGAGAGGGCGGCATGACCCGTCCGATCGGCATCTACGTCCATCATCAGGGCGCCGGGCACTGGCAGCGTGCCTGCCTGATCGGCGGGGCGCTCGACCGGCCCTGCACGCTGCTCGGGACCTTTGCCGCGTGTGACCGGCGGGACGCCCCGGGGCCGCTGATCCACCTGCCGGACGACCGCATCGCCGGCTTCGACGGGCATGACCGCGAGGCCGACCGGCCAACGAGCCTGCACTACGCGCCGCTCGGCCATCCCGGCATCCGCGAGCGGATGGCGCGGATCGCGGCCTGGATCGCCGAGGCCGACCCGGTGCTGATGATCGTCGACGTCTCGGTGGAGGTCGCCCTGCTCTGCCGCCTCCTGTCCGTGCCGACGCTGGTCGTGCGGCTCGCCGGGACACGGACCGACCCGCCGCATCTCGATGCGTTCCGCAGTGCCAGCCGCCTGCTCGCCCCGTTCCCCGCCGACCTCGACACCGAAGACATGCCGGACTGGATCCGCGCCAGGACGATCTATTCGGGATTTCTCGGAGCGGCCCCGGCCCCGGCCCCGGAGGACGGCCGGATCGTCGTGGTCTTCGGGCAGGGGGGGGAGGGCGGCCGGCTTGCGGCCCTCTCCGAGGCCGCCCGCGCGGTACCGGATCGCGCCTGGCACGTCCTCGGCCCCGTGCAGGACGTGGGGGGCGCCGCATCGCGACCCGCGAACCTCCACCTGCACGGCTGGGTCGCGGATGTCGGCGCCCATCTCGCGCAGGCGTCCCTCGTCGTCGGCAGCGGCGGCGACGGCGTCGTGGCCGCCGTGGTCGGCGCGGGCAAGCGCTTCGTCTGCCTGCCCGAGCCGCGGCCCTACGACGAGCAGGCGAGCAAAGCCGAAGCGCTGGCACGGCTCGGGGCCGCGATCGTCCAACAGGGCTGGCCGGAAGGTGCGGACTGGCCGGATCTCGTCCGCCGGGGGCTCGCCCTCGATCCGGCGAGGATCGCCGGTCTGGCGGAACCGGATGCGCTGGCGCGCACCGCCGCCGGGATCGAGGCGATGGCACGGGAGATCGAGGGGCGGCCGCGTCCCGGCGGCTGATATCCGCCATCCTCCAGCGCACGATGCGGGACAGCGGGATCGGGTTTCCCGATAACTTCGCTCCGGGCGTCGGCCGTAAGAACCAGGGACATGAGCTCCCGACGGAGGATGGATCAGGCGCTTTCCAGACATCGCTCGGCAGGCCGCGTTTCGGGCGAAACGATCGCGTCTCCGAGGGGGCCGGACTGCAGCGCCTCGACCAACGCCTGGATTTCGTCGGGAAACAACGCTCGGTGTTCGAGGCCGAAGGCGGTCTCCAGGGCCGGGCCGAGGGCGCGGACCAGCGGATGGCGGCGGGGTGCCTCGGAGACGGCGTCGCTCCCGATCCGGATGAGGTCGGCGGCGCAAGCGCTGGCGAAGGCCCGAGCGGTGAGCATGACGTCCTGAAGTGCGATCCACAGCCGCCGAGCCGGGCGCAGCCTGTCGAGACGACAGGGGCGCTCGTGCGTGGGGCCAAGCTGAGCCATTGCACTTGAACGGGCGCTGAAGCCGGGATCGAAATCCGCTGCGGGCTGCCGTAGCCTCGGTTCGGATCACGCTGGGAAGGATCGGAGATGACGGAGTCGGCACGGCGCATCACCGGCGGCTGCTTCTGCAGCGCCCTGCGCTACGCGGCGGCGGGCGCGCCGCCGCTGCCGAGACTTTGCTGCTGCGCCGATCGGCGGCACGCATGACCCGGCGCAACATCGATCTCAACGCCGATCTCGGCGAGGGCTTCGGGGCCTGGCGCATGGGCGACGACGCTGCGCTCCTGGACATCGTCACCTCGGCCAACGTCGCCTGCGGCTTCCATGCGGGCGACCCGGACATCATGGTCGAGACGGCCAGCGCCGCGCAGGCGCGCGGCGTCGCCATCGGCGCCCATCCCGGCTTCTTCGATGTTCGCGGCTTAGGCCGGACCCCGATCCGCGAAACACCACGGCGCATCGAGCGGGACGTGGCCTACCAGATCGGGGCTCTCCAGGCCTGCGCGGCGCTCGCCGGCACCCGCGTCACCTACGTCAAGGCGCACGGGGCGCTCGCGAACCTCGCGAATGCCGAGGATGACATCGCCGAGGCCGTCGCGCGGGCCGTGGCGGGTGTCGATCGCAGCCTCGCCTTCGTCGTGATGCCGGGATTACCGGCCGAGCGGGCCGGCTTGCGGGCCGGCCTGCGCACCATCCGCGAGATCTATGCCGACCGCGCCTACGCCGACGACGGCAGCCTCGCGCCGCGCTCCGCTCCGGGCGCCGTGCTGCACGACGCCCGAGACATCGCGACGCGGGTGCGCCGCATGGTCGAGGACGGGGCGGCGACGACGCTATCGGGCCGGCGCATACCCGTCGGGATCGATACGGTCTGCGTTCACGGCGACAACCCCGGCGCCGTCGAGGCGGCCAGGGCGGTGCGGGCGGAACTGGAGGCGGCGGGGCTCGTGCTGGCGCCGTTCGCCCCGTACTGAATGCAGTCCTCCCGCACTGCAAAAAACACCAGGGATCGAAATCCGGCCGCTCACGGTTTCTTGAGGCGCATCGTCGCGATCGCGCCGTGTGAGAGAGTTGTGTCGGGCCATGAAGAGCGATCCGAGAAGCAGCGGCCTCGTCGTCCCGCCACGCCCGACGCGGGTCGCTGCCGCCGAACGGCCGAAGGGCAGCTTCGCCGCGCCGGTCATCGTGGCGGCGATCATCGTCACGGGGCTCTATCTCGGCCGCGACATCCTGATCCCGATCGCCATCGCGGTCCTGCTGTCCTTCGTCATCGGCCCCCTCGTCCACGTGTTTCGCCGGCTGAAGCTCGGCCGGCTGCTCTCGGTGCTGATCGCGGTGCTGATGGCCTCGGGCATCATCGCGGCGCTCTCCACCGTGATCGGCGTGCAGGTCGCCGACCTCGTCAAGGACGTGCCGCGCTACCAGCATACGATCGAGCGCAAGATCGAGGGCCTGCGCCAGGGGCCGCTCGGCACGGGCATGGACTACGTCGCCAACATCAACCGGGCGATCCACGACGCCGGCAGTGAGCCGGACAAGCAGAAGAAGCCGGAGACGTCGCAGACCAAGCCCGAGCCGACCCCGCCCGTGCTGGTGGAAATGAAGGACCGTCCGCCGAGCCCGCTCGAACTCGCCAACACCGTGCTCTCGCCGGTGCTGGCGCCGCTCGCCACCACCGGCATCGTGCTCGTGGTGCTGCTCTTCATCCTGATGCAGCGCGAGGACCTGCGCGACAGGCTGATCCGCCTGGCCGGATCGAGCGACCTCCACCGCACCACCGTCGCGATGGACGACGCCGCCCGGCGGCTCTCCCGCTACTTCATCGGCCAGCTCGCACTGAATTCCGGCTTCGGCCTCGTCATCGGCCTGGGGCTCTGGGCGATCGGCGTGCCGAACCCGGTGCTCTGGGGCATCTTCTCCGCGCTGATGCGCTTCGTGCCGTATATCGGCGCCTTCGTCTCGGCGGTCTTTCCCGTGGCGGTGGCGGCCGCCGTCGATCCGGGCTGGGGCATGGTCATCGCCACGCTGATCCTGTTCGGCGTGATCGAGCCGCTGGTCGGTCAGATCATCGAACCCCTGGTCTATGGCCACTCGACGGGGCTCTCGCCCTTCGCGGTGCTGGTCTCGGCCCTGTTCTGGATCTGGCTGTGGGGTCCGGTCGGCCTCATTCTGTCGACGCCGCTCACCGTCTGCCTCGTGGTGCTCGGCCGCCACGTCGACGCGCTCGAATTCCTGGACGTGCTGTTCAGCGACCGCCCGGCGCTGACACCGGTGGAGAATTTCTACCAGCGCATGCTCGCCGACGACCCGGAGGAGGCGCAGGAGCATGCCGACACGATCCTGCGGACCTGCTCGCTCTCGGCGTACTACGACGAGGTGGTGCTGAAGGGCCTCGAACTCGCCTCGCGCGATGCCGCCCGCGGGGTGCTGACGCTCGAGCAGAAGGGCGACATCCGCACCTCCATCACCGCACTGATCGACGAGATGGAATCGCGCGAGGACGAGAGGCCGCTGCAGCCGGCCAAGGCCGTGCGGCGGCTCTTCGCCGGCAAGGCCGTGGCGGCCGAGGCGGCCTGCGACAGCGCTCCGGCGATCGACGATCCGCCCGAGCCCGAGGAACTGCCCGAGGCATGGCGGCAGGAGGGGGCGGTGCTCTGCGTCGCCGGCCGCGGCTTCCTCGACGAGCCGGCCGCGGCGATCCTGGCGCAGCTGCTGCGCAAGCACGGCCTCGGCACCCGAATCGCCGCCTTCTCGGACCTCGCCCGCGCCCAGATCGACGGGTTCGATGCCGGCCCCGCACAAATGGTGGTGGTGATCTCGCTCGCCATCGGCGGCGAGCCCGGCCACCTGCGCCGCCTCGTCGGCCGGCTGCGCCAGAAGCTGCCGGGCAAGCGCATCGCGGTCGGCCTCTGGCGCATCGACGACGAGGGCACCTCCGAGGCCGCCGTGCGCAGTGAGGTGGACGCCGACGAGCACGTCTCGTCGCTACGCGACACGATCGAAGCGGTGCTCGGCGCCGCCGAGACGAAACCGGCTGCGGACATGCCGGCACCCGCTCCGCCGCGCCAGGCCCTGCCGATGCCGGCTTGATCCCTTTCCCGGTCGATCGTCGTTGGCCGCGCATCCTCCTCTCCCCGCGCGCGGGGCGAGGGCCGCGACGAGGCGGCAGCCGAAGTTGAGGGGGTGCAGCCGGAGGAGCCTCCGCCGGAACCATTCCCTCACCTTCGCTTCGGCTTCGCCTCCGCTTCCTGCATGGACGGCAAGGTCCATCCAGGCCTCTCCCCGCGTGCGGGGAGAGGGTATGCGCGGCAGCCGATTTGCTATCCGGAGAAGCTCAGCCGCCGGCACCCTTCACCATCGGCTGCGACAACCGCATCGGCAACGTGTCGATCCGCAGCGCCTTGCGAAGCGCGCGCGACAGGGCGTCGACGCAGAGTGTGAGCACCACGGTCGCCGCGATCAGCACCACAGCCACGTCGATGCGCAGCTCAGAGATGGCCGCATCGACGTAGAAGCCGAGCGTCGCGACACCCAGGATCCCGAAAATCGCGCTCTCGCGCAGGATCAGCTCCCAGCGGTAGAGCAGGTAGGCCAGGAACTGCCCGTAGAGGCGTGGCACCGTCTCGTACGCGTAGAGGTTCAGGCCCGTCGGCGCGTCGGGGCGATAGGGCAGGCCGTCGGCGTGGCGGCCCATGAGGTAGCCGACGATTCCGGCATTGTGGATCGACAGTGCCAGGATCGCCGGCAGCATCGAGGGGCCGAGGTTCTGCAGCAGCACGTAGGCCAGCATGTACTCCGGCGTCGAGCGCACGACGACGAGGAGCACGCGCCCCGCCGGCTGGCCGAGCCGCCCCGCGAAGCGCCGCGACGTCAGCGGAAACAACACTAGCGCGCCGATGGCGGTGGCGACGAGGGCGATCTGGGCGAGCACGAGCGTCTGGGCCGCGCCCGGCAGGATCTGCTGTGTCACGATCGGCTGAGTCCAGGCCCAGAGCCGCGACCACGTGGCGGGGTCGAGCAGGGCGCCCTGGCGCAGGGGCGAGGGCACGATCTGCTGCGTGACGAACCGGACGAGGCTCGGCCAGACCTCCGTCGAGCCCACGGTCTTCGGGAGCAGAAGCAGGCTGGCGACGATCAGGACCGGTACCGTGCGCGCCCTTACCCAGAGCCGGCGCGAACCGATCAGGAGGTAGAAGACGAACAGCAGCGCGCCAGCCTCGCCGTAGCGGCCCTGGCGAAACGCCGATTCCAGGTAGAAGCCCATGGTCGGCAGGCCGATGAAGCCGAGCACCAGGGTCGAGCGCATGGCGCATTCGAGCCGGTAGAGTGTGTAGTGGCGCAGGCTCGCCGCCACGTCCGGCAGCCGGGCATAGACGAAGGCCGAGACCGCGCCGGTCCCGTACGGCACCACCCGCAGCGCCGACAGGTCGGCCTCCTCGATGATCTCCGAATAGACCTTGGCGCAGATGCCGGCATAGGGCAGCGCGATGGCGAGGATGCCGGTCGCCGCCGACAGGCCGAACACCTGCATCAGCAGCAGCGCCCAGAACAATTCGTGGACGGCCCGCAAGCACGCGCAGACGAGCCGCACGCTGCGGAAGCGCGCAAAGGGGATCGCCAGCAGGAACCCCGCTCCGGCGCCGAGCGTCACGCCGATCACCGCGAAGGCGACCGTGTAGACGACGCTCCAGGCTTCGACGGCGACGAATTCGGGCCGGACCAGGCCGTCGAGCAGGCGCCGCAGGTCGGCCCAGGGGGAGAGGCTGGTGACGTGCAGGTCGGCTGGCAGCAGGGCGGCGAGGGCGACGGCGAGGAACCAGAGCGAGACGGTGGTGTAGCTGGCGGGGCGGAGGCGTGCGCTCAGCATGGCGCTGCCCGACCGATGCCGACGAAGCCGCGCGTTCGCCCCTCGTCGTAGAACGGCGCCAGCGCCGCCGCATCGAGGTCCTGCGAGGGCCGGTCGAGGACGATCCGGCCGGCATCCAGCACCACGATCCGGTCGCAATGCCCGAGCGCCAGCGTCACGTCGTGCAGCGCTAGAACCAGCGTCGCATGCCGGCTGGCCAGTTGCTCCAGCACCGCCGCCCCCTGCGCCCGGTCGAGGGCCGAAACCGGCTCGTCTCCCAAGAGGATCGGCCGGCCGTTGTAGAGCGCACGGGCCACCGAGACGCGCTGCTGTTGCCCGCCGGAGAGCTCGCCGGCCTTCGCCTTCAGGCTTTCGGCAAGGCCGACGCGAGCGAGGATAGCGGTCACCTCGACGACATCCGCCCGTGGCGGAAAGGCCAAAGTCCGAAGATTGTGCCACGTCGAGCGCCGGTCGAGCCGGCCCATATAGACGTTGTGGAAGACCGAGAGCGTGCGCACCAGCGCCGCCGCCTGCGGCACCAGCGCGACCGCCCCCGCGGCCTGCGCGTGGATCAGCCCGATCAGCGTGGACTTGCCGGCGCCGGAGCGGCCGAGCAGTCCGACGCGCTCCCCCGCGCGGATGGTCAGGTCGATGCCCGACAGCACCGTGCGGCCGCGATAGGCGGCCGAGGCGTTCGAGAGGACGACCGGCGCGTGGGCCGAGGACTCGCGAGCCAATTCCGTTGCCGGCTAATCGAGCAGGCCGGTCGATTTGCCCACTGCGACGAGGGGGGCATAGGAGTCGTTGGTCACCGCGATGAATTTCGAGCGGCCGAACGGCTCCAGGATCGCCGGGTCCTTCACCGCGATCAGCGCCTGTTGCAGCTTGTCGGTGAAGCCCGCGCCGTAGGTCGCGTCAGCATCGCCGCGCACCGTCCACTGATAGTCCGGAAAGGTCGGGCTCTCCCAGATCACTTCGACGGCCGCGGCGTCGACCTTGCCGGCCTTGCTGTCGAGATCCCAGACCGAATAATCGACGGCGCCGACCTCGAAGGCGCCGGACTGCACCAGCTGGATGGTCCGGCTGTGATCGCCCGAGAAGCCGACGCGGCTATAGACCTCCTCCGGTGTCTTGCCCGGAAAGGCCTGCCGGATGAAATGCTCCGGCATCAGCCGGCCGGAGGTCGAGGCGCGCGAGCCGAAGGTGAAGGTTTTTCCGGCCGTCTCCTTCGGGAAGTCCTTCGCCTTGTCGAGCCCGAGCTTGGTGTTGGCGATGAAGTAGGTCTTGAAGGCGGCATCCTCCGCGCCCTGCGCGATGGCGAGCGAGCCCGGCACCGCCTTGCGGGCCTGGACGCCGGTGAACCCGCCGAACCAGGCGAGCTGGACCTGGCCGTTGGTGAAGGCGGTGACGGCGGCCGGGTAGTTCTTCACCGGGATGTATTTTACGGGGATGCCGAGCTTGTCCTGGAGATAGCGCGCGACCTTGCCGAAGCGCTCGACGAGGCGGCTCTCGTCCTGGTCGGGGATGCCGGTGAAGACGAAGGGCGGCGTGTCCGCAGCCCGCGACGGTCCCGCCATCACGACGGCAGCGACGATCCCCAACACCCAGTTGCGCATTCGGATACTCCGATCCCTCCGCATGTGAGGACGGGACGCCGTCCGGCGGGGAGTGTCGGTGATATCAAAGGAATGCGGCGGACGTCACGGACACGCGGCGCGACGGATCGTGATTGTCACAGACCCTTTCGCGGACGGGCTGCGGAGACGAAGACGTCAGTCGAGCATGCCGCTGGTCTTCCCCACCGCGATCAGCGGCGCATAGGCGTCGTTCGTCACGGGTACGAACTTCGAGCGGCCGAAGGGAGCGAGCAGGACGGGATCGCTCATGCCGAGGAGCGCCTGGCGCAGCTTGTCCGAAAAACCCTTGCCCCAGGTATGATCGACGTCGCCGCGCACGGACCATTGGTTGTTGGCGAAGGGCGGCGATTCCCAGATCACGTTGACCTTCTCCGGGTCGACCCTGCCGGCTTTGGTATCGAGGTCCCAGACCGTGTAGTCGACCGCGCCGAGATCGAACACGCCGGATTGCACGAGCTGGATCGTGCGGCTGTGCTCGCCGGAATAGCCGATGCGCGCATAGACCTCGTCCGGCGTCTTGTCCGGAAAGGCCTGGCGGATGAAGTATTCCGGCATCAGGCGGCCGGAGGTCGAGGAGCGCGCGCCGAAGGTGAAGGTCCTGCCGGCCGTCCCCCTTGGAAAGTCTGCCGCCTTGACCAGCCCAAGCCGTGTGTTGGCGATGAAATAGGTGCGAAACGCTGCGTCCTCGGCGCCTTGCGCCAGCGCCTGCGAGCCCGGCACGAGGCGCCGCGCCTGGACGCCGGTGAAACCGCCGAACCAGGCGAGCTGGACCTCGCCGTTGCTGAAGGCGGTCACGGCGGAGGAGTAGTTCTTCACCGGCAGATATCTCACGGGGACGCCGAGCTTCTGCTGGAGATACGACGCGACCCGGCCGTAGCGCTCGACCAATCGGGCCTCGTCCTGGTCGGGGATGCCGGTGAAGACGAAGGCGGGTCTTTCGGAGTTCTGCGCCTGGACCGCGCCGCCCGCCACGACCGTCGCGAGCATCGCGAAAACGCCGATGGCCCGTGCCCAACCGCTCATGCTGCCGCCTCCTCTCGTTGCACCGTGGGGGCCGCGACGCGATACTGCGCCGACCACTTTGGCGCGATCTACCCAAAGAGAGCCCCGGCGGCTGACAGTGTCATGACAACGGCCGGCGCCGGCCGCGCGCACCCCAAAAATCTCGGCAACGGAGACCCGCATGGACGCCGAACCGGTCCGGCTCAGCACCCTCGCCCATGGCGGCGGCTGCGGCTGCAAGCTCGATCCCGCCGTGCTGCGCCGGCTGCTGGCCGACCAGCCGGCGGCCGGGCCGTTCGAGCGGCTGATCGTCGGCAACGAGACCTCGGACGACGCAGCGGTCTGGGCGCTGGACGACGGCACCTGCGTCATCGCCACCACCGACTTCTTCACGCCGATGGTCGACGACCCACGCGATTTCGGACGGATCGCGGCGACCAACGCGATCTCCGACGTCTACGCCATGGGCGGCAAACCGATCATGGCGCTCGCCATCCTCGGCATGCCGGTGGGCAGGATTTCCGCCGAGACCGTCGCCGAGATCCTGAAGGGCGGAGCGAGCCTCTGCGCGGAGGCCGGCATCCCGATCGCCGGCGGCCACTCCATCGACACGCCGGAGCCGATCTACGGCCTCGCCGTCATCGGCACCTGCCGCCGCGAGAACGTGCGCCGCAACGCTGACGCCCGCCCCGGGGACGCGCTGATCCTGACGAAGCCCATCGGCGTCGGCATCTACTCGGCCGCGATCAAGAAGCAGGCGCTCCCCGAGGGCGGCTATGCCGACTTCATCTCCACGACGACCCGGCTCAACCGCGTCGGCACCGAACTCGCCACCGACCCGGCCGTGCATGCCATCACCGACGTCACCGGCTTCGGGCTGCTCGGCCACGGGCTCGAACTCGCCCGCGGGGCCGGGGTCGCCCTGACGCTCGAGGCCGATGCGGTGCCGCTATTGCCGGCCGCCGCGGCCCTGGCACAGGCGGGCTTCGTCACGGGCGCCTCGCACCGCAACTGGTCGGCCTTCGGAGAGGCCGTGGACCTCCCCTGCGACTTCCCGGACTGGCGCCGGCACCTCCTCACCGACCCGCAGACCTCGGGCGGCCTGCTCGTGGCCTGCGCGGCCGACCGGGCGGAGGCGATCCTTTCGCGAATTCGCGGGGCGGGGTTTGCGGACGCGGCGATCGTCGGGCGGGTGGGGGAAGCGGGCGCGGCGCGGATCGGCGTAATTTGAACCGTCCCAGGCCGGTCGCATCGAACACCGCGCATCCTCCTCTCCCCGCACGCGGGGAGAGGGCCACGGACCCATTGCCGGGTCCGTGGCAAGCGAAGGCGAAGCCGGAGCGCAGGTAAGGGGGCGACTCCGAATGGGTCTCGTCCGGCACCAATCCCCTCACCTTCGGCTGCCGCCTCGCCGCGCCGACGACAAGGTCGTCGCGGCCCTCTCCCCGCACGCGGGGAGAGGAGATGCCCGGCGGCCTCAGCGCCTCACGGCGACATCACCGTCGGCGCGTCGTCGCCCTCTTCGCGGCCGATGCGGCTGTTGCGGCGGCTCCAGGCGAAATAGATCGCGATACCGATCGCCATCCAGATGATCAGGCGCAGCCAGGTCTCGCCATCGAGGGAGACCATCATCGCGGCGCAGAACAGGATGCCCATGATCGGCACGAACGGCACCAGCGGCGTGCGGTATTCGCGCTTCGCATCGGGTTGGGTCCGGCGCAGGATGATCACCCCGAGACAGACGAGGATGAAGGCGAGCAGGGTGCCGATCGAGGTCATGTGGCCGAGTTGGCTGATCGGCAGGAAGCCGCCGAGTGCCCCGGTGAACACCATGAAGAACAGGTTCGAGCGGTAGGGCGTCTTCCACTTCGGGTGGATCGCCGAGAAGAAGCCGGGCAGCAAGCGGTCCTGGCTCATGGTGTAGAACACCCGGCTCTGGCCCATCAGCAGCACCAGGATCACGGTGGAGAAGCCGCAGATCACGCCGAAGGTCACGAGGCCGCGCAGCCACGGGAACGGCGTCTGCGCGATGGCGGTGTTCACCGGGGCGGCGTCGCCCTTCATCTGGTCATAGTGGACGAGCCCGGTGAGCACGCCGGCGAAGGCGATGTAGAGCACCGTGCAGATCGCGAGCGAGCCGAGGATGCCGATCATCATGTTGCGCTGGGGGTTCTTGGCCTCCTGCGCCGCGGTGGAGACCGCATCGAACCCGACATAGGCGAAGAACACCACGCCGGCCGCGCGCATCACGCCCGAGATGCCGTACTCGCCGAAGGTGCCGGTGTTGGGCGGCAGGAAGGGGTCGTAGTTCTGCGCCTTGATGTAGAACAGGCCGACGCCGATCACCGTGAGCACCACGGCGAGCTTCACCATCACGATGACGCCGTTGACCCGGGCCGATTCCCGGATGCCGATCATCAGCAGGGCGGACGCCGCCACGATGATGAAGATCGCCGGCAGGTTGACGAGGCCGTGCGCGGTGGAGCCGTCGGCGAGCTGGTAGGTCTCGAAGGGCGAGTTCACCAGCGAACCCGGCAGGTTGATCCCCAACGTGTCGCGCAGGAAGCGGGTGACGTAGCGCGCCCAGCTCACCGAGACGGTGGCCGCGCCGACCGCGTATTCGAGCACGAGATCCCAGCCGATGATCCAGGCGACGAACTCGCCCATGGTGGCGTAGCTGTAGGTGTAGGCCGAGCCCGCTACCGGGATCATGCCGGCGAGCTCGCTGTAGCACATGCCGGCGAAGGCGCAGCCGATGGCGGCGATGGCGAAGGAGATGACGACGGCAGGTCCCGCATGCTCCGCCGCGGCGATGCCGGTGAGGGAAAACAGGCCGGCGCCGATGACCGCGCCGATGCCGAGGCCGATCAGGCTCCAGGGACCCAGCGTCCGCTGCAGCGAGTTCTCGCCGTCCTCCGCATCCTTGTTGAGCCGTTCCAGGGATTTGATGCGGAACAGATCGCCCGCGATGCCTGCCGCCATGTGCGCTTCCTCCGGCCCGAACCGCCGTTTCGTCAGGCACGATCAGGCGTTCAAAAAACCGTCGGCGCAAGGGTCCTGCCAGGATTGCCCTGCGATCCGCCGGCCGCCGTCCCCGGTAAAGCTGCGCCTTCAGCGCCGTTCGGCAGCCTTGCGCGAACCCTCGACCAACTCCGCCAGAATCGCGCCGGCCGCCCGAGTGATCTCGGGGCCGGCGTCAGCCGGCGTGCCGGCATGGAAAGGCGGCTGCGGGGCGTATTCGGCGACGAGCTGGGCGGTCTGCGCGTAGGAGTCGCCCTTCAGCCGGGCGGCGAGTGCCAGGGCGAAGTCGAGCCCGGCGGAAATGCCGGCGCCCGTGACGCGGTTGCGGTCGAACACCACGCGGGCGTCGACGGGCATCGCGCCGAGCAGCGGCAGCACCGCGTCGCGCACGCACCAGTGCGAGGTGGCGCGATAGCCGTCGAGCAGGCCCGCCGCGCCGAGGATCAGCGATCCGGTGCAGACGCTGGTGATCCAGGCCGCACGGGCGGCCCGGTCGCGCAGGAAGCCGAGGGTATCGGCATCGCGCATCTGCGCCGGCGTGCCGTCGCCGCCCGGCACGAACAGCACCGCGACGTCGCGTGGGCAGGTCGTGAAGTCGTGCGTGGCGACGATCGCGAGCCCGGTGTCGCTCTCCACGGGTCCGATGTTCTTCGCGACGAGGTGGAGGGTGCCGCCGGTCAGGCCCGCCAGCACTTCCTGCGGACCGACCACGTCGAGCGCCGTCATGCCGGGATAGAGCAGCATGGCGATCGCGGTGGTGGCCTCCGGCGCCGAGGCGGGAGCCGCCAGCGCCGCCGCATGCCTCGGCAACAGCGCTGCGGCGAGGGCTGCAGCCGTGAAGTCGCGCCTGTCCATACGCCGCTCCTCGCTCGGTCTCTCAGGCTGGCTCGGAGACGGACTGCCGCGCCGTGCCGCTCTCCAACCGGGTATGGCCCGGGATGAAGGCATCGAAGGCCGCCCAGAAATCCGCGCGGATCGCATCGCTCTCGGTCAGGATCTCGTGGCGCGAGCCCGGCAGCACGATCAGGTGGCCGGCGCGCAGGCGTCCGGCGAAGCGCTCGGTGGTGGGCAGTCCGCAGACGGGGTCGGCGCCCGCTCCGACGACGAGCACCGGCATCTCGATGCGTGGGGCGACGCGCGGATCGCGCAGGCGGCGCATGGCGCGGAAGGCCGAGGCGAGCCAGGCGATGGTGGGATCGCCCACCGCGCCCGCGCCGACCTCCTGCGCGGCAGCGGCGTTGCGGGCGTAGCGCACCGGATCGCCCGAGAGCCGGTTGCCCGCGAAGGGCTTCGTCGCGATCGAGACCGCGCTGCCGAACGGGATGTAGGCCTTGCCGAGCCCGAGGCGGTGCAGCCCGCGCGACAGCAGCGAGGCGGCGAGCGGATATTTGACCATCCGGATCGAGAGCATCGGCGCCACCGTCACCAGCCGCGCGAAGGGCAGCCAGCCCTCCAGCGCCCCGGTGAAGGCGATGGCGCCCCCCATGGAATGGGCGAGGCCGAAATGCGGCTCCGGCGTCGAGGGCACCAGCACGGTCTCGGCGATCGCCGCCATGTCGAGGCGGTAATCGTCGAAGCGGGCGACGTGGCCCTTGTGGGCGTCGCTCACCTGCCGCGAGGATTCGCCCTGGCCGCGCCAGTCGAAGGCAACGACGTGGAAGCCGCGCCGGCGCAGCTCGCCGATCGGCTCGTAGTATTTTTCGATGAACTCCGCCCGGCCCTGGAGCAGGCAGACGGTGCCCTTCTCGGTGCGGGTCAGCGGCCGCCAATGGGCAGCCCGCAGCGTCAGGCCGTCGGCCGTCCTGACGGGAATGAGGGTCGCGCCGGGCGGGACCGGGTTCCCGGGCGTGGGCTTGAGCGTCAGCATCGTCGAATGGGAACTTCCGAGAATGGGGCCTTGCCGAGCGTGCGTGCGAAAACTCTTGAAGCCGTGAAAAACCGTCCCGATATCAATCGTGCGCCGGCCGCTGCGGCGGCGCGACGGTCCGGCCCTCGGGCGGACCGACCCAGTCTACATGTTGCTCATCGAGAGGATATGTCATGCGCCAGTACGATCTCGCCCCGCTCTACCGCTCCACCGTCGGCTTCGACCGGCTCTTCGCCGCCCTCGACGGTTTCGTCAGTGCCGAGCAGGCCCCCACCTATCCGCCCTACAACATCGAGCGGACTGCCGAGAACGCCTATCGCGTCACGGTCGCGGTAGCCGGCTTCACGGAATCCGATCTGTCGATCGAGACGCGCGAGAGCACGTTGACCATCAAGGGCGAGCGCAAGCCCGTCGAAGGGAAGGCGGAGGTCCTGCATCAGGGCATCGCCGCCCGCGCCTTCGAGCGCCGCTTCCAGCTCGCCGACTACGTCCAGGTCACCGGCGCCTCGCTGGAGCACGGCCTGCTCCATGTCGAGCTCGTCCGCGAGGTCCCGGAGGCCAAGAAGCCCCGTCGGATCGAGATCGCGGGCAGTACGCCCACGAGCCAGCCGACCATCGAGGGCTCGGTCCAGCAGGCCGCGTAAGCCTTCGGCGTTTCGCACGTTCCATGACGGGCGCCCCGGCCATCCGGCCGGGGCGTTTTGCCGTTTGGCACCCGGCGCCGAGGCTGTGACGGCGTTGTACAGGCAGGCGGGCGCCGCGGGTACGCGCCGCATTCCGGAAGGACCGCCGCGGTCCGAGGCTGCGCGAAAGGTGCAACAGCACACCGTCTCCGTGTTTTGCCGCGACGACGGCTGTTGTGCAGCGCACAAACCGGAGGCATAATCGGCTACTGCACTGCGCCATCGGATTCGGTCCACGGCGTTCGTCCGGGCATGCTGCAGCCTTCCCCAGACCTGGAGGTCGAGGCGATGGGTGACACAGGCTTAACGGTTTCGGCACCGCCTTCGGCAACGATGAGGCTCGGAGCCCTTGCCGCCGAGATGTGGGGAGTGCCGCAGACCCGATCGATGGCCGATCCACAATCCCCGCTGCGCGCTCTAGGGTGCGCCGCAATGTCGCCCGGCTCGACTGACATGCCGGACACTGCGTTTCGTTCCCATATTCCGTTCGAACATTGAACCGCACCACGCGAAGAAGGAACTATTTCGATGCCGACCTCACAGGCACGGGTGCCTACCTCCGAAGCGAGCCGCTACCTGACGCAGCTCTGCCGGCACTGGAGCCACAAGTTTCCCGTCGAGACGACCAGCGACCATGGCGTCGTGCCGTTCGGTGAAGACCGCATCTGCACCTTCGAGGCGAGCGCCGACGCCCTCGTGATGAAGGTCGCGACGCCCGATCCCGCCGGCCTGACGCGGCTCGAGAACGTCGTCGCCGACCACCTCCTGCGCTTCGCCTTCCGCGAGAACCTCGGCGACATCACCTGGTCGCGCGCGGCTTGAACCGCACCGCCGTCGCCCGATCTTGAGGCCTTCGATCGGGTGAGGGAATCGAGATGACCGTGGCCGTTCGCGGGGCGCAGGATGCCGCCCTGAGCTTTTCCGAGCGCCTCGACAGGCTGGCCGAGGTCGCCGTCAAGGTCGGGCTCGGGTTGCGGCCGGGGCAGGAGCTGATCCTCACCGCGCCCCTCGAATCGGTGGGTCTGGCCAGGGCGATCACCGCGCAGGCCTATAAGGCCGGCGCCTCTCTGGTCACCACGCTCTACACGGACGACGTCGCGACGCTCGCCCGGTTCAGCCACGCCAGCAGCGAGGCCTTCGACACGGCGGCCGGCTGGCTCTTCAACGGCATGGCCGATGCCTACCGCAACGGTGCCGCCCGCCTCGCCATCTCGGGCGACGATCCCTCCCTCCTCACCGGTCAGGATCCAGACAAGGTCTCGCGCGCCAACCGAGCGCGCTCGAAGGCCTATCTGCCGGCCCTGGAGCTGATCGCGGGCTTCTCCACCAACTGGACCATCGTTTCGGCCGCCACGCTCCCCTGGGCGCGCACGGTTTTTCCGGATCTGCCAGAGGACGAGGCGCTGGCCCGGCTCTGGGACGCAGTTTTTTCGGCGTCTCGCGTCGACGGGCTCGATGCGGTCGCCGCATGGGACGCCCACAACGCCCATCTCCGCAGCCGCACCGAGTGGCTCAACGGCCACCGCTTCGCGGCCCTCCGCTTCCGCGGCCCCGGCACCGACCTGACGGTGGGCCTCGCCGACGATCACGAATGGTGCGGCGGCGCGACGACCGCGAAGAACGGCGTCGTCTGCAACGCCAACATCCCCACCGAAGAGGTCTTCACCACGCCGCACAAGGCGCGGGTCGAGGGCCATGTGACGAGCACGAAGCCGCTCTCCTACCAGGGCACGCTGATCGACGGCATCCGCGTGACCTTCCGGGAAGGCCGCATCGTCGAGGCGAGCGCCCGGACCGGAAACGACGTTCTGGCCCGCGTGCTCGACACGGACGAGGGCGCCGCGCGCCTCGGCGAGGTCGCCCTGGTGCCGGCCTCCTCGGCGATCTCGGCCTCGGGGCTGCTATTCTACAACACGCTCTACGACGAGAACGCCGCGAGCCACATCGCGCTCGGCCAAGCCTATTCCAAGTGTTTCCGCAACGGCGGCGAGGGCCTGAGCGAAGACGACCTCGCGGCGCGCGGCGCCAACCGCAGCCTGATTCACATCGACTGGATGATCGGCTCGGCCGAGATCGACGTGGACGGCCTCGCACCGGACGGACGCGCCGTTCCGGTGATGCGCAGGGGCGAATGGATCAGCTGACGGCCGCGCGATGAGCCGGGCCGTGGCCACCTGCAGAGGACCGATTGCATGAGCTACGTCGCCGTCGCCGAAGTCCGTGTAAAGCCGGAGCACATGGACGCGGCGTGCGCCGCCGTCCTCGGAATCGTTCCGCAGACCCGGGCCGAGCCCGGTTGCGAGACCTTCCTGATCCACAGGGCGGCCGACGGCTCGCCGCGCCTGTTCCTCTACGAGCGCTGGCGGGATGCCGCAGCCTTCGAGACGCACCACGCGCAGGAGTACACCCGCGCGGTCTATCGCCGTTACGAAACGTGGCTGGCGGAACCGCCGATCATCACGTTCCTCGACGATCTGGCGGATCAGGAACCGGCCTGAGCCACCTCTACGGCTGCGGCCGGCGCGGCGACCGGAGCCGCCGGTTTCGGCTTCGGCAGCATGTTCGGCCGCCAGCGCCGGTGCATCCAGAGCCACTGGCCCGGATTCTCGCGCACCCAGCCCTCGACGACCCGCGTCATCGCCTGCATCGCGCCCTGGACGTCGATCTGCCCGGAGGCGTCGCGCGGCAGGTCGAGGGCCGGGGTGAGTTCGAGCGTGAACCGGCCGCCGGGCCGGCGCACCACGCGGGCGCCGTGGACCGGGCATTCGTGGTGGCGCACGAGCTTGCCGAGCAGCGGGTTCGCCAGCACCGGACGGCCGAAGAATTCGACCACCACGCCGCGGGTGAAATGCTGGTCGATGAGCTGGCCGAGATGGCCGCCGCGCTCGATCACCCCCTGCATCGCGAAGACGGCGCCGGGCCGCGAGGCCGCAAGCCCGCCCATGGTCTTGCGGCGCACTTCGTGGACGAACTGCGCCGCGGCCGGGTTGTTCGGCGGCCGGAACACGGCGGTGGTTTCGAGGTCGAACTTCGCCGCGCAGATCGCGGGCAGCTCCCAGTTGGCGAGGTGGGCCGAGAACAGCAGGCCCGGCTTGCCGTCGTCGCGCACCGCGACGAACTGGTCGATGCCCTGCACCGAAACGCGCCTTTCCGGCCCGTCCGGATCGAAGTCGAACAGGGTGTCGAGATGGGCGTATTCGGCCCCCGTGCGGCCGAGGTTGTCCCAGGCCTCGCGGGCGATGCGCTGGATTCCGGCCTCGTCGAGATCGGGGAAGGCGGCGCGGATGTTCGCCACCGCGATCCGGTGCGAGGGCAGCCAGGGGCCGACATTCCGGGTGATCCAGGCGCCGGTGTTGCTGGCGCGATCTGCGCCGAGCGCCCGCGCGATCAGGAAAAGCCCACGGATCAGCGGAATCGTCGCGAGCCCGGCCATGCGGGGCAGATGGCGCTGCAGGATCAGCGCAAGGCGCAGCACGGGCGGCTCATGGGTGTGGCGATGGGCGAAGACGCGGTCAGGCTTTACACCTGAGGTGCCGGCCCAAGCAATGTTTCACAGGGTGACGATGATCTTCCCGAACACCTTTCGCGATTCCAGGCGTTCGAGCCCCTGAGCGAAGTCTGCGAGCGGCAGCACCGTGTCGACGACCGGCGTCAGCCCGTCCGCCATCTTCGCGAGCGAGTCGCGGATGTTTTCGATACGGCAGCCGAACGAGCCGGTGATGCGGTATTGCTGCTGAAACAACTGCATCAGATTGATCGTGGTCGAGGGACCGGAGGTCGAGCCGCAGGTCACGAGCCGCCCGCCGCGCTTGAGGCAGAGCAGCGAGCCGTTCCAGGTCTCGGCCCCGACATGCTCGAATACCACATCGACGCCCTTGCGCTTCGTCAGCCGCCGGACCTCGCCCTCGAAGCGTTCTTCGCGATAATTGACGACGAAATCGGCGCCGAGCGCCTTGGCCTTCTCGCCCTTCGCGTCGTCGCCGACCGTCGTGTAGACCGTGCAGCCGATGGCTTTCGCCATCTTGATCGCCGTCGTGCCGATGCCCGACCCGCCGGCATGGACCAGGATGCTCTCGCCGGGCTCCAGCCTGGCATTGTCGAACAGCATGTGCTGGACAGTGCCGAAGGCGATGCCGGCGCAGGCCGCCTGGACGTGATCGACGCCGGCCGGCACCTTCACGCAGAGCCGGGCGGGCATGTTGATGAGTTCGCGCGAAAACCCGTCGATGTGAAAGCCGAAAACCCCGCCGACATTCTCGCAGAGATTGTCACGGCCCTGCGCGCACGCCTTGCACGTGCCGCAGGTCACAGCGCCGTAGAGCGCGACCGGATCGCCCACCTTCAAGCCCTCGACACCCTCGCCGATGGCGGCGACCTCGCCGGCGCCCTCAGCCCCGACGGTGAGCGGCAGCTTGCGCTTGGCGAAGGCCATGCCGCGAAAGCCCCAGACGTCGATGAAGTTGAGGCCGACGGCGCGCACGCGCACCTGCACTTCGCCGGGAGGGGGTGGAGGCGGCGCCTCGACCTCGATCAGGCGCAGGTCACGGTCGCCGAAGAGTTGGAGGGCTTGCATCGGATGTCCTTGGCACGTGTACTTTAGCTGGCTCGGCATTCCCCGCTGTCATTCCGGGGCTCGCCGAAGGCGAGAACCCGGAATCCAGAACCGCCAACGCACCATCTGTGTTCGGGACAGTGGTCGTTCGTTTGAATGCGCCGGCGGCTCTGGATTCCGGGTTCCGCTGCGCGGCCCCGGAATGACAAGTGGCGGGTTCCGCAGCCGTTGGGGCAGACAGGACCCTGTAACAACTCAATCCGGCGTCAGATACCGCCGCCGCGCCCAGCCGACGCTGCGGCCGAATTTCACCCGGCACCAGGTGTTGCCGCTCGGCGTGTCGTTGGTGCAGCCGAAGCCGAGAAGCCGGCGGCCGACCGGGATGGTCTCCACGGGGGCAGAGTCCGGATCGGGAGCCTCGCGGATGGTCAGGAAGCCGCCGCGCGGCAGCCCCTCGACCCGGAACGGCTCCGGTGCGGCATGGGCCGGGGTCGCGCCGATGAGGAGAGCCGCGGCGGCGAGCAGGGGAAGACGGCGCATCGCGGTCTCGAGGTCGGCGATCACGGGCGTGGTGCAGGATTCTGCGGCGCGGGCGCATTCGGAGCCGGTGCCTGGGTCGTGGGGCTCTGCGGCGCAGGAGCCGGCTGCTGGGGCGCCGTCGTCTGGCCGGACTGGTTGCCCGAGAGGGCCTCGTTCGTCTGGGTCTGCACCTTGTCGGCGGTCTGCTGGCTGATGAGCCCGTAGGACACGGCGATGGCCAGACCTACGGCGACGATCGCCCCGATCACCGTCTTCATGAGCTTGTCATTCATCGCTGCGCCCTTCTTCCTGCGGCCTCGCTCGCGAGCGCGTTGCGATCGCTGTGGGGAGGAATGCTACTCGTTCGCAGGCGGTTGCAGGGGACACGACCCGATGGGCGCGGACCCTGCGGGACAGAGTGAAACAATCAGCGGTGCACGCCCATCATCGCGGTCAGACCGCCATCGACGGGCAGGACGGCGCCGGTGATGTAGGCGGCAGGTTCGCTCATCAGGAAGGCCGCCAGCGCCGCGACCTCGTCGGGAGCGGCGAAGCGCCCGGCCGGGATCTGCTTCTCCATCGTGTCGCGATAGGCGGCGTAGGAGGCCATCATGCCGGTGTCGATGAAGCCGGGGGCGAGCACGTTGACCGTGACGCCGCGCTTGGCCGATTCGACCGCCAGCGTGCGGCAATAGGCGATCATCGCACCCTTGGTGGCGGCATAGGCCGCGTTGCCCGTGTTGCCGCGAAGCGCCGCCACCGAGCCGACCGCGACGATGCGGCCGGAGCGCGCCCGGATCATGCCCCGCACCAGCACCTTGGCGATCCGGGTCAGCGACCAGAAGTTCACCTGCATGGCGAGATCCGACCGGTCGCGGTCGAGCATCATGGCGAGGGCGTCGGCGGACTGGCCGGCATTGTGGACGTAGCCGTAAAAGGCCGTGTCCTCGATCGCCTCGCAGAAGGCCTCGACCGCGTCGCGGTCGGCGAGATCGAGGCGGTGTGCCGCGAAGACGGCGCCGGGATGTGCCGCGCCGAGTTCGGTGGCGAGCGCCTCCGCCTCCTCTGGCTTCGAGCGGTAGGTGAAGCTGACACTGTGCCCCGCCGCGGCGAGCGTGCGCACCATCGCCGTGCCGAGGCCGCCGGACCCGCCGACGACGAGGACCTGTTTCGGCTCACTCATGCCGGCTCGTCCGCCAGCACGAGGCAGGTGTTCTGCCCGCCGAACCCGAAGGAGTTCGAGAGCACCCGCGAGACCTTGGCGTCCCGCGCCGTCGAGACGACGTCGAGGGTCAGGGACGGGTCGGGCACGCGGTGGTTGATGGTCGGCGGGATGCGGCCGTGCTGGATGGTCAGCAGCGAGACCACCGCCTCGATGGCGCCGGCCGCCGTGAGGGTGTGGCCGATCATCGACTTGTTCGAGGAGATCGGAAGCCGGGCGATGCGCTCGCCGAACACGGCGGCGCAGCCGAGCGCCTCCATCTTGTCGTTCTCCGGCGTCGAGGTGCCGTGGGCGTTGACCGTGTCGATGCTGTCGGGACCGACGCCCGCATCGTCGAGGGCCGCGCGGATCGCCGCGATCACCGGCTCGCCGTTGGGGCTCGAGCGGGTGCGATGGAAGCCGTCGCCCTTCTCGCCGCAACCGAGCACGTAGCCGAGGATCTTCGCGCCGCGCGCGCGGGCGGCTTCGGCGTCTTCCAGCACCAGGGCGGCGGCGCCCTCGCCCATGACGAAGCCGTCGCGGTTCTTCGAGAACGGCTTCGAGGCGGTCTCGGGATTGTCGTTCTGCGTCGAGAGGGCCGAGAGCAGCGAGAACCGGATCAGCGATTCCGGGTTCACCGAGCCGTCGGTGCCGATGCAGAGCGCGGCTTTCATCTCGCCGCGCCGGATCGCCTCGACGCCGAGCTGGATCGCGGTGGCACCCGATGAGCAGGCGGTGGAGAGCGAGATCGGCGAACCCCTGGTGCCGAAACGGTCGGCGATGCGATCGGCCACGGTGCCGAAGATGAACAGGTCGTGCCAGGCGTCGAAGCCCCGGCCGGCGGCCGCCTTCAGCAGGCTGCGATAGGTGATGTCACCGGTCTCGCCGGAGGCCTGGGCGAGTGCCTGGCGCTGCGGCCATTCGAGCTCCACCGGCGGCACGGCGATGAACAGGGCGCCCGGAAACTCCGCTCCGATCCCGGCCTGGGTCACGGCCTCCTCGGCGGCGACCTCGGCGAAGCGCTCCGAGAGCAGCGGCGCGCAGAGCGGATCGGTCTCGAAGGCGTCGACCGTGCCGGCGATGGAGGTGCGCAGGCCGTCGATGGGAAAGCGCGAGATCGTGCGAATGCCGGAGCGCCCCGCCGTCAGGGCCTCCCAGGTGTCGGCCGCGCCGCAGCCGAGCGACGTCACGATCCCGAGCCCGGTCACGGCGACGAGCGGGCGGCCCTTGGCGTCACGGGTGGAGGAAGCGCTCATGCCATCGCCTTAACGCAAGTTTTCGCAGTGTGCACGACGCTCCCCCTAGCCGTCATTCCGGGGCGCCGAAGGCGAACCCGGAATCTACGACTAGGCATGACGGTGTGCCGAAGCGGCGCATCACGGGTGGATTCCGGGTTCCGCTGCGCGGCCCCGGAATGACGGTGTGATTCAGAACGATCAGGCAGCTGTGACCCGGATGACGCCCTCGCCGCTTCGGTGGCCGACGGAGGTGATCGCGACCTCGCGGGCCTTGCCGGCCGCACAGAGTGCTGCGGCGATCGCCGCGCCGAAGGGCGGCACCGCCTCGATCGGATGGCCGATCACGTCGCCGGTGGCGCGGATGCGGGTGTCGGGCAGGGCGGATTTCAGGGCCTGCGCTTCCTCCTCCGCGAGACTGGCGACGCCGGTGGCGCCGGACAGGATCACGTCGGGGTTCTCGATGCCGGCCTCGCGCAGCAGGCGCGGCAGGGCCTCGGCGACGGCACCCGGCTTGCGGCGCACGCGATCGTTGGCGACCGCATCGATCACCGCGAAGGCCTTCGCGCCGCGAGCCGCGGCGTGCTCGGCCGATTCCAGCAGCAGGAAGGCCGCGCCGCTGCCGAGGATGAAGCCGCCGTTCTCCGCACCGCCGCGTGAAAACACCGGGCGATAGTCCGGCGTGTGGAGGAAGCCGCCCATCTCGTGGACGAGCAGCACGTCGGCCCGCTCGGCATTATAGGAGCCGCCGACCAGCATCGCGTCGAGCTGGCCCGAGGCGATGCGCGCCTGCGCGATCCGCAGGGCGTCGACCCCGGCCGATTCCTCGCCCATGAAGGTGCGCGAGGCGCCGGTGACGCCGTGGACGATGGCGATGTTGCCGGCGAGGAGGTTCGAGAGCTGCGCCAGGAAGAGCGTCGGCCGCAGGTCGTTCTGCAGGTGCTCGTTGAGGTAGGCGCCGGGATCGGCTGCATCGCGCAGCCCCGTGAGGATTGCGCCGTCGACGGCGTAATCGCGCTCGCCGCCGCCGGAGGCGACGATGAGATGGAGCGCGGCCTTGCGGGCGGCGTCATCCTTGAGGCCGGCGGAATCGAGCGCCAGACCGGCGGCATAGACGCCGAGCCGCTGCCACGGCTCCATCTGGCGCTGGTCCGATTTTTTGGGAATTTGCGTGTCGAGCGACAGCGGCACCACGGGATGGACCGGATAGGGCGCGAAGGTCTCGGCATCCGTGCGCGGTGCTTCGCCGGCTTCGTAGGCCGCGAGATGCGCTTCGATGCCCTCGCCGGCGCAGGAGACGACGCCGATGCCGGTGACGACGACCTTTCGCGCGCTCACGCCCCGGCTCCGTCGAGCAGCCCGATCTTCTGCGCCCGCTCGCGCATCGGCGCGTCGAGGCCGTCGGGGAACGGCATGGTTCGGAAGCGCAGCTCGGCGTCGCAGAGCGCCTTGCCCTCGTGGCGGATCGCGGCCTTCGTCACCGCGTAGCCCGAGCCGTCATGCTCCAGGCTCGCCGTGATCTCGAGTCGCGCGCCAGGACCGACGAAGGAGCGGAACCGCGCCTTGTCGACGGCCATCAGGAACGGCATCTGCGCGAAGTCGAGATGAGCCAGCACGAGATAGCCGGAGGCCTGCGCCATGGTCTCGGTGAGCAGGACGCCGGGCACGAGCGGATGGCCGGGGAAGTGCCCCTCGAAGACCGGGCTCGCCTCGGGCACCTGGGCGACGCACTCGATCCGGCCGGCGGCGCGGTCGAGCCGCACCACCTGGTCGATCATCTCGAAATATTCGAGCCGCATGATGTGAGGCTCTACGCCAGCTTTCTTCCCGACCCCGAAGGATCGGGAAGAAAGCTGGCATTTCTCGTGTGACGCGACTTCTTCACGCGAACCGGATCCACTTCGCTCGAAATCGCTTCGTCAGACTTTGGCGGCCTTCTCGGCGACGAGCGCATCGATGCGTGCGCAGAGGTTCTTCAGCACGAAGTACTCTTCGGCCGGAACCTTGCCCTCGTTGACTTCCTGGGTCCAGCGCTCGAGCGGCAGCTTGATGCCGAACGCCTTGTCGACCGCGAAGGCGATGTCGAGGAAGGCGAGGGAATCGATGCCGAGATCGTCGATCGCGTGGCTCTCCGGCGTGATCTTCTCACGCGGGATGTCGGCGGTGTCGGCGATGATGTCGGCGACGCGGTCGAAGGTGGCGGTCGTGCCGGTGGCGGACTCGGTGGACATGCGTGGCTCGCCGCTTTCTCGTGTCTCGGCCCGTCGGTCGGGGATCTTCGCCGGTTCCCGGTGGCCCTGGCGAGGAACGCGACCCCTTACACGAAGCGATGGAGCACGGGCAACCTTGCCGGATGCGCGGACCTGGGGCACGGCCGGAAACGACCGGCCCAGAGGCTCTGCCGATCGGGCGCTCACACGTTTCCCGCCGGTGCTTATTCCGTCGCGGCCGGGCAAAGCCTAGATGCAGCGAGCCATCCCGGCACGACGGGGTGCAGGGTGGAGCCAAGCGATGCAGGCGGTCGACAGATCCGAAAAACGGCCCTTCACCGCGGATCCGGCAACCGGGCGGGCGCAGGGCGTGGCGCGACTGGTCCTGGCGGCGGCGCTGCTCGCGCTCGGGCTCTACATCCTGTCCGACTTCCTGCGGGCGCTGGTCTGGGCCGTGGTTCTCGCGATCGCCCTGTGGCCGCTTTTCGCCAGGGCGGAACGCCGGTTTCCGCCTGGCAGGCACAACATCCTCTGGCCCGGACTGTTCACGGCCCTGGTGGCGCTGGCCTTCCTGGTGCCGGTGGTTTTGCTGGCGGTCGAGGCCGCGCGGGAGGCGCACGACCTCCTCGACTACGCCAAGGCGGCGGAGGAAGCCGGCCTGCCGGTCCCGGCCATAGTCGCCCGGCTGCCCTTCGGCGCCCAGGCGGTGACGGATTGGTGGAACGCCAACCTCGCCCATGCCGGCTGGGCCAAGGAAGCGCTGGAGCACGTCAACACCGCGTCCAACCGCGACCTCACCAAGACCGTCGGCGCGAACCTCGTCCACCGGATCGTGCTGTTCGGGTTCGCCCTGCTGACGCTGTTCTTCCTGTTTCGCGACGGGCGAACGGTGGTCGAGCAGAGCCTGACGGCCAGCCAGCGCCTCTTCGGCCCGCGCGGCGAGCGGGTGGCGCGGCAGATGGTGGCCTCCGTGCACGGCACCGTCGACGGGCTCGTCCTCGTCGGCATCGGCGAGGGCATCCTGCTCGGCATCGTCTACTGGTTCGCCGGCGTGCCCCATCCCGTGCTGTTCGGGGCGGCGACGGCGGTGGCCGCGATGATTCCCTTCGGCGCGCCGCTCGCCTTCGGCCTCGCGGCGCTGCTGCTCCTCGGTGACGGCAACCTCGTGCCGGCGATCGTCGTGGTCGCCGCGGGCTTCGTCGTCACCTTCGTCGCCGACCATTTCGTGCGGCCGGCGCTGATCGGGGGCACGACGCGGCTTCCCTTCCTCTGGGTGCTGCTCGGCATCCTCGGCGGCGTCGAGACCTTCGGGCTGCTCGGCCTCTTCGTCGGGCCGGCTGTAATGGCGGCGCTGATCCTGTTGTGGCGGGAGTTCACGGAGGGCGAGGCCGGCTCCCCCTGATCAGGCGGCTTCTCTGACCAGCGGCGCTATGCGCTCCACATCCTCGCCGATCGCGTTGCGCGCGGTGAGGATGTCGTATCGGCCCTGGAGATTGATCCAGACCTGCGCGTCCATGCCGAAATACCGGCCGAGCCGAAGCGCCGTGTCGGCCGTGATGCCCATCGCCTCGCGGGCGATACGCTCGATCCGCGTGCGGGGCACACCGCAAGCCTTGGCGACCGCGTAGGCGCTGAGCCCGAGCGGCACCATGAACTCTTCGCGCAAGACTTCGCCAGGGTGCATCGGCGGCAGGATCGCTGTCGTTTCCAGTTCGATAGCCATCATCGGGTCTCATATGACGGTAGGCAAAGACGCAGCATGTTGGAAGTATTCTACTGATCAGAGTTCGTTAAAAGATCCGATCATAAAGGTTCAAGTTAAATCGTTCGGTGCCCTTGCCGTCATTGCGAGCGAAGCGAAGCAATCCAGGGCCAACACGCTACCGTCGAGGATGGGACCCTGGATTGCTTCGCTTCGCTCGCAATGACGGAGGATCCGATCGAGACTAATGCCGCAACGCCCGCCCCAGCTTCCGCGCCAGGATCCGCTGCGGGCTCTTCTCGGGGTCGGCCTGGTCCGCCACCGCAATGTAGGCGGTCTGCTCGAGCATGTACTTGCCGCCCATGGCGCCGTGCATGACGAGGTCCGAAAACGTCACCCAGGTCTCGCCGGGCTTGAACTGGACGTCCGCCTGCGGGGCCTCGGCCTGGTAGGCGAGGTCCTGTTTCAGGGCGTCGTGCAGGTGCAGCATGAGGTGGTCGTATTCGGTGCGCTTGGCCTTGGTGATCTTCAGGGCGGCGAGCGCGCTGGCCTTGAGGCCGGAATAGCCGGGCAGCTTCGGCAGGAATTTCTCGGCCATCGCACCGAAATCCTCGCCGACCCGCCACAGGCGCGGCTCGCCGTTGGCGTTGATGTTGCGGAAGATCCGGAGGATGCGCCTCTCGCCGAGCGGGTTCGAGGGGAAGGCGTCGACATGCATGCGCGTGTCGTCGCGTCGCCAGCTCATCTTGCGCTTGTCGACGTCGAAGGGCCGGTACGAGGTGCCGGCGAGCGAGACGGTGCCGCTATAGGCGGGGAGGTACCGGTCGATCAGCGCCTTGGCGAAGCTGCGATAACGGACCAGGAGTTGGCGCAAGGCCTCCTGCTCCTCCTCCGTGCCGGCCGCGCCCTTCAGCGCGGCGTCGGCTCCGCGGATGTTGACGTTCTTGGCCTTGCCGTCGGCGAAGGGGCGCTCGAGAAAGCGCTGCTCGAAGGGGCTGAACGGGAAGTCGAGATCGCGGAAGACGAGGACCGAGCCGCTCTCCAGGGCGTCGACGAGGCTGCCGCCGGGCGCCGCGCCGCCGCTGCTGACGGGGAGGATCGGGCTGATCATGAGCGGGGACCTCGCGCGGGAAAGCCAGCGGTGTAGCCGAGGCTGCGATCGGGTGCCAAGCGGGCGGCGTTTGCGCGCAGCCGATGCGAAACCCGGTGGATGACGCGATCGCGCCGTTGCGTGCGGTGTCGGGCGGGTTTCTGACTGTCATGTTGCGGCAACCCATGCGGGGGCCGGATCGTTTGCCGAGAGGCGTCCGATCTCGCCGGCGTGGGTTTTTGTGTTGTCGCAGGTTTTTGTCGGAAAGCCGCAGTGCGCCTTTCCGAGACCTGCTGAGGAGCCGTCCATGGCGACCCTGAAGGAATTCGAGGACGCGTTGCGCGAGCAGGGCATGAACATGGCGCTGGCCATCTTGCAGCGCCTGCGGGACCGCGACCGCGCCACCCGGACCGTCCGGCCGGCGCGGCGGCTGACGGGCCAGAAGATGACGCCGGAGCTCGCCCGCTCGATCCTCGAACTGCACGGCTCGACGGGGATGACCCAGCAGGAGATCGCCTTCAAGGTCGGGGTCAACCAGGGCCGGGTCAACGAGGTGATCAAGCACGGCAAGTGGCTGACCGACGACCCGCAGGCGCCGGAGGCCATCGCCCGCGACAAGGCCAAGGCGCGTCTGCGCGCGGAGCCGAAACCGCGGCCGAAGCGCGCCAAGCCCGAGATGCGGGTGCGGCCGACGCGGGCGAAGAAGCCCGAGCGACAGGGCGAACTCTCGCTCGGCGATCTCTGACGGGAGACGGCCTCAGGCGGTCCCCAGGCACCTGGCGATCTTGGCCAGCAGCCGCGGCATGTCGACGGGCTTGGTGTCGAAATCGCAGCAGCCGACCTCGATGCTGCGGGCACGGTCGCTCGACAGCGCATGCGCGGTGAGCGCGATGATCGGCACCTGCGCGGATCGCGGATCGGCGCGGATCGCGGTGGTGGCCTCCCAGCCGTCCATGTCGCCGAGCGCCACGTCCATCAGGATCAGGTCGGGGGCCTCCGAGACCGCCATGGCGACGCCCTTCGGCCCGTCCTCGGCGATCACCGTGGCGAAGCCCTGACGCACGAGGCGCCGGGACAGCATGTCGCTGTTCATCGGGTTGTCTTCGACGATCAGGATTTTTGCCATGGTCTGCGGCCTCGCGTGTCAGGCGGCGACGGCTTGCGGATAGCCGAGATCCTGCGATGGCGCCGGCAGTGCCGGGAGCTCGGACGCCGCCGCGGCGATTGAGGCCGGCGGCTCCACGGGGAAGGTCAGGGTGAAGCGGCTGCCGTGGCCGAGTTCGGTCTCGACGGCGATGTCGCCGTGCATCAGGCGGCAGAGCTTGCGCGCCAGCGCCAGCCCGAGGCCGGTGCCGCCGTACTTCGTCGCGGTCTGCTCGTCGTTGACGGCGAATTGCTCGAACAGGCTCGGCAGGTGCTCGGCCGCGATGCCGATGCCGGTATCCTGGATCGCGATCCGGAAGGTCTCGCCGTGCAGGCCGGCGACGCGCGCGCCGGTGACCGTGATGGTCCCGTTCTCCGTGTACTTAATCGCGTTGTGCAGGATCTGGGACAGCGCGTTCTCGATCTTCATCCGGTCGCCGGTGATGGCGCCGATCTCGGGATCGAGGGCGACGGTGAGCACGTTGCCGCGCTCCGCCGCGCTGGCGCGCAGGCCGTTGGCAAGGGCCTCGACGATCTCGGCCACCGAAAAGGTCTCGTTGAAGACCTCCATGCGGCCGGAATCGATCTTGGCGAGTTCGAGGATCTGGTTGACGAGCTTGAGCAGGTGCTGGCCCGCGCCCTGGATCCGCTGCAGGTCGGCGAAATCCTCGTCTTCCGCCTCGCCCTCGGCCTCCTCGATCAGCATCTGCGAATAGCCGATGATGGCGTTGAGCGGCGTGCGCAGTTCGTGGCTCATCTTGGCGACGAACTCGACCTTGGCGGCGCTCGCGCGCTCGGATTGGAGCGCCGCCTGCTTCAGGGCGGAGGCCGTCGCCTTGTGGCTGCGCATCACCGTTTCGAGTTCGGCCTGCGAGGCCAGCGCCTTGGCGTAGTACAGCGCCATCATCGTCACGTAGACCGCGATCGCCGCCGTCGAGAGCAGGCCGAGACGCTGCATGGCCACCGCCGAGATGCCGTGCGCCGGCGCGTCGAACAGGTGGTAGACGGCATAGAACCCGGCGGCGTTGACGCCGAGCAGCACCAGGATGGCGAGGCGCATCGCCCGGGAGTCGCCGACATAGAAGAAGGCCAGCAGCGGGATGGTGATCATCCAGGCCAGGAACGGCGACGTGGCGCCGCCGTAGAAATACGTCACCCAGAGCACGCTGAAGGTGAGGTTCTGGATCGAGATCAGGGCGAGCAGTTCGAGCCGGCCGAAGCAGCGCAGCAGCAGCGGGAACAGCCAGAAGCCGCTGATCGCGAGGAACATCACGCCGACCTCGAAGCCCGGCTCCGGCTCGGCGAGGAAGAGCACCAGGGCGACGCCGTTGCCGAGGAACGGCCCGAGGATGTGGCTCAGCAGGAAGAGCCGCGCCTGCTTCCGCATCGACTTGTCGTCGACCATGCTCGGATGGAGAAACCAGTCGACGAACCGGTCGAACGTCTCGAGCGTCTGCTTCCCCATCATGGTCGACTTTCCGAACCTCCGACAGGACGGCAATCGAACCGTTCGATGATCCGCCGAGCCGCAGCCGGCGAATGCATGCATTGGACAATGCTGTTGAATGCTTAATGATGCAACAATCTCTCCGGTATGTTTTACGGCTAATTAATGCCCTGTCTGATCTACGCAAGAGGGTCGATATACTGAAAATTAACGTGTGAACTCATACTTAGCAGGGTGGAAATTCCCCGGATGTGGCGATGCGACACACCTTCGAGCACATCGTCGACTGGTTCATTCCCCAATCCGCTCATCTCGAGCGTTCGGATCTCTCGGTCACGCGCAATTTCGTCCTGACGCACGTCTTCGGGCCGCTGATGTCGCAGTCGATGTGCGTGTTTCTCTATCGCACCGATCCCGATCCCGGATTTCCTTGCTACACGGTCATCGCCTGTGTGTGTCTGTTCTGGACGCTGCCCTTCGTCCTCAAATATACGCAAAGCATCAAGCTCGCGGCCTTTCTGTCGGTCGAGATGCTCGCCTTCACCGCCCTGTTCGGAACCTACCATTACGGCGGCGCGAGTTCGCCCTGCCTGCCGTGGCTGATCATCGCCCTGCTGCTCGGGTTCTTCTACTTCTCCGAACAACAGATGCTGATCGTCGGGCTGTTCGCGCTCAACGTGACGGTGTTCTTCGTCGCCTATCTGAGTACCGGCTTCCCGCAGATCGTACCGGTGGCCGATCTCGCGATCGTGAGTTGGATCTCGATCGTCTCGGCGACGCTCTACATGTCCTGGATGGCGATCTACTACTCGCACGTGATGTCGATGCGCTCGCAGATCGAGAAGGAGACCGAGCGCTACCTGGCGGCTAACGAGCAGCTTCAGATCGTCAAGGAGCTCGCCGACGCCGCCAACCGGGCGAAATCCGTGTTTCTCGCCAAGATGAGCCACGAGTTGCGGACGCCGCTGAATGCGGTGATCGGCTACAGCGAGCTGATCCTCGAAAACATCCCCCCCGGCAGCGACGCGACCAAGCAGAAGGACGTGCGCAGCATCAACGCCGCCGGGCGCCACCTGCTCTCGCTGGTGGTCGACGTGCTCGACCTGTCGAAGATCGAGGCCGAGACGATCGAACTCAACGTCGAGACCTTCGATCTCGGCCACCTGCTGGAGCAGGTCGTCGCCACGGTGAAGCCGCTTGCCGACGCCAACGGCAACGCGCTCACCGTCCAGCAGCTGACGCCGTTCGGCACGATGCACACGGACCAGACCAAGCTCCGCCAGATCCTGGTGAACCTGCTGAGCAACGCCTCGAAGTTCACGCGGAACGGCAGCGTCACCCTCTCGGTGCGGATGGACCGCAAGCCGACGGGTACCTGGCTCGACGTGCGGGTGCGCGACACCGGCATCGGCATCTCGCAGACCGATATCGGCCGCCTGTTCCAGAACTTCCGTCAGGTCTCGGCCGCGACCGCCCAGCAATACGGCGGGACCGGACTCGGCTTGGCGCTCAGCCAGAAGCTCTGCACCCTGATGGGCGGCAGCATCGGCGTCACCAGCGAACTCGAAAAGGGATCCGTGTTCAGCTTCTGCATCCCGGCCGAAGTCGCCGAGCCCCAGCCCGACGTCGCGTCCGACCACGCTCTCGCGCCTGCCGCTCTTCTGCCGACTGCTCGTCTGCCTTCCGCTCTCGTGCCTGCCGCCCTCGGGGTCCAGTTCTGATGAACTTTCGCGACAATCTTGCGTTCGACCAGAGCTATCTGGCGAACGCTCCGGCCGGCGAGCCGCAGAAGGCCGCGCGCCTGCTCATCGTCGACGACATCGCCGACAACCGCACGATCCTGCTGCGCCGCTTCGGGCGCCGCGGTTTCGAGGTCGCCGAGGCCGATGGCGGCGCCCGCGCCCTCGAGATGATCGAGCGGCACAGCTACGACGTGATCCTGCTCGACGTGATGATGCCGGATGTCGACGGTATCGCCGTGCTGAAGGCGATCCGGGCCAAGTACACGCCGCTGCAGCTCCCCGTGATCATGGTGACGGCCAAGGCCGAATCCGAGAACGTCGTCGAGGCCCTGAACCTCGAGGCCAACGACTACGTCACCAAGCCCGTCGACTTCGAGGTGGCGCTGGCCCGGGTGAACGCCCAGGTCGACCGCAAGCGTGCCGAGGCCAAGATCGCCTCGGCCGCCAACGAGCTCCGGCAGGTCAACGACCAGCTCGAGCAGCGCGTCGAGGAGCGCACCCGCGAACTCGTCGAGATCAACCAACAGCTGCAGGGCGAGATCGTCCAGCGCCAGCAATCGGAAGCCCGCTCGCGCTTCCTCGCCCTGCACGATCCGTTGACCGGCCTGCCGAACCGCCGCCAGTTCCGCGACGAGCTCGTCAGCGGCATCGCGGCGGTCCGCAACGAGCCCGGCCAGTCGGTGGCGATCCTGTTCGTCGACCTCGACGGCTTCAAGGGCGTCAACGACACCCTCGGCCATGCGATCGGCGACATGCTGCTCCAGGCGGTCGGCGAGGATTTCCGGGCCGTCATGGAGCGCTCGGACCGGATCGCGCGGCTCGGCGGCGACGAATTCGCCATATTGCAGGTCGGCAACAAGCAGCCGGACGGCGCCATCGCCCTGGCGACCCGGCTGATCGAGATCGCCAGCCGCGAGCGCGTGATCCACGGCCACCTCACCACCATCGGCGCCAGCGTCGGCATCGTGATCGGATCGGGCGGGGACGACGACCCGGAGGAGCTGCTGAAGTCGGCCGACCTCGCGATGTACCGCGCCAAGATCGAGGGCCGCGGCACCTTCCGGATCTTCGACCCGGCCATGGACGCCCATGTCCAGGCGCGGCGCTCGCTGGAACTCGACCTGCGCAACGCCCAGGGCCTCGGCCAGTTCGAGGTGTTCTATCAGCCGCAGATCTCGCTGAGCTCCCGCAAGGTCTCGGGCTTCGAGGCGCTGCTGCGCTGGCGTCACCCGATCCGCGGCATGGTCTCGCCGGCCGAGTTCATTCCCCTCGCGGAGGAGATCGGCCTGATCGTTCCGATCGGCGAATGGGTGCTGCGCGAGGCCTGCCGCGAGGCGGCCGGCTGGCCGGCCGCGCTGACGATCGCGGTCAACGTCTCCTCCGTGCAGTTCGTGCGCGGCAGCCTGGTGCCGGCCGTGGTCAGCGCGCTCGCGAATTCGGGCCTGCCGGCCGAACGCCTGGAGATCGAGATCACGGAATCGGTCCTGCTTCAGAAGACCGACAAGAACCTCGACATGCTGAACCAGTTGCGCGCGCTCGGCGTCCGCATCTCGATGGACGATTTCGGCACCGGCTATTCGAGCCTGAGCTATCTGCGGATGTTCCAGTTCGACAAGCTCAAGATCGACCGTTCGTTCATCGAGGACGTCACCAGCAACCGCGACTGCAGCGCCATCGTCAGCGCGATCCTGGGGCTCGGCACCAGCTTCGGCATCCCGACCATCGCCGAGGGCGTCGAGACCGAGGACCAGCTCGCGCATCTCACCGGCGAAGGCTGTACCGAAGTGCAGGGCCGCATCTTCAGCATGCCGATCGACGCGCACGAGGCCCGGAAGATCATCGAACGCATCGGGGTCTGACGACGGCGTCATGTGCCGACCGCATGGACGCCGCCATTCGCCCCATGATGCACAATGAATACGCTTTGAGCGCCGGTGATGCTTTGTTATGATCCCGACGCTTCTTCCCAGGAAGTGTCCCAACGATCGAAACTCAGCGCGCCCTTCCGGCGCGCTTTTTCGTTGGCGAGGGTCCGCCACGCGCCGCGTTAACACCTCCTCAACCATAACGACCCTTGATGGGCGCCAGCGATGGCAGCCCTCCCCTCCCAAACCGACGAACCGCCCGATGACGGCGGCCCCGTGTCGTTCGCCGGCGATGCGCTGCTGCGCGCGACAGCCGAGGCCTGGATCGACGGGCTCGCCCGCGAGCGGCGGATGGCCGGCAACACCTGCGAGGCGTATGCCCGCGATCTCCACCAGTTCCTGAGCCATCTCGACCGCCGCGCCGGCACGCCGACGATCGCAAAGCTGGTGTCGCTGAAACCGCGCGACGTGCGCGGCTTCATGGCGGCGCGGCGCGCCGACGGGCTGACCGGCCGCTCGCTGATGCGGGTGCTCGCCGGCATCCGCTCCTTCGCCCGCTATCTCGAACGCGAGGGCCATGGCGGCGTCGCCGCGCTCGGCGCGGTGCGCTCGCCCAAGGTCGAACGCCGCCTGCCGCGTCCGCTCTCGATGGAATCCGCCATCGCGGTCACACGGTCGGAGAGCCGCCCCGACGACGACCGTGAGCCCTGGGTGCTCGCCCGCGACGCGGCCGTGATCGCCCTGCTCTACGGCTCGGGCCTGCGCATCTCGGAGGCGCTGGGCATCGTCCGCAAGGACGCGCCGTCGCCGGGCATCGACGAGGTCCGCGTCGTCGGCAAGGGCGGCAAAACCCGCGCCGTGCCGGTGCTGCCGGCGGTGTCGCAGGCCGTGGCCGCCTATCTCGCGGCCTGTCCCCATCCCCTCGATCCGGAGGGGCCGCTCTTCGTCGGCGTGAAGGGCGGGCCGCTCTCGCCGCGCGTCGTCCAATACGCCATGGCGGCCTTGCGCGGCGCCCTCGGGCTGCCGGACAGCGCGACGCCGCATGCGCTGCGCCACTCTTTCGCGACGCACCTGCTGGCGCGCCAGGGCGAGCTGCGGGCGATCCAGGAGCTCCTGGGACACGCCTCGCTCTCGACGACCCAGCTCTACACCCGTGTCGATGCCGACCGCCTGATGAGCGCCTTCGACGCCGCGCATCCGCGCGCGGGCCGGGTCGCCGCCGTCGGGCCGGGGGCGCCGTCTCGGTAGAATTCCGCAGGAATGCGGAAACCGTCCTTCGTATTGCCGCGATTGGGTCGCGGTATGTCACCCCCAGGCAACGCCACGGCGTCGCCGCGTAAAAAATTGGAGCTTGCGATGCCCGTGATCGGAATCTGCGTAGCGATCCTTCCGGTTCTCGCCGTCCTGGCCGTCACCGCCGTGGTGAAGACCCTTCTGCTTCCGTTCTCCGCCGTCCGGGGGCTCTACCGGAGCCACGCCGCCGCCCGCGCCGCCTGATTCTCGGCCGGCGCATCGGCCGACGGTCGTCCGTACGACGCGCGGATCCCGATCAATTCGACCCGTCGACGGTTCTGGATTCCGGGTTCTCGCCTTGAGCGAGCCCCGGAATGACGCTGTGAGCCGACCTGCCCTCTAGTCCGTCACCGCACGCGCATTTGCGCCCGCTCGCCGTGACGCGACACTGACAACCACCGCAACCACGACGTTCAACACCAGCGCGACGACGCCGATGTTGAGGTCCTGGACCGGGCCGGGCAGCATCGGAAACAGGCTCGCCATCGTGTGACCGCCGATCGCGGTCACCGCCACCGCACCGACCCCCGCCACGATGCCCGCCGCCGCGCCCTCCTTCGAGAGCGGATTGCGCGCCATCAGGCTCGCGAGCAGGGCGGGAAACAGCTGCGTGACGAAGGCGTAGCCCATCAGCAGCAGCTGCACGATCGTCTCGCCGCCGTGCAGAGTGAAGCCCACGCAGACGAGCGCGAGGACCGGCGCCACCAGCTTGGCGAGCCGGCCCGTCGAGGCGTCCGTCGCGGCGGGGCGCAGCGGCCGGTAGAGGTTGTGCGCCACGAGGGTCGCACCCGAGATCAGGATCATCGAGCCTGGCACCAGGGCCGTGAACACGCCGGTCGCGCCGATCACGCCGACGAACCAGGGCGGGAACGTCTCGATCGCGAGCTTGAACAGGGCGAGGTCGACGTCGGGCCCCTTCAGCCCCGGCACCTGCAGCACCGCCGCGAAACCCGCGAAGAACACGAACAGCAGCATCAGCTGGTAGAGCGGCAGGAACACCGCGTTGCGGCGAAACACGTTCGCCTCGCGCGCCGTGTAGACCGAGCCGAAGATGTGCGGGAACATCCAGCCGCCGAGCGCGGTGAGCAGCGTCGTCGAGGCGAACCAGCTCGCGCTCTGACCGCGTTCGGGCAGCGCCAGGAAACCGGGCTTGGCTTGGTCGATCGCCCGGAACATCGGCTCGATGCCGCCATAATAATGGTAGGGCAGGTAGAGCCCGAGAAAGACCACCACGGACAGGATCAGCACGTCCTTGATGACGGCGTTCCAGGCCGAGCCGCGCACGCCCGACGCCATGACGTAGGCCGTCACCGTCCCCGCGCCGATCCAGACCGCGATCGTGGGCGAGATCGCCCCGTAGGAGGCGGTGGCCACGATGATGCCGAGGCCCTTGAGCTGCAGCACCATGTACGGGACCAGCGCAACGATCCCGACCAACGCCACGAGGATGCCGAGCGCTGGGCTGTCGTATTTCGCGGCGAAGAAGTCGGGCTGCGAGAAGAGCTTGCGGGCCTTGGCGTAACGCCAGACCGGCGGCAGCAGCCAATAGGAAATCAGGTAGATCAGGCAGAGGTAGCAGAGGATGTAGTAGGTCGGCCCGCCTTTGCCGTAGGCCCAGCCCGAGGCGCCGAGGAAGGTGAAGGTCGTGTAGACCTCGCCCGCCATCAGCAGGAACACGAGCATCGTCCCGAAGCCGCGGCCGCCGACCGT
The DNA here is from genome assembly GCF_007992175.1 of Methylobacterium haplocladii. GTDB lineage: Bacteria > Pseudomonadota > Alphaproteobacteria > Rhizobiales > Beijerinckiaceae > Methylobacterium > Methylobacterium haplocladii. The sequence continues at coordinate 70,177 of NZ_BJZT01000006.1, read as the reverse complement.
CCATTGTTCGAGATCCATGTCGTGGCCGGAGCGCGCCCACAGGCCGAGGCCGAGGATGACGCATACGGCGAGCGCGATGATCGGCAGCGCGGCGTTCATCGCTCGATCTCGGAGCGGGCCGGATCGCAGAGATAGATCACGCCCATGATCGCGGAACTCGCGACGACGCAGGCGACGAGCCATGTGAGCAGCAGCGGCATGCCGAAGATCATCGGCTCGACCCGGTTGAACACGAACGGCCCCCCGAGCATGCCGAGGAACGGCAGCAGGCCGAGCCATTTGATGTGTTTCATGCGGCACCGGATCGCGAGGGTGGGACAGGACGGGCGCGGGCCATGTCCCCGGAAGGCAAGTTTGGCGCCCGAACCTTCGCAAGAACCTGCGCAATGGCAAGTCTTGCCGGCCGCGAGCGACCGCCTATCATCCCGGTGTCGCGGATCGGCGGAGCGCCGCACGGGAGTTCAAGTCGCATGTCGTTCTTCATCGGGATCGGATGTTCCTGGCTGCTCGTCGCCGTGATGATGCTGTGGGCGCACAGGCGCGCCGAGGATCCCACGACGGGGCAATGGCGCTCCGAGCCATCGACCCTGTTCGGTGGGCCGGACCATGCGGCGAACGAGCCGGCGCCTGTCGCGACGAGCACATCCGCCGCCGCTTGAGCTAGCGCGAGCGCACCGTCCAGGTGGACCAGTAGACCGGGCGGCCGTAGAGGCTCGACCCGGCGCTGCCGTCCGAGCGCGGGGCGAGCCGGTCGAGCCAGGTGAGGAATCCGCCCTTGGTCGGGTAGGCTGCCGGCGTGTCGACGTTGCCGTAGCGGTCGGTCATCCAGAAGAAGCCGTCGCGACCGTAGCGCCCGCCGCCGTCACCGCCCGAGCGCAGGCCGAGATGGGCCGGCGAGCGTGCCGCGCTCGCCGGTTCCGCGAACAGCGGCAGGTCCTTGAACGCACCGAGCGACAGGTCCGCGGTGTAGTGCAGGCAGATGTCGGCCACCGGACCGCCGGCGGCGTTGGCCGGCCGGAAGCAGGAATAGGCCAGAACCCAGCGCTCCATGCCCTTGGCCTTGCCGACCCGCACCAGCGTGTCCGGCGGCAGGGTCTCGATGACGGTCCGGGGCGCAGACCACGCCCTCTCGGCGCCGACGTCGCGGCTGGTGCGGAGGTACAGCCCGAGCCGGCGCTTGGACGTCGGCTCGGCGCAATCCGCCGGGAGCACGTCGGTGTAGAAGTAGTGGTAGGTCTGTTCGACCACGCTGATCGAGCCGACCAGCCCCTGCACGTCGAAGCCCCGGCCTGCGCAATTGCCGACGATCGGCTTGCCGGCCTCGTCCATGACCGGCGCCAGGGCCGCCGGCTCGGGGCGTCGCGCCCGACGCGCGCGGCGACCGCGCGGCGCCGTCTCCTGCTCGCCGAACGGCACCCATTCGGCCGCCTCGGAGCCCTCGCGCCGGGATTTGACGTCGAAGTTCTCGAAATCGAGGGTTCGCGCCTGGATCAGGACGTGGCGGAGATTTTCCTCGACGGCTTCGGTGGCGATCATGAAGACGTATTGATAGTCGTCGCCGGCCCAGTCGCGTCCGGCCACGGTCATCGGGTCGCGGGCGCCGCTGCCCTCGCGCACGGCTTGGACGGGGCGGGCCGCCTCCGGCTTCGCCTCGCGGCTCCGGCGGCCACGGCGCCTCGGCCGGGGCTGGCGCGTCTCCTCGCGAGCGGAGGTCCCCCAGAAGCGGTACGCCGTCGGCGGCATCGTCCCGGCGAGCTGCTCCGCCAGACGGCCGGACCGGACCGAGCCGCCGGCATTCGGATCGGTCGCCCGCAGATCCGCCGCGCAGGCCTCGTCCTCCCGGCGCTTGCCGCCCTCGCGCAACGGCTCGGCATGGAACACGACCTGGAGAGGACCTGGCGCGCTGCGCGCCTTCAGCCGAACGATCTGAACGCCGTAGCCGAAGCGACAGGGTGGCGGCGCATAGAGCACGCCCTCGGGTTCGCTGCCGGACCGGCAGATCTCCAGCGCCCCGCCGGCCGTCGGATAGCAGGCCGGCGCCGTCGTCTCGGGCTCGGCACGGGCCGGCGAGGCCCAGGCGAGGGCCAAGGCCGCCAGAGTGAGCCGACGCGCCAGGCGGGGCTGCGGGAGGGTGAGGATCGGAGGATACACAGGCATGCGGTAGCGCGCTCTCCGGATGGGAGAAAGCGAACGTGCGGCTGAAAACATGGACGGTCGCGGCATGAGGCCTGGGGCGTAGTACCGAGGAGGTCGAGGGAGGCTTTCGTGCCGGACGGATCGAACCCGCGGCGGTCTTCGTGAGTTAGGAGGTCTCCGGCCACCGAGCCTCGGCAGCGTCCCCCGGACGCATTCCGAACGCACCGGACCCGCTTCCGGCTCCCTGCCTGCCTGCGGCCGCGGCGGCCGGACCCACCGTCCCGTTCACGACACCGCGTCAGGAGTTTCCATGGACATCGCCGTCGACACCGTCACCGAGATCGTCCTACGGCTGAGGGCGATCGAGGTGAAGGAGGGCGCCACCGACCCGGATTCGGGCTCGAACCCGATCGATGACGGCGCCACCGACGTGCTCACCGCCGGCACGGACGATGCCACGGAGAGCGAGGTTCGCGGCATGATCCGCGGTCTCGACGACGATCGCCGCGCCGAACTCCTGGCGCTGCTCTATGTCGGCCGCGGCGACATGGATGCGCTGGACTGGGACGGCGCGGTGGCCTTCGCCCGCGAGCGCGAGGCGGCGGGCGACGGCGCCGTCAAGGAGCTGCTGCGCACGCCCGATGCCGGAAACCTGCTGGAGGAAGGCCTCGACGCCCTCGGGATCGCCCCAGGGCTTCCGGAGGCCTGATACCGACGGCCGAAAGCTTCGACGCCTTCCGGCGGCGGCCGTCGGTAAGCACGAATGCACGCTGCAGCTGGTGCGGCGGACGGCCCTGAAGGCGTCAGCCGTATGGGCCGCTGGTATGATGTCACCGGGTGGAGGCGGCGATCGGCCGGCTCTACTCCTTTACCCGGCGACACTCGGTCTTGAGGTAGGAGGTCTTGCCGATCTCGTCGCGCAGATCGGTGCGGGCAATGATCTCCTGCCAGCCGCTCGTGCAGCCGAGCTCGTTCGCGACCCTGACCTTGCGCACCTCGCTGGCCCTGTCGTCGGTGCAGTCGGCCTGCGGGATGCCGTTCGCGCAGACGAGGACGACGGCGATGAAGGCGTTCATGGGCGAGTCTCCGCGGGGCCGGCGCTCGACGCACGGGACGGCGCGGGCCAACCGATACGCAACAGCATAGCCGGATGTTCCTGAACGCCGGAGCGTGCTGCACCTTCGAGGACGCAGCCGCACGCTTCAGCCCTCCGTTATCGCGTCATGTTCTCGAGCAACCGGATTCCACTGTCCGGATCGTGCTTTGGGAGAGAGCCTAACCGAGCATCGAGGCGGCAGCGTCGCCGACGAGCATCGCGCGCGCCTCGGCCGCGTCGACATGCATGCGAGCGACCAGAGCCTCCGCACTCGCGAAGCGTTCCTCGCCGCGGATGAAGCCGACGAATTCCACCGCGATCTCCTGCTCGTAGAGATCGCCCGAAAAATCGAACAGATACGTCTCGAGCAACGGCGCGCCGTCGTCGAAGGTCGGCCGCCGGCCGTAGCTCGCGACGCCGTCGCGCAGGGTGCCGTCGGGTAGGCGCACGCGCACGGCGTAGATGCCATGCGCCAGACCGCAAGAATCGAGCGCGAGATTCGCCGTCGGGAAGCCGAGTTCGCGGCCGCGCTTTTCGCCGTGACGGACGGTCCCCAGCACGAACCAGCGATAGCCGAGCAGCGCGTTCGCAGCCGTGACCGCACCGGCGCCGAGGGCGGCCCGGATCGCGCTCGACGAGATCGGCGGCTGCCCGGGCTCGGGCGAGACGGCGGGCACGATGCGACAGGCCAGCCCGGCCGTCGCGCAGAGATCCGCCAGGATCGCCGGCGTTCCCGACCGGCCGCGTCCGAAGTGGAAATCGTGCCCGATGACGACACCCGACAGGCCGAGCTGAGTCTTGAGGAGGCCGTCGACGAAATCCGCCGGGCTCTGGCCGGCGAGGTCCGCGTCGAACCGACGCTCGATCAGCCCGTCGAGGCCGAGCCGGGCGAACACGATCTCCTTCGCCGCCGGGCCGGTGAGGCGGAACATCGGCTGGTCGGGCGCGAAATAGGCGCGCGGATGCGGCTCGAAGGTCAGCGCCGCCGCCGGGCGCCGGGGCGCGATGCGGCAGGCCTCTTCGCGCACGGCGTCGATCAGCGCGCGGTGCCCGCGATGGACCCCGTCGAAATTGCCCAGGGCGACGACGGCTCCGGCGAGTTCCGGCGGCAGCGGCTCGACGTCGCGCGCGATGACGAAGCGCGCCGTCCGGTCCGGGGGCCAGGCCGTGGAATCGCTCGGGTCACCCGCGGCGCCGGCCTTCCGGACGGTCTCCTCTCCAGACGACATCGGGTCCTGCGCGTTGCGATTCCGGCGCCGTCCCTGTCGAAAAGCGGAGGGCGGGTCAAGCGAGCCGCCCTGGTCTCACGGCAGGAACGGGAGCGCGAGGCGTACCACGACGCCGTGCCGGTCATCCTCGATCACGTGGGCGACATCCTGAACGATCCAGCGCGCAGGCGCCCCTGCATCGAAATCGATGATCACGCTCTCGCCGATGCGCGGCAGCGGATCGCCGAGTTCATACGGCAAAGCCCGACGCTTTGGCGGGGCTCCACGCTGATCATTGCGACTTGTAGTGACATAAACAATCTCAATCTCAGCCACAGGTCGTTTCCATGGCACGTCCGCACTGAATTTCACGTGCAACGAAGACGATATGCAGCACGGCCGCCCTATTACGGAAGCCTGTTCTTTTGTTTCTGCGCAGGACGGCCCGGGTTCGACTACCGAGGACAGTAAGATGTCTCGGATCCATCGGCGAACGACATGCGTCGGCGGATACGACGACGCGATCGGGTCGGCGCGGCGCCGGACGCCGCGGATTAACCGCTTTGCAACGCCGTCCGCATAATCTGATGCCGATCACGGAGCCGCCTCACGGCACCGGCACCGCTCCCGGAGCAGTCCTTCCATGGCCCTCGACCTCGGCATGCCGATCCTCGTCGTCGACGATTACCAGACGATGGTCCGCATCATTCGCAACCTGCTGAAGCAGCTCGGCTTCGAGGACGTCGACGATGCCTCGGACGGCACGGCCGCGCTCGGGCGGCTCAAGACCCGCAAGTACGGCCTCGTGATCTCAGACTGGAACATGGAGCCGATGACCGGCTACGAGTTGCTGCGCCACGTCCGCGCCGACGAGGGCCTGCGCACCACGCCGTTCATCATGGTCACGGCCGAGTCCAAGACCGAGAACGTCATCGCGGCCAAGAAGGCCGGCGTGAACAACTACATCGTCAAGCCGTTCAACGCGGCGACCCTGAAGAGCAAGATCGAGGCGGTCTGCGGCGCCTGATCGGCCGGCTTACGGCCAAGCTGCCTTGATCGCGCCAAGCGGACCGCGAATACTGCCCCGATCGCCCCACCAGAGGGCGACGGGGTCGTAACGACTCGAAGGGGCTGATCATGACGACCGTCGAATCGACGCCGGGTAACGCCGGACAGGCGAAATCCGGCGACGTCCTGGCATGGGCGACCGCCCAGGGACGTCTTCAGCATTCCATCGCATCGACGCTGCTGGTCATCGCAGCCGCCCGCGCCGAGCGCGAGGCGCCGCCGATCCACGCGGCACGCCGGCATCTGGCCGCCGTCTACGGAGCCACCCGCCTCCGCCGCCGCCTCGAACGCGAGACCGTCGCGGGCTGACGCCCCGGGCCTTCGGCGCCGTGCCCGATCGCGTTGCAATCGGCCACGGCCCCAAAGCGATTATCGTGTCGCGCACTGCTGCGCCGACCCGGTTGCCGCTTCCGCGGAGTGCGCCCGAGCGGCCGAGGGCGTATCGATCAGGAGGCCAGCGGCCCGGTGGGCTGGGCACCCGCTGCGCTCTGCGCTTCCTCGGCCTTCTGGCGGTAGAGGCCGACGAAGTCGATCGGATCGATGTAGAGGGGCGGGAAGCCGCCGTTGCGCACCGCGTCGGCGACGATCTGCCGGGCGAACGGGAAGAGCAGCCGCGGGCACTCGATCATCACGGCCGGATGGATTTGGTCCTGCGGGATGTTGCGCATCCGGAAGACGCCGGCATATTTCAACTCGAAGGCGAACAGCACCTCGTTCTTAACCTTCGCGTCGCCTTCGAGCGTCAGCACGACTTCGAAATCCTGCTCGGCGAGCTGCTGCGCGTTGACGTTCACCTGGATGTTGATCTGCGGTCCGCCGTCCTGCTGCTGCGGCGAGCGCGGTGCGAGCGGGTTCTCGAAGGAGAGGTCCTTGGCGTATTGCGCGAGGGCGTTGATCGCCGGCGCGACGTCTTCGGTCTGCGGCGCGCCGCCGTTCGGTGCCGAAGTATCGGCCATGACGTGTCTCCTTCCTGGACATTTCCGGGCCTCGACGCCCGTGCCCTCTTGCAGGCCGGGTCTCGATCCGGCCGCCGGGGCGCGAGCGCGCTACCATGCCCGCATGAGGCGAACAAGCGAAAGCCCGGCGGGCCGCCGGGAGATCCCGGACCTGCGAACGGCCGGAAATCCGGTGCGCCGGCGAGCCGAGATCACGGCTGCCATGCGCCTGCGCCCTCACGCCGTCTGGAACCGCTCGCGATGTCGCCCCATATCCGGCTATCATCGCGAGCGTGCCCCTCCGCGCCGGCCCGTGTTCTGGCGGCTCGATCCTTGCGCGGGGCTCGGCTAAAGGGCGCGGGCGGGGCGGTTCGCAGCGCCTCGCGGCCAGAGCACGTTCGTGTCTGTCAAGTTCGTGCGGTGACCACGACCCGGATCGGTGATGCAGGATTCCTTCGACGTTACGACGATCATCTTCCTGGCGCTGGCGGTCTTCGTGATCTGGCGGCTGCGCTCGGTGCTGGGACAGAAGACGGGGGCCGAGCGCTCGCCGTTCCGCCCGGTGGAGCGGAACAGGACCGAGCCGCCGTCCGGCCGGCCGGACGGGCGCTCCGACGGCGACAACGTCGTCCGCCTGCCCGGCGCCGATCGCGGACAGGCGCCCGCCGCCGCTGCGGCCGTCGCGCCGGCCCGCGACTGGCGCGGCATCGCCGAGCCGGGTTCGCCGGTGGCCGGCGGCCTCGAGCAGGTGCTTCAGCTGGAGCCGGCCTTCGATCCGCGCGCCTTCGTCGAAGGCTCGAAGAAGGCCTACGAGGCCATCGTCCTCGCCTTCAACAAGGGCGACCGCAAGACCCTGCGGACGCTGCTTTCGCGCGAGGTGGCCGAAGGCTTCGAGCGGGCGATCACCGAGCGCGAGCAGCGCAAGGAGACGGCCGAGACCACCTTCGTGTCGATCGACAAGGCCGAGATCGTCGCCGTCGACGTGAAGAACCGCGTGGCGCAGATCACCGTGCGCTTCCTGTCGAACCTCATCACCGCGACGCGGGACGCCGAGGGCAAGGTGGTGGACGGCAGCGCCGAGGCCGTAGTCGAGGTGCCCGACGTCTGGACCTTCGCCCGCACCATGGGCAGCCGCGATCCGAACTGGCAGCTCGTCGCCACGGAAGCCGGCAGCTGATCGGGCGCGCGAACCATGTCCGCCCCAAGGCACACGGCCTCCACCGCGTTCGGGGCGGCATTCCTCCTCTTCAGTCCCGGGGCTTTCGCCGCTGAACCTGTGCGGATCGGCGACGCCGTCCTCGAACCCGTCGAACTCGCAAGCCTGCCGGGCTTCGCGGACGACGACCACGCCGCCGGGCTCGATGCGTTCCGCCTGACCTGCGGCGCACCGCTCGCCTCGTCGAGCCAGCCGGCGGGCGTTCGCGGATCGTTGACCGATCTGGCGGCCGCCTGCGCCAAGGCGCGCGATCTTCCGCGCGAGGCGGCGCGCAGCTTCTTCGAGACCGCCTTCAGCGCCTACCGCGTGACGCGGCCGGCGCGCGTCATCGAGGCCGAGCGGCGTGCGGGTTTCCTCACCGGCTACTTCGAGCCGGAACTCAGCGCGTCGGCGGTTCCCGGCCCCGGATTCACCGCGGCCATCCTGGCGCGGCCCGACGACTTGGTGACCTTCGAGCCGGGACAGGTTCCGCCCGGCCTCGACCCGTCGCTGCGCGCGGCCCGGCGGACGGCCTCCGGCTTCGAGCCCTATCCGGACCGCGCCGCGATCGAGGACGGCGCGCTCGGCGACCGGGCCAGGCCGCTGCTCTGGCTGCGCGATCCCGTCGACCTGTTCGTGCTGCAGGTGCAGGGATCGGGACGCGTGCGACTGCCCGACGGCCGCAGCCTGCGGGTGCGCTACGACGGCAAGAACGGACGTCCCTACAGTTCCGTGGTCAAGACGATCGTGACCGAAGGTCATCTGCCGCTGGAAGGCCTGACCTTCGCCCGCTGGGCCGGATGGCTGCGTGCCCATCCGGTCGAAGCCCGCCGGCTGATGCGCACGAACGCGGCCTATGTCTTCTTCAAGGTCGAGGCAGCGGCGGACGCCGCGCTCGGCCCCCCCGGCGCAGCCGGCGTGCCTTTGACCCCGGGCCGAAGCCTCGCCGTCGATTCCACGCTGTGGCGCTACGGCCTGCCGTTCTGGCTCGACGGGCGGGTTTCGCCGGGTAGCCAGACGCCGGGGCAGCTCGTCGTCGCGCAGGATACCGGCTCGGCCATCGTCGGCCCGGCGCGCGGCGATCTCTATCTGGGGACGGGCGATGCCGCGGGGGCCGCCGCCGGCAACCTGCGCCATGCGATCGGCTTCGTCGTTCTGCTCCCGAAACCGGCGGCAGCGCCGGTTTCGGCGGATGCCCGCTGAGGCGACGCGATGAGACCGCCGCGACGCCTGCGCCTCCTCTCCGGCGAGGAGGCGCGTCTCTGGAGCGAGATCGCCAAGCTGATCACGCCCCTGCGCGGCCGGGCGAAGCCGAAGCCCGAGCCGGACGTGCCGAAGCCGACACCGTCCAAGCCCGAGAGCCGCCGCCCGGCCGTCGCCGCGAAGGCAGCCGAGGCTCCGCGGCCGATCCCGCCTGCGGCCAAACCGGCGCCGAAGCCGGCCGCGCAGCGGCCGGTCAAGCTCGCCGATCTGGCTCCGATGCCGATGGCGGCGCAACCGCGTCCCTTCAAGTTGACGAACGCTTCCAAGCCGCCGGGCCTGGAGCGCCGCGAGCGGATGGGCCTCCGCCGCGGGTCGCTCGCCATCGACGCCCGCATCGACCTGCACGGTCTCTATCAGGCCGACGCCCATGCCGCCCTGGTCGGCTTCCTGCTGCGCGCCCGCGAGGCGGGCCATGCCCGCGTCCTCGTCGTCACCGGCAAGGGCGGCGACAAAGGACCGGCGTCGGCGTTCTCGGAGCGCGGCGTGCTCCGGCGCAGTGTGCCGCATTGGCTGCGCGGCGCGGAACTCGGCCATTTCGTCCTCGGCTTCGAGGAGGCCGCGCGCCACCATGGCGGAGCCGGCGCGCTCTACGTACGCCTGCGCCGCCGCTGATCAGATCTCGCAAGATCGCCGGCACTTGAGCCGGATCACGAAACGCGGTAACGACACATGCTCTTCGATCGAAGCTGCATCGCATTCAGGGACACCCGAGGTCCCGCTCACGGCGTTGCAGGGGCCGATCGCTTCTGGCGATGATGAACTCGACCTGAGGCGCTCGTTGCGCGCCCGGCTCGATACCTCCCGACCTCACCGTCCCGTTCCCGCACTCCGTCGGCTCGAAATCCTCACATGACGTCACAGAACGACGCTCCGACCCCTGTCGACGAAGCCGTCGTCGAGGGGCCGCTCGCGGCTTCCGATCTCGATGCCGTGCGCGAGGTCAAGCTCCAGGATCTCAAGTCGAAGACGCCGACCGAGCTCATCACCTTCGCCGAGGAGGTCGAGGTCGAGAACGCCTCGACCATGCGCAAGCAGGAGCTGATGTTCGCGATCCTGAAGCAGCTCGCTGCCAAGGAGGTCGAGATCATCGGCTCGGGCACCGTCGAGGTGCTGCAGGACGGCTTCGGCTTCCTGCGCTCGTCGGATTCGAACTACCTGCCCGGCCCGGACGACATCTACATCTCGCCGCTGCAGATCCGCCGCTTCGGCCTGCGCACCGGCGACACCGTCGACGGTCCGATCCGAGGCCCCAAGGACGGCGAGCGTTACTTCGCATTGCTCAAAGTGAACACGATCAACTTCGAGAACCCGGAGAAGATCAAGCACAAGGTCCATTTCGACAACCTGACGCCGCTGTTCCCGACGCAGCGCTTCAAGCTCGAACTCGACGCGCCGCCGAAGAAAGACTTCAGCCCGCGCATCATCGACATCGTCGCGCCGATCGGTAAGGGCCAGCGCGCGCTGATCGTCGCGCCGCCGCGCACCGGCAAGACCGTGCTGATGCAGAACATCGCGCAGTCGATCACCATCAATCACCCCGAGTGCTATCTCATCGTGCTGCTCATCGACGAGCGCCCGGAGGAGGTCACCGACATGATCCGCTCGGTGAAGGGCGAAGTCATCGCCTCGACCTTCGACGAGCCGGCCACCCGTCACGTGCAGGTCGCCGAAATGGTGATCGAGAAGGCCAAGCGCCTCGTCGAGCACGGCCGCGACGTGGTCATCCTACTGGACTCGATTACCCGCCTGGGACGCGCCTACAACACGGTCGTGCCCTCGTCCGGCAAGGTGCTCACCGGCGGTGTCGACGCCAACGCCCTGCAGCGCCCCAAGCGCTTCTTCGGCGCGGCCCGCAACATCGAGGAGGGCGGCTCGCTCTCCATCATCGCCACCGCGCTGATCGACACCGGATCGCGCATGGACGAGGTGATCTTCGAGGAGTTCAAGGGCACTGGCAACTCGGAGATCATCCTCGACCGCAAGGTCTCCGACCGCCGCATTTTCCCGGCCATCGACATCACCCGCTCGGGCACCCGCAAGGAGGAGTTGCTGGTTCCGGCCGACGCCCTCAAGAAGACCTACGTGCTGCGCCGCATCCTCAACCCGATGGGCGTCACGGACGCGATCGAGTTCCTCATGGACAAGCTGCGCCAGACCAAGAGCAACGGCGACTTCTTCGACTCGATGAACACCTGAACGGCGATCTCGCCACCCGTTGCGGGTGGCGGGACTCTCGGCGATGGCGGATCCGGCAGACCACGACGGCCTCACCCTGTTCGCACCCGCGAGCGGGTTCGGCCGCGCCGCCGTCTCCGTGATCCGCATCAGCGGGCCGGCCTGTCGCCGTGCCCTGGAGGCGATCTCCGGTTCCCTGCCCGCGCCGCGCCGCCTCTCGCTGCGGGCCATCCGTGACCCCGACTCACGAGAAACGATCGACCGCGGGCTGGTGGGCTGGTTTCCCGGTCCGAACAGCTTCACCGGCGAGGACATGGCCGAGTTCCACCTGCATGGCGGGCTCGCCGTGCGGACGGCCGTGTTGCGCATCCTGGCGCGACTTCCGGGCTGCCAAGCCGCCGGCCCGGGCGACTTCACCCGCCGCGCGGCGCTGAACGGCCGCCTCGACCTCGCGCAGGCCGAGGGCATCGCCGACCTCATCGATGCCGAGACCGAGGCCCAGCGCCGGCAGGCCCTGCGCCAGCTCGACGGGGCGCTCGGACGGCAGGTCGGCGCCTGGCGCGAGACCGCGATCGACCTGCTGGCCCGCACCGAGGCCGCCCTCGACTTCTCCGACGAAGGCGATGTCGACGACGACGGCCTCGACGCGGCGCTCGCCGGCAACGCCGAGGCGCTCTCGAAGCAGATCCAAGCGGCGCTCGGTGACGGCCGGCGCGGCGAGCGGCTGCGCGAAGGCTTTTTCGTGGTTTTGGCCGGACCGCCGAATGCCGGAAAGTCGACGCTGCTGAATGCCCTGGCCGGCCGCGAGGCGGCGATCGTGTCGAGCCTGCCCGGCACCACACGCGACGCCATCGAGGTGCGCTGCGACCTCGGCGGCCTGCCGGTGGTGCTCGTCGACACGGCGGGCCTGCGCGAGACCGACGATCCCGTCGAGTCCGAGGGCATCCGCCGCACCCGGCGCCGGATGGAGGATGCGGACCTCGTTCTCCACCTGTTGCCGGCTGACGAAGCCGGCGAAGCGGCGACGCCGCCGCAGCGCGGCCTCGCGGTGCAGACCAAGATCGATCTCCTTGCGGCCCTCCGGTCCGGCGACGACCTCGGCGTCTGCGCCCTCAGCGGTGCGGGGCTCGACGCGCTGCTCGACGCGATCCGGGCCGCCGCCGAGGTCTCCCTCGGCGGCGGCGACGGGCTCGTCACCCGGGAGCGCCACCGGGATGCCCTGACCCGTGCCTGCAGCCATCTCGACCGCGTCGCGAGCCGCATCACATCTGCGCCCGAACTCGTGGCGGAAGACCTGCGGCTCGCGGTTCGTGCCCTCGGTGAAGTCGTCGGGCATGTCGGCGTCGAGGAAATGCTCGACCACCTGTTTGCCGGCTTCTGCATCGGCAAGTGACCGCTTCGCGATTCTGCGTCTCGGGCCGGGGATGAAATCGGCTGCGCGAAGCGTCTGCCTCACTGTCGTCGGGCTGTTCGCCCTGTCACGCGGTCCGCGGACGACGGGCAGGCCGGCCTATCCCCTCGATCGTGCCGGCCTGCCAACGGATCATACCAGGGGCCGTTAACATCGCCCCTTCGCGCGATCGGCCGCCGACAAACGTCACGGCGCGGCGTACGGCCCTGGAGACGTCGGCCGTCAGGGCCGCCGCTATCAATGCAGCGCCCATTCGGCGGGACGAGCCTGCAGTTCGATCTCCGCGATCCGCGCCCGCAGCCGCGCCAACTCGGCCCGGCTCTGCCTGAGGCTGTCCTCCAGCATGCCGACGCCCTCCCGCTCATGCGCCTCGCTCACGAAGCGCACACCCATCTCGTCGCCGGAACGCCAGACCGTCTCGACGGCCCGCGTGGTGCCGCGGCTGTCGACGACGATGGCGAAGCGATCGGGAAGCGGGATCGTCCCGCTGACGACGACCCGCGCCCCGGCGGGGGAGAGATTGCGCAGAATGCAGTTGGTGTCGGACAGGATGCAGCTGTGGACGATCCGACCGCCGATGAAGACGCGCCTTCGGGTGGCTTCGCGACGCTCGCTCATAGGGATGGCTTTCGAACAGTCGGCTGCAGTCAGATCGACAATGCGATAAAACAACAAATGATGCGTTCGGCCAATCTTTACCCCGCTTTAACCTTTACGGCGCGGAGCCGTCATGCAGAAGGCGGGCCCGTCGGCTCGACGTCGCCGCTGCGCTGGAGCTGGAGGGCGACGAACCAGCAGAGCGCCGCCCAGGCCGCCCCGACGCACCAGCCGGCGAGCACGTCGCTCGGCCAGTGCACGCCGAGATAGACCCGGCTGATGCCGACCGAGACCGTCATGGCCACCCCGAGCGCGATCACCAGGATGCTGACCCGGCGGCTCCGCTCGATCCGCGCGAGCAGCGTCGCCAGCGTCAGGTAGGCGATGGCCGACATCATGGCGTGGCCGCTCGGAAAGCTCGCCGTGAACACCTCCATGCCGTGCGGGACGAGATCCGGCCGCGGCCGGTGATAGAACAGCTTGAGCACGGTCGAGACGGCCTCGCCGCCGCCGATGGCGGCCAGCACGAACAGTGCGATGCGCCGGCGCCGCGTCAGCATCAGATAGATGCAGGCACTCACGGTGATGAAGACGATGGTGACCACGCTGCCCCAGCCCGTGATGTCGCGCATGGTCTCCTCGAGCCAGGGCGGCCCGATCGGGTCGGAGAGGTCGGCAGGGTTGCGCAGCGCCAGTAGGAGCTTGCGGTCGAGCGCCTCCGTCGAGCCCTCGCCGACCTCGTGCGCCAGGGCGAAGAAGCCATAGCCGAGGAGGCTCAGCACCAGCAGGGAGACCAGGGGACCCACCTCGTTGAGGTGGAAGCGCCGCCAGACCTGGACGGCACTGCCGGCGATGGGCGCGCCCGTGCGGCGGGCGATGTCGGGGATTCTCATCGGCGGCCGGCTTACCCTCATCGGCTGCCGCCGAACAGCAGCGCCGCCCGCGGCTCCCAGGGGCCGCCGAGATAGCGCCATAGCAGCACCCCCGGCGCGGTGAACCGGAAGGGCGCGAAGTCCCGCTCCAGATCCGCCTGCAGGGCGCGCGCCGTCTCGGGGGCGACCTTGTTCTGCACGGTGACGTGCGGGCGCCAGCCCTGCCGGTCCTGCGGCGTCAGCGCATCGGCAAAAGAGGCGGCGAGCCCTCCGCGAAACGCGGCGAGCGCCTCGGATTCGAGCACGAAGGCGACGCCGCGGCCGATGAAGCGCAGGCCCGTCACCGTCACCTCCGGCACCTCCATCCCGCGTGCCAGGGCGTCGATCCTGTCGGTGATCGCGGCCTCCCGGTCGCCGGGGAGCGCGTGGAACAGCGTGGCATGCGCGGGAATGTGGTTGAGCGCCTTCGGAAAATGCCGGCGGCGCAACGCATCGAACCGCGCGAAGGCATCCTCTTCCATCTGGAGGGTCAGGATCAGGGGCGGTGCGTGCTCGGACATGGCCCAGTCGAAATGGCGCTCGCGCCGCGGGGTTCCAGCATGGGGCAGGCGCGCGGGCGCTGTTCACCCCGCTCCGCCCCCGCTAGACACCCACGATGCTCCCCCCCGATCCCCTGGAAACCGTCCATGTCGGCCGGGACGGCTGGCTGTTCCTGGTCGGCGGCAGCAATGCCGTGCTGAGCCAGTATCGCCGCCTGTCCTTGCACGGGCTGCGCCTGCGGGCCTGGGCGCGGCTGATCGCGCGGCGCAGTGCCCGCGCGCAGGCTCTCGGCATCCGCTGCGTCCACACGGTCGTGCCCGAAAAGCTCTCGGTCTACGACGACCGGACCGATGGCCTGCGCTACGAGCCGGCCCGGTCTCCGGCCCGCCGGCTCGGCCGGCGGCTGGCAGGCCTGTCCGGCTATGTCGACCTCGTCGCGCCGATGCGCGCGGCGCGCGCGGAGGCGCCGCTCTACCGCCGCACGGATTCCCACTGGACCTATGACGGCTGCTACATCGCCTACCGCGCCCTGATGCGGGCCTGCGGTGCGATTCCTCCACCCGATATCGGCGACCGCCCACGCTTCACGCACGAAGGCGTCTGGGACCTCGGGGAGAAGCTGCCCGACCGCCCTCGCGAGACCGTCACCCACTGGCTGATCGACCGCGACGCCGAACGCGTCTGGGCGAGCCCCCGCGTCGAGGCCTACGAGGCGGCCGGCCGCGCCGGCGACCTGCATACCGGCGCCCATGTCGTCTACCGCAACGCCTCGCCCCATGCCGACCCGCGCACCCTGGTGCTGTTCGGCGATTCCTGCGCGCACTACACCCGCATCCTCCTCACCGGCTTCCTGGCCGAGAGTTTCGCCGAGATGCACTTCATCTGGTCGTCGAGCATCGACTGGGCCTATGTCGAACGCGTCCGGCCCGACATCCTGATGGTCGAGATGGCCGAGCGGTTCCTGGCCCGGCTGCCGACGGACGATTTCGATGTCGAAGCGCATGGGGCCGAGACGCGGTGAGTCCGGCGTCTGCGCGGCATTCGTGCCCGCGCCCGCCGTCTCCAGACGCCGAACTTCCGAGAACGAGAGCGGCGCCGAGCCCATGACCGACCGGCTGGGAAGGGCTGTCGAGACCGTGCGGGAGGTACCGGCCGTCGGGCAAGCCAGCCTCGCACACACCATCCTGAGGCTCGCAGAAACCGGCAAGCCGCTCGACATCGAGCCCGGATATCGGGGCGCGGTGATCGAGAGAGCGACCCAGGCGGCATAGGGCGGGTCCGCCGACGGCAGCGCCAGCGACATCGTCGCTCGCGCCTTTCGAGATGCCCGCACCTGACGCTCCGGCTTACGCTATACGCTGGGAGCGGACCGGTCGAGATCGCGTTCTACCGCGTCGCGGGCGATCCGCAGGCGGTCCGGCGCATCGAAGGCGCGCTACGAGCTGCTCTTGCACCATCGATGCGGCGAGGACGGCCCTGTCGTGCCTTTCGAAGGCGGATCGGCTCACGCCACAACGTTCGGATGTGTGTTGCGCTCGCAGTAGACCCGCGCCGCTGCAGGCGTGATACTCGGCGCGGAAAGAGGGGGAACGATGCGCAAGAACCTCATTGCAACCTTGATCCTTGCCTGCGTCGCGTCCGGCTGCGTGTCGCCGAATGCGCGTGGTCCGAGCTCGGGTCTCGGCAGCGGGTTGAACGTCGATCCCGCTCGACCGAAGTCGTGCTACGGCGGTCCGGTTTACGTGCCCTGCTAGGGTGTGAGCCCACTCGGGATACGGCCTGGGTGTCGGATTTCCCGGTCACCGCCGCGTAGGCGCCCCCGCGCCTGCCAGCGACCGATCGCTCGAAGAGCCGATGTTTGGGGCCGCCGTCATCGCCTTCGGGTTGATCGGGTCCGGACCTTAGCGCGTGCTGCCGTTCCGTGAGAAAGGCAGCACGCCCCAGCCGCTCCGTCAGGTTCCCGCCCGCCACAACCGCATCCGGCTGCGCTCCGGCCCGGTCGCCTCTCGCCCGAGCCCGTAATGCTCGGCGAGGCGGCCGAGGGCGATGCGTGCGACGACCTTGGCCGAGCGGGCCGGCCAGCTGCGCTCGGATTCGATCCGCTCCAGGCCCTTGAGAAAGCCGCAGAGGTCGATCAGCAGCCCCGACAGATCCAGGCCGACGGCCGCCAGCGCCCGGTCGACCCGGTCCTTGGCGGCGATGCGGCGGTCGGAGGCGGCGGCCGGATCGCGCGGGCCGCCGCCATCCACCTTCGGCGTGGCCCAGTCGGCACCTGTGCGCGGCAGCATCGCCGCGAGCGTGAGGTCGCGCCGCAGCCGCTCGCCGGCCTCGAACGCAGCGGCATCGATCAGCGGGGCGCCGTCGCGGCCGCGTCGCCGCGCCATCCAGGCGAGCGGGCTCTCGGAGGCGTCGCGCAGCACCGGCGCGGCGCCGCTCGTATCGACCACCAGATCGAGATGCTGCGCGAGGCAAGCCGTCTCGCCGGGCCAGTCCTTGCGCCGCAGCCGCGCCCGCCCGGCATCGCTCACCACCAGCCGCTGCCCCCGGCCGCCTGCGTGTTCGGCGAGGCCCGCCCGCACCAGTGCCTCCCCGGAGACCGCAGCGAAGCGCCCGCGCCCGAGCGAGACGCCGCCTCCGCCACCGCGCAGGATCAGCATCTCCGGCTCGACCGCATCGGAGAGGGCGTAGGCACCCTCGGCGGCGAGTTGATCGAGGAGCCGTTCGGCCTCGCGCGAGAGTCCGGCCGCGACCGGAACCAGCCGCGACCGTGCGGCGATGCGTGAACGACGGGGTATGTTCATGATATGTTCCAACGCCAGAACACCTCGTACAGCCGAGGAGGAAGCCGACGCTAGAAGAAAAATATCCTAATGCAAGACTTGACCGCGCCTGCCCTGCGCGACGGCCACGGCAGCGTCACGCTCTCCGGCCGGTCAGGCTGGGCCGGATTTCGTCGGCGGCTTCTTGAGGATCTCCGCGATTTCGTCCTCGGACTTGCCGGCGACGGCGTAGCCCATGCCTTCGAGGCGCGCGATCAGCATGTCGCTGTCACCGGCCGAACGGGCGGTCCACTCGGCCAGCAGCGTATTGATCTCGGAGATCTTGTCGGCGGGAGAGGTGTCTTCGTCGGCCATCGGAAGATCAATGTCTCCGAAGGCGCTGCGTTCCCGCGGCTTTGTTGTTGATGAACAGCAATCCGCACGGCCCGGCAGGCCGGATCGGGCTCCGGGGGAGGGACCGTGTCCTTCGGAGCCCGGCGCGATCAGGCCGCCTCGTGGTAGTTGCCGTCGCGGGTCTGACCGAGGCCGATCGCCTTGGCGAGATCGGAGCGGGCCTTGGCGTAGCTCGGGGCGACCATCGGATAGTCGGCCGCCAGGCCCCACTTGGCGCGATACTGCTCGGGGCTGAGGTCGTACTTCGCGCGGAGGTGGCGCTTGAGCGACTTGAAGGTGCGGCCGTCCTCGAGGCAGACGATGTAGTCGTTCGTGACCGACTTCTTGATCGGCACGGCCGGCTGCAGCGGCTGGGCGGGGGCCTTGCTCTCGGGCGCCTGGCCGCTGGCGACCTGAATCAGCGCGCCATGGACGCGACCGAGGAGCTGGGGCAGCTCGGTGGGGGGCACGGGGTTGTTGCTCACGTAGGCCGACACGATGTCGGCGGCCAGTTCGACGAAATCGACCGGCGTCTCGGCGTCTTTCATGATCGGATCTCTTCCCTTGTCACTGGCGCGGCGGGCGCGGGTGGCGAAGCCGCTCTGCTGAGCAGAGCCGGTTTCCCCTGCATGCGCAGGCAACACGCAACGCGTCGCCCCGCTCGTCGGCAAGTCTTCTACACAATGCGGTGCCCCAGTCACCGCGGTTCGTCACTTATGATATTCGATTAGCTCTCGCAAGACACGGGCGATATGCAGTCCGGCAGGGAATCTTCTTTCCCATCGGGTCTGGCAATTTGCCGAGATTTCTCAATGCTGAAGCCAGTCAAGGTACTGGAAGTTGAATTCGCACGGAATGCCCGCGCGCCGTGAGGCCGCGAGCGCTGCCCTGCCATGCCCGGCAAGCGGCTTCGGGTTGCGGGGTACGCCGCATCGCGGCACATGGCGGCGCAGGGGCGGGCTCGACCGCCGCTCACGCTCATCGGAAACGCACCATGACGTCCGACACGCCGCTCCCCGGCCCGTTCACGCTTCCCGCCGAGGCGCCGCAGGCGGAGGCCCGGCCGCACGCCTTCACGATCCACGGCCGCAGGATCGCGGACGACTATGCTTGGCTGAAGGCCGAGAACTGGCGTGACGTCCTGAAGGATCCGGCTACGTTGCCGGACGACATCCGCGCGTATCTCGAATCCGAGAATGCCTATGCCGAGGCGGCGCTCGGCGAGGCCGGGGCCCTGCGAAAGTCGCTGGTGGCCGAGATGCGCGCCCGCATCCGCGAGGACGACGCCAGCGTGCCGGATCCCGACGGCCCGTTCGCCTACTACATGCGCCACCGCGAGGGCGGCCAGCATCCCCTGGTCTGCCGCCGCCCGCGCACCGTCGTGGTGCTGCCGGGCCAGGGCGCGGAGACCGCCGCCGACGGTGGCCCCGAGGAGGGCGAGGCGATCCTGCTCGACGGCGACAAGGAGGGCGAGGGGCTGCCCTTCTTCGAGATCGCCGCCGCCGTGCATTCCGACGACCACCGCCGCCTCGCCTGGGGCGCCGACACCAAGGGCTCCGAACTCCACACCATCCGCGTGCGCGACCTCGACACGGGCACGGACGCCGCGGATCTCGTCGAATCCACCTCCGGCGAGGCCGTCTGGAGCGCGGACGGCACCGCCTATTGGTACGTGGCGCTGGACGAGAACCACCGCCCGGCCCGCGTCATGCGCCACCGCGTCGGCACGCCGCAGGCCGAGGACGTCCTAGTCTACGAGGAGGCCGATGCGGGCGTCTTCGTCCATATCGGCAAGACCCAGTCCGGCCGCTTCCTCACGGTGAGCGCGAGCGATCACGAGACCTCGGAAGTCCACCTCCTCGATCGCACCGTGCCGGATGCGGCGCTCACCGTGGTCGCACCGCGCGAGCACCGGCTGATCTACTCGGTGGAGAACTGGGCCGACTACCTCGTCATCCTCACCAACGCCGACGGCGCCGAGGACTTCAAGATCGTCACGACGCCCCTCACGGCACCCGGACGTGAAAACTGGCAGGACGCCGTGCCCTATCGGCCCGGCGTGATGATCCGCCACCTGCACGTGCTCGGAAACCACATGGTGCGGCTGGAGCTCGAGAACGCCCTGCCGCGCATCATCGTGCGCGACCTCGCCGGCAACGAGCACGCGGTGTCCTTCCCCGAGGAGGCCTATTCGCTCTCCCTCGCCTCGGGCCACGAATTCGAGACGGCGCGCATCCGCTTCACCTATTCCTCGATGACGACGCCGGCCGAGACCTACGACTACGACTGCGTCACCAAGGGCCGCCACCTGAGGAAGCGCCAGGTCGTGCCGAGCGGCCACGCTGCCGGCGACTACGTCACCCGCCGCATCTTCGCCACCGCGCCCGACGGCGAGCAGGTTCCGGTCTCGCTACTGCACAAGAAGGGGTTGTCGCTCGACGGCAGCGCGCCGCTGCTGCTCTACGGCTACGGCTCCTACGGCACGCTGATGCCGGCGGCCTTCTCGACCAACCGGCTCTCGCTGGTGGATCGCCGCTTCGTCTACGCCATCGCGCATATCCGCGGCGGTACCGAGAAGGGCTGGCGCTGGTACCTCGACGGCAAGCGCGAGAAGAAGCCCAACACGTTCTCGGATTTTGTCGCCTCGGCCCGGGCGCTGATCGACGCCGGCTACACCTCCGAGAAGCGCATCGTCGCGCATGGCGGCAGCGCCGGCGGCATGCTGATGGGGGCGGTGGCCAACCTCGCGCCCGAGTTGTTTGCCGGCATCGTCGCCGACGTGCCCTTCGTCGACGTGCTGAACACCATGCTCGACGCCGACCTGCCGCTGACCCCGCCCGAATGGCCCGAATGGGGCAACCCGGCCGAGAGCGAGGCGGCCTGCGCCACCATCCTGTCCTACTCGCCCTACGACAACGTCGCCGCCAAGGCCTACCCCGCGATTCTGGCGCTCGGCGGCCTGACCGACCCGCGCGTGACCTATTGGGAGCCGGCGAAATGGGTCGCGCGCCTGCGCGCCACCATGACCGGCGGCGGTCCCGTGCTGCTGCGCATCAACATGGAAGCCGGCCACGGCGGCGCGGCCGGTCGCTTCGACCGGCTCGAGGAAGTCGGGCTGATCTACGCCTTCGCGCTGATGGCGGCCCAGGCGGCAAGACCCGCCTGAACGAATGCAGTGCGTGCACCGTCCCTTAACCAAAACCTGCGCGTTAAGCGTACGCATGACTCATGCGGTCGAGGTGCGCGCTTGCCGATCGGATTCCGAGAGAAGGTGGTCGCCGGGATCGTCCTGGCGATCGGTGCCATCGCCATGGCCCGGCACGCCTCGACCCGTCCGCCCGCCGACCCCTGCGAGACCGATCCGGGCGCTTATGCCTGTGCGATGTTCGCCCAGCCGGAATGGCTGAAGCGCCGGGTCTATGCCGGACGGATGGTCGCACGATCCGAGCCGGCGCCCGCCCCTGTGGCGACCGTGGACGCCATCGCGATCTCCGCGGACGTCCCCGAGCTCGGTGCCGACGGCATCTGATCCCGCATCCGGTCGATCTGCCCGGAAACGGGCGCGTCGGATAGCGGAGAGACAACCAGATACGGTCTCATCCGACATCCGGTCGATTGCTTCGCAATGCGGATGCCGGCTTCGCTCGAACGCCGCGCGGGCTTACCGATACACTTTCCGAATGAAACATTCGGAAAGCGTATCAGCCCACCTCGACCCGGCCGTCGAGGCCGATCACCCGGCCGAGGCCGCGGACGCGGTTGAGCAGGCGCTCGCCGTCGAGGGGGCGCCATTCGGCCGGGAGCCTGAGCACGATCTTGCCGCCCTCCACGACGAGCGGGGTTCGTTCGAGCACGCCCGCCATGCCCGCGGTGATCGGGAAGGCGACGCGCTGTAGAGCAGCGATCAGCCGGGCGCGCTCCAGCAGGCGGGGGCCGGCGAGATCGCGGAGCGTCTGGCTCGCCTTCTCCGGCGCGATGCCCTCGTGGCGGAAGTAGCCGGTGAGCGCGAGATAGGCCCGGCCGGGATGGTCGATGCCGGTGAAGGCGGCGTTGGCGATGACGTTGAGGCCCTGCTCGCCCCGGTAATCGGGATGCGCGCGCCAGTTGATGTCCGACAGGAGGCAGGCAGCGTGGCGGAGCCGCCGTTCGTCGGCGGTCTCGGGTCCGTCGAGGGTCGCGACGAAGCGGTCGGTCCAGCCGCGCAGTTCCTCGCCGTGGCCGGGGGAGCGAGCGCGCTGGTCGTTGAGCACCTGAGCCCCGGCGATCAGCGGGTCGAGCATCCGGGTCTCGCGGTCGAGCTGCTCGAACAGCAGGCCCTCGCGCACGCCGAGTGCCGAGATCGCGACCTCGCGCGGCCGGCCGACATTGATGATCTCTTCGAGCACCACCGCGCCGAAGGCGAGCAGCGGCCGACGCGCCTCGGAGACCAGCTCGACGTCCTGAATCGCGCTCGATTCGCTCTTCTCGACCATGTCGAGGAAGTCGAGGGTGTCCTGCGGCCCGACGCTGTAGCCGTGCATGACGTGGAGGTGGTAGCCGCGGGCGGCCATGTGCAGCTTCGCCAGCGCCCGCCAGGTCCCGCCGACGGCGTAGAAGGTGCGGCCGCGCATGATCTCGAGCTGCGGCTCGGCTTTCTTCAGGTGCTCGCGGGCGATCTTGCGGGCCTTTTTCGCGGAGTCGCCGGAGAGGTCCTGCAGAGCGAGTCCGCCGAGCGGCATGGTCACGCCCTGGCCGACCGTCGCGCCGCGCACGTCGACGAGTTCGAGCGAGCCGCCGCCGAGATCGCCGACGACGCCGTCCGGCCCGTTGAAGCCCGAGACGATGCCGAGCGCCGACAGTTCGGCCTCGCGCCGGCCCGAGAGCAGCTCGATGCCCTGGCCGAGGATGTCCTCGGCGGCCTTGATGAAGGCGGGGCCGTTCTCGGCATCGCGCGCGGCGGCGGTGGCGAGCACGAAGATCCGGCCGATCTTCATCGTGTCGCAGAGGACCCGGAACCGCCCCAGTGCGTGGAGCGCGCGGCGCACCGCCTCGTCGCTCAGGCGGCGCGTCGAGAACACGCCCCGGCCGAGGCCGCACAGGACCTTTTCGTTGTAGAGCGGCGTCGGTGCGCGGGTCAGCCCGTCATAGGCGACGAGCCGCACCGAGTTCGACCCGATGTCGATGATCGCAACGGGCTTGAGCCGGTCGGGCAAGGGCATGTCGGCGGAATGGGCGAGCGTCAGGTGCGAACGAATCGGTCCCATGCGTCACCCTTTCAGGCCCGCTGAGCCCGGCGGCTCAACGAGCGGGGGCTGGATTTCTTCGACGACTTGCCGCGCCCGGACAGGCTCGGATTCGTCATGAAATACTTGTGCGCGTTGAACGGTTCTTCGCCCTCGGCGGGCTGGATCCGCTCGCTCGCGCCCGATGCCAGTACACGCCAGCTCTGGCGGTTGTCGAGGAGGTTCGCGAGCATGATCTGGTCGAGCACCTGCTGATGCACCGTCGGATTGGTGATCGGCAGCAGCGCCTCGACGCGGCGGTCGAGGTTGCGCTGCATCAGGTCGGCGGACGAGATGTAGACGATCGCCTTGGGGTGCGGCAGGCCGGCGCCGTTGCCGAAGGCGTAGATGCGCCCGTGCTCCAGAAAGCGCCCGACGATCGATTTTACGCGGATGGTTTCGGACAGGCCCGGCACGCCGGGGCGCAGGCAGCAGATCCCGCGCACCACGCAATCGATCTGCACACCCTCGGCCGAGGCGTCGTAGAGCGCGTCGATGATCTGCTGGTCGACGAGCGAGTTGCACTTGATCCAGATCGCGGCGGGGCGCCCGGCCTTGGCGTGGGCGATCTCCTGCTCGATGTGCTCCAGCAGGCGCGGCTTCAGCGTCATCGGCGAAACCGCCATGCGCTCGAGCTCCGCCGGCTCGGCATAGCCGGTGATGTAGTTGAAGATGCGGCTGACGTCGCGCGCGATGGCCGGGTCCGCCGTGAAGAAGGACAGGTCGGTGTAGATGCGCGCGGTGATCGGGTGGTAGTTGCCGGTGCCGACATGGCAGTAGGTCACGAGCCGCTCGCCCTCGCGCCGCACCACCATCGACAGCTTGGCGTGGGTCTTCAGCTCGATGAAGCCGAACACCACCTGCGCGCCGGCCTTTTCGAGGTTCTTGGCCCAGCGGATGTTGGCCTCCTCGTCGAAGCGGGCCTTCAACTCGACGAGTGCGGTCACCGACTTGCCGGCTTCCGCCGCCTCGGCCAGCGCCGCGACGATCGGCGAGTTCGAGGAGGTCCGGTAGAGCGTCTGCTTGATCGCGACGACGTTCGGATCGCGGGCGGCCTGGGCCAGGAACTGCACCACCGAGTCGAAGGTCTCGTAGGGGTGGTGGACGATGAAGTCCTTCTGCCGGATCGCCGCGAAGACGTCGCCGCCGCTCTCGCGGATGCGCTCGGGGAAGCGGGCGTTGTAGGGCTTGAACTTGAGGTCCGGCCGGTCGATCCCGACGATCTGCGAGAGCTCGTTGAGCGCCAGCGTGCCCTCGACGAGGAACACTCCGTCCTGCGCGATCTCCAGCTCGTCCATGACGAAGCTGCGCAGGTCCTCGGTCATGCCCTCCTCGATCTCGAGGCGGATCACCACGCCGCGGCGGCGCTGCTTCAGCGCACTCTCGAAATGCAGGACGAGATCCTCGGCCTCCTCCTCGATCTCGAGATCGGAATCGCGCACCACGCGGAAGGCACCCTGGCCCTTGACGGTGTAGCCGGGAAACAGCCGGTTCGTGAATTTCACGATGACCTGCTCGATGGCGATGAAGCGCGCCGTGGCGTCCCCTGCCGCGTCCGGCAGCCGCACGAAGCGGTCGAGCATGGAGGGCAGGCGGATCAGGGCGCGCAGGGTCCGCCCGTCGCGCGGACGCACCAGCATCAGGGCGATGGTCGAGCCGAGATTCGGGATGAACGGGAACGGATGGGCCGGGTCGATGGCGAGCGGCGTCAGCACCGGCAGGATGTGCTGCAGGAAGTAGTCGTCGAGCCAGGTGACGTGCGGCTCGGAGAGGCCCGCCGGCTCGACGAGCTCGATGCCGACCTCCAGCAACTCGCCGCGGAGCGCGTGCCAGCGTTCCTGCTGGTCGAGGGCCAGCCGCGAGACCTCGGCGCCGACCCGCACCAGCTGCTCGGAGGGCGAGAGCCCGTCCTGCGAGGGCGTGGTGATGCCGGCGCGGACCTGATCATACAGGCCCGCCACGCGAACCATGAAGAACTCGTCGAGGTTGGCGGCCGAGATCGAGAGGAAGCGCAGCTGCTCCAGCAGCGGATGGTTCTTGTTCGACGCCTCTTCGAGGACGCGCCTGTTGAACTGTAGCCAGGACAGCTCGCGGTTCACGAAGCGCTCGGGCGAGTGCCGCAGGTGGCGGCCGGCTTCCAGGACCGGTTCGCGGGCGGCCTCGTCGGCCGCCTTGGCGGCCTTCTGGCCGCTCGACCCGATCTCGGGCTCGGCGGCTTTCTCGGCAGCGAGGATGCGGGCGGCGCGGGCCGTGCGGGCACGAGCGGTCTCGCTGCGGACGCCGCGCTCGGTGGCAAGCGTCGTCTCCTCGGACTCGATCGCCTCGCCGTCCTGCACCGTGACGTCCGATTCCATCTCCGGCAAAGGTCAGGCTCCTCAGTTGCGCGCGGGGCGGTGCCCTAGCACGGGCCGGCCTATGGCATGTGACGCTTTCGTGACAGAGCGGTCGATGCCGTCGCGCCCCGCCGGTCGGGAGCCTACTCCCCTTCGGCCTTCGTCTCCTCGGCGAAAATCGTCATGTTCGGCCCGAGATTCGGCGCAGGCCTGCGCGGCGTGTTCATGAGGCTCAGCAGGAGCAGCGACTCACCCATCACCGCCTTGAAGCCCGGCGTCACCGTGATCGGCAGGCAGCGGTCCAGGGTGCGGTAGGCGGCCGCCTCGTAGCGCTTCTTCGCGTCGTCGTCGCCCTTCAGGATCTTCGCCATGACCATCGGCGGTCCTCGCAAGCCCCCGTTCGGTGCGAACAGGAAGCGGAAGGCCACCACCGAACCCTCGGTGCCCTTCGGAACGGTCCAGCAGCGCACGAAGGCCGTGCGCAGGTCCCGCCAGTTGTCGAGAGGTTTTGCGGGCTCTTCCGCGCTGGCGGGAAGGATGGCCAGGAGCCCAAGCGCTCCAAGGCTAGGCGCTCGTCTCATCAAGCCTCCTCGTCTGCCGGATCGTTCTCGTCCCCTGCCTCGGCCATGCCGAGCCGGTCCAGCACCGCCAGCGCCAGCGGCTTGGTGATCCGCCGCCCGCGTCCGAGGGCATCGCGGTCGAGTTCGGCCACGACGTCGCGGGCACGGGCCAGCGAGCGGTCGATACGCAGGGCGACCGCCTCGACCACGGCGAGGTCGACCACGATCTGCCGGTCGACGAAGAGCTTGACGATGACCGCGCGCAGCAGCGCGTCGTCCGGCGGCAGGATCTCGACGCGTGGGGCGAGCCGCAGCCGCGAGCGCAGATCCGCCACCTTGAGGCCGAAGCCGTCGACCGGACCGGCGCCGGTGATCATCACTGGGCATTTCCGCTCGCGGGCGAGGTTGAGCAGGTGGAACAGGGATGACTCGTCGCGCCCGGCCGGGCGGTCGACATCCTCGATCACCAGGGCGCCGTTCGAGACGAGATGCGTGACCTGATCGGCCTGCAGCGCGCCGGCGGAGACGGTCCAGGCATGGGCACGGGTCGCCCAGATCGACGCGAGGTGGCTCTTGCCGCTACCGGGCGGCCCTTGCAGCAACAGCACGGTGTCCGGCCAGTCCGGCCAGGCCTCGACCAGGCCATAGGCCGCCTCGTTGGCCGGGCCGACGAGGAAGTCCTCGCGGCCGTAGCGCGGGTCGAGGGGCAGGTCGAAGGTGAGCTGCTTCGGCGGAGCTTTGTCGCGCATGGCGGGCTTATACACCCGATCCCTTGCGAATTTCGTGTTCGGCGCCGGCCCGTGATCCGCGGCCGCTTCGCGTAATCGTCGGGCCAGGACTGCACGCGATACAGCGGAAATTGCGTAAAATTAGAATTTCAAAATGCTCCAGCGGACCGAATCGGGCCAGAGCCAAGTCTTAACGACTCCGATCCCAGATCAGAGACTGATTTTCGGGAGAGGCGACATGACGCGATCACGGCACGGTTTCCTGCTGGCCGCACAGACGATCGTGATGCTCGCGACGAGCATCGGCTTTGGCGCCACACAGGCCGCGGCGACGACCGACGAGGTCCGTAACAAGCTCGCCCGCAAGGACTGCGTCCGCGGAAAGTTCGCGAACTACTATCGCGAGGGCAAGGGTGGGGATCCCGCGCCGGAGTATCGCGGCCGGGTGTTCAAGCTCAGCCAGAACTATCCCGACCAGCTGCCGCCGGCGGAACAACTTCCGTGGCAGGCGATCGACTTCAAGGACGGTGCTCCGGTCGATCCGAGGGCCTACCTTCAGGCACTTCTCGATTACGGCCTCGAAGGCAATGTCGACGTCGACTTCTATGTCGAGGACAACAAGGTCCGCAAATGGTACGGCATGCCGTGGATGGACTGGAACACCGAGGTCGCCTCGGACTGGCCTGGCACGGACGGCCGTGAATTCGTCCACGGCTTCACCCACGAATTCGACTCGTCCGGCAATACGCTCAGCACCCTGCAGCGCGATTTCGTCGACACCTGGTCGGGCGCCTATTTCAACGACCGCGCCGCCTTCGGCATCGGTCAGGTCTATTGCAATCCCGACGACCCGAAACCGGGTGCGCTGAACCCCGACCCGACCGCGCTCAACACCTTTCCGGACGGCGCCTTCATCATCAAGCTGCTATTTTCGACGGTGACGGAGGACCAGCTTCCGACCGTGAAGAACGCGCTCGAATGGAAGGCCGACGTCTTCGTCAACGACGATCCGCGCTGGCGCAATGCCGGGCCGCTGGAGCGGTTCAAGCGCGCGGTCGGCACGATCCGCATGATCCAGATCGACGTGTCGGTGCGCGACGCGCGCAGCACCACGGGCTGGCTGCTCGGCACCTTCGGCTACGACGGCAACGCGAAGGGCGACACGCCCTGGAAGCGGATGGTGCCGCTCGGCCTCCAGTGGGGCAACTCGCCGAAGGCCACGTTTGCCGAGACCTGTACCGGGCCGAACGGACCCTGCGACCAGTCGAAGCTCACCGAGCAGTGGATCAACCCGCAGGCCTTGAAGGAGCTGACGACCGCACCGCTCAACTTCAACCATCTCGGCTATGGCGGGCGCCTCGCCGGGCCCGTCGACAACGCCAAGGCCTCCTGCATGGGATGCCACCAGACCGCCGGCTTCCCGAACGTGGCGATCCTGCCGGAATTTTCCGCCAACGGCACGCTGCTCGGCCTCGACGCCGAGCGCCAGCCGCAGACCGAGCAGAGCCTGCGGATGATGTATCAGGCGAACGTGGTCTCGGGCGTGGTCTTCAGCGACACCCAGCTCTATTCGTCGGATTCGTCCCTGCAGCTCTCGATGAGCCTGCAGAACTTCGTCTCGCTCCGTTGCGCGGCCCGGCAACCGGGAGCGGCTGCGCCCCAGGAGACGCCCTCGCTCTGCACGCAACTCGCCCGCTGGCAGGTGCTGCAGCGCAAATCGATCGACGCCGTCTCGACCTTCGGGACGCCGGGACCGGATGGCGGGCCGCTGCCGACCCCGTAGGCGTTCAGACCGTCTCCGGGCGATCGCCTCGGGATCCTCCTCCGTCATTGCGAGCGTAGCGAAGCAATCCAGGGCCAGATCTTGGACGCCGGCGCATTGGCCCTGGATTGCTTCGGCTTTGCCTCGCAATGACGGCAAAGCCTGAAACAGCCGCCGCGCAGAGGCTACTCCTCCGGCTCGGCCAGCAGCACCGGCTCCTCCGACGTGTAGAGCCGGCTCTGCAGGTACCGCTCCACCCCGAAGCGCACGACAACGCCGATCGAGGCCGCCACCGGCACCGCGAGCAGCAGCCCGACGAAACCGAACAGCGTGCCGAAGGCCAGCAGCGCGAACATCAGCCAGACCGGGTGCAGGCCGACGGAATCGCCGACGAGTTTCGGCGAGATCACGTTGCCTTCCAGAAACTGTCCGACGAGGAAGACGCCGACCGTCAGGCCGATATGCAGCCAATCGCCGGTGGGCCACCATTGCACCAGCGCGACGCCCAGCGAGAGCAGGAAGCCGGTGAGGCTGCCGACGAAGGGGATGAAGGTCAGGAAGCCGGAGATCAGCCCGATCAGCACGCCGAAGTTCAACCCGACGGCAAACAGGCCGACCGCGTAGAAGGTGCCGAGGATCAGGCAGACCAGCGACTGCCCGCGTACGAAGCCGGTAACGGCCTGATCGATCTCGCCGGCCAGCCTGCGCACGGTGTCGCGATGGCGCGGCGGCACCCAGCTGTCGAGGCCGGCGACCATGCGGTCCCAATCGTGCAGCAGGTAGAACGCCACCACAGGCGTGATGACGAGGAGCGAGGCGATCGAGACCAGCGCCTGGCTGCCCGACCAGATCGAGCCGAGGAAGGCGAGGAACCAGGTTCCGCCCTGGCCCACCAGGGAGCCCACCGAGCTCTGCAGCTCGCCGACGACGTCGGTGCCGCCGATCTTTTGCAGCACCGGGCCGACCCGCTCGACGATGATGCCCTGGAGCTTCGAGACCATGCCCGGCAGCGCGTTGACCAGCGAGGCGATCTGCCCGGCGGCCAGGGGCACGACGATGATCAGCAGCATGATCAGCCCGACGACGAAACCCGCCAGGATGATCAGCGTCGCCGCGAGCCTTCCGACGCCGAGCCGCTCCAGCCGGTCGGCGAGCGGGTCGAGCAGATAGGCCAGCGCCAGCCCCGCCACGAAGGGCAGCATCACCTCGCGCAGCGAATAGAGCAGGAAGACCAGGACCCCGAGGATCAGAAGACCGATGATTGCCCTGGTGCGCATCCGGCTCCCCATGTGTCGACACGACTGGGAAGCCCGGTTTTTTCGGTCGAGGCAAGTCCAAGGGGCGGGTTGCGCACGAGTGGAAACGACGCTCGACGGCGCCTGATACCGCCTCCGGATGACTGGTTCGGTCGTGCGCATCTCCTCTCCCCGCAGGCGGGGCGAGGGGATGCGCGGAGCCCGCTTCGAACAACCAGGAAAGGTATGACGGGGCCGAGGACACACGATACGATCCCCCTCTGTTCTCATCGGCCACGGCTCTGTAGACAGCCGCCATGCTCCAGCTTCGCCCCTACCAGCGCGCGGCCCTCGACGCGCTCGACGCCCATTGGCGCGACGGCGGCGGCGGCGGGCTGATCGTGCTGCCGACGGGGGCGGGCAAGGCGCTGGTGATCGCCGCCCTCGTGCGCGAGACGATGCGGCGCGCGGCCGGCACGCGCATCGCGATCGTCACGCATGTGCGCGAGCTGATCGTCCAGAACCACCGCGAACTCATGGGCTACTGGCCCGAGGCGCCGGCCGGCATCTTCTCCGCCGGGGTCGGCCGACGCGACGCGGAGGCGCCGATTCTGTTCTGCGGCATCCAGTCGGTGCGCGACCGCGTCGAGGCACTGGCGCCGTTCGACCTCGTGATCGTCGACGAGGCCCACCTGATTCCGCGCTCGGCCGAGACAAGCTACGGCCGCTTCCTGGCCGGCGCACGCGCGCGAAATCCCGAACTGCGGATCGTCGGCCTGACGGCGACGCCCTACCGCCTCGATTCCGGCCGGCTCGACGAGGGGGCGGGCCGGATCTTCGAGCGCATCGTCTACGAGGCCAATGTCGGCGACCTGATCCACCAGGGCTGGCTCGCGCCGTTGATCTCGAAGGCGACGGTGACGGCACTCGACGTTTCGGGGGTGGGAAAGCGCGGCGGCGACTATATCCCGGCGGCGCTGGAGGCGGCGGTCAACCGCGACTGGATCACCCGCGCCGCCGTGGAGGAGATGGTGGGCTACGGCCGCGACCGGCGCTCCTGGCTCGCCTTCTGCGCCGGAATCGCCCACGCCACCGCCGTACGCGACGCGGTGCGGGCGGAAGGGATCCGTTGCGAGACCCTGTCCGGCGAGACGCCCAAGCGCGAGCGCGACCGGATCGTCAGGGCCTTCCGCGCGCAGGAGATCCGCTGCCTGACCTCGGTGGGCGTGCTGTCGACCGGCTTCAACGTGCCGGAGGTCGACCTGATCGCGCTGCTGCGCCCGACCCAGAGCGCCGGGCTCTATGTGCAGCAGGTCGGCCGGGCGCTCCGCCGGGCGCCGGGCAAGACCGACGCGCTGATCCTCGACTATGCCGGGCTGGTGCGCGCCCACGGCCCCGTCGACGTCGTCAGCGCCCGCAGCGTGGCCCTCGGACTCAAGACGCCCGGCGAGACGCGCGCAAAAGCCTGCCCGGGCTGCGGCGCCCTGATCGCCCTCAACGCCAGCACCTGCGAGGGCTGCTGGATCGAGCCGGACATGGAGGACGGCGACGCCATACACGACGCGGAGGCCGACGACGAACTCACGATCCTGTCGGCCGCCGTCACCGGCTGGGTGCCCGTGGAGGCCTGGCGCCTGGGCCGCGGCGCAGGACTTCTGGAGGATCGTCTGGAAGCCGAGTTCCGCTGCCGGGACGGGGGCTACCGGGTCGAACTCGCCCTCGAAGCCTCCGGTTACGAGCGGGAGAAGGCGGTGCAATGGTGGCGCGGCCTCGGCGGTACCCGTCCCGCCCCGATGACGGTGGCCGAGGCGCTCGAACGCCGTGAGGAACTGAGCCGCCCGGTCGCGATCCAGGTCCGCGCCAACGGCCGCCTCTCCGAGAACGTCGCGTATCGCTTCGAAGACGGCCGTACCTTTTCGGACGTGCGCCGCCGCGAGGATCTCGCGGCATAGGAGAATCCTCAGCCAAGCGGCCTCCCAAGCTCGACCTCATCCTGAGGTGCTGCCCGCAGCGGAGACCTCGAGGGTTCTCCAGAGAACTCGGAGACTGCTGGAGGACCCTTCGAGGCCCGCTGACGCGGGCGCCTGAGGGTTAAAGTCGTGGGTGGGATAGGGGAGAGGATACGAAAGCGCCGCTTGTGCCCGGCCCGAACCCGGAGCATCTGCGGGCGCAGCAACGGCCAGGAACGCATCCGTGACCATCACGCAGATCAGCCATCACGACCTCGACGGCTACGGAGCCTGCATCGTCGCGGGTCATGTCGCGGACGTCGCGCGGGTGGTCCACGTGCCGCGCTACTCCGACGTCGGCGGCGTGCTGCAGGCCGAAGGCGAGCGGCTGGCGAAGGCGGCGGGCTCCGAGACGCTGCTCGTCACCGACCTCAGCCTCGAGGCCGACGCCGTCCGCTTCATCAAGGGTTTCGTCGCGGCGAACCTGAAGCGGTCGGAGGAGCGCCGCCACCGCCTCGTGGTGCTCGACCACCATGCCTCCTCCGTGGAACATCTCGCGGCGCAGGGCCTGGCGCCATTCCCCGCCGAGGCGACCGGCGGGCCGGCCCTGTTCGACGCCGGCGACCCCCTGGTGCATGTCGCGATCGATACGGACCGCTGCGCGACCCGCATGATGTTCGAGAACCGCGCCCTGATCTCCGACCGCGACCTCGATCCCGGGCAGGAAACGCAACTCGCCGCCCTCGTCGCCGCCATCGATGCCTTCGACCTCTGGCGCAAGGCTGATCCTGCCTTCCGGCAGGGCATCCTCTGCAACGAGGTACTCTGGGAGAGCAGCGCAGCCTACGTTCCGGCCGGCCATCCCTGGCACGACCTGTTCCTCGACAAGCTACTGATGGCGATCGCGGCCGAACTCGCCGCGAACGTGCCGCCGGCCGAGATCGAGTTGAAGGTGGCGAGCCTGCGCAAGGGCGTCGCCGATGCATTGCTGTCCGACGAACCCAGCGACGACGCCGCCCTCACGACGCGGGCGCGGTTGCACGCGGCTTTGTCCCGCTCGCCAGCGCTGTTCCGCACGCTGCCGGACGGCACCAAGCTCTCCTTCGGCCTCGACGGCGGCGTCTTCCAGGCGGTGTCGGATCACATCATGGAGCGCGGCGACGCCGAGCGCGTGATCAACGCCTCGCGCGGCGGCGGCATGTCGTTCCGCTCCCGCAACGGATCGGCCCTGGAGGCAGCGCGCAAATTCAGGGGTGGCGGCCACGCCGATTCCGCCGGAGGCAAGCTGCCGAACGGCGGCGCGTTCTCACTCTCCGACGCGGCAGCCCAGATCGAACCCATCCTGTGCCCGCCGCAGCCGAAGGAATCGGACAGTCCGTTCGCGGCGCTGAAGGGTTGGAAGAGCTGAGGTCGGCTTACGGCGATTCCTCGCCGAGATATTCCTTCCAGATCGCGCTTCCTCCGAGCGTCGCCACGAAGGCGGTATGGCGGTTGCGTTCGTCGTCGGTCAGGCGGTTGCGCATGGGTCGACGCGCAAGGCTCGCCGGATCTTCCGACCCGCGAGCGATGGCAGCGTCGGTGTGGCGCATGCCGTCCGGCGCGACCGCCGCGAGGCCGAGGCTGGTCTGCTTGCCGCCGAGCAGCTCGATATACACCTCGGCCAGGATCTCGGCGTCGAGGAGCGCTCCGTGCTTGGTCCGCTTGCTGGTGTCGATGCCGTAGCGGTTGCACAGTGCGTCGAGGCTGTTGGCGGCGCCGGGATGCCGGCGGCGGGCGAGCGCCAGGGTGTCGACCACGTCGCCGAGCGCGATCGGCGGCGGGGCCGAGACCTTCAGCCGGGCGAATTCCATGTTGAGGAAGCCGACGTCGAAGGCGGCGTTGTGGATCACCAGCCGCGCGTCGCCGCAGAAGGCCAGCAACGCATCGACGATATCGCCGAACAGCGGCTTGTCGGCGAGGAACGCATCGGAAATGCCGTGGACGCCGAAGGCTCCCTCGGAGACCGCCCGCTGCGGATTCACGAAACGGTGGAAGTATTCGCCGGTCCGGATGTGGTTGATCAACTCGACGCAGCCGATCTCGATCAGCCGGTCGCCGCCCTTCGCATCCGTGCCGGTGGTCTCGGTATCGAGGACGATCTCGCGCAGCATGTCTTTCCGGAATTCGCGTTGGAGCCTGGCCGAGCCTACCGCGAATCCGTTAACCGCGCGATGAGCGCCGTCACCTCGGCCTCGGCCCGCTCGAAACCGTGGCTCGTATCGATCACGACGTCGGCGCGCCGGCGCTTCTCGGCATCCGGCATCTGCTTGGCGAGAATTCCCGCGAAGGCCGCCTCGGTCATGCCGGGCCGGGCGAGGACGCGGGCACGCTGCACCTCGGCCGGGGCGCTGACGACCACGACGGCATCGCACCGCGTCTCGGCACCGGTCTCGAACAGCAGCGGGATGTCGAGCACGACGAGGGGCGCATTCGCATGCCGCTCGAGGAAGGCACGGCTTTCCGCTCCGACGAGCGGATGGACCAGCGCTTCCAGCCGCTGCAGCGCCTCCGGGTTTCCGAGGACGGCCTCGCGCAGCGCGCTCCGGTCGACGCCGCCGTTCGGTTCCAGGGTTCCGGGAAACGCCGCGCCGATCGCCTCGGCCGCGCCGCCGCCGGGTTCGTAGAGGCGATGCACGGCCGCATCCGAGTCGTGGACCGGCACGCCGCGCTTGGCGAAGAGCGCGGCCGTCGCCGACTTGCCCATGCCGATCGAGCCGGTGAGTCCGAGGATTTTTCTGGGTTTTCGGCCCCTCGGCTGCGCGTCGCTCACCGCGCGAGGTCCGCCACGACGAGGGCGCGAAGCTCCGGAGTCACCGCGGGCCGAACGCCGAACCAAGCCGAAAAGCCCGGTACGGCCTGATGCAGCAGCATGCCGAGGCCATCCACCGCAGCGAGACCCCGTGTACGGGCCGCGGCGAGGAGCGATGTTTCCAGGGGCGCATAGACGATATCCGCCACCGCCGCCGTGTCCGGTAGCGGCGCGAGGTCGATGTCGAGGCTCGGGTGGCCCGTCATGCCGAGCACCGTGGTGTTCACCAGAAGCCGCGCCTCGGACAGCGCCTCCGGCAACACGGCCCAATCCAGGATTTCGATCCGCTCGGGATCGAGCTCGACCAGCGCCCGGGCCCGCTCCGGCGTGCGGTTGGCGACGCGGATCCGCGAGAAACCCCGCTCTGCGAGACCCACGACGACGGCACGGGCCGCGCCACCCGCACCGAGGACGACCGCCATTCCGCCTAGACGCTCGATCCCATCGATACCGAACGATTGTTCGAGATGGGCGATGAAGCCCGGCGCATCGGTGTTGTCGCCGTGATTGCGGCCATCGTCACCGATGACAATCGTGTTCACCGCCCCGATCTTCTTTGCCCGCGGCGTAAGGGTGTCGGCCAGCCGGAAGGCCGCCTCCTTGTGCGGAATGGTGACGTTGCCACCGATGAAACCCGCCTGGGCTGCGTCGCGCAGGAAGTCTGAAAAACCGTCCGGCGGGACGTCGATGCGCTCGTAGGACCCGGCGATGCCGTGCTGCGCCAGCCAGTACCCGTGGATCAACGGCGAGCGGGAATGACCGATCGGGTGTCCGGCGACGAAGGCTTTGCGCATCATGCCTCGCATTGCGCGGGGAGGGTGCAATCGGCGCTGCCGATGCGCTCGATCTGCAGGGTGGCGTGGGCGATGCCGAAGTCATGTCGAAGCGTGTCCGCCGTATCCCGCAGGAAACGATCGGGCAGGGCGCCGTCGGCCATGACGAGATGTGCGGTCAGGGCGACCTCCGTCGTGCTCATCGGCCAGATGTGGAGGTCGTGCAGCGCGCTCACGCCGGGCCGGGCTTCCAGGCTTGCACGCACCGCGATCGGATCGATGCCCGGCGGTACGGCCGACAGCGCCATGCCGAGGCTGTCGCGGAGCAGCCCCCAGGTCGCCCAGACGATCAACCCGGCGATGACCAGGCTGACCACCGGATCGATCCAGTCGAAACCGGTGGCGAGGATGACGAGGCCCGCAAGGACGACCCCGGCCGACACCACCGCATCGGCCAGCATGTGCAGGTAAGCGCCGCGGATGTTGATGTCGGTGCGTCCGCCGGAGGCGAAGAGCCAGGCGGTGAACCCGTTGATCGCGATCCCGATCCCGGCCACCACCATCACGGTGACACCGGCAACCGGTGCCGGATCGAAGAACCGCTGCACCGCCTCCAGCATGATCGCCCCGGTGGCGATCAGCAGGAACACCGCATTGAACAGAGCCGCGAGGATCGAAGAGCCGCGAAGGCCGTACGTGAAGCGGGTACTCGGCCGTCGTCTTACCAGCACCGAGGCGATCCAGGCCGCGGCGAGACCGAGTACATCGGACAGGTTGTGGCCGGCATCGGCAACGAGCGCCATCGAGTTGCCGACCAATCCATAGCCGGCTTCAATGATGACGAAACCGACATTCAGGGCGATCCCGATGGCAAAGGCGCGCCCGAAATCCTTCGGCGCATGGCTGTGTCCGGCATGGCCGTGACCGTGATGCGCATGGTCGTGGTGAGCGTGCCGGTGATCGTGATCCGGCATCCTGGGACTCGTCTCCGTCATCGGATCGCCAGAAGCCCCCTGCCGCGTAGTCTCGCGAGGAGCGGAATCAGCGGCAGGCCAAGCACCGTTGCATGGTCGCCGTCGATCCGCGAAAAAAGGTGGATGCCAAGGCCTTCGAGCTGATAGCCGCCGACACTCGACGTCACCCGTTCCGTGCCGGCCAGGGCGAGATAGGCTGCAATCGCTCCATGGTCGAGCGGCCGCATCGTCAGCCGGGCCGTTTCGCAAAACGTCTCGGTCGTCCCTCCGGCGACGAGAGCGACTGCCGAATGGAGCGCATGCGTCCTGCCTTGAAGACGGGCGAGATGGTCTGCCGCCTCCCGCAGGTCGGCCGGCTTGTGGAGCACCGTTCCGTCGATCTCCAGCACCTGGTCGGCGCCGACCGTGACGCGATCCGGATGCCGCCCGGCGACATCCTCAGCCTTGGCCTCTGCCAAGCGGATAGCGAGGTCGATCGGTGCGAGATCGCCTGCATCGGCCTCGATACGGCGCTCCTCGACATCGGGCCTGATCGATTCCGGTACGAGACCGGCGCCAACTAGAAGCGCCGCCCGCGTGCGGCTGGCAGATGCGAGGATCAGCGGCCTCGCCCCGAGCCAGAGACGGTGTGCGTTGTCGCTCACGTCGCGATGAACTTCAGGCGATGCTCGCGATAGAGATCGAGGATCGCCGCCGCGGTTTCCTCGATCGAACGACGGGTCACGTCGATGGTCGGCCAGCGGTATTTCGCGCAGAGTTTTCGCGATGCGGCAACTTCGTCGGCGACGGCGCTGCGGTCGACATACATCGAGTTGTCGTCGGCTTTCAGGCTCAGCAAACGGTTCTGGCGGATGTGGACGATCCGCTCCGGCGAGGCGATCAGCCCGACAATGAGCGCCTTCCGGGTGTTGGCCAGCGAGGCCGGCAACGGCATCGACGGGACCAGCGGGAAATTCGCGGTCTTGAGCCCACGATTGGCGAGATAGATCGAGGTCGGCGTCTTCGAGGTGCGGCTGACGCCGACGAGGACCACGTCGGCCTCGTCGAGATCCGGCGGGAGGTTGCCGTCGTCATGCGCCAGGGTGAAGTTCATCGCGTCGATGCGCTTGAAGTACTCGGCGTTCAGCATGTGCTGTGCCCCCGGCCGGGCCGTTGAATCCGCGCCGAGATAGGAGCGGAGCAGGGCGTGGACCGGCTGCAGCACGTTGAGCGTCGGCGAACCGGTCTCGCGGCAGGCCTCGTCGAGCCGGGCAATCAGTTCCTGATCGACGAGGGTGTAGAGCACGAGGCCAGGGGCCGCCTGGATCTCGGAGATCACCCGTTCGAGCTGCGCCCGGGATCGCACCAGCGGGTAGACGTGCTCGATCGCCGAGACGCCCTCGTACTGGGCCGCCGCCGCCCGGCCGACGTTGATCAGCGTCTCCCCGGTCGAATCCGAGACCAGATGGAGGTGGAAGTAGCTGCGGCTCATCGCGAATTCGCTTTTCCCCTGCGCGCTCGCGGACCGGCGAAACGGCAGCTTGTCCCCAGGCTCAGGCCAAGGGAGTCGACGGATGGGGATAAGCCGGCTTCTGAGAAGGGTCCAGCGGCGGAAGACCCGTCTTGTCGACTCCTGCGTCAACAGCCCGTCGAGTCCGACTCGTGTGAGCGGACGATTGGGAGAATCCGGGACCGTGCCACGTCGTCGGACGGGCAGCTTCAGGCAAGCTGCTGGCGAGGCTCGCGATTGCAGAAGACTAGACCGGATCCGTTAAAGCCCCCTTAACGCCGTGACGCTGGGGAGAGCCTGTGGATGGCTTTGCGAGCCCATGACTCATGCCTCCAGGAGAAGAAACAGAGTCTAAGAGTCTCTCTTCTCTTCAGGAAAGGGCCTGTGGGGTGATTGCGACGTCGCGATCGGCCGAAGGACGCGCAAGGAGGGTTTTCGAAGAGACGCTTGGCTGTATGCTTGTGGGAACGAGACGACGGGGATCGGAAACGCGATGGGTGAGGTGAGGGCACAGGACCGCAAGGTCCTGCGGGTGCTGTCCGGTGAGGCGATCTCGCCGCCGCCGGCCTGGATGATGCGTCAGGCCGGGCGCTACCTGCCGGAGTACCGGGCGACGCGGGCGGAAGCCGGCTCCTTCCTCGACCTCTGCTACAACCCGGCCTTCGCCACCGAAGTGACCCTGCAGCCGATCCGCCGCTTCGGTTTCGAGGCGTCGATCCTGTTTTCCGACATCCTGGTGATCCCGCACGCGCTCGGCCAGGGCGTGCGCTTCGTCGAAGGCGAAGGCCCTCGCCTCGATGCGCTTGAGGGTCGGCCGGAATTCGACCGCCTGCGCGATGTCGGCGACGCCGCGATCTTTTCGCATCTGGCGCCCGTCCTCGAGGCGGTCACGAGCATCCGGGCGGCACTTCCCCAGGAGACCACGCTGCTCGGTTTCTGCGGAGCGCCCTGGACTGTGGCGAGCTACATGATCGGCGGGCGTGGTACGCCGGATCTCGCACCGGCACGGGCACTGGCCGCCAGCGATGTCGAGCTCGTCGAGGCGCTGATCGACCGGCTCGTGCGGGTCCAGACCGAATATCTCATCCGGCAGTTCCGCGCCGGCGCCGACGCCGTTCAGATCTTCGAATCCCATGCCGGCGTCCTGCCGGAGGGCGAGGATGCGCTATCGCGCTGGTCGCTGCAGCCCATCGCCAAAATGATCGCGGGCGTGCGGGCCGAGGTGCCGGACGCAAAGATCATCGTGTTCTGCCGCGGCTCCGGTCTCGACGGACATGCCCGCGTGGTGCCGGAGACGGGCGCTAGCGCCGTCGGCGTCGACTGGGGTGTCGATCTCAAGGCTCTGCGCGCGCGCGTCCCCACGACCACCGTCACGCAGGGCAACCTGCATCCGGAAACCCTGATCGCGGGTGGCGCTGCCCTCGATGCGGAGGTCGACGGGATCCTGGCAGCCACCAAGGGCCTGCCGCACATCTTCAACCTCGGCCACGGCATCACGCCGCAGACGCCGGTCGCCCATGTCGAGCGGATGCTCGCCCGGCTCAGAGAAGGCGCCTGATCCGAAAAGCGGGCCTCGACTGCGCGAAGTGAGCCGGGCTATTGGAACCGCTCCAGGCTGATGCCCCGGACGGACGGCATCTCGGCCGGCCTTCTCCGCAAAAAGCCCCTCTCAGCCGGAAGCCTTCGAGCCCGTGGACAACCTCTACCTCTGGATCAAGGCCGGCCACGTCGTCGCGCTGATCGCTTGGATGGCGGCGATGCTCTATCTGCCGCGGCTGTTCGTCTACCATGCCGGCCTGCCGTCGGGCTCCGAGCTGCAATCGGCGACCTTCAAGATCATGGAGCGGCGGCTGCTCAAGGCGATCATGACGCCGGCCATGATCCTGACCTGGATCTTCGGCATCACGCTGGCGATCAAGAGCGGCTACTACACCTCCTACTGGCTGCAGATGAAGTTCGTCCTGGTCTTCGCCATGACCGGCATCCACGGCTGGCTCTCGAAGATGGTCAAGGACTTCGCCGCCGACCGCAACAGGCGCAGCACCAAGTTCTACCGCATCATCAACGAAGTGCCGACGCTGTTGATGATCCTCATCGTCATCCTGGCGGTGGTGAAGCCGGGCGGCTGATTCTTTTTTGCTCTCGACGTCGAGGCCTGTCGTGACCCGTGTCTTCCGCCTGCCGATCGTGATGCTTGGGCTGATGGTCGGCACCGTCGGTGCCCAGGCCGCCAGCTTTCCCTGCGAGAAGGCCGCGACGCCCGATGAGAAGGCGATCTGCGCCTCGCTCGCCATCAACGACCTCGACGTCGAACTGGCCGTGCGCTTCGAGATCCTGAAGAGCGTCCTGGCGATGGGAAACCGCGCGCAGCTTCAGGACGACCAGGAATCTTGGCTGAAGGAGCGCGGCACCTGCGCGGCCGACACGGCCTGCCTGCGTCAGGTCTACGAGACGCGGCTCAAGGTGCTGCGCGGGGTGTTTGCGGAGTTCGCGAAGCAGGGGCCACAATAGGCCCGTTCCAGTGCTGCCAGGTCATGACGTCGTCATCCGGGTTCGCCTTCGGCACCCCGGGATGACAGCAGGTGTAGAACGAAGGCGCGACAATACGTTAAGTCGGGCTCAGAGCCCCACGGGCCGCCCAGCCGCCACCACCAGCATTTTCCCATCCGCGAAGGTGCGTCCCGTAGCCCGGCGGATGTCGTCCTGCGTCACGCTTGCGACCATGTCGTTGCGCCGGGCGATATAGTCCATGCCGAGGCCCTCGAAGGCGATCTGCACGAGCTGGTTGGCGATCTTGGTCGAAGTGTCGAAGCTCAGGGCATAGGAGCCGGTGAGGTAGTCCTTGGCCTTCTGCAACTCGTCGTCCGAGGGACCGTCCGCGATCAGGCGGGCGATCTCGTCGCCGATCACGTCGAGGGCCTCGACCACGCGCTCGTTCTTGGTGGCGGTATAGCCCCAGGTCATGGCAACGGCGCGATGCGAGGTCAGCGAGGTGCCGACCGAATAGGCGAGGCCGCGCTTCTCACGCACTTCCTGGAAGAGCCGCGAGGTGAAGGCGCCCCCGCCCAGGATGTGGTTCAGCACATAGGCCGGGATGAAGTCCGGGTCGCGCCACGCGACACCGCCGAGGCCGAAGCGGATCACCGATTGCGGCACGTCGAGATCGACGACGATGCGGCGGCCGAGATCGTGGATATGCGTGGCAGGGACCGGCGTGAGCGCGGCCTTCTCCGGCAGAGTGCCGAAGGCTTTTTCCAGCATCGCGGCGACCCCGTCGGCCTCGACCGCGCCGACGACGGCGACCTTCAGGCAGCCGCGGCCGATCAGGGTCTTGTGCATGGCGACGAGGTCGTCGCGGGTGATCGCCGCGAGGCTCTCCGTCGTGCCGGAGGACGGGCGGCTATAGGGATGGCCCGGAAACGCCTCCCGGAAATAGCGGCGCGAGGCCATCACGCCGGGATCGTTCTGCTGGTAGCGCAGGCTTGCGGTCATCTGCGAGCGCACGCGCTCGATGGCGATGGGGTCGAGGCGCGGCGCGTTGAGGGCCAGCGCCATCAGGCGGATGGCCTCGTCGGCATGCTTCACCAGCATCTTCAGCGAGCCGCCGACGGAATCGGGGCCGGCATGGAAGTGCAGCTCGATGGCGCGGGCGGCCAGCGCTTCCTGGAAGGCGTCGGAGCTCAGATCGCCGGCGCCCTCGTCGAGGAGCCGGGCCAGCATCTGGGCGGTGCCGGCCTTGCCCTCGGGGTCCTGTGCCGCGCCGCCCTCGAAGGTGAAGGCGATGGCGATCATCGGGACCACGGGCGAGGGAACGTGCCAGGCCTCGATGCCGCGGGCGGCCGCCACCGGCATCGCCTGGGTGGGCGACGACGCGGTGCGGGTGCCAGTCTCGGCGAGGTTCATCCAACGGGTCCTTCGGCGTCTCGGGCAGTGACGCGGCGGCTCGAGAGTCGCCGGCGTCGAAAAACAATCAGGCTGCGGCTGCGACCACGGGAGCGTCGAGCTCCTTCGCCTTCATCAGGTAGCCGGTTACGGAGCGGGCTGGGGTGAGGTAGCGCTCGGCCACCGCCGCCAACCGCTCCTTGCTCACCGCCTCGATATCGATCGGCCACCGGCGCACCTCGTCGACGGTCTCGCCGATGGCCAGCGCCGAACCGTAGATACGGGCGAGCGAGGACTGGCTGTCGGCGGAGTAGATCGTCTCGGCGACGAGCCGGGTCTTGGCGCGCTCGATCGCTTCCGGCGACAGGGCCTCGCCGGCACCGCGCAGGGCCTTGTCGACATGCTCTTCGAGCTGTTCGAGGCTGACGCCTTCGGCCGGCACCGCGTAGACCGAGAAGCGCGTATCGTCGATCGCCGAGCCCATGTACCAGGCTCCGGCATTCACGGCGACGCCGGTCTCCAGCACGAGCTTGCGGTAGAGATAGGAGGTGGCGCCGCCGCCGAGCACTTCGGCCAGCAGTTCGAGCGCGTGGCATTCGCCGTCGCGGGCCGTCATGCAGGACGGCG
The DNA here is from genome assembly GCF_007992175.1 of Methylobacterium haplocladii. Taxonomy (GTDB): domain Bacteria; phylum Pseudomonadota; class Alphaproteobacteria; order Rhizobiales; family Beijerinckiaceae; genus Methylobacterium; species Methylobacterium haplocladii. The sequence goes on along the minus strand of NZ_BJZT01000006.1, from coordinate 28,108 downwards.
TCAGGTAGAGTCGCTGCAGGGTCGGCTGCTCGACCTTCGGATCGGCCACCGCGATGCGGCGGAGCGCCTTGGGCTCCGGCTCGCGCGCCCGCCGGCGCTGCGGCCGCGAGCCGTGCGGGGTGACCCGGCCGTAGGTGTCGTCGGCGAGCCGCCGGACCTCGTCGGGCGTCACGTCCCCGGCGACCACCAAGATGGCGTTCTCCGGCGTGTAGAAGCGCTTGTAGTAGTCGATGGCGTGGTGGCGGTTCAGCTCCTCGATCTCGTGCATCCAGCCGATGATGGGGATGCCGTAGGGATGGTGCACGAAGAGCGAGGCGGCCATGGCCTCGGAGAGCTGGGCGTTCGGGTCGGTCTCGACCCGCATGCGGCGCTCTTCCAGCACCACGTCGCGCTCGGGCGCCACGACGTCGTCGGTGAGCACGAGACCGCCCATGCGGTCGGCCTCGAACGCCATCATGGTGGAGAGGTGATCGCGGGCGACGCGCTGGAAATAGGCGGTGTAGTCGTAGCTGGTGAAGGCGTTCTCCTGGCCGCCGAGCGACGAGACCGCCTTCGAGAAGGCGCCGGCCGGCTGATGCTCGGTACCCTTGAACATCAGGTGCTCGAGGAAGTGGGCGATGCCCGACTGGCCGAGCGGATCGTCGGCCGAGCCGTTGCGGTACCAGATCATGTGCGTCGCCACCGGCGCGCGGTGATCGGGCACGACGACCACGTCGAGGCCGTTATCGAGCACGAAGGACGTCACCTCGGGGCCGCCGGCCTCCGAGCGTCCGAACGGCGCGGCCTCCACGCGGCCGGCATGCGCGAAACCGCGCTGCGGCCCGAGCAGGACATTGGCCTTCCGGTAGAGATGCATCCTGGCGTCCTTCGTGCGGCCGTTCTCGACGTATATCGCGGCCCGGACTGTCGCGAGGATCGATAGCCGGGGCAAGACCCGTACCGTAGTGTGTGACCTCTTGGCCACCCGACCCGTGCGGAATCGCGGCGTTCGGGTCGTCGTGTCGCTGCCCCGGACCGGCCGGCGCGAAGAGGCTCAGCGCGCGCTCTGAGCCCGGGTAAAGGCCCGCGGATCGGCTTCCTCGTTGCCGCTGATCGAGTTGCCGACGGGCCCCCCCTGTGCCTTCGCGGCCTTGATCGGAGGCTTGCGGTAGCCGTTCGGCGGGTCGGTGAGCCCGTCGCGGTCGGGCTCGATCGCGGAGGGTTCGTCGTCGTCCTTGCGGCCGGAGAACAGCTTGAGCGGGTTCATCCAGGTGGATTCGCGGGCTTCGCCGGGACTGGGCGCGGGTTCGCTCGACAGACCGGCGCCGGCCTTGCGCCCGTTCTGCATCTCGAAGGCCGACAGGGTCTCGTTGTTGTCGTTCATCCGGCCCTGCGCGCCGCGGACGATGGGCTTCTTGGCATCGATGGCCGCGCGCTCGCGCCGGCTGATCTCGGGATCCTTCGGCCATTGCGGATCGTCCTGCCGCGTCTGCGGCAGGGGCAGCGGCATCGTGGCGTAATCGACCGGCGGGGCCTCGGCGCCCTTGCCCTTCGCCGGCTTCTTCACCGCGGCCTTCTTGCCGAGAGCCGGCGGCATCACCAGCGGTGCGCGCTCGCGATAGGTGATCGGAGGGCGCTCGGGTTCGATCAGGCCGATGCTGCTCATGGCGTCGCGCATGAACTCGCCTTCGGCTGCGCGCGCTGGAGCAACGGCGAAGAGGCCGAGCGCAAAAGTGCCCGTGACGACCGAAAGAATCCCGCGCTGCGCGATCATGCTGCCCTCAGGTTGCGGCCGCTCAGAATCGTTTTGAATGCACGGTCGCCGACGATTCCGGCGTGAGCCGGTTTTCGGGCGAAGGTAAGGCGGTTTCTTGCGCCGAAAGGCTCAGGACCGGGGATTGGAAGCGCCCGGCAGATCGTGTTGCCGATCGGCCTTCCGCTCCGGCATCAGGCTGTCGAGAATCAGCCCGACCACACCCGCCACGATCGCGGCATCGGCGATGTTGAAGACGTACCACGACCAGTCGCCGGCATGCAGGTGGATGAAGTCGAACACGGCGCCGAACACCGCTCGGTCGATGGCGTTGCCGATCGCGCCCCCGACGATCAGCCCGAGGGCGACGGCCAGCAACCGCGTGCCGGATCGGCTCATCCAGAACCCGAGCACCAGCGCCGCGACGATGGAGAGGCCGACAAGCAGCCAGCGGCCGAGATCGCCCTCCTGCTGGAACATCCCGTAGGACACGCCGCGATTCCACACGACCACGAAGTCAGTGAACGGCGCGACGGCCCAGGGCTGCGTCAGCACGAGGTCGGTGCGGAGATACAGCCAGAGTTTCGAGGCTTGGTCGATGGCGAGCGTCAGGAAGGCTGCGAGCAGGCCGAGGCGGAAGGGGGTCACAGCCGATTCTCCACGCACGGACCCCTCTCCCCTCTGCGGGAGAGGGTGGCCCGCGAAGCGGGCCGGGAGAGGGGAGCGACAGTTCCGGAGAGGGCGCTCCCCTCTCCCGACCCTCGCTGACGCGAGGGCCACCCTCTCCCGCAGAGGGGAGAGGGGTTGGTGCTGGCGTCTCTCATGCCGCCACACCCGGATGGACCGCATCCCATTCGCGCAGCGCCTGCGCATCGCGCGGGGTCACGTCGGGATAGGCGGGATCCGAGCCGACCTCCGGCGAGACCCGCCAGGAGCGAGCACATTTCCGGCCCTCGGCAAGGGCGGGCACCACGGCGACGCCCTTGACCTCGTCGAGGCGGAAGGCATCGGAGGGACCCTCGCCGGCCTCGATCGAGACGCCCGAGGTGATGCAGACCTCGGAAAAATCGAGGCCGGCGAGGGCGGCGAGCAGGTCGGGATCGGCGACGAAGACCGTCGGCGCGGCTTCCAGGCTCGCGCCGATACGCTTGCCGGCGCGTTCGATCTCGAGCGCCCCGGTCACGACACGGCGCACCTTTCGGATTTTCTGCCAGCGCGCGGCGAGGGCCTCGTCGCGCCATGCCGCGGGCGTCTCCGGCAGGGTCTGGAGATGCACCGAACCGTCCTCCGACGGGAAGCGATCGAGCCAGGCCTCCTCGGCCGTGAAGGCTAGCACCGGCGCCAGCCAGATCACGACACGGCGAAACGCCTCGTCGATCACCTGCAACGCGGCGCGGCGCACCTGCGAAGAGATCGGGTCGCAGTAGAGCGCGTCCTTGCGCACGTCGAAATAGAAGGCGGAGAGATCGCCGGTCAGGAAGCCGTTGAGCAGGGCCACGATCCGCTTGGTGTCGAAGGCCGCATAAGCCTCGCGGATCTCGCCATCGAGCTGCGCCAACCGGTGCAGGATGAACCGCTCCAGCTCCGGCATTCTTTCGTATTCCACGTCGTCGCCCGGCACGCGGTGGGCGAGGGAGCCGAGCATCCAGCGGAGCGAGTTGCGCAGCTTTCGGTAGGTCTCGGCGAACGTCTTCACGATTTCCGGACCGATGCGGAGGTCGTCCGAATAGTCGGAAGCCGAGACCCAGAGCCGAAGGATGTCCGCGCCAGATTCCTTGATGACGGTCTGCGGCGCGACGACGTTGCCCTTCGACTTCGACATCTTCTCCCCCTTGGGGTCGAGGACGAAGCCGTGGGTGAGCACCACGTCGTAGGGCGCATGGCCCCGCGTGCCGCAGGACTCGAGCAGCGAGGACTGGAACCAGCCGCGATGCTGGTCCGAGCCTTCGAGATACATCACCCGGTCCTGCCCGCCGTCGCGCACGCGCTTCACGCCGGACAAGCCCGGAAAGGCCTCGGCGTCATCGAGCACAAAGGCGTGGGTCGAGCCGGAATCGAACCAGACGTCGAGGACGTCGGTCACCTTCTCGTAGTCGGCCGGGTCATAGTCGGGCGCGAGGAAGCGTGCGCCGTCGGCGTCCGAGAACCAGGCGTCGGCACCTTCCGCGGCAAAAGCCTCGGCTATGCGGGCGTTCACCGCCTCATCGCGAAGAACCTCGCTGGTGCCCGTCTTCACGAACACCGTGATCGGCACGCCCCAGGCGCGCTGGCGTGAGACGACCCAATCCGGCTTGTTGCCGACCATGCCGTTGATGCGGTTTTTGCCCTGCGGCGGCACCCATTGCGTCGCTTCGATCGCTTCGAAGGCGACTTCGCGCAGGGTGCGGTTGCCGAGGGCATCGACGGGCTTGTCCATCGCGATGAACCATTGCGGCGTATTGCGAAAGATCACCGGTTTCTTCGAGCGCCAGGAATGCGGATACTGGTGGCGCAGCACGCCGCGGGCGATGAGGACCCCGGCCTCGGCGAGCGCCGCGATGACCGCCTTGTTAGCGTCGCCCTTCTCGCCCTTGTCGTTCAGCACACGCTTGCCGGTGAAGCCGGGCGCCTCCTCCGTGAGGGCGCCGTCGGCGTCGACCGTGTAAGGGATGCGGGTCTCGATGCCGCGCTGCGTGAGCTGACGGCCATTGGCCATCCAGACTTCAAAGTCCTCGCGACCATGGCTCGGCGCTGTGTGCACGAATCCGGTGCCGGCTTCGTCGGTGACGTGGTCGCCGTCGAGGAGCGGGATTCGAAATTCATATCTGCTGTCGATTGCTGCAAGCGGATGAGCGCATTCACCAACGGCGAGAGCCTTAGTATCTACATCCGCCACACGCTCGTATGTTTCAACGCGAGCAGCTTTGAAAACAGCCTCAGCAAGATTGTCGGCGATTATGTACTGCGCGCCTGTTTTTGCCCAATTTTCAATCGATGCATTCGTGATGCGATATAGGCCGTAAGATATTTTACGCGAAAAGGCGATTGCTCGATTTCCAGGAATCGTCCAAGGAGTAGTTGTCCAAATAACAATGTATGTCGGCAAGAGCTTGTCCTGGACCGGCTCCAACTTTCCATAATTGTTCCATTCAGTTTGTCCAGGAACTAACGTTGAACCGTTTCGAGCCACCATTTTACATGGGAACGCGACGAAAATCGTGTCGCTGACATGCTCCTCGTATTCAATCTCGGCCTCGGCCAACGCGGTCTTCTCGACCACCGACCACATCACCGGCTTCGAGCCGCGATAGAGCTGGCCGGTGACCGCGAACGTCATCAGCTCGGAGGCGATCCGGGCCTCGGCCGGGTAGGCCATGGTCGAATAGGGGTGCGCCCAGTCACCGGTCACGCCGAGCCGCTGGAATTCCTTGCGCTGCTCGCCAAGCCAGTGGGCCGCGAAGGTCCGGCACTCCTGGCGGAATTCGAGGACCGGGACCTCGTCCTTGTTCCGGCCCTTGGCGCGATAGGATTCCTCGATCTTCCACTCGATCGGCAGGCCGTGGCAGTCCCAGCCGGGGACGTAATTGGCGTCGAACCCGAGGGCGCCCTGGGAGCGCACGATCACGTCCTTGAGGATCTTGTTGAGCGCGTGCCCGATATGGATGGCCCCGTTGGCGTAGGGGGGGCCGTCATGGAGCACGAATTTCGGCCGTCCGGCCGATTCCGCGCGGATTTGGCCGTAGAGGTCGTTCCGCTCCCAGCGCTGCAGCAACAGGGGCTCGCGCGTCGGCAGGCCGGCGCGCATGGGGAACTCGGTCTTCGGCAGAAACAGCGTCTTCGCATAGTCGCGCGGCGCCGGAGATGCGTCGGCATCCGGCAGCGCGGCGTCGGGAGCGGATTCGGTCATCGGAGAGGTCTTGCTCGTCTTGGTCGGCGCTTCGACAGGAGGCGGGCCGTCGGGACGCTCGTGCGCACCTGCTGGCCGATCCGGCATCTCACGCCCGGCCGCGCGTCATGTGCGGTGCTCAGGCGGAGGCCGGGCCGGTAATTCGAAGACGCGGCGGCGCGTCGGCAGGATCGCATGCGTCGAGCATGGTGCGCTTCTAGAACATCATGCTGGAAAGTGGAATTCGGTTTCCGGAGAACGGCATGCCGTCGCGGCGACCCGTCCCCCGCACCGTCGGATCGCAGGAACGAACGGCGCGTCGCCGGTTCACCATGCGATCACGATTGGTGCGGAATCGCGGGGACCTTTTTCGAACTTGGCCGTTGAGCACCCACGACTTCGGGATCCGTGCCCATCAAATTCGACGATTTCTGCGCCGATCCGAGAAGCGGAGCACCCAATCGCAACACGAAGAGAGTCCCGCATGAAACATCTGCTCATCGCCGCCACGGTGGCCCTGTCCGCCCTGACCCTGTCGAGCGCAGCCGACGCCCAGGGCGTTCCCGGCGGCATGCGTCGCGGCGCCGACGAGGGTAACCGCGTCGCCGGTCCGGTCGGTGGAATCGTGGGTGGCGCGGTCGGCGGAGCCGTCGGTGGCGTCAACGGCGTTCTCGGCATCGATCCGGGCCGCCGCGCCTACCGCACCCGGATGCGCTCGCATCGCGGCCATTATCACCGCCGTCATCGCTGAGTGGTCGGGAGCGGCCGGGCGCGCCGTCCGGCCGCTTTCAGACCGTGCGACGCCGGTGCGCGGCATCCTGTGCGAGGAGCGCGAGGCCCGATCCGACGATGATCGCCGATCCGAGCAGCGTCCAGCCGCTCGGCACGTCGCCGAAGACCAGGAAGCCGAGCAGGACCGACCACAGGATCTGCGTATAGATGAACGGCGCCAGCACGTTGGCCGGCACACGGGCATGCGCCAGCACCAGCAGCCAGTGTCCTGCGGTGCCGAACAGGCCGACGCCGACCAGCATCGTCCAGGCGAGGGGTGAAGCCGGCGCCGTCCAGATCCAGGGCAGCAGCGGGCTCATCAGCAGAAGTCCGGCGAGCCCGGAATAGAAGATCGTGGTCGCGCTGGAATCGTAGGCGGCGAGCTTGCGGGTCGCGACGATGTAGAGCGCGTAGCAGCTCATGTTGCCGAAGCAGAAGAGCAGCGCCGGCTGCATCGTGCCGAGCCCCGGCCGCACGATGACGATGACCCCGAGGAAGCCGACGGCGATGGCGACGAGCCGCCGGCGGGACGACCATTCCCCAAGGAGCGGACCGGCGAGCAGAGCCACGGCAAGGGGCGCCGCGAACTGGATCGACACCGTCTCGGCGAGTTGAAGCGAGCGCAGAGCCAGAAAATTGCAGGCCGTCGAACCGAACAGCAGCAGCGAGCGCGCCACCTGCAGGGGCAGGCGGCGGGTGCGGGCGACGCCGGGCCGGGTCACCGGATTGAGCATTGCGGTGACGAGCGCGACGTTCACCGCATAGCGCATGAAGGTCGTCAGCAGCGGATCGACGCCCTCGCGGGCCAGGATCTTTCCCGACGCGTCGAGGCCGGCGAAGAAGATCGGGGCCAGGCACATCAGTCCGATGCCGACGAGCCGGTCCCGCCGAGCGCGGGTGTCCGGGGTCGGGACGCTTGGAGCAGGCAGGGTCATCGACCCGGTATCTGGCGGAATCGGCTGCCGGACGCCACGCCAAACGTCGAAAGTCTCGTCCGACACCGCAGCTTGGCCGTCGGGAGGCTCGTCCCGGACAGGAACCGACCCTATCTAAGCTTGAGACACAATACAGGAGCTGGAATGTCCCGCGACCAGAGCCACAATATCGACCGCGCCGAGACCAAAGCAGCCAAGGCGGCTGAGCAGCAGGCGAAAGCGGCCGTGATCTGGGGCGAGATCGAAGCCGACCGGCGGGCGGTGGACGATCGCACCGAGCGTCTGCGGGCGCTTCGCCTCGCGCGTGCGTCGGACGGACGCGACTGATCGTTTCATGAGGCGCCGTCGCCGCGACAGGCGGCGGCATCGGGGATGAGGCCCGCTGGCGCGGGCATCTCGGCATGAGGATCGTTCGTGTCGCCAGAGGTGTCGCGGCAAGACAGGCTTTGACGAAGACTATACCGGACGCGCCACCGCGTCCGAAGCGACGGGACCGATCAGCGTCTCGGTCTCATCGTCTGGATCCGGGTCGCCGTCGGTTTCCGGATCGGCCTCGTGGCCGGTAACGCCCGCCGCCTCGGCGAGGTTGCCGGCGGCCTTGCGCAGGAGCTTGCGCAGGCGGCGCTTCTCCTTGCCCTCGAAATCGTCGAGCAACTCGGCTTCAACCTCGTCCCAGATCCGCTCGATCGCCGCCGCCTTGGCGAGGCCGGTCTCTGTGAGACGCACGCGCACGATGCGGCCATCGCCCGCTTCCGCCCGGCGCTCGACGAAGCCCAAAGCAGCCAGCCGCGAGATCGTCTTCGATGCGGTGGGTGGGCGCACGCGCAAGGTCGCGGCGAGATCGCCCATGGTCATCGACCCGGCCACGGCCAGGGCCTGAACCACCTGCTCCTGCCCGGCGAAGAGGTCGAGGGCGGCCAACCGGTCGCCGACGCGGGCGCGGTGAAGGCGGGCCGCCTGAACGAGGGCCCAACCGACGCTCTTCGAGGCGGGGGCCCGCATCGGCTTGGCCTGCTTGCCGTCCTTGCCGGTGCCGCCCTTGCTCACGCCGCGCTTGTCCTTTTCGAGAGACTCACCGCCGCGCGTCTCGCCGGACGGACCGGTCACAGACGCGTCCGCCGGCTCAACCTGCCTCGCCGACATGACAGATGCTCCCCCCGACAGACATGCGAGCGGTCACGCCTGCCGACGCTGCTCGATTCGAGGGCTTCTGCCAGTCCAACCGTGACGGTGCGATGACGTAACGGTTATCCGGCTCTTCGTTCCTTTGAGACACGGTCTAGCATGTCGGCATCAGCCCCTTGAGCCGGGCCAAGATGTCCTCGCCGGCACAGGGGCGGGCGATGAACTGCGCACCCTCCGGCATCCGGTCCGGATCGGGCGCGGCGCGGCCCGAGACGATCAGGATCGGCAGTTCGGGACGTGCCTGCGAGGCCGAGTTGGCGAGATCGAAACCGTTGGCCTTGCCCGACAATTCCACGTCGGTGACGAGCCCGCAGATGTCGGGGCGCGCTTGAAGGATGCTCAGCGCTCGCTCGGCCGAGGCGCATTGCAGGGTGTCGTAGCCGCCGTCTTCGAGGACATCGCCCAGATCCATGATCGTCAGCGCCTCGTCCTCCACCAGGAGGATCACGGGGCGATCGTCGTCTCCCGGATTCGTCGTCTCGCTCGCCACGGTTCACTCCTGAGCTTGTTCGAGACCCTTGGGACGGCTTCGCGCCGCTCTGTCGCTGTTCGGTCGTGAGGCTAGTTCTGGAATCGTGAACAGCCAACGGGGAACTGAGGCCGTGGTTGCAGTGCCGCATCAGTTCCTGTGCTCGCATGCGCATCGGTGTCGACTTCCATCGCGTGATCGGCCTGTCCTAGGAAATTAAGGATTGACACCGGCACGCTCCTCCGGTACAAAACATGAACGTTCCAGAGGTGTGACGAGACGGCGGAGGCGGGAATGGCTTTTTCCAGCCCTTATCCGCCGGAGACCCGCACGGCCGTCGAAGGAATGCTGCGCGACACCGGGTTGAGCCTTCGCCTGATCGCAGCGCGCAACGGCATCCCATACGGGACGGTATGGGACTGGAACCGGAAGGCTTGCATCCGGCCCAGTTCGCGGGGCGCCAAGCAGATCGCAGAACGACACCCCGCGGCCGTCCGAGAGAAACCTGCGATACCAGAGGGCGTGAAGCGACGACCGGCCAAGGCAAGTCGGCCGTCGCGTGGCGTCTCGCGGCTGATGTCGGCCTACGGATTCGCGGCGGTCAAGGATGGCAGCGGCCTCGGACCAAGCGGCGACGTGCCGGATCTCGCCACGCTCGACGCCGCGCTCCGCGTCCACATCGCCCGCCAGATCGCCGTCTTCGACGACAGGCTGCGTGCCGCCGACACCACGGCCGATATCGATACCGCAAAGATCCTGCGCGATCTCGGCGGCCTCAAGCGTCTCCTCGACGATCTCGCGCCCGCCGCACGCCAACCGGATACCGACGGAGATGCGGATGGCGGCTCCCCACAGGATCTCGCCGCCCTCCGCGCTCGCCTTGCGCGACGGATTGAGGCGTTTGTCGTCGAGCAGCCGGACACGCCCGCTGCTGGAAACCCTGGATCCTGACCTCCTGCGCCTGCTGGAGCACGACTGGCTGACGCTCGCTCGCGACGACCAGTTGCCGCCGCCGGGCGACTGGACGACCTGGGCCTTCGTCGGCGGGCGCGGTGCGGGCAAGACCCGCGCCGGTGCGGAATGGGTGCGGGCGCTGGCCCACGGCGACCTCGCCCTCGCTCATGGACCGGTCGGGCGCATCGCGCTGATTGGCGAGACCTATGCGGATGTCCGCGACGTGATGATCGAAGGGCCGTCCGGCCTCCTCGCATTGCCGATTCTCGGTGGTGCGCGCCCGCTCTGGCAGCCCTCGCGGCGGCGGCTCGAATTCGCCAACGGCGCGGTGGCGCTGGCCTTCTCGGCCGAGGAGCCGGATTCCCTGCGCGGGCCCCAGTTCGGAGCGGCGTGGTCCGACGAGGTGGCGAAGTGGCGCCATGCCGATGCGGCCTTCGACATGATCCAGTTCGGCCTTCGCCTCGGCACCCGCCCCCGTGGCCTCGTCACCACGACGCCGCGGCCGATCCCGCTGCTGCGCCGGCTGTTCTCGGATCCGCGGACCGTCGTGACGCGGGCGCGCACCGCGGACAACGCGCCAAATCTGGCGCCGGATTTTCTCGACACCGTCGTCGGGCGCTACGCCGGCACCCGGCTTGGCCGGCAGGAACTCGACGGTGAGCTGATCGAGGATCGGCCCGACGCCCTCTGGACCCGCGACGTCATCGAAGCGGCCCGCGTCACGGCGGCACCGATCCTGATGCGCGTGGTGGTGGCGGTCGACCCGCCGGTTTCCTCCCGCGCCGGCGCCGATGCCTGCGGGATCGTCGCTGCCGGGATCGGTAGCGACGGGGCCGCCTACGTCGTCGCCGACGCGACGGTGGAACAGGCGCCCCCGGAGCGCTGGGCCCGCATCGCGCTCACGCTCTACCACCAGCTCCGCGCCGACGCCCTCGTCGTCGAGGTGAACCAGGGTGGCGAGATGGTCTCGACGGTTCTCGCCGAGATGGATTCGTCGGTGCCCGTGACGTCCGTCAGGGCCACGCGCGGAAAATATCTCAGGGCCGAGCCGGTCTCGCTGCTCTACGCGCAGGGCCGTGTCCACCATGTCGGCGCCCTGCCGGCGCTGGAAGACGAACTCTGCGATTTCGGCCCCGGGGGGCTCTCGACGGGAGCCTCGCCGGACCGCCTCGATGCCCTCGTCTGGGCCCTGACGCACCTGCTGCTGACGCCCCGGGCGGAGCCGCGGGTGCGGGTGCTGTGACGCAGGCCTTCCCCCGCCTCGCCGCGCCGCCGACGAGCTCGTCGCGGCCCTCTCCCCGCAAGCGGGGAGGAGGGAACCTATCGGAGCCCCCATGCCCAACCTCATCACCCGCCTCGCCCGCGCCGCCGGCTATGCCCCGGCGACGAAGGCCGCGCCCACAACGGTGACCTTTTACGGCGAGGGCCGGCCGGTCTGGTCGGCGCGGGAACCCGTGGCCTTCGCCCGCGAGGGCTATGCCCGCAACGCCGTCGCCCACCGCAGCGTGCGCCTCGTCGCCGAGGCGGCGGCCGCGCTGCCGTTGACGCTGGCCGGGGCCGACGACGACCATCCGCTGATCGCTTTGCTCACCCGGCCGAACCTGCGCGAGGGCGGCACGCGGTTTCTCGAAGGGGTCTACGGGCACCTGATGGTCTCGGGGAATGCCTACGTCGAAGCGGTCAGCCTCGACGGCATGCCTCGCGAGCTGTTCTGCCTGCGTCCCGACCGGATGCGGGCCGTGGCCGGCCCGGATGGCTGGGTCGGCGCCTACGACTACACCGCCGGCGGCCGTACGATCCGCTACGAGCAGACGGGGACGGTGCCCCCGATCCTGCACCTCGCCCAGTTCAATCCGGTCGACGACCATTACGGCCTCTCGCCGATGGAGGCGGCTGCCATCTCCCTCGACATCCACAACGCCGCCGGCGCCTGGCACAAGGCGCTGCTCGACAACGCCGCCCGCCCCTCCGGCGCGCTGGTTTTCGCGCCATCGACGGGCGCCGCCTTGAGCGACGCGCAGTTTGCCCGCCTCAAGAGCGAACTGGAGACGAACTACCAAGGCGCGGGCAATGCCGGCCGGCCGCTCGTGCTCGACGGCGGCCTCGACTGGCGGCCCCTCGCGCTTTCGCCGAAGGAAATGGATTTCGTGGAGGCCAAGGCGTCCGCCGCCCGCGAGATCGCCCTGGCCTTCGGGGTGCCCCCGCTGCTGCTGGGGCTGCCGGGCGACAACACCCACGCCAACTACGCCGAGGCCAACCGCGCCTTCTACCGCCAGACCATCGTGCCGCTGGTGCGCCGCACCGCCGACTCCCTCGCCGCCTGGCTGGAACCAGTCTTCGGCCCGGCCCGGCTGGAGCCGGATCTCGACGCCATCGAAGCGCTGGCCCTGGAGCGCGAGTCGCTGTGGCGCCGGGTCCAGGCTGCGGAGTTTCTGGCGGTGTCCGAGAAGCGCGAGGCGGTCGGTTATCCGGCGGAGGTGCCGGGGGCCTGAGGCTGCGCGAGGGCGCATCGCGGATGCGGGGCGGAGCCCGCAATTCCTTCATCAGAGGTGTCCGAATGGATGGCCATTTTGCCGGCTACGCCAGCGTCTTCGGCGTGCCCGATCTCGGGCGCGACACGGTTCTGCCGGGTGCCTTCGCGGCCAGCCTCGCCCGTCGCGGCGCAGGGGGCGTGCGGATGCTGTGGCAGCACGATCCGGCCGAGCCGATCGGGCGCTGGCACGCGCTTGCCGAGGATTCTCGTGGCTTGCGTGTCGAGGGGCGGCTGAACCTCGCGGTGCAACGGGCCCGCGAGGTCGAGGCGCTGATGCGCGAGGGAGGGCTCGACGGACTCTCCATCGGGTTTCGCGTGGTCAAGGCCGTGCCGGCACGCGGTGGCCGCCGGCTCGTCGCCGTCGACCTCTGGGAGGTCTCGCTGGTGACCTTTCCGCTGCAGCCCGGCGCGCGGGTGCTGGCCCGGGCATCGGCGAGCCTCGCCGCGAACCTCCACGCCCAGGCGCGGCGGATGCGGTGCCCCGCGATGCGATCCCCTTTCCCCGCAAGCAGGGCGAGGGGATGCGCGCCTTCGTCGATCTTTTCCTTCAACACCCGAGGACAGCCATGACCGCACACACCGCCATCGAGACCAAATCCGCCTTCCCCGTCACCGAGAACAAGGCCGCCAGCGGCGCGGTCGATGCGGCACTCGACGATTTTTCGCGGGCCTTCGAGGCCTTCAAGGAGACCAACGACACACGGCTCGGGCAGATCGAGAGCCGGCTCACCACAGACGTGGTGACGGAGGAGAAGCTGGCGCGCATCGACGCGGCGCTCGATCAGGCGCGCACCCGGCTAGACCGGATCAGCCTCGACCGTGCCCGTCCGCCGATGGCCGGCTTCGAGAGCGGTCCGCGTGATGGTGTCGGCGCCGAGCACAAGGCGGCGTTCAATCTCTACGTTCGCGCCGGCGAGAGCGCCGGCCTGAAACGGCTGGAGGAAAAGGCGCTGTCGGCCGGATCCGGGCCGGATGGTGGCTATCTCGTACCGACGAACATCGAGCGGGAGGTGCTGCGCCGCCTCGCCCAGATCTCGCCGATCCGCGCGCTGGCGACCGTCCAGGCGATCTCCGGGGGGCTGTACAAGCGGGCGTTCTCGCCTACGGGGCCCGCCTCGGGCTGGGTCGCCGAGACCGCGGCGCGGCCGCAGACCGATGCGCCGGCACTGCTCGAACTGAGCTTTCCGGCGATGGAGCTCTACGCCATGCCGGCGGCGACGCAGACGCTGCTCGACGATGCGGTGGTCGACATCGACGCCTGGCTTTCGGCGGAGGTCGAGGACGTCTTTGCCGAGCAGGAGAGCGTCGCCTTCGTCACCGGCAACGGTATCGGCCGGCCCAAGGGGTTTCTGGCCTACGACACGGTGGCCAACTCGGCCTGGGCGCCCGGCAAGATCGGGATCGTGGCCACCGGCACGGCCTCGGCCTTTCCGGTCAGCAACCCGGCCGACATTCTGTTCGACCTGATCTACGGGCTGCGTGCCGGCTATCGCCAGAATGCGACCTTCGTCATGAACCGGCGCGTGCAGAGCACGATCCGCAAGTTCAAGGACGCCGACGGCAATTACCTCTGGCAGCCGCCCGCCAGCGCCGGTGGCGCCGCAACGTTGATGGGATTTCCGGTCGCCGAGGCGGAGGCGATGCCCGATATCGGCTCGGGCAGCCTCTCCATCGCCTTCGGCGACTTCAAGCGCGGCTATCTCGTGGTCGACCGCATGGGGCTGCGCACGCTGCGCGACCCCTATTCCGCCAAACCCTACGTGCTGTTCTACACCACCAAGCGCGTCGGCGGCGGCGTGCAGGACTTCGACGCGATCAAGCTGTTGAAGTTCGCCTGACCCAAGACGGGTCAGCGCGTGCGGCGGCGGCCGGGCTTGGCCACCCACTCGACCGGACGGGCGCCGGTCTGGCTCATCGCCTGACCGGCGCTCATCGCCTCGAGCTGGGAGGCGCGCGAGGTGATCCAGCTCGCGTGCTCCCCCGTGGGCGTCACGGCCGTAAAGCCGCCGCAGGCGGTGCGGGCGCGCTTGTCCTGGCGCATGGCCCCGCTCGACCAGCTCACCACGCCGACCATTTGGCCGTTGCGCAGGATCGGGCCGCCGGAATCGCCGAGGCAGGCGCCGGCGCCGGCGGTTTCGGCCAGACGCTGCGCGTCGGTGACCACGGTGACGCGGTTGGCGACCTGCAGGGAACCGATCGAGACGAGCCGTGCCGTGCGCAGGGTCCGTGCGGTGGTGCGCCTGTTCTCGGCCACCACGCCGAAGCCGGCGATGTCGACGCCCTCGCCGGTGTCGATGCTGCCACCGCCACTCGGGTTCAGCGGACGGAAGCCCGGGCCGACGGGCTGGGCGAGCTTGAGCATCGCCAAGTCGATGCCGGGCTGGTCTTCCGGCGAGGTGCCGGGCACGAAATCGGGATGGGTCGAGGCCGCCACCGCCGAGATCCGCCGCTGCCGGAACGAGGGATCGACCACCACGACGCTGTAGCCGGCATTGTGCTGGACGCAGTGGGCGGCGGTGAGCACCAGGTCCTGGGCGATCAGGGTCCCGGAGCAGATCTCGCCGGAGGTGCTCTCGATGCGCACCACCGAGGCGCGCAGGCCATCGGGATCACGGCTGACCTGCCCCTGCACGACAGCTTGGGCTGAGAGGGGAACGAATCCGAAAAGGGCGCCAGCCAGCGCGGCACGGACGGGACCTGCGACCATGGTCATGTCTCCAGCGCCCGGTGCGCCTCGAATCTGTCGAGCCCCAAGCTAACTGATGCCAATGCCCCGGCCAAGCTGTGGTTCCATAGCCAGCGGGGCGTCGCGGTTCAGCGGGTCCAGCGTGCGGCGGTGCCCCAGCCGCCGAGTGTCCTGTCGATCCAGCTGCGCTGGGGTCCGAGCAGGATGCCCTGGGTGAGGCCGCCGCAGACGCTCTTCACCCAGGCGGCGAGGGCCAGCACGCCGGTGTCGTCCGAAATCGGTCCGCCGGAATCGCCGTTGCAGCCGCCGGCCTTGGCCGCCTGCAGCCAGACCAGGATGCGGCTGGGGCCGTGGGGTTCGACCACCGGCAGGCTCGCGATCCGGAAGCGGCCGGCCGAGCGGTAGTCGTTGCTCCGTGCCGCGCCGTAGCCGCCGAGCGTCAGAGCCGTACCGGCGCCCGGCATGGCCTCGCTCAGCGTGGCGATCTCGAACCGGGACGGCAGCGGCTCGGCGGAGCGCAGCAGGGCGAGGTCGATGGAGCGGGTGCGCGCCCGGATCGCATCGGCCTCGTACCCGGGATGCACCGCCCGGGCCGCGACCTCCATCAGAACGAGCTTGCCGGTCTCGTCTTGGAAATGGATGCGGTTCTCCGGAACGCCCGCCACGCAATGTCCGGCGGTGAGCACGACATCGCGCGCCACCACGACGCCCGAGCAGGCCCCGCCCTTCGAGGTCAGAACCATCACGGCCGAGCGTGCCTCGGCGGAGTCGGGTGCCTCACGGCCGCCGACGATGGCCGAGGCGGGGACGGCTGACGCGACGACAGCACACAGGGCGAGGCCGCCGAGCCGGAGCCGCCGACCCACGGCTTCGTCTCGAAGTGCGCGGCGAAGCGGAGCCTCGACGGAAGTCTCCAGCCGGCCGCGCGAACCCTGGAGCCCTCCTTCGAGGCCTCCGCTGCGCTCCGGGACCTCAGGATGAGGGCGCGAGAGGGTCGAAGCGCCGTCCCGCGGCCTGCGCAACATCCGAAAAACCCGAGCGAGAGGTGAAGCATGACCCCGATACGCGTCGCGGATCTCGGCGTCGAGCCGGTGAGCCTCTCGGAGATGCGCGGCTACCTGCGGCTCGACGGGGACGAGCACGGGGAGGATGCCCTGATCGAAGGGCTCGTCGCGGCGGCCCGCGCGAGCGTCGAGGCGGCGACGCGCCGTTTCGTGAGACCGGCCCGCTTCCGGCTGATGCTCACGGCTTGGCCGTCGGATGGTGTCGTGCCGCTGCCGCTGAGCCCCCTCGTCGCGGTGACGCGGGTGGGCCTCGTCGGTGCCGACGGGATCGTGGCGGAGATCGACACCGCCTTGCTGCGGCCCGGCCCCGACCCGTGGGAGGCGCCCTGCCTGCTGGTCGATCCGGGCGTGCCGCTGCTGATGCGCAAGGCCGCGCTGATCGAGGTCACGACCGGTTGCGGCGGCGACGGCCCGCCGGTGCCGGCCCCGCTCGCCCAGGCGATCCGCATGATCGTGGCCGACTGGTTCGAGAACCGGGGCGACGGCGTGCCGGCTGGTCTCCTCGCGTCGCCGCCCGCCGTAGCCGGTCTGCTCGCGCCACATCGCCTGATGCGGCTCTGAACGCCCAACTCTTGAAAAATCGGAGACCTGCGATGACCCATGCGCCCATCGGCGCGCGGCGGCGCCGCTTCGTGCTCGAAACACCGGTAGACGAGCCCGACGGCTTCGGCGGGCAACTCCGCCGCTACGTCGCCGGGCCCGTGGTCTGGGGGGTGATGGCGCGCGCCGGCACCGCCGAGCGCGTGCGGAACGGCCGGAGTGAGGCGATCGCCACGCACCGCGTCAGTCTGCGCTGGCGACCGGGTGTCACGTCCGAGATGCTTCTGTCGGCCGGCCCGCGCCGCTTCGCGATCCGCTCGGCCGGCGACCCTGACGGACGCTGCCGCGAGCTCGTCTGCGCGGTCGAGGAACTCCTGTCGGAGGATGTCGCATGAGCCCCCTCCTGGCGATGCGCGCCGCCATCCTCGGCCGGCTCCGTGGCGATGCCGGCCTCGCCGCATCGATGGGCGGCGCCGTGCGGCTCTACGACGAACCGCCGGCTACCGCTGTCCCGGTCTACGCCGTCTTTGGCAACGGCGAGGCCCGCGACGATTCCGTCGACGGCGCGCGGCGTCATCTCCACACGCTCGCGCTCGTCATCTTCGGAAGACCCCGCTCGACCCGCAGCGCCCTCGACGCCACGGAGCGGATCGCCGCCCTCCTCGACGATGCCGCCCTGACGCTCAGCGGCCACGCCCTGATCACGCTGCGCGTCGAGTCGATCGCCGCGCATCGCGACGCGCGCAGCGGCGAGACGCAGGCGACGCTCACGTTGAAGGCGGTTACCGAAGTCGTCGGGGGCTGAGCCCACCTCCGTCATTGCGAGCGCAGCGAAGCAAACCAGGGTATAGTCTGGATATTTTACTGGGTTGTCTCGCTGAGACCGCAATGAAGAAACGTAAAACGTCAATATATCTGCCGATCCATACTATGAGATCCTGGAGCCTTCATCATGACCGCCCAGAAAGGCAAGGACTTGCTCGTCCGGGCCGGCAACGGTGCCGGCGGATTCACGGCGGTGGCCGGGCTCCGCGCCCGGCAGATCGCCTTCAATGCGGAGGCGGTGGACGTCACCAACGCCGATTCCGCCGGGCGCTGGCGCGAGCTGCTGGCCGGAGCCGGCGTGCGGCGCGCCTCGGTCTCCGGGGCCGGGGTTTTCCGCGACGAGGCCTCCGACGCGCGATTGCGCCAAAGCTTCTTCGACGGGGTGATCGACAGCTACCAAATCGTGGTGCCGTCCTTCGGCATCATCGAAGGCCTGTTTCAGATCACGAGCCTCGAATACCGCGGCGACCATGCCGGCGAGGTCACCTACGACATGGCGCTGGATTCCGCCGGTCCGCTCGGCTTCACGGCGCTCTGATCTCGGCGACTGTACCCTGACCTCCCATCCGGAGACCCGACACCATGGCCAACCGCAGACGCGGCGAGGTGCCGCTCAGCTTCGGGGGCGAGCACTATACGCTCTGCCTTACCCTCGGTGCGCTGGCCGAACTCGAGGACACGCTGAGGGCCGGCGACGTCGTCGGCCTCGCCGAGCGGTTTTCGGGCGGTCGGCCGTCGGCCCGCGACGTCATCGTGCTGCTCGGTGCGGCGCTGCGCGGCGGCGGTCACGATCTCGACGACGCGGCGGTGGCGCGCCTGCCGCTGGCCGGCGATTTCGCTGCCGTGGCCGCGGCCGTGGGCGAGGCCCTCGTCGCGGCCTTCGGCGAGGCGGAACCGCCACCGGACCCTCGGGTGCCACGGAGGGCTTGAGCGCGGAGGCCAAGACCTTCGCCTTTCCGTGGGACGATGCGCTGGCCCTGGGGCTTCATGCGCTCCGCTGGACGCCCGCCACCTTCTGGGCCGCGACACCGCGCGAACTCGCCGCTGCGGCCGGGCTGAGAGCCGCTCCCGCCGCCGGTCGCAGCGATCTCGACCGCCTGCTCGCCGCATTCCCGGATTTGTGAGGCCCCTATGGCGACGACCGATCCCGACCGTACGATCGCCGACCGCGCCAAACAGCTCGAAACCCTCGACCTGCTCGCCAAGAAATTCGGGCAGAGCCTGTCGAGCGCGCTCACCGCCAACCTCAATGCCGGGCGCCAGCTCGATGGAGTGCTCGGCACGCTCGCCACCAAGCTGTCGGGCCTGGCGCTGAAGGCAGCTCTGGGCCCGGTGCGCAAGGGAATCACGAGTCTCGTCAAGAGCCTGCTCGGCGCTTCGGACAGCGCCGAAACCAGCGCCTTCGCCCGCGGCGGCGTCATCGCCGCCGGCCGGGTCCGGCCGTTCGCCAGCGGCGGCATCGTGGCCGCGCCGACATACTTCCCGATGCAGGGCGGTACCGGCCTGATGGGCGAGGCCGGCCCGGAGGCGATTCTCCCGCTGAAACGCGGCAGCGACGGCCGCCTCGGCGTCGCCTCGGCCACTGAGCGCCCGGTGAGCGTCAGCATCACCATCGCCACTCCGGATGCCGAGAGTTTTCGCAGATCCGAGGCGCAGGTGGCGGCGAGCCTTGCGCGGGCGGTTGCGCGGGGACGGCGGGCTTTGTGAGCACCGGGACCGATCAGCGCCACCGCTCGGAGGAGAGGTCATGCCCACCGACTTCCACGAAGTCCGCTTCCCCCTCGACGTGGCTCTACGCGGCAGCGGGGGCCCAAGCCGGCTGACGGAGATCGTCACGCTGGCCTCGGGGCGTGAGCACCGCAACAGCCGGTGGGCGGATTCGCGGCGGCGCTACGATGCCGGCTTCGGCATCCGTACCCTCGACGCGCTGCACGCGGTGCTCGGCTTCTTCGAGGAGCGGCGCGGGCGCCTCTACGGGTTTCGCTACCGCGACCGGGTCGACCACCGCTCCGGCCCACCAAGCGCCGTGCCCGCCCCGACCGACCAGCCGCTCGGCACCGGCACGGGCGGCAACGCCGTCTTCGCGCTCGCAAAGACCTACGGCAGCGGGCCGGCGCCCTACCGCCGCGCAATCCAGAAACCGGTCGCCGGCAGCGTGCGGCTCGCCGTGAACGGCATCGAGGTGCCGGCCGCGAAATTCGCCTGCGACGCGACGACCGGGCTCGTCACCTTCGTGGCCAACGCGGTGCCGGCGGCGGGTGCGCGCGTCACCGCCGGCTATGAGTTCGACGTGCCTGTGCGCTTCGATACCGACGACCTCGTGATCGACCTCGCCGCCTTCACCGCCGGTGAGATCCCGAAGGTGCCGCTGATCGAAATCGTGCCGTAGCGCCGGAGACCGAGGATTTCCCATGCGCGCCATCCCCGCCGCCCTCGCCGCGCGCCTGTCCGGCGGGGCGACGACCTTGTGCCATTGCTGGTCGCTGACGCGGCCGGACGGGCTGGCCTTCGGCTTCACCGACCACGATCGCGACCTGACCCTCGACCGCCTGACCTACGCCGCCCGCACCGGGCTCGAGGCGGCCGAGGCGAGCGCCGAGCTCGGCTTCGCGGTCGGGGGCGGTGACGTCGCCGGGGCGCTGACCTCGGCGGGAATCGCACCGGACGACGTGTCCGCGGGCTTGTTCGATGGCGCGAGCGTCGAGACCTGGCTGGTCGATTGGAGCGCGCCCGAGGCGCGGCTGCTCCTCGACGTGGCCACCATCGGTGAGATCCGCCGCGCGGGCACCGCCTTCGTTGCCGAACTGCGCGGCCTGATGCACCGCCTCGACGTCGAGCAGGGTCGCCTCTACCGCGCCACCTGCGACGCCGAGCTCGGCGAGCCCCGCTGCGGCATCGACCTCTCGGACATGCGCTGGCGCAGCAGCGGGACGGTGTTCGCCGCACCCGGACCGGCCCGCCTCGCCGTCGCGCTCGCGGGCTCCTTCGCGACCGGCTGGTTCACGGGCGGGCGCCTGCGCTGGACGGGCGGCGCCAATGCCGGCCTCGACGCGGACATCCGCAGTCAGACGCGCACCGACGCGACCGTGGCCCTCGACCTCTGGCAGCCGCCGGCGCGCAACGTCGCGCCGGGCGACGCTTTCATCCTCACGGCCGGCTGCGACAAGCGTTTCTCGACCTGCCGCGGAAAGTTCGCGAACAGCCTGAACTTTCAGGGTTTTCCGCACATGCCGGGTAACGACTTCGTGGTGCGCCCCGCGCCCGGATCGAGCACCGCGCTCGATGGCGGGAGCCTGTTTCGGTGAGGCGCTCAAACCCGCTCCCCTCTCCCGACCCCTGCTCACGCAGGGGCCGCCCTCTCCCGCAGAGGGGAGAGGGTTTTCGCGCCGTTCCTTCGAGGTGTGAGCATGCTGTTCCCCGTGCCGCTCGATCTCACCCAAGCCATCGTCAGTGAGGCCCGTACCTGGATCGGCACGCCCTACCGTCACCAGGCCTCCCTGAAGGGTGTCGGCTGCGATTGTCTCGGGCTGTTGCGCGGTGTCTGGCGCGAGGTCGTCGGAGACGAGCCGGAGACGCCTCCGCCCTATGCGGCCGGCTGGGCCGAGGCGGCGGATGGCGTGGATCCGCTGGTCGAGGCTGCACGGCGGCATCTCCGCCCCGCCGGCCTCGAAACACGGCCGCAGCCCGGCGACGTCCTGCTCTTCGCCTTCCGTGCGCATCTCCCTGCGAAGCACTGCGCCATCGCCACGGGCGCGGGCACGATGGTCCACGCCCATGACGGCGCTGTCGTCACCGAGGTGGTTGTCACGTCGTGGTGGCGGCGGCACCTCGCGCACGTGTTCAGGTTTCCGGAGGATGCTCCATGGCGACCCTGATACTGGAGACGGTGGGCGGTGCGGTCGGGTCGGCCGTCGGCGGTCCGATCGGATCGGTGGTAGGCCGGGCGCTTGGCGCGGCCGGCGGCTCGGCGCTCGACGGTGCGTTGTTCGGCGGTACGAGCCCGCGCTTCGTCGAGGGGCCGCGGCTGACCGACGTCGCCGGGCTGACCTCGACGGAGGGCGAGCCGATCCCACGCGTCTACGGCCGCGCCCGCATCGGGGGCACCCTGATCTGGGCGACGCGGCCGCTGGAAGTGGCCAACACCATGGTGGAGCGCTCGTCCTCGGGCTCCAAGGGCGGCGGCGGCCAGAAAACCGTCCGCACGGCCTATAGCTACTATGCCAACCTCGCGGTCGGGCTCTGCGCCGGAGAGATCGCCTTCGTGCGCCGGATCTGGGCGGACGGCGCCGAGATCGACCTGACCAAGCTGACCCTGCGCGTCCATACCGGACGCGCGGATCAGGAGCCCGACCCGCTCATCGTCGCCAAGGAAGCCACGGGCAACGCGCCGGCCTATCGCGGGCTCGCCTACGTGGTGTTCGAGCGGCTGGCGCTGGCGGAGTTCGGCAACCGCATCCCGCAATTCGCCTTCGAGGTGATCCGCCCGGTCGGCGGCATCGCCTCGAAGATCCGGGCGGTCTGCTTGATCCCCGGCTCCACCGAGTTCGGTCTCGATCCGGTGCCGGTTAGCGAGGATGCCGGTCTCGGCACGACGCGGCCGGCCAACCGTTTCCAGCTGCAAGGCGCCGGCGACGTGCTGGCCTCCCTCGACGCGCTGCAGGCGCTCTGCCCGAACCTCGCGAAGGTCTCGGTGGTGGTGGCCTGGTTCGGGAGCGATCTGCGCGCCGGTCAATGCACCGTCGCCCCGCGCGTCGACAACGCGGCGAAAGTGACCACCGGCGACGTCTGGAGCGTCGCCGGCCTCACTCGCGCGAATGCGGGCGTGGTTTCCATGCGCGACGGCAGCCCGGCCTATGGCGGCACGCCCTCCGATGCCGGCCTGCTGCGGCTCGTCGCGGAGCTGAGGCGGCGCGGACTCGGCGTGGTGCTCTACCCGTTCCTGATGATGGACGTGCCTGCGGGCAACGCCCTGCCCGATCCACGCCGCCCCGGGCAGACCCAGCCGGCTTATCCCTGGCGCGGGCGCATCACCTGCGACCCGGCTCCGGGCGTCGTCGGAAGCCCCGACGGGACGGCCGCAGCCGCGAGCCAAGTCGCGTCGCTCTTTACGCGCGAGGAGGGCCTTCGCCGGTTCGTGCTGCACTACGCCAGCCTGCTGGCCGGCAAGGAGCTCGCGGGCTTCGTCCTCGGCAGCGAGTTTTTGGGACTCACCCGGGTGCGCGGGGCCGGGGGCACCTATCCGGCGGTCGAGGCCCTGCGCAGCCTTGCACACGAGGTTCGCGCGGTCCTCGCAAATGGCGAAAAGCTCGTCTACGCGGCCGACTGGACCGAGTACGGCGCCCATGTCCGCGACGGCGGCGCGACCATCCGCTTCCCCCTCGACGCGCTGTTCGCCGACGCGGCGATCGACGCCGTGGGCATCGACTACTATCCGCCGCTCTCCGACTGGCGCGACGGCGACACGCATGCCGATGCCGCGTTCAGCCCCACGATCCACGACCGCGCCTACCTGAAGAGCTGCCTCGGCGCGGGCGAGGCCTTCGACTGGTACTATGCGAACGAGGCCGACCGCGCCGCGCAGGTCCGCATGCCCATCACCGATGGCGCCTACGACAAGCCCTGGATCTACCGGCCAAAAGATCTGGTCGCCTGGTGGTCGAACCGGCATGTCGAGCGCGACGGCGGGATCGAGACGGTAGCCACCGCCTGGGCGCCGGGCTCGAAGCCGATCTGGCTCACCGAGATCGGCATCCCGGCGAGCGACCGCGCCACCAACGGCCCCAACGTGTTTCCCGACCCGAAATCCGCGGAGAACGCGTTGCCGCCCTTCTCCCGCGGCGGCCGGGACGAGCTGATCCAGGCCCGTGGCCTCGAAGCGATCCTTGCGCGATTCGATCCTGCCCTTGCCGGTTTCGAGCCGGCTCACAATCCGGTCTGGCCGGGCACGGGCCTGCGCATGGTCGATCCGGCCAGCGTATTCATTTGGTGCTGGGACGCGCGGCCGTTCCCGGCCTTTCCGGATTTCGGCACGGTCTGGTCCGACGCCGGCAACTGGGCGCTCGGTCACTGGATCACAGGACGGGTCGAGGGCCAGGAACTCGACCGGCTGCTCGCTGCGATCCTGTCGGATTTCGGCATCGCGGCACCCCTCGCCATCGAGGCGGACGGAGTCCTCGACGGCTTCGTCATCGACCGGCCGCTCGCGGCGCGCGGCGTGCTCGAACCGCTGTGTCAGCTCTTCGGCCTCGACGTCTCCGCGACGGCAGGACGCCTGCGGATCAGCGGCCCGCAGAAGGCCGCGCCCGTCGCCTTGGCCGAGGCCGATCTCGTCGTCCCGCGCGATGGATCGGTCCCGCTCAGCCTCGTGCGCGCCGAAGAGAGTGCTCTGCCTCGCACGTTGGAAATCGGCTTCAGCGACGGCGAGAGCGAGGCGTATCGCCGTGCCACCGCCGCCGCCCTGCGGCCGGCCGGCGCACGGCGGCGCGAGAGCCGGATCGAGACCGCTGTCGTCACACGGCGCGGATACGCGCAAGGGCTTGCGGAAGCCGCTCTCGATGTGGCGCTTGCCGCCCGCGACACAGGTAGCTTCGCGATCAGTCCCCGCCGCATCGACCTGGAGCCGGGCGACCGGGTGATCCTGCCCGACGGCAGCCTCCACCGGATCCTGCGCATCGGCGACGGGCCGGCCGGGCGGCGGATCGAGACCGGCGGCGTGCCGGTCGTGACGGATGAGGGCGCGGGTCCGGCGGCGTCCGACGCGCGGCGGTACCGCAGCCCCCCGGCGCTTCCGGGCCCGGTCTTCGCGCTGGCCCTCGACCTGCCGGTGACCCGCGGCGATCCGGTGCCGCTGCAATACCTTGCCGTGGCGGCCGATCCCTGGCCGGGCGCGGTGGCCGTATGGCGCTCGGCCGGTGCGGGCACGGCGCTGGCCGTGCAGCGCATCGTCGACCATCCGGCCTGCCTCGGACGCACGCTGTCGCTGCTGCCCCCTGGCCCGGTCTGGCGCTTCGACCGGGCCGCGACGCTCGACGTCACCCTGCGCCATGCCGAGGGTCTCGCCTCGGTGGAGGAGACGACGGCCTTGGCCGGCGCGAACCTCTTCGCAATCGTCGGCGCAGGTGGCGTCGTCGAGATCCTGTCGGCTGCCGGCGCGGAGCTGATCGGCGAGGGCACCTATCGTCTCCGGAACCTCCTGCGCGGGCTCGCCGGCAGCGAGGCGGCGGCATCGCGAACGGTTCCGGCCGGAGCGCCGATCGTGCGCCTCGACGACGGCGCCGTGGTGCCCCTGGTCGAGCGCCTCGACGACGCCGGCCGCGCCTTCGCCTACCGTGTCGGTCCGGCCGACCGCGATCCGGCCGACCCGACGGCCATCGGCTTCACGGCGAGCGCCGGGCTCGGCGCATTCATGCCGCTTCGCCCGGTCCATCTGCGGGCGCGGCGGGAGAGCGGCGGCGTGCGCTTCAGCTGGGTCCGCCGGGCACGGCGCGACGCCGACGCCTGGGAGGCCGCCGAGATCCCCTTCGACGAGACGTCGGAGGTCTACGTCCTCGACATCCTTCGGAACGACGGCAGCCTCGCCCGCTCCCTGAACGCGACGCAGCCGAGCGCGCTCTACGCGGCCGCCGACGAGACGGCCGATTTCGGCGGCCCTCAGACCGCGATCGAGGCGGCGGTTGCCCAGGTCGGCACGCTCGCCGGCCGCTCACCCGCGACCCGGGCGCGCCTGCCGGTCCGCAGGGCCTGACCGACACCACGGAGATCCCCATGGCGGACACCACGCGCAACCTCGGTCTGCCGCTGCTCGCGGCGGCCCAGGCGCAGAAGCACGTCACCCACAACGAGGCGCTGGCCGCCCTCGACGCGCTGGTGCAGCTCGCCTGCCTCGACAAGGATCTCGCCGCTCCGCCGGTGAACCCGATGGACGGCGACCGCTATCTCGTCACGGTCCCGAGCCCCACCGGCGCCTGGGCCGGCTTGTCGGGGCAGGTGGTGCGCTTCGCCGACGGGGTCTGGGTCGGCGCCGTGCCCCGGCCCGGCTGGTTCGCCTACGTCATCGACGAGGCCGACCTCTATGTGTTCACCGGCACGGCCTGGGCGAGTTTCCGCGGGAGCCTGACGGCACTCCAGAATCTCACCCGCCTCGGCATCGGCACCGCGGCCGACGCCACCAACCGTTTCGCCCTGAAATCCGACGCCGCCCTTCTCTCCTGGGACGACGTCACGCCGGGCTCCGGCAACCTGCGCGTGACGCTGAACAAGCAGGCTTCGGCCCGGGATGCCGCCCTGACCGTCCAGACCGGGTTCTCGACCCGGGCGTTGTTCGGCACGCTCGGCTCCGACGATTTTGCCCTGAAGGTCAGCCCGGACGGGGCCGCCTTCTTCACGCCGCTGACTGCCTCGGCCGCTACCGGACGTCTCACGCTCGGGCGGATCGCCGGCCCGCTGGAGATCAGCGCCAATGCCGGCGCGCTGCCCGACAGCCTCTCACAAACGGTTTTGCGGGTGTCGGGCGCCGACGGGCTGCAGGCGCGGCTGGTCTTCGACGGCTTCGGCAGCAACACTCCCGGCAACTTCATCTTCCGTGCGGCGGCC
Source organism: Methylobacterium haplocladii (assembly GCF_007992175.1). Taxonomy (GTDB): domain Bacteria; phylum Pseudomonadota; class Alphaproteobacteria; order Rhizobiales; family Beijerinckiaceae; genus Methylobacterium; species Methylobacterium haplocladii. The sequence goes on along the minus strand of NZ_BJZT01000006.1, from coordinate 1,957 downwards.
GGCACGGCCGCAATGCCTACGGCACTCCAGACCGGAGCGACGATCGGCCAATTCTCGGCCTTCGGCTACGGTGCGACCGCCTATGGCGGCGCGGCGCGGGCGCAGGTGGCCTTCGTCGCGACGGAAGCCTGGACCGATTCTGCGCAAGGTGCGCGCGTGGTGTTTCGCACGACCCCCACCGGCGCAGCCGGCATCGTGGAAGTCTTCTCGGCCGAATCCAACGGCTCCATCCGACTGCTGCCGATGGCCTCCGACCCGACAGTCGGCGTTGGACAGGGGCAGCTCTACGCCAACAGCACAGCCGCGGCCCTCAAGTGGCATACCGGTACCGCCTGGGCGCGGATCAGCAACTTCGCCAAGTTCGCCAGCAGCACGAGCTTCGACAACTACGTTGCGGCTGCGACTTGGACGAAGGTGCAGTTCAACACCGCCGACAGCAACGACCAGGGTGCCTTCATCGCTGCGAGCAACCGCTTCGTCGCGCCGGAAGCCAGCCTCTACGGTTTCGATACCGCCTTGGTCTTCAAGAAGAACGGCAGCAATGCGCCGACTGCTCTTGAAGTACAGTTCTACAGGAACGGCGCTCCGGCTGGACGCGGTCGCGCCTCCGCGACTGGCATCCTCGTCGACGGGGTCACAGCGATCGACCTTTCTACCGCCCTGAAGCTCGCGGCCGGCGACACGGTCGAGGTCTTCGTGCGCTTCAGCGGCGCGGACGGCTACGTCGCCGCGAGCGATTCCCTGTTCGGTGGCCGGCAGATGGCCTGATCACACGAACCAGCGCCAGCCCATCAACAGACACAGCATCAGGGCGAGGCTGGCCACGATCACGGTCGCCGCCGCATCGAGCGTCCAGACCGCCCGGTCCCATTGCTTGTCTTCCGGCGTCATCGGCAGCCCTCCCGATCGGGCTGCCTGACTAGCGCGGCCGTGTTGCCCGAAGATTTCCGACCCTTTTCCGCAGGTTACGGCCGTCCGCTCCCGACGCCCGACAGCATGGAGACCACCATGACCGCATCCGCGATCATGACGCCGCTCGGCATCGCGGCATTGAAGGCGCGCGAGGGCGTGCGGCTGACGGCCTATTGCGACAGCGTCGGCGTACCGACGATCGGCTACGGCCACACCAAGGGCGTCCGGCTCGGGCAGCGGATCACGCAAGGGCAGGCGGACGCTCTGTTCCTGGAGGATCTGGCGCGTCACGCCCTGCCGATCTTGTCCTCCCTCACGGTGCCGGTGGCCGAACACGAGCGCGACGCGCTGATCTCGATCGCCTTCAACATCGGTGTCGGCGCCTTCCGGCGGTCCGGCTTCCTGCGGCGGCTCAATGCCGGCGACCGGGCAGGGGCCGCGGAGGCGATCCTGGCATGGCGCAAGCCGCCCGAAATCGTTTCGCGCCGCCTCGCCGAATACGACCAGTTCCGCACGCCCTACGCCGTCGCCCCGCCGCGTGCCCGCCGCGGCGACGGGCGCCCCGTCGCCGTGCCGAAACCACCGGACAGCGCGCATCCGGCGCTGCCCGACCGGCCCGGCACGCTCGCCCGGCTCTGGCAGCGCATCAGCGATGGCCTACGCGCTTGAGCCTTCAAGGCCGAACACCCTTTCTTGAGGAGAATGTCATGTCCGCAACGAACTCGTTCCGCTCCCTCAGCCTCATCGCCGCGGTCCTGCCCGCGGTGTTCGTCACGGCCTGCATCCCCGTCCAGGCCGCCGCCAGCGACGTCGTGGTGCAATGGGGCGACGCCGTCGTCGCCGGGGCGCAGACGCTCAGCACCGTGCTGATCCCGCTTGCCGTCACCGCGGCCGCCGCCGCCGCGGCGCGGATGGCCGGTCCGCTGCGGTTCCTCGTGACGACGACGCTCGTCGAGCGGCTCGTGCGCAACGCCTCCGACTACGCGCTCAACGCCGTCGCCGGTGCTGTGCGCGGCAAGAGCCTGACGATCCCGCTCGGCTCGGC
>NZ_BJZT01000005.1 GCF_007992175.1 Methylobacterium haplocladii | reverse complement strand
AGAACTTTCTTCGTTGCAGGATAGTGCGGCGTCGGAAGCTACCTGCCGGCGACTGGGGAAAGTTCAGGTTCTTGCCGAGCGTATCTCACGTGAGCTCGCCAATAACCCTGTATTCAGCAAAAAATCGTCTGCTGGCACCACCACTCTCGGCATGAACGATCATCGGCTCGCTATCGCTGCAGCAGTCTGAATACCTGGACGCGATTTGAGCGATGCTCGGCCGCACTCGATAAGGCGCTACGCCGGCACCGTGAGATTCGGTGTTTGTGCCGGAAGTGCGTGACTGACGAACCAAGTGTTCAGGCTCACGTCGCGTGGGTGCTGGTTCAACGAAGCAGGCACCGGCGCGGTCGGACGACGCGCCGGGTTCGTTGATTTGACAGCGTTCGCTCGGCACTGCGCTCGCGCAGTGCCGAGCGAACGCAGCCAATCCGAGCGAGCGGCCGCGACTCGCTCGGTGAGCGAACGGTATCGAGCACCAGGCTGGGGTCAGCGTTCCGACGTCAGCGCTCGTGCCCGGCCGTAGATGTGGTCTCCCGTATCGGCGAGAGGATGTAGTCGATGGCCCGGCGCGTGCCCGTCTGAATTTCGACCTGCACCGTCATGCCGGGAGTCAGTGCGACAGGTTTGCCGTCGGCCACGATGTTGTTCTTCCAAACCTCGACGGTGACGGGGAACACGAGGTTCTGCGTGCGGGGCGTGCCGTTCGCCGCAGACACGCCCTGACTTCGCACCACCGAGAGGGTGTCGGTCGATCCGCTCGCATCCCGTTCGTCCACCGCATCTCGTGAGACCCGGACGACCTTCCCTTCTGCGGTTCCGTAGCGCGTGAACGGAAAGGAATCGACCTTCACCGTCACGTTTTGGCCAGGAGCCACGAAACCGATATCCGTGTTGAGAAGGAGCGCTTCGATCTCGAACGGACCGTCGCTCGGCACCAGCACGAGGAGCGGCTGGCTGGCCGTCACCACTTGGCCGACCGTGGTCACGGCGAGCTGCTGCACGGTGCCGTCGATGGGCGCACGCAGCTCCATGCGCTCACGCCGCAACCGTGCCTTGATCACGTCTTGGCGCAAGCTGTCCACTTTCTGCGCGATCTCGGTCAGGGACTGGGCCTGCTTTGCGATCGTCTCGCTGGTCAACTGCTCGATCCGGCGCAGCAGCGAATCGACGCCGGCCTTCGCCTCCTGCTTCTGCCCTTGATCGTAGGCGAGGTCGGCAGCGACCTGCTCGACCTGCTGGAGCGCGTCGATCACGGCCGCGCGTGTCCCAGCGGATCGCGATACGAGGGTCTCGCGCATGGTGGCGCGTTCGGTCAGGACGGCGTGCAGGCGTTCGCGGGCGGCGATGCTCGCGGTCAGCCGCTGCTCGGTCGCTTGCTTCTCGGCGATCTGTGCTTCGAGAGCCAGTCGAGTCGCGTAGTACTGATTGAGGTCGGCAACCATTGCCGCCGTCTCACGCATCTTGATCGGCAGCGGCGTCGTCTCCGCGTAGGCAGGCTCGGCCGTCTTCTGACCCTCGCGAATGGCCTGGATCGTGCTGACGCGGCGCGCCATCTGCGCTGCAAGCGCCTCAAGATCGCTCACGCGGCCGGCCAGATCGGCACCCGCATCGGTCGGATCGAGACTGATCAGAAGGTCGCCGGCCTTGACCCGGGCGCCGTTGGACACATTGATCGCCTCGACTTTGCTGGTCTCGAAGGGTTGCAACACCTTGGAGCGGCCGCTCGACTGAACGCGGCCCGAAGCCACGGCATAGATGTCGAGGTTGGCCAGGAAGCTCCAGATCAGGGCGGAGGCGAACAGGGCGCAAAGGGTCCAGGTGAACACCATCGCCAGCGGCGAGGGCGGTGTCTCCAGGATCGCGAGATGGGCCGGCAGAAACTCCTGGTCCTCGCGCGTGTTCGCGAAGGTCCGGATCCTCCGGGCCAGCGCCGATGTCGGCAGCGAACTGGCACGAAGCACCGGCAGACGCGAGCGGGCAACCGATCCGGTGGCAGGAAGTTTCGGGGGGTCGGCGGGTGGTGTCGTGCCGGGCTGGGCGCTCATGCTGCGGATCCCCGCTCTGGACCCTGGTAGGACTGAAGTTGCCAGAGGCGGCCGTAGAGGCTGCCGGGCCGTGCGATCAGCTCGTGGTGCGAACCGTCTTCGACGATGCGTCCGTCCTGCATGGCGATGATGCGGTCGCAGCCACGTACGGCCGCGAGGCGATGCGCGATCACGACCACGGTACGGCCCCTGACGATGTGCTTCATGTTGTCCTGGATGATGCGCTCGCTTTCGTAGTCGAGGGCCGAGGTCGCCTCGTCCAGAATCAGGATGCGCGGGTTCGTGGCGAGCGCGCGCGCGATGGCGAGGCGCTGTCGCTGGCCGCCCGAGAGGTTGGCGCCGCGCTCTTCGATCATGGTGTCGTAACCATGCGGCATCCGGTTGACGAACTCGTCGGCGCCCGCGAGCCGCGACACCTGGATCACCTGTGCGCGGGTGAGTGCCGGGTTGGCGAGCGCGACGTTCTCGTGGACCGTCTTGTTGAACAACAGGTTCTCTTGAAGCACCACGCCGATCTGGCGCCGCAGCCAGGCCGGGTCGACCTGGGCCACGTCGATCCCGTCGACGAGAACCTGCCCCTTCTCGGGTACATACAGGCGTTGCAGGAGCTTGGTGAAGGTCGACTTGCCGCTCCCCGAGGGGCCGACGATCCCGATCACCTGCCCTGCCGGAATGTCGATCGAGACGTCCCGGAGGACCTCCGGCGTGCCTTGCTGGTAGCGGAAGAAGACGTTGCGCACCGTGAGCCGGCCTGCGGCGGGCGGCAGATGGGCTTGGGCGGTGGCGCGCGTTTCGACGGGCGCGTTGAGCACGTCGCCGAGGCGCTCAATCGAGACCTTCACCTGCTGGAAGTCCTGCCAGAGTTGGCTGAGGCGCAGGATCGGCGCTGTGACCTGCGCCATGATCATGTTGAAGGCGATCAGGCTGCCGACCGTCATATCGCCGTTGATCACGGCGTAGGCCCCGAAGAACAGCACCAGCGCCGATGTCACCGCGTTGATGTACTGGATCGCATTCTGGCCGATGCTTCCGAGGATAGAGGTCACGAAGGATGTATTGACGTAGGCTGCGAGCCGCTCCTCCCACTGGACGCGCAAAGTCGGCTCGACGGCCATGGCCTTGACCGTGTGGATGCCGACGATCGACTCGATGAGGAACTGGTTCGACAGCGCCGAACGGTTGAACTGTTCCAACGTCTTCTCGCGCAGGATCGGACGCAGCATCACCGCCACGAGGATGTAGCAAGGGATCGAGAGCGTCACGATCAGGCCGAGGAGGGGCGAATAGGCATAGAGGATCAGGATGAAGATGAGCGTGAACGGCACGTCGATCGCGGCCGTGAGCGCCTGCCCCGTGAGGAACGCGCGGACCTGCTCCAACTCGCGCACCCGCGCCACCGTCTGGCCGGTGGCACGGGTCTCGAAATAGCCGAGCGGCAGACGCAGCAGATGATCGAACAGGCGTGCGCCGAGCTCGACGTCGATGCGGCTCGTCGTGTGGGTGAGGATGTATTGCCTCAGATGCTGCAGGACGACCTTGAACAGGCCGAGCACCACGAGGCCGACCGCCACGAGTGTGAGGGTCGAATAGCCCTTGTGCACCAGCACCTTGTCGATGGTGATCTGGAAGAAGACCGGCGTGACAAGCCCGCAGATCTGGATGAACAGTGAGGCGACGATGACACTGGTCAGCGGTTTGCGGTAGCGCCAGATCGAGGGCAGGAACCAGGTAAGGCCGAAGTCCTGGACGATCTTGGCGAGGCTGGCGCGCCGCGCGATCAGGATGACCGTCCCGTTCCAGCGCTCGAAGACGCGCTCGCGGGGCATGTGTTCGGCCGTCCGGGCGGCCGGGTCGACGACGCGGAAGGTGCCGTCTTCCAGCCGGCGGCCGATGAGTCGGAAGCTGTTGTCATCCCATTGGATGATGGCCGGTAGAGGCACCCGCTCCAGCCTCTCCGGCTTCTGATTCTTTAGCAGCCGGGCCCGAAGCGAGATCAGCTTGGCGCCACGGACGACGTCGACGGGCGATGCCATGCCTGTACCAAGGCCGAGTTCGTGCCGCACATGGCTCTGCTCGCACTGGACCTGATGGAACGACGCGACCAGGGCAAGCGCACTGAGGCCGGAATCCGGTCGGGGAGCTTGCTGCCCCGCGGATGCGCCGGCAGCCTGAGGCTCCGCCGACGCGGGTGTCGCGTTTCGCCCGCCATCAGCCATTGGCTCGGCCCACATCGACCCTCCTTCGATAACGCAATCGCAGGGTTCCCCGCCCAGTCAGCGATCCGTTACGGTGGCTGACAGGCCAGCATCGGACAAAATGACAGGTCAAATTCGCGCAGTCGTTGTGCGGAATCATGACCTTATGTTAATTCGAGAGCTCGCATAAGCACAACCGATACTTAAGAACGATCGTAGAACATTTGCGAAAGGCTGCTCGTTTCGCGCCAAATCTGCGGGAAATGAGGCAAGAGCAAGTCGGCGGCGCAGGATGCGTGCGCCTTTTGGCTCGTATCGGACGCGGTGCGCGATCCGAAAGCCGGAGACAGAGCGCCATTACCGGAACTGCCGCTCCCGACGCCTTCGGTTTTGAATGTTGCGCAGCTTGAGCGCCATCCGACGAAGTGGAAACCAGTCCTGGGCTCCATCGCCGAGGCGAAGCTTTGCGATCGCTTCGAAAGGGAAGCGGGAATTAGTTTTCTGCAGAAATGCGCAGCGTCCGACGGCGCGTGAACCAGTGTCAGGGATGGCGAGCATCGACAGTCGATGCTCTCAGGCGACCGTCGCCGCGGGCTCGTCAGGCTGTGCAGCGGATCGAGCCGCAGGTGGCAAGCGGTCGCGTCGGCCTCGCGCCCGCGGTTTACTAAATCGACGAATCCGGCGCGGCTCCGTGAGACCCGTACCGAGCGAAAACGATGGACCGATTGCTAGTTCGCTTTCCATCCAGCGATGCTTCGTCCTGAGCTGACTGGCTGAAAAACCATTCTATTCGAATGACTTGTCGCCAACGAGCCAATTCGGGTCCAGGGCCATTTCCATATCGCCCTCGCTAACGAAATCTTGCGGCTGTTCTCCGCTGATCAAATTTCCCGTTTCATTCTGTTCGATGTCGCGCAGCTGCTCCGCCAAAAGCTGGAGGTAATTGGCAGCAGCGGCCGGCCCGAAGGAATCGGCAAAGCGCGCGTGCGCAACAGCCGACATCGTCTCAATGACGGCGAGTGTCGGCATTCCCTGCGCGATCGCAGCGTCCAGGGTCGTCTGCCACGCCCGCGAAAGCTGCTCACGCAATTGATGGGTGTCATCCATCGCTTCGCTCAACGGGTGAGCCTTTTCGATTCTACGGCCTGCAGCCGTCTCCATAGCGGTCCTGGTTCGCCCCGAGCAGTCCAGGCTCAGGAAAAGTCTGGCGACTTGATAACTTGGTTGACGAGGATGCTCAGGGTCAAGACGGCGAGATATAGCTGCTTTCGCGGCCATCATCACAGTTGTTCGCTATGCGTAACACCCAGAGTGACGAGCGGTCGGCACGGATGGAACCAAGCGTGAGCTACGCGCGAAGCCTGCCAGTAGCGGCCACCCTTCCCCTTTCTCGTTCACGGGCGTCACGCTGGATTGATCCCGGCGCAACGAGCGGGCGAATAGGGGATATTTCCGTAGAGAGAGTCCAGGAATGCCCCGCCAAATTCTTGGTCAGGTCCTCACGCGCTCGCCCCCATCGGAACTCGCTCTCCGGGTCCGACGCGGTCGCGGACCGGCTGGCGCGAGGTTGCCTTCGTCTCGACAGGCCGCTTCCGCGCTGCGGATTTCGGCCGGATGACGTCCCCGAGCGCCACGAAACCGTCGCGGCCGGAGAGCGCCGGACGCATGCCGAAACCGATGGCGAAGGAGCGCGTCAGCGCCTCGTCGAGGCCGCATTCGAAGCGCTGCAGAGCAGCCAGGAACGCCTCGCGAAACAGGCGCGGCGCGCACCAGCTCTTCTCAGCGAGCTGCAGCGGCCAGGTCCAGAGACCGTCGCCCCGACGGTCGGAGAGGGCCGCGCGCGCAATGAAGTAGCCCGTCGCGCGGTGCTCGAGACCGTCGGGAAGAAGCTGCCAGTCATCATTCGCGAACAGGACGGCATCGTTGCCGGCATCCATGCTGAGGTCGGTCATGCTGCGGCCCTCGTGGACGGCGGCATCGATCGATTCGACGGCGCCTGGAACATACAAAGAACATGCCCTCGCCGCCGAGCCCGGTCAAGATCTCTGTTCACCCTGTGTTCGGTTGCGCGCACGGGTCGTTGGCCTGCTCAGCCGCCGGTCAGGCTCTCCGCGAAATCGTCCGGCACCTCGCCGAACTGAGCCAGGATCGTCGCGCTCTCCAGTTCACCGGTCTCGTCGTCAGCGACGACCTTGATGGCGGCGGTGCCGGGCATACGGGCCGCCATCGCCTCGGCCTTCTTGAGGGCACCACTTTCGGTAGGGGCGATCTCGCGGTCGCCGGGCAGCAGGCGTTTGCGCTTCACCACGAAGGTCTGCACCACGAACGTCGTCTTCAGAGCCATGGGATTGTTTTCGCCTCGCGCTGCCCGGCACGGGCTCCACGCCCTCGGTAAGGTCCTGCTAAGCCTTTTCGGCCAGCCTGTCCGCCATCCCTACAGTTTGACGGAGCGTCGCCTTGAGCCTGTTTCTCGGCTTCTTCTCTCTGACCGTCGCGACGACACTTGCCACGGGAGCGGCCGCGGTGCTGTGGGCGAAGTTCGTCGGCAAGGGCATGGATGAGCGGGATGGTGTCGAGCGGCGTTCGCAGACCGGGCTCGACATCAGAACGTGGTGAAGCTGCGGTTCGCGAACATCCGTCGCTTCAAGAGCGTTTCGCACGCAAAAAGGGGCGGCCCGACGGCCGCCCCTTCACTCGACATCATATGATGACAAATCAGTTCGGGCGCGAGGCGATCTGAGCCGTCTGCTTCGCCGCACCGGAGAAGATCTTGCCGGCTTCCTCGGCATGCTTCAGGGAGGTTTCGGCGATGCCCTTGCCGTCCTTGATGAAATGCTCGAGGCCTTCACGCACGACGTCGCTCTGGATTGCCGTGAATTCCTGAACTGTCTTGGCCTGGGCCAGCCGGTTCACGGCGGCGAGGTTGCGCTGGAACTGCTTCTGGCTGAACTCGATCCAGTGGCGCGAGGCCTCTTGGAAGCCTTGGCTCAGCACCGTGCCGCAACGGGTCACGGCATCGAGGTTCTGGCGGGACTGGTTGGCGAAGCGCTCCGCATCTTCCTTCGAGAGGTTGAAGCCGCGCGTAAGGCGCTCTGTCGCTTCGAAGACCTGACGCGACACGTTCTGGACGTTGTCCTGAACCGTGCGGACGACATCCTGGGTCTGGCCGACGGCGCGGTCGGCAGTGTTCTTCGCTTGGTTGTCTGTCTGCGTGGAGGCCATGATAGTTATCCTTCCTGGATTTGGAATATCGTCTCAACAAGTCGACATTTACCTGTGGGAATTCCACGCCAGTGACGGTGGCCGGATACGCTCTTACAGTGTGTCGTTGTGCCCTGCTGATAGGTCGACAGGTCGGATGTGGGCTTCCATTTTCAAGTCCCCGGAATTGCATTCAATCACATGAAAATTCCGTGACGATTCATTCCAATTGAGCTTTGCGGCGCAAGCCGTTGAGTGCGCTGCACAATAAGACATGATGCGGTGCGACTGGCGGCCTCGGTCGGCGCGCATTATTTTTGCGTGCATACGCAGGTGCGGGGTTCGAAACGCATAGTGTCTTGTGCGGATCCGCATTGCCCGCAGTCCCTCGGAACGGATCGAGCGCCGTCAGGGTTCGTCCGGATTGTCCGGGGTCGAGGCAGAGATCCAAGGGCAAGTCCGCAGGGCTCGATCGGGGAAGAGCCGACCTATCCATCAAGGAGACCAAAATCATGAAGTTCACCGGCTTGATCGTTGCGGCGTCCGCGATGCTGCTGGCTGGCGGCACGGCATGGGCCGTGCCCCTCGCGCAGGCACCGTTGGCGGCTGACCCCGCCGTGACGCTCGTGCGCGGCGGTTGTGGCTTCGGGGCCCATCGCGGCCCGTACGGCGGCTGCCGCCTCAACAACGGCCCGCGCGGCGACATCCGCCGCGCCCTCACCGGTGCCCCCGGCGGCTGCCCGCCCGGTCGCTATCGTATCCGGGGGATTTGCCGCTACCGCTAACGGACCAAGTCGGAATCGGCGCCCTGGACTGACGCCAGTTCCGTCGTTCACTTCGATCCCGATCGGATGCTGGTTCGCCGCCCTGGCCCTCGCCCGCGACGCGCGCGCGACGCCCAATGGCCGCCGGCTACTCGGCCGGAGTCGTTGGGACGCCGGAGCGGTTCGGTCTCACGGCGCCGGCATCCATTCGTCGGTGTAGCCGGCGAGCCGATAGGCGACGAGGCCGATCCATTCCTTCACGGCGAGGTCGAATTCCAGCAGCCCGTCGGATGCGAAGGTGTTGAAGCGGCGGGCGTCGCGCGGGCCGGCGGTGCGATAGTCGACGGGATAGGCCGTCACGGCATATCCCACCTTTCGGAAACAGCCGACGGCGCGCGGCATGTGCCAGGCCGAGGTCACGAGCAGCCAGCGCTCGTTCGGCTTTGGCGGGACGAGCTCGGCGCTGAACCGCGCGTTTTCGCGGGTGTTGCGCGAGCGCTCCTCCAGGATCAGCCGGTCGCGCGGTACGCCGAGGGTGTCGGCGAAACGGCCGATCGTGCCCGCCTCGGAAATCGTGCCGTCCTTGATGTTGCCGCTGCCCCCCGAGAACAGCAGCCGCGCCGTGGGATAGCGCCGGGCGAGGTCGGCGAGGGCGATCTGGCGCTCGCCGGCGTCGTTCAGCGTGAGCTGGTCGCGCTCGGCGGAGATCGTGGTCATGAGTCCGCCGCCGAGCACGAGGATCCCATCGATCGGGCGACCGTCATCGACGAAGGCGGGGAAGCGGTCCTCCAGCGGCATGATGGTCCAGGCCGCGAGCGGAGACAGGCCGGCGGTCAGGAGCCCGACGAATCCGGCGATCGCCAGGACGCGCCCGAATGCCCCGCCGGCCTGCGTGAACAGCAGCAGGCACCCGAGCAGCCCGATGAGGATGAGGAAGTTCGAGGGGGTGATCAGGAAGAAGACGATCTTCGAGAGCGGAAAGAACATGGCTTTTCCGGATTCTGGGCCTTTCGGCGCAGGTGAAGCGGTATCGCGCATCTGGGCCTCGTCCGGCGCCGCTGTCGGGCCAAGCAGGTTTCGGAAAAGGCGTCCCGCGGCTCACCACCGCGAGCCTGCTGAGAGCGGAGAGTCAGCTCATCGGCTCAGACACAACCACAACGGCGGCTCGACGTTGCGCGATCGTGCGGTACCATCGCGCAAGATTCGGACGTTCTTTCCTCGGAATCGGCAGGTGAAGCCAGCGATGGGCGGCACAGCCCACCGCGATGTCGGCGATGCCGAAGGTGTCGCCCGCCACGAAGGCCGTGCCGGCGAGGTGGGAGTCGAGCAGAGCCGCCGCCGCCTCGCTCCGGGCGCGCGAGGCTTCGATCGCCGGCCGGTCCCGCTGGTCCTCCGCCACCCGGATTAGCTGCCAGAAGCAGTCGCGCATGGCGGGGGTGAAGGTGGTGGTTTGCCAATCGAGCCACTGGTCGACGCGGGCGCAAGAGCGCGGCTCGTCAGGCAGGGCCAGCGACGAGCCGGGCAGGCGTGCGAGGTAGCGCAGGATCGCATTCGACTCCCACAGCACGAAGTCGTCCTCCTGCAGCGTCGGAACGAGCCCGTTCGGGTTGAGCGCGCGATAGGATTCCTCACCGACCACGCCATGGGCGCCCCCCGCATCGATCCGCTCGTAGGGCAGGCCGAGTTCCTCAAGTCCCCAGATCGCCTTCTGCACGTTGACGGAATTCGCCCGTCCCCACAGTCGTCGCATCAGGTCTCCTCATGTGGCTCGGGTGGATAGGCATGCTCGATGCCCTGCGGATCGGTGACGCGATGGCCCTCGCCGGCCTCGCGCAGATAGCCCGGCCCCACCGGTACCTTGCCGTGCCCGCCGGGAATGTCGAGGACGTAGGTCGGCTGGGCCAGCCCGGACAGTGTCGCCCGCAACGTCCGCATCAGGGACTGCCCCTCCGGAAGGCTCGTTCGAAAATGCCCGGTGCCTGGAGCGAGGTCGCCGTGGTGGAGGTAGTAGGGCTTGATCCGGTTCTCGACGAAGCTGCGCATCAGTGCGGTCAGCGTCTCGGGATCGTCGTTGATTCCGGCGAGCAGCACGCTCTGGCTCACCATCGGAATCCCCGCATCGACGAGCCGGGCGACGGCTTTTCGCGCGGCCGGCGTGAATTCCCGCGGGTGGTTGGCGTGAAGCGCCACGAAGACGGCGCCGCGAAAGCCCTTCAGGGCGGCGACGAGGGCGTCGGTGACGCTCGACGGATCGACCACCGGCACGCGGGTGTGGATCCGCAGCACGCGGACGTGCGGGATCGAATCGAGCGCCAGCGTGATCGCGCCGAGCCGTCGCGGCGAGAGCGCGAATGGATCGCCGCCGGTGAGCACGACCTCCCAGATGCCGGGGTCGGCGGCGATGTAAGCATAGGCCCCCGAGAGTTGCGCATCGCTGAGGGTACCGAGCCCCTCGGGTCCGACCACCTCGCGGCGGAAGCAGAACCGGCAATAGACCGGGCAAACATGTAACGGCTTGAGCAGCACGCGGTCGGGATAGCGATGGACCAGACCGGGCAAGGGCGCGTGGACGGTATCGCCGATCGGATCGGCCCGTTCGGTCGGATGCGTCTCCAGTTCGTCAGTGCTGGGCACGAACTGGCGCGCGATCGGGTCCGCCGGATCGGCCGGGTCGATCAGTTCGGCCATGTCGGCCGTGAGCGAAACGGCGTAGCGCGCCGCCACCGCCTCCAGACCGGACAGATCTTCGGGCCGCACCATCCCGGCGCGGGCCAGGTCGGCTGGGCTGCGTAGGTGCCGGGTCACGACGCGCTGCCTCGCGCGACCGGGGTCCAGATCACATCGTCGATGCGCGGTGCGCCGGTCGCCAGCATCACCAGCCGGTCGAAGCCCAGCGCTATGCCCGAGGCCTCCGGCATGATCGCGAGGGCGTCCAGGAAGTCCTCGTCGATCGGATAGCGCTCGCCGTAGACGCGGGCCTTCTCGTCCATCTCGGCCTCGAAGCGGCGGCGTTGCTCGGCGGGATCCGTCAACTCGCCGAAGGCGTTGGCGAGTTCGACGCCGCAGGCATAGAGTTCGAAACGCTCCGCGACGCGCGGGTCGTCCGGGCTCGGCCGGGCCAGCGCGGCCTCGCTGACCGGATATTCGCAGAGCAGGGTCGGGCGGCCATCGCCGAGATGCGGCTCGATCAGTCCGACCAGGATGCGGGAGTAGAGATCGGCCCAGGTGTCGTCGGCGGCGACGCGCAGGCCGCGCGTGGCGGTCGCCTCGGCAAGCGCCGTGCGGTCGGTGCTGCCATCGGGTGCCATCGTCGCGAGCAGATCGATGCCGGCATGGCGTTCGAAGGCCTCGGCCACGCTCAGCCGCTCGAAGGACGCGAACGGGTCGGCCTCGCGACCCCGATAGGTCAGGCGCGTTACGCCAGCCGTCTCGGCGGCGAGCGCCAGAACTTCGGCGCAGTCCTGCATCAAGGCCTCGTAGCCCTCCCCTGCGCGGTACCACTCGACCATGGTGAACTCGGGATGGTGCAACGGGCCGCGCTCGCGGTTGCGGAACACCCTGGCGATGCTGACGATCTTCGGCTCTCCGGCCGCAAGCAGCTTCTTGCAGGCGAATTCCGGCGAGGTGTGCAGGTAAAACGGATCGCGGCTACCGTCCGGCAGCAGCGCCTCGGTGGCGAAGGCCGAGAGATGCGCCTCGTTCCCGGGCGAGACCTGCAGGCAGGCGGCCTCGACCTCGACGAAGTCTCGGGACGCGAAATGCGCACGCAGGGCCGCCTGGATACGGTTGCGCGTCAGCAGCAGGGGGCGGCGGTCGGCGTGGATCCGCGGCTCCCACCAAGTGGATGGAGCGCTCACGCTTCGCCGGCTCGTCTTATGAAGGGGCTCGGGTGGCACGAAAGCGGCGGATGGGATAGGGGCTGCAAGATTGTCTCGCTCCGGCGTCGCCGCACCGGCCCGGCGCCCTCGTCAAAACAAGGTCTACGCTCGTGAAGGTGATCGCCTCGACGCTCCGCAAGGGCAATGTCGTCGACAAGGACGGCAAGCTCTACGTCATCCTGACGGCGGAGAACATCCACCCCGGCAAGGGCACGCCGGTGACGCAGCTCGACATGCGCCGGATCAGCGACGGCGTGAAGGTATCGGAGCGCTACCGCACCACCGAGCAGGTCGAGCGCGCCTTCGTCGAGGACCGCGAGCACACCTTCCTCTACAGCGACGGCGAGGGATTCCACTTCATGAATCCCGAGACCTACGAGCAGCTTGCGGTGCCCGAGGACGTCGTCGGCTCCTCCGCCCCCTACCTGCAGGAAGGCATGGCGGTGATGCTCTCGCAGCACAACGGCGTGCCGCTGACGATCGAGCTGCCCCAGCGCGTGACCCTGGAGATCGTCGAGACTGAGCCGGCCATGAAGGGCCAGACCGCCTCGTCGTCCTACAAGCCGGCGATCCTCTCGAACGGCGTGCGCACCTCGGTTCCGCCCCACGTTGCGACCGGAACCCGCGTCGTCATTTTGACCGCCGACGGCTCCTACGTCGAACGGGCCAAGGACTGATCATCTCAGTTTTTGCGCGATCTTACGGCGGAGGCGATGTGCCCTCCGCCGCCTCGTAGCATTGCCGCGAGAGCGCCTGCGCCCTCGCCCGCTCCTCGATGGTGAAGGTCACGCCGGTGGCCCAGAGGCCTTCGCGCCGGAGCCCGTCGGCGACGCAGCGGCTGGCGATCCGGCAGGCCTCCGGGCCGCCGCCGGTCCGGGTGCAGTTGCCCTGGAATTCCTTTCGAAACTCCGCGACGCCCGCGTTCGGGTGCGGTCCGGTCAGGCTGACGAGCCCGTAGACCAAGCCGAAAAGCACAGGCTGGTGAACGAGATACACCGCGAGGCTGTGACGCCCCGCGAAGGTCGCGGCCCGGCCCACCCGCTCCTCGGCCCGCCAGCGTGCGAGGCGCGAGCGCAGGAAAGCCGGCAGGCCGGCTCGCGTGAGGGCGATGCCCGCGAGCACGATCCCGAACCAGGGAAACAGTGGCACCCAGTCGTTCGTCTGGGGCAAACGGCTGCCAAGACCGAGGAAGAACAGCTCCGACGCTTCGAGCATCGGATGCCGCAGCACCGTGCCGCCGAGGACGAACACGGCACTGGCCAGAATGCTGGCCGGGATGCCGATCACGGCCGGCATGATCAGCAGCGGCAGCGCCAGGATGCTGGCGACGGCGATGCAATGCAGGATGCCGAAGAAGATGAACCCGTCCGGCATGAACCAGTAGGTCACCCCGGTGATCAGGATCGCGGCGCCCCCGATCCGCGCGAGGCGGATCAGGTAGGGCCGCCAGCGAAGTCCGTTCCGGGTGGCGAGAACGAGGCCGATCCCGACGAGCAGCAGGAAGCTCCCGGCGATGAGGTGGGCGGCGAGGCGGCCGGGCGGCGTCAGCGCGGCGTTGAGCGGCGTGACCTTCAGGAAGCCGAGATCCCAGGTGAGGTGATAGGCCGCCATCGCCAAGAGCGCCGTGCCGCGGGCGGCGTCGATGGCGTCGATGCGGAGGGGGCGAGAATCGTCCGAGGTCGTGTCGGCCTTCGAGGTCAGGCTGGTGTCGAGCATGGGATTTCGCCTAGCATCCTAACCGGGCGCGGGCGATGCCCGTGGGCGTCAGCAACAGTCTCTCGGAAACGTGATCGGTCACGCCGGCATTCGTGAATACCTCTCGGTCGCACGGAGAACTGCGTGTCGATCGAGGCGTGTCCGCGCTCATGACTGTGGCAAGACTGCCGAATCGCTGAAAAATGCAATGTTCGAGGGCATCCCTGCCGAGGGAACGGGCTTCCGCCGATTCCGGACTTTGTTAATTTACCGTGAGAATCGCGCTCCGTGATTCGGTTCGGTTCGGGTTGCTTTCATGTCGAACGATCACGGAATGAGCGAGATCGGGCTGCGCTCGGCCAGGCTGTCGGACGATGCCGCGCCGTCGGGCCGTGAGGCGGAGACCGAGCGTCCGGTCGACCTGATCGAGGTCGCCGGGCACATCAAGTGGTTCGACGTCTCCAAGGGCTTCGGGTTCATCGTGCCGGACGACGGCTCGCCGGACATCCTGCTGCACGTCACCTGTCTGCGTCGCGACGGCCACCAGGGTGCGAGCGAAGGCGCGCGCATCGTCGTCGAGGCCGTGGAACGGCCGCGCGGTTGGCAGGCCTTCCGGGTCATCTCGCTGGATCAGTCGAGCGCCACCCACCCCTCCGAACTGCCGATGCCGCGCACGCATGTCAGCGTGACGCCGACGAGCGGGCTGGAGACCGCGGTGGTGAAATGGTTCAACCGCCTGCGCGGCTTCGGCTTCCTCTCCTGCGGCGAGGGTACGCCCGACATTTTCGTGCACATGGAGACCCTGCGCCGCTACGGCATCGCTGAGCTGAAGCCGGGCGATACCGTCCTGGTGCGCTACGGCGACGGCTCGAAGGGTGCTATGGCGGCGGAAGTCCGCCTCGTCGACGGGGCGCTTCCCAGCTCCCACTGACGGTTTGCTTTCCGCGATGGTCTCCAAAAGTCTGCTTCGCCGCCGCGTCGTCCATGCGGTGGTCGCCGCTCTGCTGGCGGCCCCGATCTCCGTCGTCCCCGCTCGCGCCGAAGTGGCGGTGGACGACATGGCGGCAGCGCGCACCGAACCGCTCGGCATCGTCACCAGGAACGGCCGCCGCGCCTTCAAGGTCGAGGTGATGCGAAGCGACGCCGACCGCGCCCGCGGCCTGATGTTCCGCAAGGTGATGGCGCCCGACCGCGGCATGCTGTTCGATTTCGAGCAGGTCCAGCCGGTCAGCATGTGGATGAAGAACACCTACCTTCCCCTCGACATGGTGTTCATCCGGCCCGACGGTACGGTCGCGCGGGTCGCTGCCGACACCGAGCCGTTGTCCACCAAGGTCATCCCGTCGGGGGAGCCGGTGCTGGCCGTGCTCGAACTCAATGCCGGCACCGCAGAAAAGCTTGGGATCCGCACCGGCGACCGGGTCGAGCACGCGCTGTTCAAGGCACGTGGCGGGCGCTGAGGCACGCCCCGTAGAACCGACGCGACCGGATCAGTCCTCCGAGCATCAGGGCGCCGGCCCGAGTCGATAGATTCCGCGAAAATCGTCCGGATCGACCGGCTTGCCTTTGCGGAGAATCGCGATGCGGCCTTCCTTGGTGAGGCGCACCGCAACTCGACGCACCGGCTGCATCAGCGGCCCCCAGCCCTCGGAATGCGGGCCGCCGAGCGCGCGGGCGACCTCCGAGGGACAGCAGGTCTTGCCGACCCCGCGTTCCGCGACGAGGCGCAGCATGGTCGCTTCGATCTCGGCGTCATCGGCCATCGCGTTGATCCTCATCGGCGAGCAGGGCTGTGCGGATTTCCGAGGCGAACTGCCGCCGCCACATCACGCAGACGACGGCGCCGGTCGCGCCGATCAGGACCGCCGCGCTCACGAACCAGCCGAGATAGGCCAGCGCGAAGAAGAAGGCCCGCTGCCCCCGGTCGAAATGGTTGCCGGCCGCGATGTTCATGGCCGCGGCGCGGTGCGCAGCCCGCTGCATCGTCTCGTAGTCGGCACCGGATCCTTTCGGCGGAACCGCCCCGATCAGGATCGCTCCGTAATTGAACAGGCGATAGGCCCAGGAAAACTTGAAGAAGGCATAGACGAAGACGATCGCGAGCCCCGCGACCTTGATCTCCCAGATCGCCCGGCTTGCCGCGACACCGAAGGGCAGCGAACCGAACAGCGACAGCACGTCATCGCTCGAGCGCGACAGCGTCAGCACGGATCCCAGCGCAATCAGCGAGGTGGAGGCAAAGAAGGCGGTGCCGTTCTGGAGCGAGGCGTTGATGGTGGTGTCGACGACGCGGTTGTCCCGCCCGATCATCTGCTCCGCCCAGATGCGCCGTTGGGCATGCATGATCCGGCTGAGACTGAGATGCCCGCGCCGCCGCTGCACCGCCAGGCCGTAACCGAGCCACGCGGCGATGAAGAACGCGAGGCCGACGATGTCGAGCGGCGAGAAGACGCGGAAGTCAGGCATGGCGTCGGGCGCCTCGGAGGGACCAAGCGGAACAGGTCATGAGCGGCGGCTATAGAGCGGGGGGGCTCTCGGCAAGCCTCACACAGCCATGCATCCTCAGTCGGCGACCGCGAAGCCCCGGGTGGAGACCGGTTCGGCCGCTGTGATGTCGATTCCGTCCACCCGCGCGGCGGGCGGCCCGTCTCTGCACTCGGCGACGAGGGCATCGACCGCGTCGGCCGACCCGGAGAACACGCCCTCGACGGCCCCGTCCGCCCGGTTGCGGACCCAGCCGGCGACACCGTGGTGTCGGGCCCGCGCCTGCGTCCACTTCCGGTAGAATACGCCCTGAACGCGGCCGCGGATGACGACGTGGATGGCCTTGGTCTCGCTCAATGCGCTGCTCCGTCTGCCGTGCTCGGGCGATCGCCGGCGTGGCTCAAGCCCGCGCCCGCCGCAGCCAGCCCCGGATCTCCTGGACGTAGGGACCGGGCAACTGCGCAGCCTGCGCCGCCGCAAGCACGTCCTCCAGATAACCCGGCCGCGGGACTCCGGCTGCGGTGCTGCGCCCGAAATAGATCAGCGCCCGCCGGATTCCGACATCCGTCGTGACCGGCTGCGAGGCTTTCACGTAGAGCCCGCCGGCCACGCCCTCGTAGCGGTCGAGCGCCGGTACATCGGAAAGCGAGAGCTCCCAGAGCACGCCCCACACGGTGGAGCCGGGAGCCCGCACCACGGAGGCGTAGCCCTCCTTCATGATGATGAAGCGGTGACGGTTGAGGCGGCCACGACCGATCAGCCGCGAGCCCGGGCAGCGGATCGCCATTTCGGCCGCATCCATGTTGGCGCCGTAGGCGAAGTAGAGCGGCATGAGGTCCTTGCGGGAGTGCTGGGCTTGAGACGCGTGGCCGAGGCGATAAGCTCGGGCAAGCGGCGGACAAGGGATCGGGGACGTTTCGTGCGGCGGAATTCCACAGACGGGCGGCCCGCCTGATGGCCGGCCAAATCCATGTCGGCGTCGGCGGCTGGTCCTTCGAGGAGTGGCGCGGGGCGTTCTACCCGAAGGAAATCCGAAAGGCCGGAGAGCTCGCCTACATGGCCGAGCGGCTGACCGCCATCGAGATCAATGCCACCTTCTATGGCTCTCAGAAGCCTGAGGTGTTTCGCCGATGGGCGAGCGAGACGCCCGAGGGCTTCCGGTTCTCGCTGAAGGCGTCGCGCTACACGACGACCCGGCGGGTGCTCGCCGAGGGCGCCGAGTCGATCAAAAAGTTCTTCGAGACCGGACCGACGGCGATGGGCGACAAGCTCGGACCGATCCTCTGGCAACTGCCCGCCACCAAGAGGTTCGACCGCGACGACATCGCCGCGTTCCTCGAGCTGCTGCCAGTGGCGTGGAACGGGCGGCCGCTGCGCCATGTCGTCGAGGCCGGCCACGAGAGCTTCGCGGATCCCGCC
Organism: Methylobacterium haplocladii; assembly: GCF_007992175.1. Lineage (GTDB taxonomy): Bacteria > Pseudomonadota > Alphaproteobacteria > Rhizobiales > Beijerinckiaceae > Methylobacterium > Methylobacterium haplocladii. The sequence goes on along the minus strand of NZ_BJZT01000005.1, from coordinate 266,291 downwards.
TTCGTCGCGCTCCTGCGCGAGGCGAAGGCCGAGGTGGCGCAGGTGGTGCTCGACGATCCCGATCACCCGACCATCGCCGACGTTACGGCCGACTTCGTTTATCTCCGTCTGCAGCGGAGCCGGGCCGATGTCGAGACCGGCTATTCGGAGGCTGATCTCGACACGTGGGCGAAGCGGCTGAACACGTATGCTGCCGGCGGTGTGCCGGACGACCTGCCGACGATCGGTGGAGACACGTCCGAGAAGCGGAAGCGAGACGTTTTCGCGTTCTTCATCTCGGGGGCGAAAGTCCGCAACCCTGCTGCAGCGACGGCGCTGATCGAGAAGCTGTGAGGCTGAGCGCAGTTCGCGGCAGTCACTCGCCCGGCGGCTTGCGATCGAGCCGCCGGCCAGCGCGCTCGTGAGCGAGCACGGCGAGCTAGGCTGCCGTCAAGACGAAAGCCGGGATCACGAAGGTGGCGAAGATCTGGCCGGAATTCACGGCTTGAGACTCCGTAGAACGCGTCGTCCAAGCCAATGTCGGTCCGTCGCGGCGCAGAACCAAATGCCGGCGAAAATCGCCGTTTAGACGCTGATGGCCGGCGCGGACGGAACGCCGAAATTCACTGCGGTGACCGGCGTCACGACGCCGACCACGATGAACGCAACAGCCTCGTTGTCGAGCCCCGTGGCCGAAAGCTTCGCCCGCTCATCGTAGGCGAGGTCGGATAGTCCGGGCGGCCGTTGTCCTCGCGGCATACGCTCACGCGAATTCGAGGATCACCTCGTCCACCGCCAGGCTGTCGCCCTCCTTCGCCGCGATCGTGGATATCTTGCCGTCGCGCTCGGCGCGCAGCACGTTCTCCATCTTCATGGCCTCGACGATGGCGAGCGGCTCGCCGACCTTCACCTCCTGGCCTTCCTCGACCAGGATCTGCTTCACGAGGCCGGGCATCGGGCAGAGCAGCTGCTTGCCGGAATCGCCGGTCTCCTTGACGGGCATCAGTGCGGCGAGTTCGGCCTCGCGGCGCGTGTAGACGCGGGCGTTCGCGGCGGCGCCGGCATGCTGCAGGAAGACGCCGTTGAGCACGCTGCGGACCTGGATCGCGACCTGCTCCTCGCCGACGGTGCCGGTCCAGACCGGCTCGCCCGGACGCCAGTCGCTGAGCACGGGCGTCACCGTGCCGTCCGCGCTCGTGACGACGAGGTCGTTGCCGATGGTGGCGACGGTGACGTCGAAGGTCTGGTCGCCGAGGTGCACCACGCGCTCGCGCTCGAAATGCAGCAGTTCCGGATCGCGCATCTGGCCGGAGATCCCGCGCTTGCGCACGTTGAGCTTGTGGTCGATCGCCGCCGCCACGGCCGCGAGCCGCAGCGCGACCGCGCCTTCGGGAGCGGGCGCGACGAAGCCCTCCGGGAATTCCTCCTTGATGAAGCCCGTCGAGAGGTTGCCCTCGCGCCAGCGCGGATGCGCCATCAGCGTCGCCAGGAACGGAATGTTGTGGCGGATGCCGTCGATGGCGAAGGCGTCGAGGGCGGTGCCCTGCGCCTCGATGGCCTGCAGACGGGTCGGCGCCCAGGTCACCAGCTTGGCGATCATCGGATCGTAGTGGATGGCGATCTCGCCGCCTTCCTCCACGCCGGTATCGTTGCGCACGATCGCCTCGCCCGACGGCCCCTCGGCCGGGGGCCGGTAGGTGGTGAGGCGTCCGATGGAGGGCAGGAAGTTTCGGGTCGGGTCCTCGGCGTAGACGCGGCTCTCCACCGCCCAGCCGTTGAGCTTCACGTCGTCCTGGGCGAGCGGTAGCGTCTCGCCGGCCGCGACCCGGATCATCAGCTCGACGAGGTCGAGCCCGGTGATCATCTCGGTGACCGGGTGCTCGACCTGGAGCCGGGTGTTCATCTCGAGGAAGTAGAAGGACTTGTCCTGGCCGGCGACGAACTCGACGGTGCCGGCCGAGTCGTAGTCGACGGCCTTGGCGAGAGCGACGGCCTGCTCGCCCATCTTTCGGCGCGTCTCTTCGTCGAGGAGCGGGCTCGGGGCTTCCTCGATGACCTTCTGGTTGCGGCGCTGGATCGAGCACTCGCGCTCGCCGAGGTAGATCACGTTGCCGTGCTTGTCGCCGATCACCTGGATTTCGATGTGGCGCGGATCGGTGATGAACTTCTCGATGAAGACGCGATCGTCGCCGAAGGAGGACGAGGCCTCGGACTTGGCGCGATCGAAGCCTTCCTTCACCTCACCCGCGGATTCGGCGATGCGCATGCCCTTGCCGCCGCCGCCGGCCGAGGCCTTGATCATGACGGGATAGCCGATCTCGTCGGCGATCTTCACAGCATGCTCGGCGTCGGTGATCACCCCGAGGAAGCCGGGGACGGTCGAGACGTTGGCGGCGGCGGCGGCCTTCTTCGACTCGATCTTGTCGCCCATGGCGGCGATCGCGCCCGGGTTCGGCCCGATGAAGGTGATGCCGGCGGCCGCGAGCGCCTTCGGGAAGGATTCACGTTCGGACAGAAAGCCGTAGCCCGGATGCACGGCCTGTGCGCCGGTCTGCTTGCAGGCGTCGATGATCTTGTCGATGACGAGATAGGATTCCGCGGCCGATGCGGGACCGATATGAACCGCCTCGTCGGCCATGGCGACGTGGACGGCGTCACGGTCGGCGTCCGAATAGACCGCCACCGTCTTGATGCCCATCCGGCGGGCCGTCTTGATGATGCGGCAGGCGATCTCGCCCCGGTTGGCAATCAGGATCTTTTCGAACATCGCGGGCCGCAAGTGGGAGGAAGCGTCATCGGACGAGCGTCGGGGCCAAACCCCGGCTGCATTCCGATAAAGCACTTGCGCAGCCGGCGAAAGCTGTGCCGGGCGACCGGCGAAAGTGAATACGATCCTACCTGCAGGGATGTGCCTCGGTTCAGGCGGCGAGCGCGAAATGCTGGCGGCGCATGGCCACGGGCTGGCGCGTCCAGCGGTTGGCTTCCAGGGCGAAGGCCACGAGGGCTTCGTCGCTCCATTGGGCTTCGCGCACGACGTCCATCGCGATCCGCGAACCGGTCGGGGTCGGTCCCGAGCGCCCCGCGATCGAGGCGGCGAGCCACCCTGCGGCATCCCGATTGACGGCACCCGTCGAGCGCTCGCCCCAGACCGCGAAATCGACCACCAGGGCGATGAGCAGGTCGGCGAAGCTCGCGTCCTTGTCGGTCACGGCCCGATCGAGAGCGAGCAGCAGGTCGGCTTCGTCGCGATGCGTCAGGCCATCGGCAAGGTAGGTCTCGCTGAGGCTCCGCACGTCGTCCCGCGTGATGCGACCGGCCTCGGCAATACGGTTGCAGAAGAGTTGAAGTGAAACGTTGCTCATGTCCTGCTTCCTTCCGGCTTGTGTTGCGCCGGTCCCGTGTTTCTGTATGTCGTGACTGTACGATCCGGGATTGCTCTCAGAGGTTAACGGCCAAATCTGAACGGAATTTCAGGTTAAAGCGCCATCACGATTGGTGCTTTCGAAATGGTATCGGCAATCCGCCGCTTTTTGCCGATTTGCGCAGGAAGGCGCGAGCGCACGACGGTGCACGCCAAAACAATTCGGGGCGGCACCCTGTGCCGCCCCGTCGCTCCGCGTCTCATGTCCGGTGGGTCGATGCGCGAGCCTAGAGCACCACGACCTTCGTCCCGATCGGAACGCGGGTATAGAGGTCCATCGCATCCTCATTGAGCATCCGGATGCAGCCGGACGAGACCGATTGGCCGATCTTCTCGGGTTCGTTGGTGCCGTGGATGCGGAACAGCGTGTCCTTGCCGTTCTGAGCGAGGAACAGCGAGCGCGCGCCGATCGGGTTGAGCGGGCCGCCTTCGAGCCGTGTGGGCAGCTCGGGCTTGCGCGCGAGCATCTCCTTCGGCGGGTTCCAGTCCGGCCATTCCATCTTGCGGTCGACATTGGCCGTGCCGGACCAGGAGGCGCCTTCCTTGCCGACGGAGACCGGGTAGCGCATCGCCTGACCGCCCGGCATGACGAAGTACAGGCGCTTTTCCGCCGTCGACACGATGATCGTCCCGGGCTTCTCCTTCGTCGGATAATCGATGACGGTACGCCGGAGCTCGGGATCGTTGATCTGGGCGGACGGCGCGAGCTTCAGCCATTCACGGTCGCGCTCGGGACCCGGCGGAAAGAACGGCGGGGGAGGCGGGATTTCCATGGGCTTCACGCCTCCGGGGCCGACGGTGCCGGGAGGTGTCAGGGCAGCGAGCTGAACCGGTGGCAACGCAGCCCGTTCCGACATGCAGCCGGCGAGCGACGCGCCGAGCGGGGCGAGGGCGAGGAGTGCGAGATGGGAACGCATGACGTGGTTGCCCCGATAGGCGAAGGTCCCCGCCGGATCGCACGATGGGGTTTGCGCTATATTGCTGAGCTTCGTGGCCAGGACTGTGGCAAGCTGGTCTTGCCAAGCGGAACCGTTGCGCATTTGCTGCGCTTGTTGCCAAGATGAGACAGCGAGAGCTGCCCGCGGAAACGGCTCCGCGCCGGGAGGATGATCGTGACCACGCTGTACGTGAGCCATCCCTGCTCCCTCGACCACGTCATGCCGGAGGGGCACCCGGAGCGCCCTGCCCGCATCCGGGCGGTCGAACGTGCCTTGGAGCGCGAGAGCTTCTCCGCGCTCGTCCGCTGCCTCGCCCCGCGCGCCGAACTCGCGACGGCGGAGTTGGCGCACCCGGCCGAGTACGTCGAGATGATCGCCAGGGCCTCGCCGGATGAGGGCTTCGTCCAGATCGATTCGGACACGCTGATGTCGCCCGGCACCTTGAAGGCGGTGCTGCATGCCGTCGGCGGGGCGACGCACGCGGTCGACGCGGTGATGGCCGGAGAATGCGCCAACGCCTTCGTGGCGATGCGGCCGCCGGGCCATCACGCCGAGCGCGCCACGCCGATGGGCTTCTGCCTGTTCAACACCGCGGCGATCGCCGCGCGCCACGCCCGCAAGGCCCACGGCGCCACCCGCGTCGCGATCGTCGACTGGGACGTCCACCACGGCAACGGCACCCAGGACATCTTCTGGGACGACAGGGACGTGATGTACGCCTCGACCCACCAGATGCCGCTGTTTCCCGGCACCGGCGCGAAGGGGGAGCGGGGCGATCACGACACCATCGTCAACGTGCCGCTCAAGGCCGGAGACGACGGCGCTGTGTTTCGTGAGGCGTTCGAGGCCGGGATCGTGTCCCGGCTCGACGCCTTCGCCCCCGACCTCATCGTGATCTCGGCCGGGTTCGACGCGCATCACCTGGACCCGCTGGCGAACCTGCGGCTCGACGAATCCGATTTCGGGTGGGCGACGCGCCGGCTGATGGAAATCGCGCACAAGCACGGCGGAGGCCGCGTCGTCTCGGTGCTGGAGGGCGGCTACGACCTCGAAGGTTTGAGCCGCTCAGTCGCGGCCCATGTCGATGCACTGATGGGGCGGTAAGGATCCAGGCGCGTACCCGTCCGCTACGCGACCGACATCAAGGTAAGTCTGCCATCCGGCTCGAACAGAACGGCCAAGTTCTCGTAGTTCGCCCGCGCCGGGTGCCGCGATTCGACGACCTTCGTATGCGTGGCAGTGATGACGACGACAGCCGCGTCGGCGGCCTCCGCTGCCGCGATGCCGGCCGGCGCATCCTCGAACACGAGACACGCGTCGGCGGAAACTCCAAGTGTGTCCGCGGCGAGCCGGAAGCAGTCGGGCGCGGGCTTGCCGTGCGCGACATCCTCGGCGGCGATCATCAGCGGCGGCAGGGGCAGGCCGGCGGCTGCGAGCCTGCATTCCGCGAGCTTCCGGGGGGCCGAGGTCACGATCGCCCAGCACTCGGGCGGCAACGATGCGAGGAATCGGGCGGCTCCCGCGATGGGATCGACATCGGCGACGTCCACCATCTCGGCCTGCATGATCGCATCGGCTTCCGCTTGCGGATCGACGCCGGGCAGGCCGAGCCGGGCGATGGTCTCCACGGTGCGCACCCCGTGGATCGTCGGCAGGAAGGCCGCGACATCGAGGCCGTGACGCGCCGCCCAGCGCGACCAGACCCGCTCGGCAGAGGCGATCGAGGTCAGCACCGTGCCATCCATGTCGAAGAGGAACGCGGCGAAGCTCCGGCCCGGAAAGAGTAGACCTTCGGTCACTGTAAGCCTTCGGTGGTTCGAGATTGGCGACGCGGATCTCACCCCCGCCGAGGGGCTTGCGGGTGCACAAGTCGGCTTCGCACACGACAAGGGCTTTCAGCCAAAGCGCGTTTCCCTCCCCCTTGCGAGGAGGGGTCAGGGGGTGGGGGTGGTTCAGGACCGAGCGTCCCGGTCCCGTCTGCAGCACCCCCACCTCCTACCTCCTCTCCGCAAGGGGGAGGAGAGCGCCATGGAGCGGGCAATGCATCGTCGCCGTCGGCGATGTGTAAATCCGCAAGCTCGCGGCCGAGGGAGGGCTTGCGCTCGAAGGGGCCTTTACCCCTCCAGCGGCTCATCCCCTAAAAGCTCGATCCCAAAACCCGACAGCCCGACATAGGCGCGCGACGAGGTCGCGAGGTTGCGGATCGAGCTGACGCCGAGGTCGCGCAGGATCTGGGCGCCGAGGCCGACCTCGCGCCACTGCCGCACGCGTTGCGCCTCGGCGCCCTCCTCCGCATAGCGCGAGAGCGGGACGCCGGCGGTGCCGTCGCGCAGGTAGACGAGGATCCCCCTGCCCTCCTTCGCGAAGCGACGCATCACGCAGTCGATCTGCCGGCCGCCCTCGATCACGTCGGCAACCACGTTCGAGCGGTGCAGGCGTACCAGCACGTCGCGCCCGTCGCCGATCTCGCCGTGCACAAAGGCGAATTGCTGGATCGTCTCGAAGGGCGTGACGTAGGCGTAGCCCGTCATCGGGCCGTGCTCGGTCTTCACCGGGAAGCTGCCGACGCGCTCGACTAGCCGGTCGCGGGCCTGGCGGTAGGCGATCATGTCGGCGACGGAGACGCGCTTGAGGCCGTGCGTCTCGGCGAAGGCGTCGATCTGCGGCCCCTTCATCACGGTGCCGTCGTCGTTGGCGAGCTCGCAGATCACGCCGACGGGCGGCAGTTCGGCGAGCTTGCAGAGGTCGACGGCGGCTTCCGTATGGCCCGAGCGCATCAGCACGCCGCCGTCGCGGGCGATCAGCGGGAAGACATGGCCGGGGCGCACGAAATCCGTCGCGCCCATGTTGCCGTTGGCCAGCGCCCGCACCGTGTTGCAGCGCTGCTCGGCCGAGATGCCCGTGGTCAGCCCATGCTTCACGTCGACCGTCACCGTGAAAGCCGTGCCCAGCGGCGCGTCGTTCGAGGCGACCATTGGGGCGAGGTTCAGCCGGCGCGCCTCGTCGAGCGTCACCGGCGCGCAGACGATGCCGCACGTGTTGCGGATGATGAACGCCATCTTTTCCGGTGTGCAGAGCGAGGCGGCGACGACGAGGTCGCCCTCATTCTCGCGATCGTCGTCGTCGGTCACGACGACGATCTCGCCACGGGCGAAGGCCTCGACGGCCTCGGAGACGCGGGAATGCTGGGTCACTGTCCGTTCCGAATTCTTGTTCAGGCGCCGCGGGCCGGTTCGCCGACCTGCCCGCGATGGCGCAGATAGTGATCGGCGAGCACGCACGCCATCATGGCCTCAGCCACAGGGACGGCGCGGATGCCCACGCAGGGATCGTGGCGGCCCTTGGTGACGATCTCGACGTCGCGATTGTCTCGGGTGACGGTGCGGCGCGGCGTCAGGATCGAGGAGGTCGGCTTCACCGCGAAGCGCACCACCACCGGCTGCCCGGTGGAAATGCCGCCGAGGACGCCGCCGGCATGGTTGGCGAGGAAGGCGGGGCCATCGTTGCCGGAGCGCATCTCGTCGGCGTTGTCCTCGCCGCGGAGCGCAGCCGAGGCGAAGCCGTCGCCGATCTCGACACCCTTGACCGCGTTGATCGACATCATCGCCGCCGCGAGATCAGCATCGAGCTTGCCGTAGACCGGCGCGCCGAGGCCGACGGGCACGCCCTCGGCCACCACCTCGATCACCGCACCGATCGACGAGCCGGTTTTTCGGATCTCGTCGAGGAATTTTTCGTAGGTCGCGGCTGCGGCGGCATCCGGACAGAAGAAGGGATTGCGGCCGACCTCGTCCCAATCCCAGTTCGCGCGGTCGATGGCGTGCGGCCCCATCTGCACCAGCGCGGCGCGGATGCTGACGCCCGGCAGCACCTTGCGCGCAATGGCGCCTGCCGCGACCCGCGCCGCCGTCTCGCGGGCCGAGGAACGCCCACCGCCGCGATAGTCGCGAAACCCGTACTTGACGTCGTAAGCGTAGTCGGCGTGACCCGGGCGGTAGCTGTCTCGGATCTCGGAATAGTCCTTCGAGCGCTGGTCGGTGTTCTCGATCACCAGCGCGATCGGCGTCCCGGTGGTGAGCTGGCGTCCTCCGGTGCGGTCGTCGGCGAAGACGCCGGACAGGATCCTGACCTCGTCGGGCTCGCGGCGCTGCGTGGTGAAGCGTGACTGGCCGGGCTTCCTCCGGTCGAGCTCTGCCTGGATCTCCTCCACCTCCAGCGCGAGGCCGGGCGGGCAGCCGTCGACCACGCAGCCGAGGGCGACCCCGTGGCTCTCGCCGAAGGTGGTGACGCGGAACAGGTGGCCGAACGTGTTGTGGGACATCGTGAGGCCCGCTCTAGCGCGGGAGGCCGGGAGGCACAAACGCCCAGGCGCATGACGGCCATCGCTCAACGCGGCGGCAGCGGCACCTTCGACAGCGTGTTCAGCACGTCCATCGGCAGGTCGCAGTCATAGGTGCCCTTGGCGTAGGAGGCGATGGCATAGTGGGCGAAATAGACCGAGGCGGCCTTCTCCTTGATGGACCAGTTGCCGAGGTCCTTCACCACCTCCGCCACCTGCTTGGGCAGATCGGTCTGGTCGTCGTCGCCGGCGCCGCGCTCGATCTTCTCGGCCTTGATCTGCTTGAGGCAGCGTCTCTCGATCTCGGTGGCGGCCTTGGCGTCGAACAGGTCGGCGAAGGTGAGGATGCGGCCCCTACGCAAGTCGATGTGGATGCCCCGGCCGCCGGTACTGCCATGGGCGCCGCCGCTGTAATCGTAGCTCGCGGCCCAGACCGAGAGGAAGACGGGCGAGGCATAGGCGATCGTCCAGCTCTCCTCGCGGCTCCAGTCGCGGTCCTCCGGCTCCTCCTTCCTGAAGTCGGTCTTGGCGGCGGTTTCGTCGGTGCGGGCGTTCAGGAGCCGCTCGCCGGGAGAGGCCGGCTCGGCAAACTTGTAGAGTTGAAGGGCCACGTCGACCTTGGCGCGACTGCCGGCCTGACGGACGAAGAACGGCTGCGGCCGGCGTTCCAGGCCGGGGCCGGATTCCGGCTGGGCGGTGAGGATGCCGATGCGGGCGCGGTTCGCGTCCGCGATGCAGGATGCAGGAGTCTTGTTCCGCAGGCAGTCCGTGTTGCGCTGCTTGAGCCAGGCGCGCTGGTCGTCGAGCGCCGCCTGATTCTGCGGGCCGGCGAGGGCCGGGCGCAGGGTCTCGAAGGCGGCCTCCATGGCGTCGTCCGAGGCCTTGGCGGCGTGGTCGGCGCAGATCGCCGTCTCGATGGGGAGGCGGGCCTTGGCGCAGTCGAAGGCCGCGGCCGGCACGATGCCGGTCAGCAGGATTCCGATGGCGACGGCGCCCGTGCGAAGCTGCTGCTCCATTCCATCGTCTCCGGCTCGACCTTCGGCCAAGCCTAGCCGCCGCCGCGACCCGGTGCGAGATCGTCCGGAGCCAATGTGACGGACCTCCAGGTTCTGTCCTCAGGCGATGCCACAACTGGCACCTGCCACGCTCCTCATGCTGGGTGCCGCGGAGCGGCCTCGAAGCACGGTATCGGTTCCTCCAAGATCACGAGCCGCTGGTCGGCCTGCAGGAGCGTCGGCCGTGCTTCGAGGCCCGCTGGCGCGGGCGCCTCAGCATGAGGATCGTTGGGGGATGGCAGAACTGGTGCGGCGCAAGACCGCTCACCGCGGCCGCGACAGCACGCCCCCCGAAATCGGCCGGCTCACCCCGGTCGTACTTGGGAACGTGATCGGCAGGTCCTTCAGCGTGCGCATGGCGAGGTAGGCGAAGGCCTGCGCCTCAAGGAAGGCGGAGGACCAGCCGATGGCGTCGGCCATCAGGATCTCGGCGTCGAGCAGGGTGGTGAGCAGCCGCATCAGCTCGCCGTTCTTGGCGCCCCCGCCTGCGATCACCCAACGCGTCGGCCGCTCCGGGGCGTGGTCGAGGGCGAGCAGCACGGCCCGCGCCGTGAAGGCCGTGAGCGTGGCGGCGCCGTCCTCGGTGGAGAGCTGCCCGGCGAGCTTGTGGGAGAACCAGTTGCGGTCGAGGGACTTCGGCGGGGTCTTGGCGAAGAACGGGTGCTGCAGCAGCCAGGCGAGCAGCTGGTCGTCGGGCTTGCCGCGGGCGGCGGTGCGGCCGCCGTCGTCGAGGTTCTTGTTCTCGCGCTCCTGCATCCACTCGTCGATCAGCGCGTTGCCGGGGCCCGTGTCGAAGGCGACGACGCCGCCGCGTGAGTCGATCAGCGTCGCGTTGGCGACGCCGCCGATGTTGAGGATGCCGAAGGCGCCCTCGAAGCCCGCGGCTTCGGCGAGCGCCTTGTGAAAGATCGGCACCAGCGGCGCCCCCTGCCCGCCCGCGTCGATGTCGGCCCGGCGGAGGTCCGACACGACGGGAATGCCGACGCGGTCGGCCAGCGCCTGGCCGTCGCCGATCTGGATGCTGATGCGCGCCTGGGGCCGGTGGATCACGGTCTGGCCGTGGAAGCCGATCACTTCGATGTCGGCCGCGCTCAGGCCGTTGTCGGCGAGGAAGCGCTCGACCGCTTCCGCATGCGCCCGGGTGACGAAGACCTCGGCCTCCGGCAGGTGTCCGGGCCGGTCGCTCGGCAGGATCACGCTCTCGGCGTCGCGGGTCGCCCGGCGTAGCAGCGTGCGCTCCTCCTCCTCGTAGCCGCGGTAGCCGGTCGGCCCCAGCGGATCGAGGAAGTTGTTGCGGCCCTTGGTGATCTGCACCCGCTCGCCGTCGGTCTCGATCAGGGCGACGTCGACCCCGTCGAGAGAGGTGCCGCTCATCAGGCCGATCGCGCGCTTCATCGTCATGCCCCGACGCCCCGTCGTCTTTCCCAGGTGGCCCTGCTAAGAGCCGCCCGACCGTTCCTCGCGTTTCGGGGAGCTACCATGCCGGCCGCGGCCCTGTCGCGCCACCAACGCCCACCATCGAGACCGATCCGACATGACCGCCGCCGAGCCCTTCGCGCCGAAATCCGATTTCCTGCGGGTGCTGACCGAGCGCGGCTACATCCATCAGACCTCCGATCTCGAAGGCATCGACACGGCGGCGCTGGAGGGCCGGCTGACCACCTATGTCGGCTACGACTGCACGGCGGCCTCGCTCCATATCGGCCACCTGCTCTCGATCATGATGCTGCATTGGCTGCAGGCTACGAAAGCCGGCAAGCCGATCGCCCTGATGGGCGGCGGCACCACCCGGGTCGGCGACCCCTCGGGCCGCGACGAGACCCGAAAGATCCTGACGCTCGAGCAGATCGAGTCGAACAAGCTCGGCATCGGCAAGACCTTCGCCAAGTTCCTGACCTTCGGTGAGGGCACGACCGAGGCGCTGATGGTCGACAACGCCGAGTGGCTGACGAAGCTCAACTACATCGAGATGCTGCGCGATATCGGCCGCCACTTCTCGGTGAACCGGATGCTGTCGATGGACAGCGTGCGGATGCGGCTGGAGCGCGATCAGGAGCTCTCGTTCCTGGAGTTCAACTACATGATCCTCCAGTCCTACGACTTCGTCGAGCTGAACCGGCGCTACGGCTGCGTCGCCCAGATGGGCGGCTCGGACCAGTGGGGCAACATCGTCATGGGGCTCGATCTCGGCCGGCGCATGGGCACGCCCCAGCTCTATGGCCTGACCTGTCCCCTGCTCACCACGGCGTCCGGCGCCAAGATGGGCAAGACCGCCGCCGGCGCCGTCTGGCTCGATGCGGGCATGCTGAGCCCTTACGATTACTGGCAGTTCTGGCGGAACACCGAGGACGCCGATGTCGGCCGCTTCCTCAAGCTGTTCACCCTGCTTCCCATGGACGAGATCGCCCGGCTCGAAGCGCTCGGTGGCGCCGAGATCAACGAGGCCAAGAAGACGCTCGCCACGGAGGCGACGGCCCTCATGCATGGTCGCGAGGCGGCCGAGGCCGCCGCCGAAACCGCGCGCAAGACTTTCGTCGAGGGCACCGTCGCGGCGGATCTGCCCACCGTCATGGTCTCGGCCGACCTGCTCGATGCCGGCATCGGCGTGCTCACCGCCTTCGGACCCGAATACGCGCGGCTGCTACCCTCCACCAGCGAGGCGCGGCGGCAGGTGAAGAGCGGCGGCCTGCGCGTCAACGACGTCCAGGTCAGCGATGAGCGCTCCGTGCTGCGCAGCGGCGACATGAAGGACGGGGTGATCAAGCTGTCCTTCGGCAAGAAGAAGCACGTGCTGCTGCGCAAGGGGTGATGCGATTCCGGCATCGGCGTTGCGAGCCGTAGGCGAAGCAACCCAGGGCCGCGCTCGCAACGACGGAAATGATTCGGCACCGTTCGCGTCAGCGCTCCGGCTGACCGTTGGCGGAAGCCTCGCCGCCACCGCCACCTGCTCCGAAGAGCTGGCGCAGGAAGCCCGGCGCGACGGCCGAGAGGGGGTTCACGCTGACCGTCGGCTTGGCGATCGGACCCGACACGGCGAAGTTCACGCCGAACAGGCCCTCGTTGCGGTCTCCGCCGAGCAGTGGGCCGACCACGGGAATCTGCGCCACCACGTTGTTCAGGGCGTAGAGCGGCACGAAGGTGCCGTCGATCTGGGTGCGCTCCTTGGCGGTGTCGAGCCAGCCGCCCATGGTGAAGCCCATCGCCGCGTTCGAGATCGCCGCGTCGCGGAAGCTCACTCGGGCGCCGCTGCGCGAAAAATTCGCGCGCATGCGGTCGAAGCCGACGTCGTTGGCGGCGGCCACGCGGCGGCCGCGCGCATCGACGGCATCGCCCGCCGCCGGCCCGGAGGCCATGATCCGCGACAGGGCCGGCTCGTCGCGCAGGACGAAGTTCGTAATTTTCACGACGCCCGCCTGCGGCCCGTCGTTCAGGAACAGGTCGAGGTCGAGCTTGCCGCCATACATCCGCTTGTAGACGTCGAAGAAGCGCAGCGTCGCGCCGGAATCGTCGGAATCGAGGGCGAGCAGCGGCTGGCCGCGCTCCGGCCGGATCGTCGCGGTCAGGGGGGCGTTGCCGAAACGGCCCTTGATCTGCGCGCTGCGAACGTCGCCGTCGCGCATCGTCAACTTGAGGTTCGCGCCCGTCAGCGCCTCGCCGTTGAAGCCGGTGAGGATGTTGAGGGCGATGTCGGCCTCGACGTCCTTGCCGTCCTTGTCCTTGCCCTTCTTCGAGTCCGAGCTCGTCAGCGCCTTGAGGAAGGGGCGGGCATCGGCCACCGCGCCCTTCACCGAGACCTTGTAGAGGCCGCCGGTGCGGTCGACCGAGACGCGCATGTCGTCGCCCGGCGAGAGCTTGAGGCTGGTGATGTCGGCCCGGTCGAAGCCGCCCTCCGCGGTGATCGCGGCGCTGCCGCGCGCCAGCACCGGCGCGGCGTCGAGGGCGATTTCGCGCAGCTCCGAGCCGCCCGAGGCGGTCTCGACCAGGGTGAAGGCGAGCTTTCCCGGCTTTCCCGAGGCCTTCGACCAGCCGGGCAGCACGCCGTCGATGCCGGCCTTCGCGAGATCGGCCTCGATCCGGATCGGCGGCTTGCCGGGGCCGGGGCGGCCGATCGGCACCGTGATCCGCGCGGGAATCGACCCGGTCAGCTGCGGCGCCACGGGCAATCCCTTCTTGGCGCGAAAGCTCTCGTCGAGGACGAGGGTCACCAGCGCCTCGCCGGGTGCGCCGGGCTTCGGCTGCTTCAGGTCGATCGTGACGGGCGCGCCGAGCACCCGGCCATCGCCCTTCATGACGAAGCCACTGCGGTCGTAGTTCAGGGCGAAGTGTCCGGCCTCGAAGCGCTCTTTGCCGAAGGCCCTGTCGACGAAGAGGTCGGACAGGGCTCCGCTGAGCGTGATCGGGATCTCCGCAAGGTCCGGCACGTGCTTGAGGTTCAATGGAAAATCGATGCGCAGGTCCGCGTGGCCCTTCACCGTGGCCGGGTCGATCTCGGTGCCCGTGAGACCCTTGAACATCTTGGTCTGGAGCAGGGCCGCGACCGCGTCGGCACCCCCGCCGAGGCGTAGGCCGATCTGGGCGATGATCTTGCCCGGCTGGGGATCGCGGATCTGGAACGACCCGTCGCTGATACCGAGGGCTCGGTTGTCGGCCATGCGGATGTCGGCGGTGGCGCCTACGATCGTCGTGGTGCGGCCGGTAATGGTGCCGGTGACCTTGCCGTGGCTCAGCGGAGGCGCATCCTTCGATACGGTCAGACCCGCCTGCGACACGGCGAAGGCGATGTGCAGCGCCTGGTCGGGCATCGGGTCGCCCTTCGTCGCCGCCGCGACCTCGGCCCCGCTCATGTCGATGACGATGTCGGTGGTGTCGACCTTGCCGCCGCGCAGGTAGTCGACGAGGTAGTTGCGGACGCCCGGCGCGATGTGCTCCGGCCAGAGCCGCAGGGCGAGCCGTCCCTCCGTGTCGGCGGCCGTGATGCGCAGGGTCACGCCGTCATCGTCGGCGCTGGTGCCGATGGTGCCGGCGACGCGGCCGTTGAGCCCCTCGCCCTTCAGTGTGAAGCTGTCGATGCTGATGCCGCCGGCCCGGCCGGTGAGCTGGCCATCGATCTCGGCGATCTTCACGGGAGGATCGGCCGCAGTGGCGCCACGCATCACCGCGTCGCGGCCGCCGAAGCGGAAGGTCCAGTCGCTGCCCGAGCCCGTCGGGCTCTGGGCGAAGGCGCCCTCCAGGCGTGCGCTGTTTCCGGCCCCGTCATAGACCAGGGAATCGAGCTTGAGGGCGCGGCGTGCCTCGTCCCAGCTCACCGCAGCGTTCAGCGTCTCGATGGTGACCGGGTTGAAGTCCTTCTCCTCGATGAGGAGGTTGCCGGCGCTGGAGCGGATCCCGGCCTTCATGGTCTCGATCCGCCCCCGATCGATCGCGACGTCGGCGGAGGCCGAGAGCTTCAGGTCGGTCTCGACGGGCAGCTTCGAGAGGCCGCCGAGCAACAGCATGTCTGTGACCGGCAGGTCGTCGAGGGTGATGGTGCCGGTGCGCTTGCCGCCGCCCTCTTCATGCAGGTCACCGCCGAAGCGCCATTCGCCGTGCGGGCCGTCGATGCGCAGCTCGAAGATGCGGGCGTCGCGCACGGCGTCGCGCCGGAACAGGCCGTTGACGCGCTCGAACACCGCGCGCTCGCGGGCCGCGTCGTCGATGAGGGTCAGGCGGCCGTTGGTGATGCGAGCCCTGTCGAGGGCGCCGACGACGCCGGCCGAGTCGAGCACGACGCCGAAGATCGATGCGACGGCGGCCGAGAGCGGCGAGACGGTGCCGCGGGCGCCGTCGACGCTCGGCAGGGTATGGGGCTTGGCCGCGCCCTCCTGGGAGGGCGAGGAGGCGGCGAAGGCGATCGAGCCGTCGCCGTGGACGAGCGCCGTCATGCTGAGGTCGCGGAATTCGATGGAGCGCGGCTGCACCGAGAGGCGCAGCAGGCCCCAGGTGTCGATGCTGACGACTGCGAGCGGCGCCCGCACGACCAGCGCGCCCTCCGGGTTGAACACGTCGAGCCCGGCGACGCGCAAGGCCAGTGAGTTCTCGGAATCGAGCTCCAGCGCGCTGTCCCTGAGATCGACCCGCCAGCCGGGTCCGATGCTGCCGGCGAGGCCGGCGGCGACCCGCTCGGACATGCCGTCGATCCGCAACGGCCCCTGCGACAGGCGGTACACGGCGAGGCCGCCACCGAGCCCGAGCACGAGGACCAGTGCGAACGCGGTCCAGAAACAGGAACGGCGGACACGGCCGCGCACCCTGCGCGGCGGCTTCGACGGCTTACGCCGCGGCGCAGCCTCGCCGGTCACCGCCTCCTTGAGGAGCGAGTGGGCCGTTTCCTGGTCCATTCATCCTTCGCCGCTGGATCGGCCCACACGCCCGGGCTAATCGGGTGGCGGGCCTGGGTCTGTCGCGTCTGTCGGCGTGGCGCGCCACAACTGTGAGGCGCGGTTCCGAGGCACACCATCAATCAGCCGAAAGGAAGGCATGATGCCTCTCGAACAGGGTCAAACCGCCCCGGATTTCAGCTTAGCCGGCGCAGGAGGCGAGACGATCGCGCTCGATGGGCTCAAAGGCGGCAAGGTGGTACTGTATTTCTATCCGAAAGACGACACCAGCGGCTGCACTCTGGAGGCGCAGGGCTTCAACGCCCTCGCCGACGCCTTCGCGGCGGCGGGTGCCACGGTGGTCGGCGTCTCCCCCGATTCGGTGAAGAGCCACGACAAGTTCCGCGCGAAGTATGGGCTGACCTTCCCCCTCGCCTCGGACGAGGCCAAGGCGATGCTCGAAGCCTACGGCGTCTGGGTCGAGAAGAGCATGTACGGGCGCAAGTACATGGGCGTCGAGCGCACCACGATGCTGATCGACGGTGAGGGGAGGATCGCCCGGATCTGGCCGAAGGTGAAGGTGCCGGGCCATGCCGAGGAGGTGCTGGAGGCGGCCCGCGCGCTCGGCTGATGCGACGGGCGGGGCGGGCGCTTTTTCGCTTCGTTAACCTTGACGCTGTGTGGTGGGCGCACTCGGCTCTTCGGTTCGGCCTGAATGCGACCCATCCCACCATCGAACGTCCTGGCCGCCGACGCCGCGCCGCGCCGCCGCCGCGGGGATGACCGTCCGGTTCCCCCACGCCGGAGCAGGCTCGTGCCGGTGCTGGCCATGGCGCTCGCCGCGAGCACGCTCTGGTCGGGCGCGACCAGCTATTACATCGTGTTTCACGACGAGATGCTCGGCCGTTTCTTCGGCCAAGTACGGGCGGTGCAACTGGCCTACGAGGCGCAGGTCGGCGCGCTGCAGACCCAGGTCGAGCGCTCCGACAGCGAGAGGGTGCGGAACCGCGAGGGCTTCGAGGGCCGGCTCACAGCGCTCACCGAGCGGCAGGCGCTGATCGAGAAGCGCCAGGGACTGCTCGCCGGTCTCGGCGCCGGCGATCCCGAGACGACCGGCTCGATCCCGGCCGCCCCGCCGCGCGCTCAGCCGATCCCCGCGCAACCGCAAAAGCCCTTCCCGACACCCGGCGAACCCGCCGACTCCTTCGACCTGCGTATGCGCGGAGGCGATCGCGCCGAGGCGCCGGAGCGCCGGCTCGATCGTCACATCGCCGGTCTCGCAACCCGGCTCGACCGTTTGGCCGAGCGGCAGTCGCAGGTGCTCGGCGGCATCGCCGCGACGGCCGTGCGCAAAGCCGACCGCTTCCGTGGCGTGATCCTCCAGGCCGGCGTCGATCCGGCCCGCTTCTACAAGTTCGAGCGCGGCATCGGCGGCCCCCTGGTTCCGCTGAGCGGCGATACCTTCGATCTCGCGCTGGCCGAGGCGCAGCGTGCGGCCGCCGATGCGGAGCGTCTGAACCGAACCGTGGCCGCCCTGCCCTTCCGCAGGCCGCTCGCCGAAGACGCCGTCACCACCAGCGAGTTCGGCGCCCGTTTCGATCCGTTCACCCGCGGGCTCGCCATGCATACCGGGCTCGACATGCGGGCCGACCACGGCACCGCCGCCCGGGCGACGGCGGCCGGTCGGGTCACGGCGGCGGAATACGGCGGCGGCTACGGCAACATGGTCGAGATCGACCACGGCCAGGGCTTCGTCACGCGCTACGCGCATCTGGCGAGCTACACGGTCGCGCCGGGGCAGCGGGTCGAGGCCGGCGCCGTCGTCGGCCGCGTCGGTTCGACGGGGCGCTCCACCGGCAACCACCTGCACTACGAGGTCCGGATCGATGGGCAGCCCGTCGACCCGGAGCGGTTCCTGAGGGCCGGCGCCAGCCTCAGCGGAGAGGTTGCGGACACCTCGCCGGGCGTAGACGGCCTGGGAACGGGATCCTGGCTCGCGTGGTCGAAGGCTCAGCTGCAGAAGCTGGCCCTGCCGAGATAGGCCTTCGCCCGGTCTCGGCAGGGGCCGAGACCGATCAGTCGATGTCCTCGACGTTCTCCGTCGCCCCGTAGAGCCGCTGGGCCAGCGACGCCTCGATGAACGGGTCGATGGCGCCGTCGAGCACCTCGTCCGGGTCGGTCGACTGGGTGCCGGTGCGCAGGTCCTTCACGAGCTGATAGGGCTGCAGCACATAGGAACGGATCTGGTGCCCCCAGCCGATGTCGGTCTTGGAGGCCGCCTCCGCGTTCGCCTTCTCTTCCCGCTTCTTCAGCTCGGCTTCGTACATGCGGGCGCGCAGCATGTTCCAGGCGGTCGCCCGGTTCTTGTGCTGCGAGCGCTCCTGCTGGCACGCCACCACGATCCCGGTGGGGTTGTGGGTGATGCGCACCGCCGAGTCGGTGGTGTTGACGTGCTGGCCGCCCGCGCCCGACGACCGGTAAGTGTCGATGCGGCAATCGGATTCCTTGATCTCGATCTCGATCCGGTCGTCGATCACCGGATAGACCCAGACGCTGGCGAAGCTGGTGTGCCGGCGCGCGTTGGAATCATAGGGCGAGATGCGCACCAGCCGGTGCACGCCCGACTCCGTCTTGAGCCGGCCATAGGCGTTGTGGCCCTTGATCAGGAGCGTGGCGCCCTTGATCCCGGCCTCTTCGCCGTCGGTCATCTCGACGATGTCGACCTTGAACTTCTTGCGCTCGGCCCAGCGCCCGTACATGCGCTGCAGCATGTTGGCCCAGTCCTGGCTCTCGGTGCCCCCTGCTCCGGCATGGACCTCGAGATAGGTGTCGAAGGCGTCGGCCTCGCCCGAAAGCAGGGTCTCGACCTGCCGGCCGGCCGCCTCCTTCTCCACTGCCTTGATGGTGGCCTCGCCCTCGCGGATCGAGGCCTCGTCGCCCTCCGACTCGCCGAGCTCGATCAGCATCGCTCCGTCGTCGAGATCCTGCTCGAGCTTACGGATGGCGTTGACGGCCTCGTCGAGCTGCTGGCGCTCGCGCATGACTTTTTGCGCGGCTTCGGCGTCGTTCCACAGCTCTGGATCCTCCGAAGCGGCGTTCAGTTCCGCGAGGCGTTTGTCGACGGTGTCCCAGTCAAAGATGCCTCCTCAGCAGTCCTATAGACTGCTTGGCGGCATCCGAGGCCTGCTCGATCTCGGCGCGCATCTGGTGTGAAACTCGGGTGTGAGGTGTGGGCTCGGGTGTTAGCCGCGACCCCGGCCGCTGTAAACCGCGCCGTCCTCCCCGCACGCGCTCCGCGACGCAGGCGTCGATCGGGGAAGGTGTCGAGGCCTTCGTCGGCGAGCCGACGCCGGTGCGTCTCGAATCCGGCCACCCTGGCGCAGCGGGAGTCTGGTGAGAGACATGACGGCCGCCCGGCGTTCGGATCGACGAACGATTGGGACGGTTGTCCCGCCTGTCCCAGGGCGTCCCATGGACCGGCCCGACCACGAAACGTCGCGCTTCCGTACGCGCGTGACGACCCTTGACAGTGCGACGATACTATGCTTTTATTCCCTTCGACTGGGGAGTTGTGCCTGACGTGCGTTGCCGACCACCGGTACTCGTCGCAGCCGCCCTCTCTGGACCCGTTCCGCCTGGGCCACGTGCCCTGGTTCGATGCTTTCCCCCCGCCGCTGGCCGGGCCCGCTCCTGCGCGGACGGATCGTCTCGGCCCGGAACCTCGTGGCCTGTGCCGGCGGCATCCGCATGGCGCAGGTCTCGACCGGACCCCGCACCGGTCGGCTCGAATGCAGATCGCCTCCGCGTGGCCACGAGAGAATTCCCGAGATCGGCGCGCTTCATCGGCGGCTCGAATTCTAACGAAAACATTTTTCCGCGCGGCGATTGTTGCATACGCGCATTGATGTATTGATCATCGAACGTTCATTCGGTGTTCCTTGCCGTCGCGTGTCCTGCTCTCCGGAGCCTTCGATCCGATACGGCTTACGCTTGAAATCCGTCATGACCGATCGACTCGACAAGGTCGTGTTCGCGCGTGCTCCCTCGAACGCCGGAGGGAACGCCGACGGCGTTCTCGTCGATCTGGCGTCGACGCGGGGCGATCCGCGGGCCGCCGGCCTCGAGCGGGATCTTGCGGCGCTTCGGACGCGGCTTCAGGTCTCCGAACAGGCGCACGCCGTCCTCCTCGCCCGCTACACGCAGCAGCGCCTGATGGTGAACGAGTTGGCGCATCGCCTGAAGAACTCGCTCGCCCTGGTTCAGGCGATGGTCCGCCAGGTGCTGCGCGAGCCCGTCTGTGCGGAGGAGGCCCGCGAGAGCCTGACGGCACGCATCGTGGCTCTCGGACAGACCCAGGGTTTGCTGATCGAGGAACGCCATGCCGGTGCCGGCGTCGCCAGGATCGTCGAGACCGCCTTGACCCCGCATCTCGGCGGCGAGCCCGATCGCGTCCACCTGGCCGGACCGGCGGTCCGCCTCGGGCCGGGTCAGGCGCTCGCGCTTTCCATGGCGCTGCACGAACTCGCCACCAACGCGGTGAAGTATGGTGCCCTCTCGGTCGAACGCGGGCGCGTCGAGGTGGCGTGGCGGACCTATCGCGACCAGGGCCGGCGCCGGTTCGCCCTGCGCTGGAGCGAGCATGACGGGCCGAACGTCGCCCCTCCGACCCGCCGCGGCTTCGGCTCGCGGTTGATCGAGCGGTCGCTGGCCGATGCCTTCGGCGGCGAGGTCGAATGGCGGCCGGAGCCCGGTGGCATGGTCTGCCGGATAAACGCGCTGGTGCAGCCGATGGGCCGCGGACCTCAGGCCGCCTTGCGGGCTTCGAGGAAGGCCGCATGTTCGGCGGCGAGGTCGCCGTCGAGCGCCTTGCCGATCAATGCCCGCGTCTCCGGCACGCCATAGAGCGCGATGAACGAGCCGAAGCGCGGCCCCTGCGCCTCGCCGAACAGCACGGTGTAGATCGAGGCGAACCAGGTCTTCGCGACGCCGGGGCGCCCGTCCGGGCTCTTGGCCTTGCCGGACAGGTCGGGGAAATGCCGGCGACCGACCTCGTAGACCACCGCCTGTAGCGCCTCCGGATCGGCGGAGCCATCGTGGCCGTCGAGCGTATCCGAGAGATCGCGCAAGGCCGCGGCTTCCTCGGCGGTCGGCGCCCGGTATTGCTTCTGCGGCCGCACGAAGTCCCGATAATAGGCGAGCGCGCGGTCGACGAGCGCCGCGAGCCGGGGATGCGTCTGCGGGCCGACATCGGGCGCGTAGCGGCGGATGAAGCCCCAGAGCACGTCGGGCGTCTCGGCGTTGGCCACCGCCACGAGATTGAGCAGCATGGCGAAGCTGATCGTCGTGCCGGAGGCGTCGATCGCCTCCGGTTCCGGCGGCGCGCCGGCATGCAGGTGCCAGACCGGGTTGCCGAGGCGGAGCTTCGCGTCCTGCTTGGGATAGCGCCCGAGAAAGTTGTCGTACTCGTCGACGTTGCGCGGGATCACGTCGAAGAACAGGCGCTTGGCCTCGCGCGGCTTGGTGTACATAAACAGCGAGAGCGAATCCGGGGTGCCGTAGGCGAGCCATTCGTCGATGGTCAGGCCGTTGCCCTTCGACTTCGAGATCTTCTGGCCGTTTTCGTCGAGGAACAGCTCGTAGTTGAAGCCTTCCGGCGGCTCGGCGCCGAGCGCCTGGGCGATCCGCCCCGACAGCTTGACGGAATCGATCAGGTCCTTGCCGGCCATCTCGTAGTCGATGCCCAAAGCCACCCAGCGCATCGCCCAATCGGGCTTCCATTGCAGCTTGGCGTGGCCGCCGGTGACGGGCGTCTCGTAGCCCTCGCCGGTGGCGGGATCGCGCCAGACGATGGTGCCGGAGGCCGGCCGCACTTCGTCGATCGACACCTGCATGACGTGACCCGTCACCGGATGGATCGGCAGGAACGGCGAATAGGAGGCCGAGCGCTCGGCCCTGAGCGACGGCAGCATGATCGCCATCAGCGCGTCGTAGCGGTCGAGGACCAGACGCAGCGTGTCGTCGAAGATGCCGGCCTTGTAGCATTCGGTCGCCGAGCGGAACTCGTAGTCGAAGCCGAAGGCGTCGAGGAAGCGGCGCAGCTCGGCGTTGTTGTGCGCGCCGAAGCTGTCATGCGTGCCGAACGGGTCGGGCACCTGGGTCAGCGGAAGGTTCAGGGCGCCGGCCAGCAGGTTCTGGTTCGGCACGTTGGTCGGCACCTTCCGCAGGCCGTCCATGTCGTCCGAAAACGCGATCAGCCGCGTCGGCACGCTGTCGTTGGTCAGCACCCGGAAGGCGTGGCGCACCATCGAAGTCCGGGCGACTTCTCCGAACGTGCCGATATGCGGCAGGCCCGAGGGGCCGTAGCCGGTCTCGAACAGCACTTCGTGCTTCGGTCGGCGCTCCAGCCGCGCCACGAGCTTGCGCGCCTCCTCGAAGGGCCATGCGGCGGCCGTGGCGGCGGCGTCGAGGATGTCGGGATCGAGGGCGAGCGGGGCGGTCATGATCGGGAGCTTGGGCAAGGAAGGAGCTTGGGCAAGGAAGGGGCTTGGGCGAGGACGGGGCTTGGGCAAGGAAAACGGGAGCGCGCGGACGCATCGGTCGGCGGAGGGGCCGCACCCTATGGACCGGCTCCGGGCCGGTCAACGCGGGCGTTCAGAACGGGCTGACCGGGAAGAACCGCAGGTAGAGCTCGGCATACTTCCCGTCGTCCCAGACGCGTTGGAGCGCATCGTCGAGGGCGCGGGAAAGCGCGGCGTCCTCGGTACGGGTGACGAGTCCGATGCCTTCGCCGAAATAGCGGCTCTCCAGGTAATCGCCTCCGACGAATGCGCAGCAGCGCTCGGAATCCTGGCCGCCGATCCACAGGGCGAGGTTGAGGCCGTCGGCGAAGAGGTAATCGACCTCGCCCCGCTTCAGCGCGCCTTCGGCCGCCGAAAGATCGGGGAAGGGTGTCAGCGTCGCCGCGGGAAAGAACACCTTCACGTAAGCCGCGTGCGCGCTCCCCTCGATCGCGCCGACGCTCTTGCCGGTCAGCGCCTGGGCCGAGGGGGCCGGCAGCCCTTTGTCGCCGCGGGCGACGAAGCGCGCCGGCCAGCGGAAATACGGACGAGTCGACAGAAAGCGGGCACGCAACCCCGCCGTCAGCGGGATCGCGGCGGCGACCACGTCGCCCTGCTTCTCGTCGAGGGCGTCGAGCAGCGTATCGAAGCGGCGCGCCTGGACCGAGCAGGTGATCGCGAGCCGGTCGCAGACCGCGCGCGCCAGTTCCACCGAGAAGCCAGTCGGATTGCCGTCGGGACCGGCGAAATGCAGCGGCGGAAACTCGTCGTCGGTGAGGAAGCGGATGGCGCGCCCGAGCTGCGGTGCCTCGACCCGCTCGCCGCGGGCGCGCGGATTCCAGAAATTCGGGATCGCGACGCCGGGGACCGGTGCCGGAGCGGACACCTGCGACTGCGCTCGCTCGGCCACACCCGCGAGGAGGAGTGCGGAGGCCAGGGCGAGACCCACAGCAAGCCGTCTCCCGGGCCTTGACCCAGGGGCAACATTTCGTCGGCAGTGATCGTGTGAAGACGAGGTCTGGCTCACCCTCGCTTCCTAGCATGTCTGCGAGTTCCTGCGAGTGGCCGCTTGGCGAACCCAGCCGTTGGCGGACCCGCGAGCCGGGCGACCCTGCCGCCCGAGATCGGCTTCCTGCTGGGCGAGGGCGTCCCCCATGCCACCCTCGCCCAGGCGGCTGCCCTCGCCCGCATCTGCGGAACCGACGCCGCGACGGTCCTCGTCAACCGCGGTCTGATGGACGAGGAGCTGTTCTACCGCGCCCTCGCCCGCGCCCTCGGCACCGTATTTCTCGATCACGTCCCACTCGGCGAGAACGCGCGCTACCCGCAGATCCTCGAGGTGGGGGCGGCACCCCTCGCGGACGGGTCGGTGCGATCCGTCGTCGCGGCACCGCGCGGCGCGGCCATCGCGCGCCTGCTGGCGGGATATGCACGGATGGCGAGCCCGCCGGCCATCACCTCGCCGCGCCGGTTGCGGCTGGCGGCCTTCGCGTGCTTCGCGGATGCGATCGCCGACGGCGCCGCCAACGACTTGCCGCGGCATTATCCGGAATGGTCCTGCACGCCCGGGCCGGCCTGGCCGAGCCTGTGCCTGTTCGGGCTCGTCGTCCTGCTGTTCCTCGCGGCCGGATGGTTGCCCCAGGCGATCGGGCTCGCGCTGCTCGCAGTCGGGCAAGGCGCCGTCCTGGCCATGCTGACGCTGCGCCTTTCCGCCGTGATGGTCCCGGCACGCACCGAGCCGGAAAGCGGCGGCCGCCGGGTCCCCGAGCGCGCGCTGCCGACCTACACGATCCTGGTCGCCCTCTACCGCGAGGCGGTGATCCTGCCGCGGCTGATCCACACCCTGGGGCGGCTCGACTACCCGGTATTATGCAGCAAGCTCACCCAAAAGCGTTGAGGTGAGTGGTGAAGCGATGCCAAGTGACCTTATTAGGTTCGAACCTTCGGATGCCCGTATCTCCTAACCTCCTGTCTTCATCCCTGTCGCTATTGCGGGGTAAAGGGATATCGGCGATAAGACCGGGGTTGGAGTCGTGCGCGTGTCCGAATCATCCTCTTGGAACTTTAGCTTGACGCGCGAAGAGATCCTTCGTCGAAGGGTCGAACGCGACGAGATCGCAGCTGAGATTGGTCGGCTTCAAAGTAAGCTTGAGCAGGAAGACCGCTGGTTTGAGGCGATCTCGCTCATTTTGCCTGCACAGTTCAAAGCCACTCTGTTTTCTATAATGCCGGCCTCAGACGGAGGAGAAGCCACTCGCTCCGTTTGGCGTCGCGCGATTGAGCCTGTGATAAGCGCCGCTACCCGAGGATTGCTTCCAAAGGAGATTGCTCAAGGCATACGAGATGGCGACAACGAAGAGGTAAAAGAGCGTTTAGCTCGCAACCCTAACGGTCTTTACGCTGCTTTAGAGCGTATGGAGGATGATGGGCAAGTCGTCAGGCACGCGGACAAAGTCTATTCGGCTGCACTCTATGACGCCTTAAGTCAATCTGGCGATCTCGATGATGATGCCGACGAAAGTGGCTTGACTGGCGTCGGACTATTCATTGCCAAATTCATATTAGAGAATGGTCCGATTAGGCCCAAGACCCTAATGGAAGCTTTGCGCAACAACGATGAGTTCGTTGAACGAGTTACCAAGAACCCGCAATACGGCTACAGCGCCTTATCACGCTTAGTTAGGCAGGGTCGCCTTGTAAAGGATGGGGCTCTTTACGCAGTACCATCCCAAAAGAATGGGCCGTCCGGCGTCTCACCGCCGAACGGCCCAGATGCCGGCTCGTCCAAAGGTTTCTTTGAGTGAGCTACCTGTTCCACCCCGCGTCCTGACCGGCGCTAACCGGAGGAGAACATCATGGTCGGCTGCCATGGGCTCAGAAGAGCCTGATGGCCTGAGGTCGGTGCGCTAACACCGACCTCAGGCCGAACCCTGCAACTCAATCACCGTCCGGTTTGGACAAGCGACCAAAAAGCGAGGCCCGCAGCCGTAAAATCGCATTTTTGGGCGTTTCGTTCAAGCCGGATCCTAGAACTCGCCTGTGTGGCGACGAGGACCAGCTATGATTCCCGAGTTTCCTTGCGACCATCTCACCGCCTGCCACATCCTCCACGCCGTTTTGGTACTTGAGTGGAGTCAGTCGAAGGCTTCGCATTACTTCTGCGTTAACGGCGGCACGGTCTCCAAGATCGTGCGCGGCCTCTCGCATCACGGCGCATCTCCGCTGCCGTTCTGAGTCTCCGTGCCGGGGTTGCCAACGAAGGTGATCCCGGCCGGATCTGTCATCAGCACGATACCAGCCTCCTCCAACGCCCGTCTCAGCGCCGACAGGTTGTTGGCGATGGGGTTACGGAGGCCGCTCTCAAACTGGCGTATTGTGCTTAGGCCCACGTTCGATCGCTTGGCCAGCTCTTGCTGCGGCCAACCGAGCCAACTACGGGCAGCGCGGCATTGCTCAGGCGTCATCACGCAAATTCGGTAACATGGACGTTTTTAACGGTCAAGGGCGATTAAAAGCGTTGACCTGATATCTTATTGACAATATAACTCACCTCAACGCAAAACGTTCAGGTGACGCTGTGGCCCAGCACTTCCTTCTCTCCCGCGCCGCTCGCTCCCTCTCCCTCGCCAAAGTCGCGCGGCTGTCGGACGACGGGGCCTGGACGACGTTCAAGCTGATCCGCTGGTGCGATACGAACGGCGAACCCTTCTGCCCGCGCTGCGGCTGCCTCAAGCACTCCTTCATCGCCACCCGCAAGCTCTTCAAGTGCGCCGGCTGCCGCCATCAATACAGCGTCACGTCGGGCACCATCTTCGCTAGCCGCAAGCTGCCGATCCGCGACCACCTTCTCGCCATCGCCATCTTCGCCAACGGTGCCAAGGGTCACTCTGCCCTCCAACTCTCCCGCGACCTCGATTGCCAGTACCGGACGGCGTTTGTGATGGCGCACAAGCTCCGCGAGGCCGTCGCCGCCGAGTCCGCCGAAGCCACCGTTTCCGGCACGGTCGAAGTGGACGGAGCGTACTTTGGCGGCCACGTCCGTCCTGAGAACCGCAAGGAGGATCGCCGCGACCGTCGCCTCGCCGAGAACCAAACCGGCAAGCGTCGGGTCGTGGTCGTTATCCGCGAGCGCAAGGGCAAGGCTCTCACCTTCGCCTTCCGCGCCGAGGCCGAGTCAATTGAGACAATTAAGGCTCGTGTCGCCCCCGGCAGCGTCGTTCACGCTGACGAGGCAGCCGGTTGGAATAAACTGCACGAGACGTTCCTGACCCACCGCATCAACCATCAGCAGGCCTACAGCGACGGCGAGGCCTGCACGAACCAAGCGGAGTCGTTCTTCTCCCGCCTTCGCCGTTCTGAGATGGGCATCCATCACCACGTCGCTGGCCCCTACCTCGCCGCCTATGCCGGTGAGATGGCTTGGCGTGAGAACTACCGTCGCGTCAGCAACGGTGAGCAGTATCTGATGATGACGGGAGCCAGCCTGCGCCACGCGCCGTCTCAGGTGTGGAAGGGCTACTGGCAGCGTCACCAGAAGGCCGCCTGAGATGGCGCTTCCCCAGGTCGTCACCACGCTCCGCGCCAAGCGGGATCAGGTTGAGGCACACATTGCGGAACTACGCCGGCAGCTCGACGCGGCCGAGCGCGACCTGTCGAGCCTCACTGCCGTTCTGTCGCTCTATGACTTGTCTCCGGGCACACAGACGCGTTTCCCGGCATACGCCCATCTCAACCGGCTGTTCGCCTACGGGGAGATGTTCAAGCTCTGCAAGCGAGCCCTAGAGGAAGCGGGGAAGCCCCTCACCACGCGAGAGATTGCGCTGGCCGTCATCCGCATGAAGGGGTGGGACGACAGGGACATGATGCTGCGCAAGGCCGTAGCATATCGGCTTATTCAGAACCTCTCACGGGCTTGTCAGCAGGGACGGATTTCCGACGCTGGCTGGCGCTCGAACGTCCGGTTGTGGAAACTGCGGGATTAGCTTGGGATAGCGGTTTAGGGTCAAGAATATCAGGGGGAAGGTTTTTCAGTCTCATATAAGTAGCAATTACGTCCGCAAATATTTTTGTCTCGTCTTGACTATAGTATGGCGTTGTAATACTTAGATTTGGGCGCGGAGGATTAAAGATCCATTCCTTGAAGGACCCGTCTGCATTTTTTCTGCTACCCCGCTCAAACAGTTCTCTGTATCTGCGGGGAGATATTCCAAAAAAATGTTCAAATTCCGCAGAAGGAAAATCTTTATATTTTCCTCTATCGCTACCTTCTACCAAGATAGAGTCACTATGTAATTTTGTTACAAGACTTTTTGGATATGGCTCTAAAAATATTACCTTTTTTATACCGGCGGCTACAATATGTTTAGCACACATGTGGCAAGGGAAGGTTGTGCAATACAATGAGCTGCCTTTCGTCGGATGCCCGAGTCGAGCTGCATCAGATATTGCGGACATTTCAGCATGAACAATTCGCCCATACTCCAGAGCATCCATAAATTGTGAGTCTTGTATTTTTTGGGACGAAAGTATGTCTTCTAATTTCTGGTCAAAGATATTTGCTATTTCTGAAAGTATTTCTTTTTTTCTCTTGTCATTGGAATCCTGTTTTCTAAGATACTCGCGGTCGTCAAAATCATCGTCACACCAATATGTGCCGCCCGTTCCTTTCGGCACCTCATTGGAACCGATAGATACGATTTCGCCTTCGCAAGAAAATATGGCAGCCCCAACCTGCCTTGACAAATCAAGCGTCCTGAGAGCAGCCGCCTTTGCTATAAACATGCCGTATTCGTTTTTGTTTGGAGATATAAAATTTGCTCCAAACAGTAGTTCACAAAAGCGTTTTGCTTGAGTGTATGTGGATGGCGTTTGGACGTCGTCACTAATAATTAAATCTCCGTCACTAAAAACTTTAGATACGCGCTGACCGTGATCAGTATTTTTCTCGTCTTCATCGATCTGTATAATGCTTTCTGCTTGGGCTTTAAATTCATTTATATTCGCGGATCCCTCGTCGCTGGCAAAAATCGTTGCGAGATTGTCAACTCGTGCTCCGCGTCGAGAGTAAAGCGACACCTGATAGAATAAGCGTCCATAAACGGATCTTAGTAGGCTAATTTCTTCTTTGCGCTTAAACTGATGTATGAGATATACGGTTTTTTCAAAAGGCGTGCATTTACCGATACTGATATTTTGCTGCCGAAGTTTTATAATTTTGCCTATAGCGATAGCGGCGAGAAAGGCATTGTCTCCAAACTCGGCTCTTAGCTTGTTTCCATATTTAATATATGAATTGTATCTTTTATATTGACTCGTTTTATCGAGGGCAATGTCAGGCGTTATAATATCTTTCAAACTATCAAATACATCTGTCGCCTTGATTTCTTCAACATTATACTTGAGTTCCTCAAAGCACTTTCGGAAGTCGGCGATGCACCCTTTTACGTCCGCGCCAATTGGGGCAACAAATCCGATGAACAGCTCGGGGGTCCGGATTAACGGAATTTTTGCAACCATCGACTTCACGGTTCGTTCTTGTTTTGCTATCAAGCGATGGCCTGAGGATGGACCATGCATAGCCGCGACACGCAACACAGAGGTGCATTGGTTGCAATCGAGGAGTCAATCCGCGAAACGCTCGCAGCCCAGGATCAGCACATGGCTGCGTGGGATCTCCTTTGGAAAGAACGGGTTGCTAACAGTTTTGCCGGCGTAGACGAAGACGAGACCGAGCCCGCACTCTTCGTTCAATATGGCCCTGAACAACCGGAGGTTGTCCAGGTCTGATTGGCATTTACATCCTCCTCAACGCTTTTAGGGACGGTTCCCGAGCCGGGTAGAAGCTCGGCAGGTCCCCGCTCAACTCTCAGCCCTGCCGGCCTAGGCGCGAGGGCGCCCCGCCGCGTCCCGTATCCGCCCTACAACTTCGTCTGTGTCGGCTTGGTTCGGAAACGTCAGGCCATCTTGGGTAGGCGCGGTCGGATAGACCCGAGCGATCTCGACGCCATCGCAGGCCCAGTCTGCGCCATCGCCAAAGGCGATTGCGAGGATCTTGGCGTCGCCGAACAACCGTGTCGCGTTCGCCCGAAGCCTCTGTAGCTCGCCATTGAGAATAGCAGGCGCATCACCCATCACAACGAGAAGGGTTGAGGCGTCCAGGCCGAGAAACCGATTCGAGCGCCTGACAAACTTCGAACGATTTTCTTCGGTGCGCATATCGTGATGCGCATAGACCGGCCCAGCATTGTATCGTTGCCTGAAGACTTCGGGCGTCCAACTGTTGTCGTTCATACAGGGCAGCAAGCGGTCGAAATCTAAGAAATCAGCAAAATTGTCTTCCAAGCAGTGGTTTACGATTGGCAACGTTGTGAAGGCATCATCGAACGGATAGCGTTCTGGCGGAACGCCAACGGCATCGATCATTCGACGGGCTAGGCAGAACAGGCCAAGGCTGACGATCTTCATGGCAGACTGCTGCCACCGCACAACCCGAAGCGCAAGCGGGCGCCCCATCTCGCTCACGGGGCGACGTCGTTCGTGTTTTTCGTCATGCTTTCCAGCGCTCAGTAGCCTGATCGCTTTGGTTTAGTTGCCTCATAAGGCCAATAGCCCTAGCGTTCACGTCAACGCTTTTGGGTGAGATTGCTGCATAATACCGCGACTACCCGGAGGCCAAGCTCGACATCAAGATCCTGATCGAAGCCGACGACGACGCGACCGCCGCAGCGCTCGATGCGGCGGCGTTGCCGGCCCGCTTCGAAGTCGTCGTCGTGCCGCCGGGATCGCCGCGAACGAAGCCGCGGGCGCTCAACGTCGGCTTGCCGCTGGCGCGCGGAGACCTCCTCGTCGTCTACGACGCGGAGGATCAGGTCGATCCCGGCCAGCTCCGCGAGGCGGCGTACCGGTTTGCGCGCGAACCGGCTTCGACCGCCTGCCTGCAGGGCCGCCTCGTCATCGACAACTGCGCCGAGAGCTGGCTGACCCGGCTGTTCGCGATCGAGTATGCCGGCCTCTTCGACGTGCTGCTGCCCGCCTTGGCGGCGTGGCGGATGCCGATGCCGCTGGGCGGAACCTCGACGCATTTCCGCACGCGGGTGCTGCGGGAGCTTCACGGCTGGGATTCGTGGAACGTCACCGAGGATGCCGATCTCGGCATCCGGCTGGCGCTGGCCGGCTATCGCGTCGGCGACCTGCCGAGCCCGACCTTCGAGGCGGCTCCCAAGACCCTGCGGGCCTGGCTGCGGCAGCGGACCCGCTGGCTCAAGGGCTTCCTGCAGACGAGCTTCACCCACGGCCGACGTCCGCGCGAAGCGGTCCGGAGGCTCGGGCTCGCCGAGGCGTTGTGCGCCGTCGTCCTGTTGCCCGGCACCGTCGTCTCGGCCCTGCTCTACCCGCTCCTGACGATCTGGCTCGGAATCGCGTGGGCCTTGCCGGCCTCGAAGCCCGATGCCGGATTGATCGGGCATCTCACGAATGCCGGCGCGCTCGTCGTCCTGGCCGCGGGCTTCGCCGCCATGTGGCTTCCGGCGGCCGTCGGCTGCCTTCGGCGCGGCTGGACCGACCTCCTGGTCTTCACCGCCCTGATGCCGTTCTATTTCGCGCTCGTCAGCATCGCCGCCTGGATGGCGGTGTTCGAACTCGCCCGGCATCCCCACCGCTGGAACAAGACCGAGCACGGCCTGTCGCGCACCTCCCGCAGCGGGGCGCTGCACCTGAAGCGGCGACGGCCGCCCGACGTCAGATCCGATTAGCCAGTTCCTTGGCCGTGTCCTGCGGCGGCCGCTGCAGGTTGAGCGCGCTGACGAAGTCGTTGCGGCCGTCCACCACGTAGACCAGCGCCGTGTGCTCCATGACGTAGTCGCCGTCCTTGCCTTCGACCTTGCGGGCATAGCCGCGATAGGCCTTCACCGTCGCCGCGACCTGTTCCGGCGTGCCGGTCAGACCCGTGATGCGCGAATCGAAGCTCGACAGGTAGGTCTTGAGCACCTCCGGCGTGTCGCGCTCCGGATCGACGGTGACGAAGGCGACCTTGAGCCTGTCCGCCTTCGGGCCGAGCGCGGCGAGCACATCGGTGATCTGCTGCAGCGTCGTCGGGCAGACGTCCGGGCAATGGGTGAAGCCGAAGAAGACGAGATGCGTCGCACCGGCGAAATCGCGTTCGGTGACCGTCTTGCCGTCCTGGTTCACCAGCGTGAACGGGCCGCCGACGGCGCTCCTCACGGCCTGATCGTTCTTCGGTGCCAGATACATCATCGCCGCGGCCGAAAGCGCCACCAGGCCGGCGGCGAAGGCGAGCAGGATCAGGAAGGCGCGGGGCTTGGCGATCATGGCGGGTCCGGATGCGGGGACGCACCTCTACCCGGCGCGGCGCCGGGACGCCAAGGCCTGCCCCATGCGTCCGGTCGCCCCCTCGCCTGGACGAGCTCAGATCGCCAGCCGGTCCTGCCCGCTCTCGACGCTCACCCCGGCCTCGCGGCGCCCGAGGGCCTCGCCCACCATCAGGATCGCCGGTCCTTCGAGCCCGGCCGCCTCGATCCGTGCGGCGAGATCCGACGCCGTGCCGGTGACGGTGGCCTGTTCGGGCCGGGTCGCGTTGAACACCACGAGTGCGGGCGTCGCCGGTGCGAGCCCTTCGGCGATGGCGCGCTCCAGCAGCACGCCGAGGGTGCGCTTGGGCATATAGACCACGGTGGTGACGCTCGGATCGGCGAGCGCGCCCCAGTTCAGGTCCTCCGGCAACGCCCCGCGGCGGTCGTGGCCGGTGACGTATTGCAGGCGCCGCGCCGCGTCGCGGTGGGTCAGCGAGACGCCGAGCGAGGCGGCCGCGCCTTGCGCTGCGGTGACGCCGGGAACCACGGCGCAGGGGATCCCGGCGAGCCGGCAGGCCTCGATCTCCTCGCCGGCCCGGCCGAAGACGAGCGGGTCGCCGGATTTCAGCCGCACCACCTGCTTGCCGGACTTGGCGAGCGAGACCATCAGCGCGTTGATGTCGTCCTGGCGGCAGGACGGGCCGTGCCCGGTCTTGCCCACCAGCATGGTCCGGGCCTCGCGGCGCGCGTAGTCGAGGATCTCGGGGGCGACGAGGTCGTCGTAGAGGATGACGTCGGCGTTGCGCAGCGCCCGGAGCGCCTTGAGGGTCAGCAGCTCGGCGTCGCCCGGCCCGGCGCCGACGAGGGTCACCGCGCCGCCCTTCGGTGCCGCCTCGGCCTGTCCGAGAAGTTCTTCGAGGTCTCTCTCGGTCGGTGCCCGATCCGGCTCCGCGAAAGCACGGTCCGTAAAGCGCTCCCAGAAGCCGCGGCGCTCGGAGAAGCCGTGGAAGCGGCCGGTCACGGCCTCGCGCCAGTCGCGCGCCGCGCCGACCCAGCGGGCGAACCCGCGCGGCAGCATCGCCTCGATGCGGGCGCGCACGGTCTGGCCGAAGACGGGGGCGGCGCCCTCGGTCGAGATGCCCACCACCAGGGGCGAACGGTTGACGATGGCGCCGAACTTCACGTCGCAGAGATGCGGCCGGTCGACGGCGTTGACGATGGCCCCTGCCTTTCGCGCCTCGGAGACGAAACGGACGCAGTCGTCCTCGTCCTCCATTGCGCCGATGGCGAAGGCGGCACCCGTCAGGTCGGCCGGCGTCCATTCGCGGTGATGCAGGGTGACGGAGCCGGCGGCGATGTCGCCCGGCACGGCGAGCAGTTCCTCGCTCGGCTCGGGGGCGTAGACGTCGACGTTGGCCCCGGCGGCGGCGAGGAGCTTCACCTTCCAGGGCGCGCCGCCGTTCGAGCCGGCGAGCACCGCGCGCTTGCCCTGCAGCGGCACGAACACGGGCAGCACCGCCAGCGGCTCGAGGCCGGCGGAGCGGGTTTCGCGGGGTTGGCGGGGCGTGCTCATGGCCTGTGACACACGATCGAGTTCCGGCGGTCGAACGAATTCGGTCTATCCCCTTCTCGCCCTCACCCTGAGGTACCGGCGCGAAGCGGCGGCCTGGAAGGGCCTCCAGTTCGCGCATGGCTTCTGGAAGACCCTCCGAGGCCCGCTGGCGCGGGCACCTCAGGGTGAGGGCGAGACTTGGATAGATCTCGCGACGAAACCTGACCTCACGCGGCGTCGCGCGCAAGCGCCGGGGCGAGCAGCTTGCGGATCTCTGGGATGCACGAGCCGCAATTCGTTCCGGCCTTGCAGGCCGCGCCGACCTGTTCGACCGAGCCGGCGCCGGCGGCGATCGTCGCGGTGATGACGTCGAGGCCGACGCCGTGGCAGGCGCAGATCACGGGCCCAACCGAGGCCGTCTGGGTCCGGCCCGAGAGCAGGCTGCGCCGGTCGGCCACCTCGATCTCCGGCGCGGCGAAGACCTGCTTGGCGAGTTCCCAATCCGGGCGCCGCTCGCCGGTCTCCACGGCGAGGCAGGCCATGAGCCGGCCCTCGCGATAGGCCGCGAGCCGGTAGAGGCCCCGCGCATGGTCGGAATATTCGGCGAGTTCGTGCGCGGGAAACAGGCCGCGCAGCGCGAGCGCCACCTCTCGCGAACCGTCCTGGGTGGCGAAGATCAGCCCGGAGCCGCCCTGGACGGTCGCGCGGGTCCACCACCAGCCCGTGGGGGCCGGCAGCGCCGAGCGGGTCAGCAGGTAGCCGCGGGAGCGATAGGCGACGGGCTCGACCGCGGCCGGCGTCGCCTTCAACTCGGGTTGGCCGGAGACGGGATCCGGAACGCCGCGCACGAGGGCCACCACGCGGCCGTTCGAGGCGGTCATGTCGCTCCAGTGCATCGGCGCGAAGATGTTGCCCGGCCGCACGCCGTCGCTGACCGCGACTTCCAGGATCGCGTCGGCATGCGCCGTCGTCACCCGAGCGAACCCGCCTTCGGTCAGCCCGTAGCACGCGGCGTCGTCGGGATGGATTTCCACGAACGGCACGGCGCGGTGGGCCGAGAGGCGCTGGCTCTTTCCGGTCCGCGTCATGGTGTGCCAGTGGTCGCGCACCCGGCCGGTGTTGAGGATCAGCGGATGCTCCGCGGTCGCTGGCCGGGCCAGGGCCGGCGGCTGCACCGCGACGAAGCGGGCCCGTCTGTCGAAGGTGTAGAACCGCCCGTCCGCGAACATCCGCGCCCGGCCTTTTCGCGGATCCGGCCCGCGCTTCGTCAGCGGCCATTGCACCGGAGCCGCCGCGTCGTAGGCGCGGTCGCTGAGGTCGGCGAGGCCGCCGATGTCGAAGTCGCGGGTGCCCTCGTTCTCGAAGGCCGAGAGCGCGGCGTGCTCGCGAAAGATCTGCGCGGCGGAGGTGTAGGCGAAGGATCGGCCGTGCCCGAGGCGCTTGGCGACGTCGCTCATGATCGCCCAGTCGGCCCGGGCCTCGCCGGGGGCCTTCAGGAACCGGCGCTGGCGCGAGATGCGGCGCTCGGAATTGGTGACGGTTCCGTCCTTCTCGCCCCAGGCCAGCGCCGGCAGCAGCACGGTTTTTCTGGCCGTCGCGCGGGCGGTGTCGCTCGTGGCGAGCACCTCGGAGACGACGTAGAGGTCGAGCCCGGCGATCGCCTCGCGGATCGCGTCGGCGCGCGGCATCGACACGAGGGGGTTGGTGCCCATCACCCAGAGCGCCTTGATCTTGCCGCGGGCGATGGCCTCGAACATCGCCACCGCCTTCATGCCCTCGCCGGTGATGATGTTCGGCGCGTTCCAGAAGCGGCGGACCTTGTCGACCTCGTGGTTGTCGAAATGCATGTGCGCGGCGAGCATGTTGGCCAAGCCGCCGACCTCGCGGCCGCCCATGGCGTTGGGCTGGCCGGTGAGCGAGAACGGACCCATGCCCGGCTGCCCGATCCGCCCCGTCGCGAGGTGGCAGTTGATGATGGCGTTGCCCTTGTCGGTGCCCTGGGCCGACTGGTTCACGCCCTGGCTGAAGCAGGTCACGACCCGGCGCGTGCGGGTGAACAGCGCGAAGAACCGGCCGATATCGGCCTCGCTCAGGCCCGTCGCTGCGGCGGTGGCGGCGATGGTCGGGGCGATCGTGTGGGCGCGTTCCAGCGCGGCATCGAAGCCGGCGGTGTGCTCGGCGACGTAGGCCCGGTCGACCGCGCCCTGCCCGGCCAGATGCACGAGGAGACCGGAGAACAGGGCGGTATCGCTGCCGGGCTTCAGCCCGAGATGCAGGTCGGCCTCCTCGCCGGTCTGGGTGCGGCGGGGATCGATCGTGACGATCGTGGTGCCGCGCTTCGCCTTCGCGTCGGCCATGCGGCGGTAGAGGATCGGATGGCACCAGGCGGTGTTCGAGCCGACGAGCACCAACAGGTCGGCCTCGTCGAGATCCTCGTAGCAGCCGGGCACCGTGTCCGAGCCGAAGGCGCGGCGATGGGCGGCCACCGCGCTCGACATGCAGAGCCGCGAATTGGTGTCGACATGGGGCGTGCCCAGGAAACCCTTCGCGAGCTTGTTGGCGACGTAATAGTCTTCCGTCAGCAACTGGCCTGAGAGGTAGAACGCGACTGAATCCGGCCCATGCTGCTCCGCGATCCTCTTGAGGCCGCCGGCGACGGCGCCGAGGGCGCCTTCCCAGGTCACGCGCGCCCCGTCGACGATCGGGTGCAGCAGCCGGTCCTCGAACCCGAGCGTCTCGCCGAGCGCCGAGCCCTTGGAGCAGAGACGGCCGAAATTTGCCGGATGTTCCGTGTCGCCCGCGATCCCGGCCCCCCCCTGCCCGTCCGGGCTGGCCAGCACGCCGCAGCCCACGCCGCAATACGGGCAGGTGGTTTTTACGGTGGCGTCGGACACGGGCACGGTCATGGCGTGAGCCTCGGCGGGTTTTTTGTTTGAGGCAGCAAAAGTCGGGCCGCGCTGCCCGCGAAACCCTCTTCCCTCCGCGGGAGAGGGTGGCCCGCGAAGCGGGCCGGGAGAGGGGAGCGACAGTTCCGGAGAGGGCGCTCCCCTCTCCCGCCTGCTCCGCAGGCACCCTCCCCCGCAGAGGGGGGAGGGTTTCGCGTGTGTCAGTACACGTCCGCCTGATACCGCCCGGCCTTCTTCAGACCCGCGAGATAGGCGACCGCCTCGTCCGGCGACTTGCCGCCATGCTGGGCGGCGACGTCGATGATGGCGCGCTCGACGTCCTTGGCCATGCGCTTGGCATCGCCGCAGACGTAGAAGTGCGCGCCGCCCTCGAACCACTTCCAGAGATCGGCGCCGTTCTCGCGCATGCGGTCCTGGACGTAGGTCTTCTCGCTGCCGTCGCGCGACCAGGCGAGCGAGAGGCGGTTGAGCACCTTCTGGTCCTTCAGGGCGTTGAGCTCGTCCTTGTAGAAGAAGTCCGAGGCCTGCCGCTGGTGGCCGTAGAACAGCCAGTTGCGGCCCGGCGCCTGGGTCGCGGCGCGCTCGCGCAGGAAAGCGCGGAACGGCGCGATGCCGGTGCCCGGCCCGCACATGATCACGTCCTTCGACAAATCCTCCGGCAGCGCGAAGCCGTGCGCCTTCTGCAGGTAGATTTTCACTTTTGTCTTCTCGGGGATGCGCTCTCCGAGATGGGTGGAGGCGACGCCGAGCCGCAGGCGCGAGCGATGGTTGTAGCGGACCGCATCCACGGTCAGCGAAACCTTGCCGACATCGGCCTTCGGGCTCGACGAGATCGAATAGAGCCGCGGCTGCAGCTCATCGAGGGACTCCAGAAAGACCTCGGCGTCGGGGCGGGCGCCGGGGAACTTGTGGAGTGCGCCGAGGACGTCGAGATAGGCAGCGTCGCCGTCCGGGTCCTCGCCGGCCGAGAGCGCCTGCGCCTTTTTGCGGGCCGGTCCCGAGGTCAGCAGCGAGAGCAGCTGGTAGAGCCCGTCCGGGGCCGCGCCGAGGGAATAGTCGGTGAGCAGGCGGTCGCGCAGGGTCTTGCCGCCGATCATGCGCTCGGGCCGCGCGCCGAGTTCGGCGATGACCGCGTCGGCCAGAGCCGGGGCGTTGGCGGGAAACAGCCCGAGGCTGTCGCCGACGACGTACTCGATCGGCGTGTCCGTGAGGTCGATCTCGACGTGCCAGGTCTCCTTCTCGCCGCCCGGATCGTTGAGGCGGCGGCGGGACAGGAACAGCGCTTCGACCGGGTTCTCGCGGCAGAAGCCGAGGGGGCCGAGATCAGCCGCCGCCTTCGGCGCATCGCCGTCATCCGCCTTCGCGGGCACCGCGCTGCCCGAGGCGCCGAACTCCTCGTCGAGCTTCTTCAGCATCCGGAGCGTTTCCTTGCCGCCGGGCTGACAGAGGTTCAGGCGCTCCTCCTTCTTCAGGAAGATCGCGTTGGCATAGTCGGCGCAGTTGTAGCCGCACTGCCCGCAATCCTGCTGGGCCATGGCCGCCATGAGCTTCTGGGGCTCGGGCCGCTCCTTGGCCATGTCCATGCGGTCGGTGATCGGCATGGATGGGTCGTGCCAGGGGGCGTCGTCGTTGTCCGCCAGCCGCGGACCGGTTGCCGGCCCCTCCCCCGGCGCGAGGGCGGTGGCGCCCTCCACCGCGGGTCCGAGCAGCGCCGCGAAGTAACCCGACAGCCAGGAGCGCTGGTCCGCGTTGAACGGCGCGGTCTCGGGGATCAGGACGAGGGGCGGGGAAACGTGCTGGGTCATGCTGCGCTCCGGCCGCAGGCCGTGAAATGAGAGAGTGAATTCCTAGAGGTTACGATGCCCCCACCTCCCCCGTCATTCCGGGGCGCCGCAGGCGAACCCGGAATCCACCACTGGGCTCCGGGCTTCCGTTGGGCAGCGCGCCGCGTCGAGGATGTGCGGACGGGATGTGTCCAGTCGTGGATTCCGGGTTCCGCTGCGCGGCCCCGGAATGACGGTGGGTGTTGGACCGAAGCCATCACGCCGCGGCCTTCAGCGCAGGCTGCTCTTCGGCGGCGTCGCGCAGGGCGTCCGGCCCCTTGCGGGCCGTGAAGGCCTGGAAGCTCTCGTCCTTGCCGTCGCGGAGGGCGAGGTAGGTCTTGAGCAGGGCCTCGACGCGGCCCGGGCACTCCGCGGCCTTCACGGCCTTCCAGATCTCGGTGCCGATCTTCGGATTCTCGGCGAAGCCGCCGCCGACGACGATGTCGTAGCCCTCGACGGTGTCGCCCTCCTCGCCGACGGGGACCTTGGCCCCGATCAGGCCGATATCGCCGATGTAGTGCTGGGCGCAGGAATGGTGGCAGCCGGTGAGGTGGACGTTCACCGGCACGTCGAGGGCCGGCACGGCCTGCTCGACGTGGGCGGCGATGATCATCGCGTCGCCCTTGGTGTCGGCGGCGGCGAACTTGCAGCCGTTCATGCCCGTGCAGGCGACGAGGCCGGCGCGGATGCTGGAGGCCGCGGTGGTGAGGCCGAGCGCGACGACCCGGCTCTCGACCTCGGCGACCTTCGCGTCCGGCACCCCTGAGAAGATGAAGTTCTGCCAGACCGTCATGCGGATCTGGCCGTCGCCGCACTCGGACGAGATCTTGGCGAGCGCCCGCATCTGGTCGGTGGTCATCTTGCCGACGGGCAGGACGACGCCGATCCAGTTCAGGCCCTGTTGGACTTGGGCATGCACGCCGACATGGGCGAAGCGGTTCGTGACCTTGCGCGGCGCGACATGGGCCGGATCGACCCGGTCGAGCTTGCGCCCGAGCTTCTCCTCGACGGCGGCGAGGTACTTCTCGAAGCCCCAGGCGTCGAGGACGTACTTCATCCGGCTCTTGTTGCGGTTGGTCCGGTCGCCGTGCTCGATGAAGACGCGCAGGATCGCGTCGGCCACCGCGTTGCACTCCTCCGGCTTCAGCACCACGCCGGTGTCGCGGGCGAGGTCCTTGTGGCCGGAGATGCCGCCGAGCACGAGGCGCATCCAGACGCCGGCTGCGACGCCCGCGCCCTCGAGCACCTCGATCGCCTGGAAGCCGATGTCGTTGGTCTCCTCCAGCACCGGCATGACGCCGCCGCCATCGAAGGCGACGTTGAACTTGCGGGGCAGGCCGTAGAGCGAGCGGTCGTTCAGGATCCAGTTGTGCCAGGACTTGGCGAGCGGGCGCGTGTCCAGGATCTCCTGTGCGTCGATGCCGGCGGTGGGCGAGCCGGTGACGTTGCGGATGTTGTCGGCACCCGAGCCGCGGGCCGTCAGTCCGAGATCGGTCAACCCGTCGAGGAAGGGCTGGCCGTGCTCGGGCGCGATCTCGCGGACCTGCAGGTTCGCGCGGGTGGTGACATGGGCGTAGGGGCTTCCGTGAGCGTCGGCGAGATCGGCGATGCCGGCGAACTGCCAGTGGTGCAGGATGCCGTTCGGGATGCGCAGCCGGCACATGTAGTGGGTCTTGTTCGGCGCGAGCCAGAACAGGCCGTGGTAGCGCCAGCGGAAATTGTCCTCGGGCTTCGGCGCCTTGCCCGTCGCGGCCTCGGCGATCAGGCGGTTATGGCCCTCGAACGGGTTCTCGGCGCGCTTCCACTTCTCCTGGTCGCAGAGCTTGCCGCCGTCCTTGATCGTGCGGTCCTGCGCCTTGAGATGGATCGCGTCCGGCCCGGTCGGCTCGGCCGGGGGCCCCGAGGCCGCGCCGCCCAGAGCGAGGCCGCCGGTCATGCGGGCGGCGGCGATGCCCGAGGCGAAGCCTTCGAGGTAGCGCTTCTGCTCGGCGTCGAAGTCCAGAGCGGCGAGGTCGTCAGCCATTCCTTGCGTCCTTCACGCTGCGAGGGATGTCTTGGCGGGGGATGGAGCGGGCGTCCCGAACATCAGGTCGTCCCGGTCGTCGGCAGTGAGTGCGGCGCCGGTGCGGATGAGCTCCTTGCACCGGGCCTGCTCGGAGATGTCGCCGACGAAGACCGCGCCGGCGAGGCGGCCGTCCTGGATCGTCAGCTTGCGGTAGAGGCCGGCGGCGGCATCGTGCAGCACGATCGCCTCGGCCCCGTCCGGCGTGTCGACGATGCCGGCGGAGAACACCGGCAGGCCCGAGACCTTCAGGCTCGTCGCCAGCAAGGTGCCGGCATAGGCGGCGTCCTCGCCGAGCAGGCAGCGGCTCAGCACCTCGGCCTGCTCGTAGGCGGGCTCGACGAGGCCGTAGGCCATGCCGCGATGCTCCGCGCATTCGCCGAGCGCGAAGATGCGCGGATCGGAGGTCGTCATGCGGTCGTCGACCTTGATACCGCGGCCGATCGCCAGGCCGCAGGCCGCGGCGAGTGCGGTCGAGGGCTTGATGCCCACCGACATCACGACGAGGTCGGCGGTGAGCACGGTGCCGTCCTTGAGGCACAGGCGCTCGACGCGGGTCTCGCCCTCGATGCAGGCGGTGTCGGCCGAGAGCAGCATCCTGACGCCGCGTGCTTCCATCGCCGCCTTCACGAGGCGGGCGGCGCTGTGGTCGAGCTGACGCTCCATCACCCGGTCCATGACGTGGAGCAGGGTGGTGTCGACGCCGAGCCGGGCGAGCCCGACGGCGGCTTCGAGCCCGAGCAGGCCGCCACCGATGACGATGGCCCTGGCATGCTCGACGGCCGCCTTGCGGATGGCGGCGACGTCGGCGAAGTCGCGAAACGTGACGACGCCGGGCAGGTCGCCGCCGGGCAGCGGCAAGCGGATCGGCAGGGAGCCGACTGCCAGCACGAGGTGGTCGTAGCCGGTGACGAAGGTGTCTCCGACATGGACCGTGGCCTTGGCCCGGTCGATGGCGGTGACCGGCGCGCCGGTGATCAGGCGGATGCCGTGCTCGGCGTACCAGTCGAGCCCGCGGAAGCCGCAGGCGGCCTCGTCGACCTCGCCGCCCAGCAGCGAGGACAGCAGCACCCGGTTGTAGGCGGCCACCGGCTCGGCACCGACGACGGTGATGTCGAACCGGCCCGGCGCACGCTCCGTCAGCCGCTCCAGGAAGCGGAGCGAGGCCATGCCGTTTCCGACGACGACGAGCTTTTCTTGTGTACTCATGCCGCTTCCCGGACTCACGCGGCGAGGACGGCGGGCTGGGCGTGGCGGGCGTAGAGGAACTCCAGCACGGCGGCGCGGGCATGCACGTAGGTGGCGTCCTCGACGAGGTCGAGCCGGCGGCGCGGGCGCTTCAGAGGCACGGTCAGGATCTCGCCGATGGTGGCGGAGGGTCCGTTCGTCATCATCACGATGCGGTCGGAGAGCAGCACCGCCTCGTCCACGTCGTGGGTGATCATGATGACGGTGTTCTTCAGCCGCATCTGGATCTCCATGATCGAGTCCTGGAGATGGGCGCGGGTGAGCGCGTCGAGGGCGCCGAAGGGCTCGTCCATCAAGAGCACCTTCGGCTCCATGGCGAGCGCACGGGCGATGCCGACGCGCTGCTTCATGCCGCCGGAGATCTCCGGCGGGCGCTTGTCGGCGGCGTGCATCATGTTCACGAGGGCAAGGTTGTGCTCGATCCACTCCGTGCGCTCGGCACGGCTCTTCCGGCCGCGAAAAACCTTGTCGACGGCGAGCGCGACGTTTTCGCGGACCGTGAGCCACGGCAGCAGCGAGTGGTTCTGGAAGACCACGGCGCGGTCTGGGCCGGGGGCGTTGACCTCCTTGCCGTCGAGCAGCACGCCGCCGGTTGAGGCCTTGAGCAGGCCGGCGACGATGTTGAGCACCGTCGACTTGCCGCAGCCCGAATGGCCGATGATCGAGACGAACTCGCCCTTGGCGATGGTGAGGTCGACCTCGCGCAGCACTTCCGACGTCTTGCCGCCGCGGGTGAAGCTGATGCCGACCTGGGAGAGGGTGAGATGGGCCATGCTGATGTCCCTCAGGCTGCGCTGGTGCCGCGGGTCACGAGCGAGCCGACGCCGGCCACCAGCCGGTCGAGGACGAAGCCGATGAGCCCGACATAGACGAGGGCGACGATGATCTCGCTGATGTGCGAGGAGTTCCACGCGTCCCAGATGAAGAAGCCGATCCCGACGCCGCCGATCAGCATCTCGGCCGCGACGATGGCGAGCCAAGACAGGCCGACGCCGATGCGAAGGCCGGTGAAGATGTACGGTGCCGCCGAGGGCAGCATGATCTTCCAGAAGAACTCGATCGGGTTCAGCCGGATCACGGCCGAGACGTTGCGATAGTCCTGCGGAATGTTGCGGATGCCGACGGCGGTGTTGATGATGATCGGCCAGATCGAGGTGATGAAGATCACGAAGATGGCCGAGGGCTGGCCGTCGCGGAACGCCGCGAGGGAGAGGGGCAGCCAGGCCAAAGGCGGGATGGTCCGCAGCACCTGGAAGATCGGGTCGAGCCCGCGCATCGCCCATTCGGACTGGCCGACGAGGGTGCCGAGCATCACGCCGGCGATCACGGCCAGCGAGAAGCCCAGCGCCACGCGCTGGAGGCTCGCGGCGAGGTGCCAGAAGAGCCCTTTGTCGGTGCCGCCATTGTCGTAGAACGGGTGGGCGATGACGTCCCAGGCCTCGGTGACGACGCGCGAGGGCGGCGGCAGGCCGGCCGTCGGGGAGGAGCACAGCATCTCCCAGAGCAGCATGAAGACGGCGAGCACCACGAGCGGCGGGATCACGCGGGCGGCGACGCCCTTGATGCCCTTCATCGTGATGATCGGACCGCGCGACTTCACTGAGGCCGTGTCGCGGCCGGCAGTGCCGAGGGCGAGAGCGGAGGAGGATGCCATCACGCCACCTTCTTGATGCCGAGGCTGGCCAGGTAGGCGGCCGGATCGGCCGGGTCGAAGACCTTGCCGTCGAAGAAGGTCTCCTTGCCGCGCGACGTGGAGGTCGGGATCGCGCTGACGCCGAGCGCCTTGGCCGCCTCGCGCCAGATGTCCTCGCGGTTCACCTTGGCGATCAGCGCCTTGGTGTCGGTCTGCGCGTCGAACTTGCCCCAGCGGATGTCCTCGGTGAGGAACCAGAGGCCGTGGCTCTGGTAGGGATAGGAGGCGTCGTCGGCGAAGAACTTCATCACGAAGGGGCTGTTCTCGACGACGCGGCCGTCGCCGTAATCGATGGTGCCCTTCATCCGGCCGGCGACGTCGGCGACGGGGATGTTGATCCACTGGCGCTTGGCGACGATCGCCGCGAACTCGTCGCGGTTCTCCGGCTTGTCGCACCAGATCTGCGCTTCGAGCACGGCCATGGTCAGGGCCTTGGCGGCGTTCGGGTACTTCTCGACCCAGGAGGCCCGCATGGCGAAGGCCTTCTCCGGGTGGTCCTTCCAGATCTCGCCGGTGGTCAGCGCCGAGTAGCCGAGGCCCTGCTGCACGAGCTGTGCGTTCCACGGCTCGCCGACGCAGAAGCAGTCCATGGTGCCGACCTTCATGTTCGCCACCATCTGCGGGGGCGGGACCACGATGGTCTCGATGTCCTTGTCGGGGTCGATGCCGCCGGCGGCGAGCCAGTAGCGGATCCAGAGGTCGTGGGTGCCGCCGGGGAAGGTCATCGCCGCCTTCACCGACTTGCCGGCGGCCTTCTTCTTCTCGATCGCCGCCTTGAACACCTTGGAGTCGAGGGCGACCTTCTGGTCGAGGTACTCCTTGGCCACCGAGATGCACTGGCCGTTGGTGTTGAGCCGCGCCAGGATCTGCATCGGGACGGGGACGTTGTTCTGCGTCACCCGGCCGGCGGTGATCAGGTAGGGCATCGGCGTCAGGATGTGCGCGCCGTCGATGCCGTTGCCCTCG
The DNA here is from genome assembly GCF_007992175.1 of Methylobacterium haplocladii. GTDB lineage: Bacteria > Pseudomonadota > Alphaproteobacteria > Rhizobiales > Beijerinckiaceae > Methylobacterium > Methylobacterium haplocladii. The sequence continues at coordinate 222,088 of NZ_BJZT01000005.1, read as the reverse complement.
GAGCCGAGGACGAGGTTGTCGCGGGTGGTGCCCCAGGACGCCTGCTTCAGCACCTCGACGTCGGGCATGCCGTGCTTGGCGAAGAAGCCCTTCTCCTTGGCCACGAAGAGCGGCCCGGCATCGGTCAGCGCGATGAAGCCGAGCTTGGCTCCCTTCACCTCCGGCCCGGCCCCCTGCGCGAAGGCCCCGCCCGGGAGCGCCGCGCGGGCGGCGGCGGTCAATGCCAGCGTGGCGGCGGCTCCCTTGAGGAGCCCGCGACGCGTGTTGCCTCGATCGAAATTCATTCCGTTGCCAAGCCCCTGCCGCGTCGAGACGCGGAAAAAGAACGAAAAAAGCCGCTGGTCGAGATCGTCCGCGCGATGGTGCATCGCGGGTGGAAGATCCGGATCAGCGGCCTTGCTGACGGCGAGTACCCGTCGCCGTTGACAGGATGCGGGGTGGTTTGCACGAACCGTGCCAGCAGGCCGGAACGCCTCCAAGCCGTTGGTGCGGCGACCTGATTTCCGGATTTTCCAGGGAGCGGCCGATGCGGCCGCGCGCTCCGTTGCGCTGCACAAAAATGAGGCGTCTGGCGCATTGGTCCGCACGGCGCGGGGCAGGCGCCGCCGAATGGCTAAGCTTTGAGCAGATCCGGGCGGTAGAAGCCGCGCGCCGCAGCCGCGGCTTCGGCCGGGTTCGCGATCTGGCCCGAGGCCGCCATCTGCTCGGCGAGCCAGAGCCCGTGCTCGGGCCGCGGCCGGTGCACCTCGGCGCCGAGCCGCAGGTAGTCGGGATCGGTATGGCGCAGGCCGGCGGAATCCACGACGAGATGGCCGGTGAGGGAGCGCCGGATCAGGTCGGTGTCGGGGCCGAGGCCGCCCCTCTCCGAGAGCAGTTCGGCGAGTTCGCCGACATTGGCCGGGTCGGCGCACCAGATCCCGGCGCGATTCACCGCCTCGACCAGCGGCGCCAGCGCCTCGGCCTGCGAGGCGTGCACGGCCAGCACCTTTTCCGGGCAGTCGGGCACGATGGCGCAGCCGAGCGCGGCGATGCGGCCGAGCCCGGCGGCGACGGCGATGCTGTTCCAGGGCGCACCGACGCAGACTCCGTCGATCTCGCCGCGGCCCAGCGCCTCGACGGTCTGGGGCGGGGGCACCACGACGATGCGCACGGACTGCGCGAGGTCGAGGCCGCCGCGCGCGGCGAAGAGCCTGAGCTGGTAGCTGTGGCAGGAGAACGGATGGACCGTGGCGAGGGTCAGCGGCCGGCCCTCCCCCGCCCGGTCGCGGGCGACCCGGGCGAAGGCGGTGGCCACCGTATCGAGGTCGTCGCTCTCCGGCGCCATCGCCGCCCAGAGCGCCGGCGACAGGGTGATGGCGTTGCCGTTGAGGTTCAGCGCCATCGGCGCCACCAGATCCGCCTGCGGGCCGGACAGGCCGAGCCGCGTCGCCAGCGCCAGCGGCGCCAGCATGTGCGCCGCGTCGAGGTGCCCGAGCGCCAGCCGGTCGCGCAGCGTCGCCCAGGACGGCTCGGGCGAGAGCACGAGGTCGATCCCCTCCTCCCGCGCGAAGCCGAGCTCGGCCGCGGCGAGGACCGGGGCGGCGTCGGTCAGGGGGACGTATCCGAGATCGACCCTCATCCGAGCAGGTCCGCCGCGGTGACGATGGCCTTGGCGATGTCGATGATCTTGCGCTTCTCGTTCATCGCCTGCTTGCGCAGCAGCTTGTAGGATTCTTCCTCCGACAGCCCCTTGCGGCTCATCAGGATGCCCTTGGCGCGGTCGATGACCTTGCGGTCGGCGAGTTCGCTCTTCGCCTCCAACAACTCGCGCTGGAGCCGGGCGAAGGCGTTGAAGCGCAGGATCGCGATGTCGAGGATCGGCCGGATCCGTTCCGTGCGCAGGCCGTCGACGACGTAGGCCGAGATGCCGGCATCCACCGCCGCCTGCATCATGGTGGCGTCCGAGCGGTCGACGAACATCGCCACCGGGCGCTCCACGTGCCGGGCGATGCCCGACATTTGCTCCAGGATGTCCCGGCTCGGGCTCTCGAGATGCACCACCACCACGTCGGGCTTCAGCGCCGCGACCCGCGCCTGCAGGTCGGGGCCGTCCGCCACGACGACGACCGTGCCGACGCCGGCCGCGCGCAGTCCCTCCTCGAGGATCGCGGCGCGCACGCGGCTCGGATCGATCACGGCGACGGTGAGGCTGGTCTCGGTCATCGAGGCCGGTTGGTTCGCATGGAGGTGTTGGGAAGCGGGGCAGGCGGTAGCGTGGCGACGACCGGGTTTGCAAGCCGCATGCCCGCATGGGCCGGTCTCCGCAGCTGCTGCCCTTACGGGTCCGGCACTACGGTTCCGGAACGGTGAAGCGCGTGGCCCCTTCCCTCGGCGTCCCAACGGGGCAAATCACGACACATTGTTACGCGCCCGAGACGAAAAGGCCCAGGTTCCGCCGCAAACGAACCAGCTAATGCCCTCACGCGGCGAACCGGGAGGCTTTCAGTCGATGAGCGCAGGTGGCCCTCACGATCCCGGTATGGAGTCGCTCACGACGTCCCGCGGCTCGGCTCCGCCGTTCCTTCCGACGCTGGCGACCGCGCTCGCCGTCGGCCTTCTTTCGCTGGTCTGCCGTGGACCATCCGCGCCCGAGGCCCCCGCTGCCCCCGTCGCCATGGTCCAGGCCGCGCCCGCCGGCGCCGACGGTTTCCATGCGGCGACGAGCGCAGCCGAATCCGCTCCGACCATTCCGGCGGCCCTCGCCTTCGCGCGCCTGCATCCGCTGACGCTGCAGATCCCGCACCTCGCCGCTGCCGACGAGAGCGCCAAGGCTTCCGCTGTGCGCACCACCCGCTCGGCCGCCGCCACGCGCCGCCCCTGCCCCGCGTCGCGTTGCGGCGAGACACGCCGTGTCGACACGGCCGTCCGTGCCGCACCGGCGCCGATCAAGTCCGCCTCCGAACCGGCTGCGATCCCGGAGCCGATGCGCGGACAGGCGGATGCGGATGAGGGCCTGCTGCCCTTGGACGTTCTGCCCTTCGCCGCGACGGCCGCGTCCTGGGTCGAGAGCGCCCGCAAGCTCGGCAGGGGGGTCGGCGGCGACGCGGCCTCGCTGGGCGGCACGGTGGTCGCTCTCATCGCCTGCGCCCGCTGATTTCTCCGGATCTTCTGCCGCGAAACATACCGGCGGCCGCAACCGGCGACCCTTCGAGCGATCGGCCGCCGGCAAACGCGAAGGCGCGCCGCCGCTCATGCGGCGTCCGGCCCTGGAGGCGTCGGCCGTCATGGCCGCCGGTCGTAGATACGGCTTGGGGCGCTGGCTGAGCGCACCGCAACACAGCCCCGCTTCAGGAAGCTGCGACCGGGCTGGATCGGTTCGGGCGCGGCCCTAACTCAGATTTGACGGTCGAGGGCGCGCCGTCGTCTGAGGATTCATGGCAGGTCGGATCGAAGATTACGCGCTGATCGGCGACGGCCGGACCGCGGCGCTGGTGGGACGCGACGGCAGCATCGACTGGCTGTGCTGGCCGCGCTTCGACGCCTCGGCCCTGTTCGCCAAACTGCTCGGCACTGAGGAACACGGCTTCTGGAAGCTCGCGCCGGTGGCGGAGCACGCCCATCATTCCTGGCGCTATCGCACCGGCTCGCTGGTGCTCGACACCTATCACACGACCCACGAGGGCGAGGTCCGCGTCACCGACTACATGCCCGCCGCCGACGGCTCGCACCTGATCCGCCTCGTCGAGGGTCGCAAGGGCAAAGTCGCGATGCGCATGGATCTCGCCGTGCGCTTCGATTACGGCTCGGCGACGCCCTGGGTCTCGCGCAACGAGCTCGGGGACCTGCGGGCGATCTCAGGCCCGCACAAGGTCGTCCTGCGGACGCGGGCGCCGCTCAGGGGTTCGGGCCAGACCACCGTCTCTGAATTCACGATCCACGAGGGCGAGACGCAGTGGTTCGTGATGAGCTACGGCCCGTCGCATCTCGACGACCCGCCGCCGATCGAGCCGCGCAAGGTCTTGGCCGAGACCAACCGGTTCTGGCGCGAATGGTCGGACCATTGCGCCACGGGCACGCCCTGGGACGCGATGCTCAAGCGCTCGCTGCTGACCCTGAAGGCGCTGATCTACCGGCCGACCGGCGGGATCGTGGCCGCACCGACCACCTCCCTGCCGGAGGATCTCGGCGGGGTGCGCAACTGGGACTACCGCTTCTGCTGGCTTCGCGATTCGAGCTTCACCCTGCTCGCGCTGATGGATTCGGGCTTCATCGAGGAGGCGCGGGCCTGGCGCGACTGGCTGCTGCGGGCGGTCGCCGGCAGCCCGGAGCAGGCCCACATCCTCTACGGCATCGCCGGCGAGCGCCTGCTGCCCGAGATCGAGCTCGACTGGCTGCCCGGCTACGAGGGCTCGAAGCCGGTGCGGATCGGCAACGCGGCGATCTCGCAGTTCCAGCTCGACGTCTACGGCGAGCTCTTCGATGCGCTCTACCAGGCCCGCCAGCGCGGCATGCGCGGCGACAAGGACGGCTGGCGCGTCGGCCGCGCGATCATGAAGCACCTCGAGACGGCGTGGCGGGAGCCCGACGAGGGCATCTGGGAGGTCCGCGGCGGGCGCCGGCACTTCGTGCATTCCAAGGTGATGGCCTGGGTCGCCTTCGACCGGGCCATCCGCGGCCATAGCGAGGAGGAGACGCCGCAGGCGCCGATCGGCCTGTGGCGCCGTATCCGCGACGAGATCCACGCCGAGGTCTGCGAGAAGGGCTTCGACCCTGAGCTCAACAGCTTCGTGCAGTCCTACGGCTCGAAGGCGCTCGACGCGAGCCTGCTCCTGATCGGCCATATGGGCTTCCTGCCCCAGGACGATCCCCGCGTGGTCGGCACGGTCGAGGCGGTGGAGAAGCACCTGATGCGCGAGGGCTTCATCCTGCGCTACGAGACCGAGGGCTCCACCACCGACGGGCTGCCCGGCAACGAAGGTGCCTTCCTGCCCTGCACCTTCTGGTACGCCGACAACCTGATCGGCCTTGGCCGCTGCGAGGAGGCCCGCGCAATCATCGAGCGCCTGATCGGCGTCTGCAACGACCTCGGGCTCGTGGCCGAGGAATACGACGTGAAGCGAAAGCGACTGGTGGGCAACTTCCCGCAGGCCTTCACGCACGTTGCACTCGTGAACACGATCCTCAATTACAGCCGCGCGGTTTCGCCGAGCGCGAAGCGCGGAACGGCCCGGGCGGAAGACGACGTGAGCGAGGCGGAGGAGACTTCCGCCGTCTCGCCGGCCACCGCCCTGCCGCTCTGACGATGACGAATTTGGGAAGACACACGGTATGAGCGGAGCAGACACCGTCGCCAAGAGCGGCTTCAGCGAGAGCGAGCAGCGCGCGATCGACACGATCCGGACGCTCGCGATCGATGCGGTCCAGAAAGCGAATTCGGGACATGCCGGGGCGCCGATGGGCCTCGCGCCGGTCGCCTACACCCTGTGGAACCGCTACCTCCGCTACGACCCGGCCAACCCGCACTGGCCGAACCGCGACCGCTTCGTGCTGTCCTGCGGACATGCCTCGATGCTGCTCTACGGCCTCCTCCACCTCGCCCGGGTGGCCGAGAAGGACGGCGGCAACAGCCCGGCCGTCGGGCTCGACGACATCAAGAACTTCCGCCAGCTCGACAGCCGCACGCCGGGCCACCCGGAGTACCACTTCACCACCGGCGTCGAGACCACCACCGGCCCCCTCGGACAGGGCGTGGCCAATTCCGTCGGGATGGCGATCGGCGGCCGCTTCCTCGAGAAGCGCCTGAACAAGCCCGACCTGCCGCTCTACGATTTCGACGTCTACGCCCTATGCTCGGACGGCGACCTGATGGAGGGCGTCGCCGCAGAGGCCGCCTCGATCGCCGGCCACCTGCGCCTGTCGAACCTGTGCTGGATCTACGACGACAACACCGTCACCATCGAGGGACATACCGAGCTCGCCTTCTCCGAAGAGGTCGCCACCCGCTTCCTCGCCTACGGCTGGCAGGTCCTGCGCGTGGCCGACGCCAACGATGCCCACGCCATCGCCTCGGCCCTCGACACCTTCAAGGTCTCGCACGACCGCCCGACCCTGATCGTGGTCAAGAGCGTGATCGGCTACGGCGCGCCGACCAAGCAGAACACCTCGAAGGCCCACTCGGACGCCCTCGGCGAGGAGGAGGTCCGGGGCACCAAGCGCTTCTACGGCTGGCCCGAGGACGCGCAGTTCCTGGTGCCGGACGGCGTCTACGACACCTTCGCAGACGGCATCGGCAAGCGCGGCGCCGCGCTGTTCGCCGAATGGCAGCGCCTGCTTGCGAAGGCGAAGGCAGCCGACGCGACCCACGCCGAGGAACTCGAAGCCTTCCTCGAAGGCCGCCTGCCCGAGGGTTGGGACAAGGACATCCCGGTGTTTCCGGCCGACGCCAAGGGCCTCGCTACCCGCGAGTCGTCCGGCAAGGTGCTCAACGCCATCGCCCCGCACGTGCCGTTCATGCTCGGCGGCTCGGCCGATCTCGCGCCGTCGAACAAGACCGCCCTCACCTTCGAGGGCGCCGGCTCGCTCACCCCGCTGAACCCCGGCGGCCGCAACGTGCATTTCGGCGTGCGCGAGCACGCCATGGGTTCGATCGTGAACGGCCTCGGCCTCGTCGGTCTGCGGGCCTACGGCGCGACCTTCCTCGTCTTCGCCGACTACATGCGCCCGCCGATCCGGCTCGCCTCGCTGATGGAGCTGCCGGTCTTCCACGTCTTCACGCACGATTCGATCGGGGTCGGCGAGGACGGGCCGACCCACCAGCCGGTGGAGCAGCTCCTGTCGCTGCGCTGCATTCCCGGCCTCGTCACGCTGCGCCCGGCCGACGCGAACGAGGTCGCGGAAGCCTACCGCGTCATCTTCTCGCTCAAGAACCAGCCCGCCGTGCTCGCCCTCTCCCGCCAGCCCCTGCCGACCTTCGACCGCACGGTCTTCGCGAGCGCCTCCGGCGTCGCCAAGGGCGGCTACGTGCTCGCCGGCGGCGAGGACACGCCTGAGGTGATCCTGATCGCTTCGGGCAGCGAGGTACAGCTCTGCGTCGACGCCTACGAGGCCCTGAAAGCCGAGGGCGTGAAGGCCCGTGTCGTCTCGATGCCGTCCTGGGACCTGTTCGAGCGCCAGACGGAAGCCTACCGCCACACGGTGCTGCCGCCGGACGTGCTGGCCCGCGTCGCCGTCGAGCAGGGCTCGGTGATCGGTTGGGACCGCTACGCCGGATCCTCCGGCGCGATCATCGGCATGAGCACCTTCGGCGCCTCCGCGCCGATCAAGGACCTGCAGAAGAAGTTCGGTTTTTCCGCTGAGAAGGTGTTGGAAGCGGCGCGCGACCAGATCGAGCGGCATAAGAAGTAGAGCTCGCGGGTTCTGCCCGAGTGCCATCGAGGAACCGGATGTGGCGATCCCCTCCCCCCTGCGGGGAGGGGTCAGGGGTGGGGGTTGGTGCCGAATGAGGCAACAGAGCCTCGTCCCGACCCCCACCTCCAACTCCTCCCCGCAAGGGGTAGGAGAGCGAGTGCGCCCCGCCCTATCTCCTGGGTAGCGACCGAACGACAGTCTGAGGATCGACCGACATGAGTGCCCTGAACGCCCTCTTCACCGACTACGAACAGGCGGTCTGGCTCGACTTCGTGGCCCGCGGCTTCATCGCCAAGGGCGAGCTGGAGGCCCTGGTCGTCAAGGACGACCTGCGCGGCGTCACCTCGAACCCGTCGATCTTCGAGAAGGCGATCGGGCATTCCTCCGAATACGACGACAGCCTCAAGGCCGTGCTCGATCAGGGCGATGCCCGCGTCATCGATCTCTACGAGGGCCTCGCCATCGCCGACGTCCAGGCCGCCGCCGACGTCCTGCGGCGGGTCTACGAGACGAGCGACGGCGCCGACGGCTATGTCAGCCTCGAAGTCTCGCCCTACCTCGCCCTCGACACCGAGGAGACGCTGATCGAGGCGCGCCGCCTGCACAAGGCGGTCGCCCGCGACAACCTCATGGTGAAGGTGCCGGCGACCCCGGAGGGCTTGCCCGCGATCCGCCAGCTCACCGCCGAGGGCATCTCGGTCAACGTCACGCTGCTCTTTTCGAAATCCACGTACGAAGCCGTCGCGAAAGCCTTCATCGACGGTCTGACCGAGTTCGGGGCGAAGGGCGGCGACGTCTCGAAGGTCGCGAGCGTGGCGAGTTTCTTCATCAGCCGCATCGACGTCCTCGTCGACAAGCAACTGGACGAGAAGGGCGAGTTCGAGGACCTCAAGGGCAAGGTCGCGATCGCGAACGCGAAGCTCGCCTACCAGTCCTACAAGCGCATCTTTTCGGGACCGGCCTGGGAGGCCCTCGACGCCAAGGGTGCCAAGGCGCAGCGCCTGCTCTGGGCCTCCACCGGCACCAAGAACAAGGCCTATCCCGACACGCTCTACGTCTCCGAGCTGATCGGCCGGAACACCGTCAACACCATGCCGCCCGCCACCATGGACGCCTTTCGCGATCACGGGCAGGCGCGGGCCTCGCTGGAGGAGAACGTCGGCGAGGCCGAGGCCGTTATGGCGCGCCTCGCCAAGGCCGGCATCGACATCGAGGCGGTCGCCAAGCAACTCGTCGCGGAGGGCGTGCAGCTCTTCGTCGATGCGGCCGACGCGGTGCTCGGCGCCGTGGCCTCGAAGCGCGCGGCGCTGCTCGGCGCCCGGCTCAACGGCCATGCCTGCAAGCTCGGCGACGTCCTGCAGGGCGCCACCGACAAGACCATCGAATCCTGGCGCGCCGGCGGCGCCATCCGCCGCCTCTGGGCGCACGACAAGACGGTCTGGACTGGCACCGACGAGGACAAGTGGCTCGGCTGGCTGCGGATCGTCGAGGACGGCCTCGCGAAGGTCGGCGAGTATCAGGCCTTCGCCGAGGAGATCCGGTCCGAAGGCTTCACCGACGCCGTGGTGCTCGGCATGGGCGGTTCGAGCCTCGGCCCCGAGGTGATCGCCGCCACCTATGGCGAGCGCGAGGGCTGGCCGCGGCTGCGCATCCTCGACTCGACCGATCCGGACGAGGTGCGCACGGTCGAAGCGGCGGTGAACCTCGAAAAGACGCTCTTCATCGTCGCCTCGAAATCCGGCTCGACCCTCGAACCCAACGTGTTTCGCGACTACTTCCTCGGCCGCATGAAGGAGGTCGTCGGCGACAGGGCCGGCCGTCACTTCGTCGCCGTGACCGATCCCGGTTCGGCCATGGAGAAGGCTGCGCAGGCCGACGGTTTCCGCAAGATCTTTTACGGCGTCCCGCGGATCGGCGGCCGCTACTCCGTCCTGTCCGCATTCGGGCTTGTGCCGGCGGCGGCGGCCGGCGTCGAGATCGACGAGTTTCTGGAGAGCGCGCACATCATGGTGCGCTCCTGCGGACCCATGGTGCCGCCCGCAAACAATCCGGGCGTGCGTCTCGGCGCGGCGATCGGCTCGGCTGCGCTCGAACACGGGCGTGACAAGGTGACGATCATCTGCTCGCCCGGAGTCGGCACCTTCGGCACCTGGGCCGAGCAGCTCATCGCGGAATCCACCGGCAAGGAGGGCAAGGGCGTCATCCCGATCGAGGGTGAGCCCGTCGGCGTGCCGGCCGTCTACGGCCGCGACCGCTTCTTCATCTACCTGCGCCTCGACGGCCGCGCCGACGCGCAGCAGGACGAGGCGGTGAAGGGCCTGGAGTCCGAGGGGCACCCGCTGGTGCGCATCGATCTCGAAAAGGTCGAGCAGCTCGCCCAGGAGTTCTTCCGCTTCGAGATCGCCACCGCGGTCGCCGGCGCCGTGCTCGGCATCAACCCGTTCGACCAGCCCGACGTCGAGGCGAGCAAGATCGAGACGAAGAAGCTGTTCTCGGCCGCCGAGGAGACCGGCGCCCTCCCGGCCGAGACGCCGCTCTTCGAGGACGACACCATTGCCCTCTACGCCGACACGGCCAATGCCGAGGCGCTGGCGCAGGGCGAAGGCGGCGTCGAGGCGACCATCGCCCGGCATCTCGCCCGGGTGAAGGAGGACGATTACGTCGCGCTGCTGGGCTACATCGAGCGGAACGCGGCCCATCATGCCGCCCTGCAGGACGCGCGGCTCGCCGTCCGCGACGCCCGCAAGGTCGCGACCTGCCTGGAGTTCGGCCCGCGCTTCCTCCACTCCACGGGGCAGGCCTACAAGGGCGGTCCGTCGAGCGGCGTCTTCCTTCAGATCACCGCCGACCCGTCGCAGGACCTGCCGATCCCAGGGCGCAGGCTCGGCTTCGGCACGGTGATTGCGGCGCAGGCCCGTGGCGATTTTTCCGTACTCGCCGAGCGCGGGCGGCGGGCGTTGCGCGTCCACGTCAAGGGCGGCGACGTCGAAGCCGGCGTCAAGCGCATCGCCGCGGCGGTCAAGGCGGCGGTGGGGTAATCTGTTCTCGGGTCGCTCATGAGGGACTTGGAACCCGCCCCGTCATTCCGGGGCTCGCCGAAGGCGAAAACCCGGAACCCACCCGATACGCTGCGCTGGCCTTCGCGCCCGGTCGTGGGTTCCGGGTTCCGCTGCGCGGCCCCGGAATGACGACGGAAGGTTTCGGGCGTCAGGTGATGCCCGAATAGCAATGCAAACGATCCGCCCAAACGGGAGAGGATCGTTGATCTTCGAACGCCTCGGCGTGTTGCCCGGGTGCCGCCAGACGGGAGTCAGCAAGCCATGCAACTCGGCATGATCGGCCTCGGCCGGATGGGCGGCAACATCGTCCGGCGGATCCTGCGTAACGGGCACACGGCAGTCGTCTTCGACAAGGACGCGAAGGCCGTCGACACGCTCGCCGGCGAGGGCGCGACCGGCGCCTCCAGCCTCGAAGACCTCGTCGCCAAGCTCGAAAAGCCGCGCGCCCTCTGGGTCATGCTGCCGGCCGGCCGCATCACCAACGAGACCATCACCGCTCTGCACGGCCTGATGGAGGCCGACGACATCATCATCGACGGCGGCAACTCGTTCTACCAGGACGACATCCGCCACGCCTCGGAACTGAAGGACAAGGGCATCCACTTCGTCGATGTCGGCACCTCCGGCGGCGTCTGGGGGCTGGAGCGCGGCTACTGCATGATGGTCGGCGGCGACACGAGCGCCGTCGACCGGCTCGACCCGATCCTCAAGACCCTCGCGCCGGGCCGGGGCGACATCCCGAAGACGCCCGGCCGGGAGGATCGCGATCCGCGCGCCGAGGAGGGTTACATCCATGCCGGCCCGACCGGCGCCGGCCACTTCGTGAAGATGATCCACAACGGCATCGAATATGGCCTGATGCAGGCCTATGCCGAGGGCTTCGACATCCTCAGGCACGCCAATTCCGATCAGGTGCCGGCGCACCGCCGCTACGACCTCAACCTCGGCGACATAGCCGAGGTCTGGCGGCGCGGCAGCGTGGTCTCGTCCTGGCTCCTCGACCTCACCGCGTCGGCCCTCGCAGGCAACGAATCCCTCGAAGGGTTTTCGGGCTTCGTCGAGGATTCGGGCGAGGGGCGCTGGACCATCAACGCCGCCGTCGAGGAGGCCGTGCCGGCCACCGTGCTCTCGAACGCCCTCTACCGGCGCTTCCGCTCGCGCGAGCACGACAGCTACGCCGACAAGTTGCTGTCGGCGATGCGCAAGGGGTTCGGCGGGCATATCGAGGGCGCGCCGGCACCGGCGATGGGGTCCTCCGGCGATCGCAAATAGGCGGCTGCGATGATCGCCCTCCCCCCGAATTCCCGGGTCCTCGCCGATGCCGAGGCGACGGCGCGCGCCGCTGCCGATCACCTGCTCGACATCGCCGGGACGGCGACGGGCGAGCGCCTCGCGGTCTGCCTCTCCGGCGGTTCGACGCCGAAGCGGCTCTATCAGTTGCTCGCCGGGGCAGACTATGTCGGCCGCGTGCCCTGGTCGCGCATCCATTGGTTCTTCGGTGACGACCGGGTCGTGCCCTGGGACGATGCCTCGAGCAACGTCCGCATGGTCCGCGAGGCCTTCGGGCATGAAGGGCCGGTACCGGCGGGGCATTTCCACTTCATTCCGTCCGACGAAGGCGCCGAGATCGGCGCGCGCGCCTATCAGCGTACGCTCCAGGACTTCTACGGCAGCGATACGTTCGACCCGGGTCGGCCGCTCTTCGACCTCGTCCTGCTCGGCCTCGGCAGCGACGGCCACACCGCCTCGCTGTTTCCGAGCAAGCCGGCGTTGGACGAGCATGAGGCTTGGGTCGTCCCCGTGCCGGAGGCGGGCATGGAACCCTACGTTCCGCGCATCAGCCTGACTTTCCCGACGCTGGCCTCCTCGCGCTCAGTGCTCTTTCTGGTGAACGGTACGGGCAAGCGCGATCCGCTCGCGCGCCTCGATGCCGGCGAAGACCTGCCCGCCGGCCGTGTCGTGAGCCGAGGCGTCGTGACCTGGTTCATCGACGAGGCCGCCGCCGGCGCCTGAGCTGTGGCCGCGCGGCATCGGTCCACGAAATCTCCTGCCGGATGGATGCTTGCCGCTGCGTCCCCGTGCCGTTGCGCACCTGCCGCCACATTTTCGCCAAAGCTGCTGAAGGTGAGTGCAGGCGAAGTCCGGCGCCCGCAGGAGATCGCGTCATGTCGAGATTTTTCACGCCGCGCGGGCGCATTCTGCCCGGTCCGCTGAAGATCCAGCAGCAGGCCGAGCGTCGTAGCCCCGTGCCGGTGACGCCTCTTGCCTTGACCTCGGCCGCGATCGCTGCCGGTCTCCTGCTGATGCCGCAGCTCTCGCCCCGGCTCTCGGTCGATCCGACGCCGATGGTGGAACATGCCGATACCGTCCCGGCCGAACCGGAAGGCCGCCTCTACGCTCGCGCTGAACCCGTCGATGTCGTGGCAACGCCGGTATCGGCCGAGCCGGCTCGCGCAGGCGCCGCCCCGGCCCGTCCCGCCCCGATCGTGAGCAACGCCTCCGAGTCCGCTCCGGTTTCCTCGACACGGGCCGCTCCATCCTCGACGCCGGCCGCCGACGCATCCCCGTTCCAACTCGGCCTGCTGCCGGTGCTTCAGGCCGACGGTGGCGACCTCGACAGCGCGCCGACACCGGCCGGCGGTCCCCAGAGGACTGCGCCGAAGTCGACGTCGCGCAGGGCGGCAGCGGCGACCCGAGGCGATGGAGTCGTCGCGACCGGTGGGCCGGTCCAGCCCTGACGGCCGCGCCGCGCCGGATGGCGCTGCGTGATACCGGCGGCCGCGAACATCGACCCTTCGGGCGATCGGCCGCTGGCAAGCGCGAAGGCGCGCCGCCGTACATGCGGCGTACGGCCCTGGAGGCGTCGGCCGTAAGGGCCACCGGTATGAACGTCCACGCCCGTCCAAAGTCCTCTATCCTTCCGCATCGTCCGCACGCACCCTGTCCGCCCGGGACGGCCCTCGTCCGTGCTCACTCTCGAAAGTCCTGTCGATGCTGTTCGGGTTGGGTCGGGCCATCGGCGCAGGCGCGCTCCTCGGCGCGAGCGCCCTCGCGTCTCCGGCATGGGCCGATGACGGCGTCGCGACGGCTCTCGTGGTGTCGGTCGACGTGTCGGGCTCGGTCGACGAGCGCCGCTACACCCTGCAGATGGAGGGCATCGCCGAGGCGCTGGAGGATCCGGCGGTGCTCGCCGCGATCACGGCCAATCGCGGCGGCATCTACTTCTCGCTGGTGACCTGGGCCGACAGCGCGCGCATGTCCGTCCCATGGCGGCGCATCGCCTCGAAGGCCGATGCCGCCGCCGCCGCCGCCCTCGTGCGCGTGGTGCCGCGGATGCCCGGCAACTTCACCTGCCTCGGCGGCATGATGGGCATGGTGACGGCGAGCGTGGTGCCGGCCGTTCCGGTCCAGGCCGACCGCGTGGTCGTCGACGTCTCCGGCGACGGCATCGACAATTGCGTGGACCCCGACGAGCTGCATGCCCAGCGCGACGGCCTGCTCGCCACCGGCAGCACCATCAACGGCCTGCCGATCCTGGTGCCGGGCGAGAACGACGTCGTCGGCGTCGGCGCCTACCGCGCGCCCGGCTATGGCCTGCGCGCCTTGCCGGAGGGCACCTATCGCGAGGGCACGACCCTCGACCGCTGGTTCCGCGAGCACGTCGTCGGCGGACCGGGCTCGTTCCTGATGACAGCCCACGGCTACGGCGATTTCGCCCGCGCCCTGCGCCAGAAATTCGTGAGCGAGATCAGCGGGCTTCCGGCCGAGACCGGCAGCCCGACACTGGCGAGCCGTTGAGGCAGAGGACGGCAAGCCTCTTAATAAAAGTGCTTCGAGAGCTTCAGCCCCTGGGCCTGATAGTTCGAGCCCGCCCCGGCGCCGTAGAGCGTCTCCGGCGTCTCGGCCATGCGCTCGTAGACGAGGCGGCCGACGATCTGGCCGTCCTCCAGCAGGAACGGCACGTCGCGCGAGCGCACCTCCAGCACGGCGCGCGCTCCGGAGCCCCCTGCCCCGGCATACCCGAAGCCCGGATCGAAGAAGCCCGCGTAGTGGACGCGGAATTCGCCCACCAGCGGATCGAACGGCACCATCTCGGCGGCGTGGTCGGGGGGCACCTGCACCGCCTCCTTCGAGGCCAGGATGTAGAACTGGCCCGGATCGAGGATCAGCGTGCCGCTGCCGTCCGCCGGCAGCGGCTCCCAGAACTCGGAGCTCTTGTGGGCACCGGGCTTGTCCACGTGGATCAGGCCGGTATGCCGCTTGGCCCGATAGCCGATCAGCCCATCGAATCCGGCGAGGTCCACCGAGACGGCGACACCGCCGGTGAAGGACGGCGCGGCGACGCTCACCAGCGGCGAGCGCCCGTGCAGCGCGGCCAACTCCGTGTCGCTCAACCGCGGCGTGCCGCGGCGGAACCGGATCTGCGAGAGGCGCGAGCCGGTCCGGACCAGGACCGGGAACGTGCGCGGCGAGATCTCGGCGTAGAGCGGCCCGGTATAGCCCGCCTCGACCTGGTCGAAGGCGGCGGCCTGATCGGTGATGACGCGGGTGAACACGTCGATCCGTCCGGTCGAGCTCTTCGGGTTGGCGCTGGCGCTGAGGTCGGCCGGAAGCGCGAGGTGCTCTTGCAATTCGGCGATGTAGACGCAGCCCGTCTCCAGCACCGCGCCGACCGTGAGGTCGATCGGATGCAGCGCCAGCCCGTCGACGCAGGTGCCGACGGTGCGCGATTTGCCCGGCAGGAAGCTGGTGCGGACGCGGTAGGCGCGGGCGCCGAGCCGCAGATCGAGGCTCGCCGGCTGGATCTGGTCGGGCGCGTAGGGGCGCTCCGGGCGGATCGCGCCGGCCTCGGTCAGGGCCGCGATCCCGCGCGCCGAGAGGATGCCGTCCTGCTTGGCCGTGTCGTGTGTCATGTGACGACTTTGTCTGGGCCGGCGAGATCCGGGCCGCTTCGGTCTCCGTCATTGCGAGCCGCAGGCGAAGCAATCCAGGGCCGACGCGCCGACGTTCCGGGTGTGGCCCTGGATTGCTTCGCTGCGCTCGCAATGACGGCGGAGGTGGGGGACGACATCGGACGAAACATGCCCGGCCTATGCCTGCGCCGGCGGAGCAGGCGGCTCCGCCTTGGCGAGGACGAGCACGCTACGGGTCAGCGAGAAGCGGGCGAGCGCGCCCATCGCGATCATGCCGGCGAGCAGGGTTGCCACGACCGGAAAGCGGCCGGGGCCGAGCAGCGGCAGCAGCGCGAGCACGAGGACGGCGAGGCCCGGCATCGCGCCGAGGGGAAGCACCAGCGAGGGCAGTCCGCGCATCGCCAGTTCGACGCCGGAGCGGCGGGACACCGCCTCGGCCGCGAGCCGCGACGCCGCTTCGAGGGCGATCGCGATGGCGAGGGCCATGGCTGCGGGACCGTTGCGGACCGGAGCTTGCCAGACGAACAGGGCGGTCGACGCGAGCAGGAGTCCGGAGCCCAGCAGATAGGGCAGCGAGGCGTCGGCAACCCGTGTTGGCAGGGCCTGAAACGGGACGTTGCCCAAGAGAACTCCGACGTACTTCGCCGCGATTGACGGGAATCCGGGCGCCACGTACCACGAGGCAAAGCGGTTGTCGCGTCGCGGCCTGCCCGACCTGCCAGGGAGAGTTTTCCGGCGATGTACAAGGCCGAGACCCGCGGCATCAGCGTGACCGTCGAGCCTCGCTTCGTCGAGGAAGAATCGTCACCCGGCGAGAGCCGCTACTTCTTTGCCTATACGGTCGAGATCGTGAACAACGGCAGCGAGAAGGTACAGCTGCGCTCGCGCCACTGGCGCATCATCGACGGGCACGGTTCCTGCCAGGAGGTGCGCGGGGCCGGCGTCGTCGGCAAGCAGCCCTTCCTCGGACCAGGTGAATCGTTCAGCTATACCAGCGGCTGCCCGCTCACGACGCCGGACGGCCTGATGGCCGGCAGCTACACGATGACGGTGATCGGCGGCGACAGTTTCGAGGCGGAAATCCCGGCCTTCTCGCTCGACTCGCCGCATGTCCGCCGCAGCGTCCACTGAGGTCATGACGACTGAGGGACGCCGCTACACCACGCTCGAACTGCTCGAACGCCTGGTGGCCTTCGACACCGAGAGTTCGAAGTCCAACATCGCCCTGATCGACTTCGTCGCCGACTATCTCGACGGCTGGGGCGCGCCTTATGTCCGCGTGCCGAACGCGGCCGGCGACAAGCAGGCGCTGTTCGCGACCCTCGGGCCGACGGTCGACGGCGGCGTCGTGCTCTCGGGCCATACCGACGTGGTGCCGGTGACGGGGCAGGCCTGGACCTCCGACCCGTTCGCCCTCCGCGTCGATGACGGGCGCGCCTATGGCCGCGGCTCCGTCGACATGAAGGGTTTCGATGCGCTGGCCCTCGGGCTGGTGCCCGACGCCATGGCGACCGCGCTGAAGCGGCCGATCCACATCCTGCTCTCCTACGACGAGGAGATCAGCTGCCTCGGCGTGCTCGACACCATCGCCCGTTTCGGGATCGACCTTCCACGGCCCGGCGCGGTGATCGTCGGCGAGCCGACCGGACTGGAGGTGGCGGACGCCCACAAGAGCGTCGTCACCTACGACACGGTGGTGCACGGCCACGAGGCGCATTCCTCGAAGCCCATGCTCGGCGCGAACGCCGTCGCGGCCGCGGCCGATCTCGTATCCGAGCTCAACTGGATCGCCGACGCGATGATCGCCCGGGGCGACGCCTCCGGCCGGTTCGACCCGCCGGCCACGACGGTCCATGTCGGCACCATCGCGGGCGGCACCGCCCGCAACATCCTGGCGAAAAGCTGCAGCTTCCACTGGGAGTTTCGTGGCCTGCCCGACCTCGACATGGCCGAGATCCCCCGCCTGTTCGCGGAGGCGACCGAGCGGGTGACGGCCAACCGGCTCAACCGCTACGGCGATTTCGGGCGCGTCGAGACGGTAGAGGAGGTCGCCGTGCCGGGGCTCGCGCCGGATCCCGGCTCGGAGGCCGAGACGCTGGCGCTGCGCCTCGCCGGGCGCAACCGGACCATCTCCGTGTCCTACGCCACCGAGGCCGGACGCTTCCAAGGCGCGGGGCTGCCGACGGTGGTGTGCGGGCCGGGCTCGATCGACCAGGCCCACCAGCCGGACGAGTTCATCACCCTCGCCGAACTGGAGCGCGGCGAGGCCTTCATGAAACGGCTGCTGGCGGAGTGCGCGGCATGAGTGCGCGGCGTTCGGCTGGGGCGGTGAAGCTGCGGCCGCTGGAGCGCGAGGACCTGCGCTTCGTGCATCAGCTCAACAACAACGACAGCATCATGCGCTACTGGTTCGAAGAGGCCTACGAGTCCTTCGCCGAACTCCAGCAGCTCTACGAGCGCAACATCCACAATCAGACCGAGCGGCGCTTCATCATCGCCACCGACGCCGACGAGCCGGCCGGCCTGATCGAGCTCGTCGAGATCAACCACCTGCACCGGCGCTGTGAGTTCCAGATCGCGATCCATCCCGGATTCGAGGGGCGCGGCTATGCCTGGAAGGCGACCCGGATCGCCATGGACTACGCCTTCAGCGTGCTCAACATCCACAAGCTCTACCTGCATGTCGACAAGGACAACGCCCGCGCCGTGGGGATCTACGAGCGTTGCGGCTTCAAGCCGGAGGGCGTGCTGCGCGACGAGTTCTTCGTCAACGGCCGCTATCGTGACGCCGTACGCATGTGCCTGTTCCAGCCGGACTATCTGGCCCAGCGCGGCAGTGGCGACGTCAACGAGCCGGTGCTGAAGGTGTGAGGGACGAGTTCGCTTTCGGCGCATAACGCGCCGTGACGGCCATGGCGCAGCGCCTGTCCGACAGCGACGCTTTTGCCATTCCCAACAGTCCTCACGCTGAGGTGCCGCGCAGCGGCCTCGAAGCACGATCGTCGCTGTAGCTTGGATGAGCCGCGGCCGTGCTTCGAGGCTCGCTACGCTCGCACCTCAGCATGAGGGGCTGGGTGTCTGCCAGACCCGCCGTGCCCACGTACAAAAAGAGAGGGGCCGTCTCCGGCCCCTCCCCTTTGTCCATATGCCTGAGCGGCAGGCTCAGTTGCGGCCGCCTGCACCGGCGCCCGCGCCGCCACCGGCGTTGCCGCCGGCACCGCTCTTGCCCATCGAGCCGCCGCTGCCGGCGCCCATGGAACCGCCGCGGCCGCCACCAGCCTCGCCGGCACCGGCGTTACCGCCGCCGGCATTGCGCATGCCGCCACCGGTGTCGCCCTTGTCGGAGGCATTGCGCATGCCGCCGCCGGACTTGGCGTCGTTGCCGGCGTTCTTCATGCCGGTGTCGTTGCCGCCGCGGGTCATGCCCTTACCGGTCTCGTTGCGGTCGGCGCGTGCGCCGCGGCCGCCATTGTCGTCACGACCGCCGCGAAACCCGTCGCGCTCGCGGGTGGTGACGCTGGTCCGGCTGGAGACGCTGGTGCGATCGTAGCCGCCTCGGCCGCCGACACCGACATTCACCGACAGACGGCGATATTCGGGCGAGCCATAGAGCACACGCTGGCCGCGGACCGTCACGTAGCGCTCACGGGTGCCGCCGCTGCGCTCGGTCACGATCAGACGGCGATACTCCGGCGAACCGTAGATCACGCGCTGGCCGCGGATGGTGACGTAGCGCTTGCCGCGGATGCCGCCGCCACTGCGCTCGGTCACGACGAGGCGGCGATATTCCGGCGAGCCGTAGACCACGCGTTGTCCACCGATCACCACGAAGCGTCCACCACGGCCCCCGCGGTCGAAACGGTCGGTCCGCGACGAGGTGCGGATGTCGACCCGGCTGTTGCTGCGGCCCTCGAAGCGGTCGCCCCGGCCGCCGCGCTCGGCGCGATCGCCACGACCGGAGCGGTCGCCCCGTGCTCCGGCGTCGCTGCGCTCGCTCGCCGCCGGCTTGCCGCCGCCTTTGGCATCGCCGGTTTCGCCGCCGTCGCGTCCGGCGCTCTGACGGCCCATCGCGCCGCCGCTGTCGGCCTTGTCGCCGCCGCGTGCGCCCTGCGATGCGCCCCCACCGTCACCACGGGAGGCCGCCGCACCACCGGCACCGCCACCGCTGCGACCGCCACCCATGGCGGACTTGTCGGCACCACCGCCCGCGCCACCGCCTGCACCGGCCGCGCCACCACCCTGCTGGGCGTAGACGGACGTGCTCAGCAGCAATGCTGCCAAGCCAACAGCAAGTCTCTTCATCAAACGTTCCTCCGAGTTCACAACGCGGTTCGAAACGTCGGACATACGAAAAGGGTTTCGTTGTTTTTTGAAGATTGGTTTCAATCGATACAACAGATGCAAGCTTGGCCGCATCGACAGCAGAACTCTTGTAAATATGAACGTATTTTCAGCTTTACTCGTCTTCGCAGTGCAGCACGGTTACCGCAACCGGCTCGCGGCCTCCGCCGCCCTGCGGATCGCGGCCCCATCCGGCACGCCGGCCGGCACGACCCAGCTCCCGCCGACGCAGAGCACGGCTTCGTGCGCGAGCCATTCGGGTGCCGTCGCCTCGGTGATGCCGCCGGTGGGGCAGAAGCGGACGCGGCCGAACACGGCGGCCAGCGCTTTCAACGCCTTGAGGCCGCCGGAGGCCTCGGCCGGGAAGAACTTGAAGCGGTCGAGGCCATGGTCGAGCCCGCGCATGATGTCGGCGGCGTTGGCGACGCCCGGCAGGTAGGGCACGCCGCTCTTCTGGGCGGCCTCCGTCAGCGGCGCCGTGAGGCCGGGGCTGACGATGTACTTGGCTCCCGCCGAGAGCGCCGCGTCGAGATCCTTCGGGTTCAGCACCGTGCCGGCGCCGACCACCGCACCCGCGACCCGCGACATCTCGCGGATCACGTCGAGGGCGGCGGGCGTCCTGAGCGTGACCTCCAGCGCGGTCAGGCCGCCGGCCACGAGCGCCTCGGCGATCGGCGCGGCATGGGCCACGTCCTCGATCACGAGAACGGGGATCACGGGGACTGAGCGCATCAGCGCGTCGATGTCGTTGGCCATGAAGCGTCTCCTCGTCAGATCCATCTTGGCGTCATTGCGAGCGCTGCGAAGCGATCCGGGGCCAACGCGCTGCCGTTGCGTGTGCGACCCTGGATTGCTTCGCTGCGCTCGCAATGACGGGCTTGCGCCCTCACAGCCCAGCCGCCGCCAGCATCGCGGACGCGCCCTGCTCCGCCCCGTCGGCGCCGTGGCGCATGAAGGCGAACAGCTCGCGGCCGGTGCCGAGGCCGGCAGCGGGCGGATGCGCCTCTTCGCGCGAGTTCCACTCGGCGGGATCGACCAGCGCTTCGAGAACGCCGTCCTCGGCCGAGAGCCGGATGACGTCGCCGTCGCGGATGCGGCCGATCGGGCCGCCGCCGACGCCCTCGGGGCTGAGATGGATCGCCGCCGGCACCTTGCCCGAGGCGCCGGACATGCGGCCGTCCGTGACGAGCGCAACCTTGAAGCCGCGATCCTGCAATACGCCCAGAGGCGGGGTGAGCTTGTGCAGTTCCGGCATGCCGTTGGCGCGCGGACCCTGGAAGCGGACCACGACCACGACGTCCTTTTCCAGCTCGCCCGCCTTGAAGGCGGCGATGACGTCGTCCTGGTCGGAGAAGACGCGGGCCGGGGCTTCGATCGTGCGGCGCTCGGGGGTCACGGCGCTGGTCTTGAAGGTGGCCCGGCCGAGGTTGCCCTTGACCAGCCGCATGCCCCCGTCCGGCTGGAACGGGTTGGCGGGCTTGCGGAGCATGGTGTCGTCGAGGCTGTCGGCGACGGCGTCCTCGTAGACGAGGTCGTCACCGGACAGCTTCGGATCGCGGGCGTGATCGCGCAGGCTGGCGCCGGAGACCGTCAGGATGTCGTCGTGCAGCATGCCGGCATCGATCAGCGACGCGATAACGTAGGACATCCCGCCCGCCGCGTGAAAATGGTTCACGTCGCCCGAACCGTTCGGGTAGACGCGGGCGATCAGCGGCACCGCGCCCGAGAGCTGGTCGAAATCCTCCCAGTCGACGACGATGCCGGCGGCGCGCGCCATGGCCGGGATATGGATCGCGTGGTTCGTCGAGCCGCCCGTGGCGAGCAGGCCGACGATGGCGTTGACGATCGCCTTCTCGTCGACGCAGCGGCCGAGCGGGCGATAGTCGTTTCCACCCCAGCCGATCTCGGTGAGCCGGTGGACGGCGGCACGCGTCACCGCCTGACGCAGCTTCGTGCCGGGATTGATGAACGAGGCGCCGGGCATGTGCAGGCCCATCACGTCCATCATCATCTGGTTGGAATTGGCGGTGCCGTAGAAGGTGCAGGTGCCGGCCCCGTGATAGGAGGCCGACTCGCTCTCCAGGAGCTCAGCGCGGCCGACCTTGCCCTCCGCATAGAGCTGGCGGATGCGCTGCTTCTCCTTGTTGGCGAGGCCCGAGGGCATCGGGCCCGCCGGGATCAGGATCATCGGCAGATGGCCGAAGCGCAGGGCGCCGATCATCAGGCCGGGCACGATCTTGTCGCAGATGCCGAGCAGCGTCGCGCCCTCGAACATGCCGTGGCTCAGGCCCACTGCCGTCGAGAGGGCGATGGCGTCGCGCGAGAACAGCGACAGCTCCATGCCGCGCTGGCCCTGGGTGACGCCGTCGCACATGGCCGGGGTGCCCCCCGCGACCTGCGCCGTCGCCCCCACTTCGCGGGCGAACAGCTTGATCTGCTCGGGGTAGCGTCCGTAGGGCTGATGGGCCGAGAGCATGTCGTTGTAGGCGGTGACGATGCCGATGTTCATCGCCCGGCCGGCGATGATCGCCTTCTTGTCCTCGCCGGACGCCGCGAAGCCGTGGGCGAGGTTGCCGCAGGCGAGCATCGGGCGGTGGACGCCGGCCTCGCGTTCGCGGTCGATCAGGTCGAGATAGGCGCGCCTCGTGTCGCGGGAGCGCGTGACCACCCGCTCGGTGACGGCTGCAATCACAGGGTGAAGGTCGGTCATGCGATCCAAGCCTCGCTCGCGGATCCGGCACGGAGGCCCTCTTGCAAGATCGAGGCGAGCAAGATCGGGGCGAGGGCCGGTGCGTCGGCCGATGATCCGTTCCGTAGCATGGAACGAATCCAGGTAGGATCACACCCCCGTCAGTGCAGGCGCTCCGGGGATTCCGGCGCCGCCTCGGCCTCGGCCGGATCGACGACGTAGCGTTGCGAGCAGAACTCGCAGGTGATGCCGATCTTGCCGTCGTCGGCGACCATGTCGCGGCGCTCGGCTTCCGAGAACGACCGGATCATGCCGAGCACCCGCTCGCGCGAGCAGCGGCATTGCTCGACGAGGGGCTGCGCATCGAACACCCGCACGCCCCGCTCGTGGAAGAGGCGATAGAGCAGCCGCTCGCTCGACACCGCGGGATCGACGAGTTCGTGGTCCTCTACCGTTCCCGCGAGCGAGCGCGCCTCGGTCCAGGCATCGTCCTCGGGCAGGTTCGTTTCGTCGAGCAGGGCGTGGCCCTCCGGGGCGTCCCCCGGCGGCAGGTCGGCCTGCCGCATCCGCTCGGGCGAGGACGGCAGGAACTGCATCAGCAGGCCGCCGGCGCGCCAGCGGCTCCCGCCGCCCTCGACCTGCTCCGCCACCGCGAGCCGCACCCGCGTCGGGATCTGCTCGGACTGCCGGAAGTACTGGTGCGCGGCCTCTTCCAGGCCTTGGCCCTCCATGGCGACGACGCCCTGGTATCGGCTCTGGCTCGGCCCCTGGTCGATGGTCATGGCGAGATGCCCGTGGCCGATCAGGTCCGCGGCCTTGGCCTTCGCGCCGAGTGCGGTGACGCGGGCCTCGTCGAAGCGGGCCGTGGCGCGCAGGCGGTCGGGTGCCTCGAAATCGACGACGATCATCTCGACCGGCCCGTCGGTCTTGGTCTGGAGCTGGAAGCGCCCCTGCGATTTCAGGGAGGCGCCGAGGAGCGCCGTCAGTGCCGCCGCCTCGCCGAGCAGCCGCGCCACCGGATCGGGATAGCCGTGACGGCGCAGAATCGTGTCGATCGACGGCCCGAGCCGCACGGCGCTGCCGCGCAGGTCGAGCGCCTCCACCGTGAACGGCAGGAGCGCATCGTCATTGCCTTCCATGGCGGCAGCCGAGGTGACGGGGGCCTGTCCTGAACTCATGATGTCTCCGTGGGCCGGCTCGAACCGGATCGTGCATGGCACACAGCCCTACGCGCGGGCGGGCGGCGAATCGCGGCGTGCATAGCGGGGGGCGGGCGGCGCGCGCAAATCCGGCGCGCGTCGAGGATATGGGTGGAGGCGCAGGGCTTTGCGAGCCGATTGAGACGGCGCGTCAATGACAGGCGTGCCGCGCCGTGCTTCTTCGGGCGCCGGATCGCGAACGACGCGGCCCTCGCATCACGCTCTGCCCGGAGTTCCCCCGCGATGAAGATCGCCGTTGTCGCCACAGCCGTCGCGGTGCTCGCCGCCAGCCCCTTCGCGGCCCGCGCCGAATCGTGCCAGGCCGAGATCGGACGCAGGGAAGCGGCACGCCTCGTCGAGCGCTGCCTCGAGGTCTCCCCGGCGACGCGCCCGCCCTGCAACGCCGCGAATGCCTGCTCGCTCATCGAGAGCGAGATCGTGCGCGGCTGCCGAATCACGGCCGAGGACGCCCCCCGCTGGTGCCAGGAGTACTGACGGGCGGACCCGTCCGGCCCTTAGCCACGAGGGAGGGGAGTGCGCCGCGTCTCCGGAACAGCCTCATCCGATCGGCGATGTGGGAACGCGCGCCGGCCGAACGCACGCGGCCTCAGACGAGGCTCGCGGGCTCCGCCAGCATGGCGTCGACGAAGCTGCTGAGCCCCGTGCGCCGCACGCGCTTCAGCCGTTCGGCGGCGAGGATCGATTCCAACGCGTGGAAGGACTCATCGAGGTCGTCGTTGACGATGACGTAGTCGTACTCCTCCCAGCGCTGCATCTCGTTGCGGGCGTTGGCGAGGCGCTTCTCGATGGTAGCCGGCGAATCCTCGGCCCGGCGTTCGAGGCGGTGACGCAACTCCGAAAAGCTCGGCGGCAGGATGAAGACGGTGACGACGTCGGCCTGCAGGCGCTCCCGGACCTGACGGGTGCCCTGGTAGTCGATGTCGAAAATCATGTCCCGGCCGCTTGCCAGGGCCTTCTCCACGGCGCGGCGCGGCGTGCCGTAGCAATTGCCGTGAACCTCGGCCCATTCGAGAAGGTCGTCGCGGGCGCGCAGGTCGTCGAAGGCTTCGCGATCGATGAAGTGATAGTGCTGGCCGTCGATCTCGGATTGTCGCCGCTCCCGGGTCGTCACCGAGATCGAGAGCTCCAGGTTCCAGCCGCCGGCATTGGCGATGTTGCGCGTCAGCGTGGTCTTGCCCGCGCCTGAGGGCGAGGACAGGATCAGCACCAGCCCGCGCCGCTCGATCCGGTGGGGTGTCCCTGCGGTCTTCTGCTTCATCGGTCTCTTGCCGCGAACATCGTCTCGCAAAAAAATTCACTCGACGTTCTGCACCTGCTCGCGGAATTGCTCCACCACGGCCTTCAAGTCGAGTCCGATCCGCGAGAGGGCGATGTCGTTCGCCTTGGCCGAGAGCGTGTTGGCCTCGCGGCCGAGCTCCTGCGCCAGGAAATCGAGCCTCCGGCCGATGGCGCCGCCCTTCGCCAGAAGCTCGCGTGCCGCAGCGAGATGCGCGCGCAGCCGGTCGAGTTCCTCGCGGACATCGGCCTTGGCCGCCAGCAGCACCGCTTCCTGATGCAAGCGGTCCGGGTCGAGGCTGCCGTTCTCCATCAGAGCCGAGACGGCGGCGGCAAGCCGGGCGCGCACCGCTTCCGGCCTGCGGGCGGGGCAGGCGTCGGCGGCCTCGGTGAGGCGCTGGATCTCGGCGAGCTGGCCTTCGACGATCGTCGCGAGCTGTCGTCCCTCGGCGCGGCGCGCCTCGACGAGGTCGGCGACGAGTTTCTGCGCAGCTGCCGCCAAATCGCGGTCGAGCACGTCCCTGTCGGTGCCCGCCTCCTCCTCCGCCTCGATCACGCCGCGGATGCCGAGCAGCCCGTCGAGCGTCGCCGGCCCGAGGCCGGGTGAGAGCGGCACGCGGGCGACGGCGGCGGCGAGGTCGGCGAGCAACGCCTCGTTGATCCGCACTCGCGGCGTCGCTTCCGGCCTCGTGAGATTGAGCGAGAGCTGGCACTGCCCGCGCGCGAGTCCCTTCTGGAGCGCCGCGCGGGCGGCCTCGCCCGGTCCGTCGAAGCCGTTCGGCACACGCACGCGCACGTCGAGGCCGCGTCCGTTGACGGCGCGGACCTCCCAGACCCACTGCACCGGACCCGTGGTTCCGGCGGCACGGGCGAAGCCGGTCATGCTGGCGATCATGATGTCGGGCGAAGCCTCGGTTCGTAGCGGCATTCGTTGCGAGCGCCCAGGAAGGGCCGGCTCATAGCAGTCGCGCAGGCCTCGCTGAAGGCGAAGCTGGATACGCTTCGTCCGGGCCGACCGTCGAGAGGCGACTGCCGCCGCCGATCGCGACCGATCACGGGTTCTTCATCTGCGGAACGGTCTTCGGCGAACTCAGATCGTAGCTGCGGTTCTTGAGGGGATCGAGCTTGGTGCCCTCGGAGGCGTCGAAGGCCTTCGAGCGGCGGCCGTTGGCGTCCACGCCGCCGCCGTCCGCGGCGAAGGTCGCGTTTGAGCCCGGGGCGTAGGCCGAGGCCCGGCCCGGTTGCGCCGCATTCGGCTCCCCTGCGGCCGGGTCGACCTTGTCGACGCCGCCGGCATCGGGCTGCGGCGATTGCTGGCGGGCACGCTCGACCTGCCGCCAGCGGGTGACGTTGCGCTGGTGGCCTTCCAGGCTCTCGGCGAAGGCGTGGCCGCCGGTGCCGTCGGCGACGAAGAACAGGTCCTTGGTGCGTGACGGGTTGGCAACGGCTTCAAGCGCGGCACGGCCGGGATTGGCGATCGGGCCGGGTGGCAGGCCCTCGATCACGTAGGTGTTGTAGGGCGTGGCCCGCTCGATCTCCGAGCGCTGGATGCCGCGCCCCAGCGTCCCGCGTCCGCCGACGAGACCGTAGACGATGGTCGGATCGGATTGCAGCTTCATGCGCTTGTTGAGCCGGTTGACGAAGACGCCGGCCACGCGCGGCCGCTCGTCGGCCCGGCCGGTTTCCTTCTCGACGATGGAGGCGAGCGTCACCATCTCGGCGGGCGTGCGCACCGGAACCTCGGGGCTGCGGCGCTGCCAGATCTGGTTCAGGACCTCGCGCTGCTTGGCGCGCATCAGGTTGACGATCTGCTGGCGCGTGGCGCCGCGCTCGAACTTGTAGGTGTCGGGCAGCAGCGCGCCCTCGGGCGGGATCTCGTTGATCTCGCCGGCGAGGATGTCGTTCTCGTTGAGGCGGCCGACGATCTGCTCGCTGGTCAGGCCCTCGGGGAAGGTGATGGCGTGCTGCACCTGCCGGCCCGAGGTCAGGGTGTCGATGGTCTCGTCGATGCTGGCATGCGCCTTGAAGACGTATTCGCCGTGCTTGAGCGGACCCTTGCCGCGGAAGCGGGCGGCGAGTTCGAACAGCGTGGTGTGGTTGATCACGCCCTCGCGGCTCAAGGTCTCGGCGATCTCGCTGGTGCCGCTGCGGTTCGGGATCACCACGACCTTGTCGTTGGCGAGCGGCCCCGGCTCGCGGAATTCGCGGTTGACCAGGGTCAGGCCGATCATGGCGCCGATCGCCAGCACGACGGATAGGGTGAGCAGGCCGCTGATCAGTCCGAGCAGGCCGCCGCGTTCGCGGCCGGGTTCGTCCGGCGGCGGAGGAGCGGCGGTGGGCTTGAGCGCCTCGCTCGGGCTGCGCGGCGAGAGCCGCTGCGGCAGCGCCGGGCCGCCCTCGTCCTCGGAACCCGCCGGCACGGGCGGGGTCGTCTTGCTTCTGCGGAACATGAAGAATCCTGCTCTCGACTCGCGCCGTCGGCCCCTGGTCCCGGCTGGCCGGATCCTGTCGGATCAACGCGGGCGCGAAGGCACACTCTGACGCGATTTTGTGGCGAAAATCGAGTTCGGGCGCCTGCGTAACCTCGGGGCAACAGCGACGCCCGAACCGAGGCGAAGGCCGTTCAGCGAATCCGCCACGCCTTGAGGGCCGAGCCGTCGAGGGGAATCGGATCGAGCCAGTCCGCCGCCGCCTCACCGCGCGCGAGCCGCGCCGCAAAACCCGTCTGGTCCTTGTCGGGACACAGGGCGAGGTACGTCGCGCCGGTCGCCGTGGCCTGCCGGTGGATCTCGTCCTCGCTGCCCCCGGCGACCGCGAGCCCAGCGATCAGACCGGCGGCGGCGCGGTGATAGGGGGCGGCGACGATGGCGTGGGAGGTGTGCACGAGGAGGTAGGGGCCGAGGTCGATCGGCGCCAGCACGGTGCCGGTCGTCAGCCCGGCGAGCGCGCGGAACGCAGGCGGCTCCGAGCAGGCCTCCGTCTGGTTCGCCGCGGCCGCGTCATCCTTTCGGACGTTCGCCATCTGCTCGACGAGGCGCCCGCCGAGGAGCCAGACCTGGGCGTTGAGTGCGATCACGGCGACCAGCAGCGCGACCCGCGTGCCCGTCCCCTCCGTCGGCCGGCCGCAGACGGTGAGGGCGCGGTCGAGGCAGATGCCGGCGATGACCGGGACGAAGGCGGAGGCGACGTAGAGCCCGCGGAGTTGGAAGCAGGTCTGGATCGCGCCGATCGCGAGGAAGAGGCTTGCGACGACGAAGGGGCGCCGATCGGTTTTCTCCCGGAATGCCAGGATGATGGCGACCAGCGTCGCCACGACGAGCGAGGCGGCGAAACCGAGGCCTTCCGCCGGATGGTCGCGCAGCATCGCCGCCATCGGCTGCATTTCCCGGACCTTGTCGAGCCAGTTCGTGCGGACCGCATCCGGCATCCCGGTGAACGGGCCGTGTAGGCAGGACGGGAACAGGGCGGCGAAGCCGGCAGCCCCCAGGGCGCCGATCGCGATGGCGAGGGCGGCGCGTGACCGGGGTGCCTTCGGCTGGAGGACGAGAGCGCCCAATGCCAGGGCCGAACCGGTGCCGGCGAGCCAGAGCCAGGGCGGCGAGAGGGCGTCGCAGGCATCGGTCGCCCAGAGCGCGGGCGATGTCTGCAGGCCGAAGAGCAGGGTCGCGCCGAACCCGAGGCTCAGGCCGAATCCGAGCAGGGCCGGCAAGGCCGGGCGGCCCGCACGCATCCAGTCGACTGCGACGATCGCACCGGCAAGCGCGATCAACGGCATCGCCTCGAGCCCCACCGCCATCGAGCCGGCACAGCACAACCCGGCGAGCGTGCCCGTCCGCCATGTGCGCAGGGGCTGCATCAAGCAGAGTCCCGCGCCGAGCAGGAAGACGATCTGCAGGTTGTGGTGGTCGATCCGCCCTGGGGCGAATTGCAGTCTCAGCACGATGGTTTGTGTCGCCGCGAAGATCGCGAGGATCGCCGCCCTGCCGTTGGCGAGGGTGCGCAGGCCACGGACGAGCACCAGGGCATAGGCGAGGAACAGCAGCGGCGGCCAGAACGCCGTCGCGATCCGCTCGGCCAGCGATGTCCCGACGAGCGGCGTCAGCCCGGCAATGGCCGCGGCCAGCGGCGCGTCCACCAGCCGCGACCAGTGGCTCGCGACGCCGGCAGGCGGCAGGAAGCGGTGCTGCACCATGTCGAACCAGGATTGGCCGCCGACGAGGTCGCGCACCTCGGCCAGCCGCATGGCGTCGTCGGTGTCGGGCAGGCGCAGGGCGTGCAGAGCCGCGGTGAGGTCTCCGGACCCGAGATAGGACAGGACGCCGACCGCCACGAGCAGCCATGGCACGGCGCGGGAGTCGAGGAGCGAAGGGCCGGCGACCTGCGAAGACAGCGCTGGTGTCGACATGACGGGGCTCCGTTCGAACCCGCGGCGGCACGGCCGATCCGGATTCCAGACGGATATCGCGCGCGCATCCTTAACAGGGCCTCAAGGCCGGTGGTCGCGGGCTCCCTGCGGCGCGGGCGGCCCCCGCAACCGCGCCTTAACCATTTCGCATCCCTGCCGTCGTAATCTTGCCGCGAGCGGAGCTTCGACACGATGCCATCGACCCACGTGAGCACCCGTCAGCGGATCGTCATCGGCGGCGGTCTCGTGCTCTCGCTCGTCAGCTGGCTCGTCGTCAAACCCTGGAACACCATCGGCTGGATGATCGGCGCCCCATTCGGGCGCGACTACGTCAACTTCTGGCTGGCGCCGCGTCTCGTCATGTCCGGAGAGGGATGGCAGCTCGTCAACCTCACGGCCTATAACGACTCGGCGCGGGCGGCCTTCGGCCTGGGGCACGATCCCGGCCTGGTCTTCGTCTACCCGCCGCACGCCTTGCTGTTCCTGGCGCCGCTCGCGCTGCTGCCCTTCCTGCCGGCGGTGTGCCTCTGGACGGCCGTCAATCTCGCGGCGCTCGGCGCGACCCTCCGGTTCTGTGGCGACCGCAGCCCGATACCCCGCGCGACGCTCGCATGGGTCGTGTGCCTGTCGCCGGCCGCAGTGGCGATGATCATCTACGGCCATTTCGGCGGCCTTCTCGCGCTCGCCAGCACCCTGGTCATCGTGGAGGGAGAGCGCCGCCCCTGGCTCGCGGGCTTCTGCCTCGCCTGCCTGACGGTGAAGCCGCAATTCGCCGGCATGCTCGGCTTCGTCCTTCTGTGCGGCGGTCGCTGGCGTTGCCTTCTCCCGGCCGCCCTCTGCACGCTCGCCCTCGTCGGCCTGTCCTTTGCGGCGTTCGGGTTCGAGCCGTGGCGGCGCTTCGTCACCCTGACGGTCCCATTCCAGAGCGCGGTCGTGAGCGAGTTCCATGCGAACTGGATCATGACGTCGGTCACGCCCTACTTCACCGCTCGATTCTTCGAAGTGCCGGCCGCGCTGGCCTGGGCGATCCAGGGCGTCGTCGCCGCGCTCGGTCTCGGCGCGGCAATCCTGGCCCTGCGCAGTCGCACCGAGCGGCCGGTCGTGCTGACGGTGGTGCTGCTCGCGGTGATCGTCAGCCAGCCCTATGCGAGCCACTACGATCTGGCGGCCGTCGCCCCCGCCCTGTCTCTGCTCGTGCTCGACGACGAGGCCGCGTCCGAGCGGCCGCCCTTCGCGCTCCTCGCCTGGCTGCTGGTTCCGCTGGCCCGGATTCTCGCCATGGCCGGAGCACCGGTGATCTCGGTGATCCTAGTCGCCACCCTCTGGGTCGAGAGCCGCCGCCTGCTCGCCGGTTGGCGGTCTCCGCTCCGCGCCGCAGCGTCGGTGCCGGCGGCAGGCTAGCGCGCACACCATCGCGGCCGGCAGGCCCGCCGTCGTCGCACCGACTCCGCACTCTACGCCGCACGCCGCTGCAGCCAGCGCGCGCGTCCACAGGAAGACATGGCATGGCACAGGTTCTGGTCACGGGCGGCTCGGGCTTTCTCGGCTCGCTGCTCGTCCGCGAACTCCTCGATCGCGGTCACGCGGTCACGAACATCGACCTGCTGCCGTGCGGGCAGCGACATCCCAACCTCGATTCCATCGTCGGCGACATTCGCGACCGGGCGCTGCTCGACCGGCTCATGGCCGGGCGCCGCCACCAGGTCGTGTTCCACTGCGCCGCTCTGCTCGCGCACGGCTCGCTGAAGGAGCGCGAACTCTGGTCCGCCAATGTCGAGGGCACGCGCACGCTCGCCGCGGCGGTGGCCGGGGCAGGGATCCCGAGCCTCGTCTACATCTCCAGCAACTGCCTGTGGGGGCAGGGCTTCGACCGTCCCGTGCGCGAGGACGACGCGCCAGCGCCCTGCGAGATCTACGGAGCCAGCAAGTGGGAGGGCGAAAAGATCCTCGCCGACCATGCCGGCAATTTCCGCTCGACCATCATCCGCTCGCCGACGATCATGGACGAGGGCCGGCTCGGCCTGCTCGCGATCCTGTTCGAGTTCATCGCCGAAGGCCGCCGGGTCTGGGTGGTGGGCGACGGCTCGCACCGCTACCAGTTCATCTACGCACGCGACATGATCGCGGCGATGCTGCTGGCCTGGGAGCGGGGGACGCACGGCGTGTTCGGCATCGGCTCGGACAACGTCGACACCATGCGCGGCACCTTCGCCCACGTCATCGCGCAATCCGGCAGCGGGGCGCGCATCGGCTGCCTGCCGAAGGCGCCGACCATCCTGGCGATGAAGGCGGCGCACGCGCTCCGGGTCTCGCCGCTCGGCCCCTACCATTACCGCATGATCGCCGCGGACTTCGTCTTCGACACCACGCGCATCAAGGCCGAACTCGGTTGGCGCCCGACGCTGACCAACAGCGAGATGCTGCTGCGGGCCTATCGCTACTACGCCGCGAACCGGGCCGAGATCGCCGCCCGGCAGGACGTTTCGGCCCATCGCCGCTCGGCCGACATGGGCGTGATCCGCCTCCTGAAATGGGTGTCTTGAACGCGCCCTCGGCCGGAGCGTAAGCCGCACCGGCTTCGGGCGTGGTCGGCTGCGGCCGGCGGTGGTGAATCGTTAGCGTAAGCACTTCCTTAACAGCCGGCATGACAGTCTTTCCTCACGCGGCAGGCCCGAGGAAGAGGCCGCCATACGATCGTCAGCCGGAGCCACGGATGAGCCACCACACCGAGACGCTCGTGATCGGCGCCGGACCGGCCGGGCTGACGGCAGCCTATCTGCTGGCGAAGGAGGGCCGCGAGGTCACGGTGCTGGAGCGCGACCCGGCCCAGGTCGGCGGTATCAGCCGCACCGTCTCGCATGACGGCTACCTGTTCGACATCGGCGGCCATCGCTTCTTCTCGAAGTCGAAGGCCGTGGTCGACCTCTGGGACGAGATCCTGCCGAACGACTTCATCGACCGCCCCCGCCTCTCGCGCATCTTCTACAAGGGCAAGTACTACGCCTATCCGCTCAAGGCCTTCGAGGCGCTGAGGAACCTCGGCGTCATCGAGAGCGCGGCCTGCGTTCTCTCCTACGCCTATGCGCGCGTCCGGCCCGTCAAGCAGCCGAAGACGTTCCACGAGTGGGTGCGCAACCAGTTCGGCGAACGACTGTTCTCGATCTTCTTCAAGACCTACACCGAGAAGGTCTGGGGCATGTCCTGCGACGCGATCTCGGCCGATTGGGCCGCGCAGCGCATCAAGGGCCTCGACCTCGCCTCCGCCGTCATCGACGGAGTCTCCCGTTCGCTGGGCCTGCGCCGCAGACAGAAGGCCGGCGGCCCGGTCATCAAGACCCTGATCGAATCCTTCCGCTATCCCCGCCGCGGCCCCGGCATGATGTGGGAGGCGGCCGCAGAGAAGACCCAGGCGAACGGTGGCAAGGTGCTGCTCGACCGCGGCGTCGAGCACCTGAGCTGGGACGCCCGACTCGGACTCTGGACCGTGACCGCGCGGCGCGGCGACGGCAGCCTCGAGACGCACACCGCCCGCAACCTCGTCTCGTCCGCCCCGATCCGCGAACTGGTCGACGCGATCCGGCCGACGCCGATCTCGATCTTCAACGCCCGTGCCCTGAAGTACCGCGACTTCGTCACCGTCGCCCTCATCGCCAAGGCGCGCGAAGACTTTCCGGATAACTGGATCTACATCCACGACCCGTCGGTAAAGGTCGGCCGCGTCCAGAACTTCCGCTCGTGGTCGCCGGAGATGGTGCCGGATGCCTCCCGTACCTGCCTCGGCCTCGAATACTTCTGCTTCGAGGGCGACGGGCTCTGGAACGCGCCGGATTCCGAGCTCGTGGACCTCGCCAAGCGCGAGATCGCCCAGATCGGCCTGCTCACCGAGGACGACGTAATCGACGCCTGCGTCGTGCGTCAGCCCAAGGCCTACCCGGTCTACGACGAGGACTACAAATCCCACGTCGCCACGATCCGGCGCGACCTGGAACGTGCATTTCCCAGCCTGCACCTGGTCGGCCGCAACGGCATGCACAAGTACAACAACCAGGACCACGCGATGATGACCGCGATGCTCACGGTCAAGAACATCATCGCCGGCGAGCGGCTGTTCGATACCTGGTGCGTGAACGAGGACGCCGAGTATACCGAGGCCGGGGTGTCGGGCGCGCAGGAAGCGCTCGTGAGCGAGCGGCTGGTGCCGCGGAAGGCCGCGTAGGAAGAGACGGTTTTTCCCGCTCTCGGCAGGGACGCGCGCCAGAAGTATCCGCAGTCGAAACGGCACAGGTCCACTTCAGCGTGTCGGCCGATGTCGAATTGTAGTGTCGCGATATCGGGCGTGATGATCGCTGGCCCGCTTCACCACGGTCTGAGGGATGGCAAGTGGCGCGCTTGACGGCAAGCGCGCCCAGATGTTGCGTGGGCCTTTACTGGCCGCCGCCGCCCGAGCTGTTCGACTTCGGCTTGTTGTTCTCTTCGGCGTTCCCCGAGGCTGCCGACGAGCTGTTCGGATCGCGGCCCTGTGCGAGCGCCGGTCCGGCCAGTGTAAGCGCCAGAACGGTCAGTGCAGCAAGCTTACGCATCGGTTTTTTTCCCTCTGCCGGTCATGTCGGCGAGGAACTGAAACCATTCGACGTGGGGTTGGTTGCCTGATCGCGCACCAAGTGTACGGGAACGTACTGATCCCGCCGGGCATTTTTCCGAGAATGCACCCATGGACCGCGTGGCCACGGGCCGCGATCTCAGGGGTCTAGCGTTCGGCGAGCAGCGCTCAATCCACCCGCCGCATCACCAGCGACGCGTTCGTCCCGCCAAATCCGAACGAATTCGACAGTACCACGTCGACCTTCTTACGCTTGGCCTCGTGCGGCACGAGGTCGATCTCGGTCTCGACGCTCGGGTTGTCGAGGTTGAGCGTCGGCGGCATCACACCGTCGCGGATGGTGAGCACCGAGAAGATCGCCTCCACCGCGCCGGCGGCGCCGAGAAGGTGCCCCACGGCCGATTTCGTCGAGGACATCGCGACCTTCGAGGCGGAGTCTCCGAGCATGCGCTCGACGGCCTTCAGTTCCAGTTCGTCGCCGGCCGGCGTCGAGGTGCCGTGGGCGTTGATGTAGTCGATCTCGGACGGCGCGATGCCGGCGCGCTTGAGCGCGGCGACCATGCAGCGGTAGCCGCCGTCGCCGTCGGGCGAGGGCGAGGTGATGTGGTAGGCGTCGCCGGAGAGGCCGTAGCCGACGACCTCGGCGTACATCTTGGCGCCGCGCGCCTTGGCGTGCTCGTACTCCTCCAGCACCACGATGCCGGCGCCCTCGCCCATCACGAAGCCGTCGCGGTCCTTGTCGTAGGGCCGGGAGGCGCGAGTGGGATCGTCGTTGAAGCCGGTGGAGAGTGCCCGGCAGGCGGCGAAGCCGGCGAGCGCGAGGCGGTTCACCGGCGATTCGGTGCCGCCGGCAACCATCACGTCGGCATCGCCCAGTGCGATCAGCCGGGCGGCGTCGCCGATGGCGTGCGCGCCGGTGGAGCAGGCCGTGACGACGGCGTGGTTCGGGCCCTTCAGGCCATGCGCGATCGAGACCTGGCCCGAGGCGAGGTTGATGATGCGTCCGGGAATGAAGAACGGGGAGATCTTGCGCGGACCCTTCTCGTGGAGGGTGATCGACGCTTCGTAGATGGTGCCGATGCCGCCGATGCCGGAGCCGATCAGAACGCCGGAGGCATACTGGTCCTCGTCGGTCTTGGGGTGCCAGTCGGCGTCGTCGAGGGCCTGGCCGGCGGCGGCCATGGCGTAGACGATGAAGGGGTCGACCTTCCGCTGCTCCTTCGGCTCCATCCAGCGATCCGGATTGAAGGTGCCGTCGGAGCCGTCGCCGAGGGGGATGGTGCAGGCGATCCTGCAGGCGAGATCGTCGACCTCGAAGGCGGTGACCTTCGAGGCGCCGCTGTCGCCGGCCACCAGACGGCTCCAGGCATGCTCGACGCCGCTCCCCAACGGCGAAACGATTCCCAGCCCCGTCACGACCACCCGACGCATCATGCTATCCCGAACCGATCCCCGTCATCACCGGAAACGCCCGGAGCGGGAGACCGGTTCGACCCGCCCGGGCGTCGTGTGTTGGAACTCGGCCTTATGCCGAGTTCTTCTCGAGGAACTTGATCGCATCGCCGACCGTCTGGATGGTCTCGGCGGCGTCGTCCGGGATCTCGACGTTGAACTCTTCTTCGAACGCCATCACCAGCTCGACCGTGTCGAGACTGTCGGCGCCGAGATCGTCGATGAAGTTCGCGCCTTCGGTCACCTTCTCGGGCTCGACGCCCAGGTGCTCGACGACGATCTTCTTCACGCGCTCAGCGATATCGCTCATCGTTTTTTGTCCTCGTCTTCTCGGATCGATGGTGAAGGCGCCGTGGCCACCCGTCCCGCTCAGGGGATCTTCTTCAGGTAGCCGGTGTCCGATCGCGCGTGTTCTCGCAAGCCGTAACCCGCTGAACCGTCAACTCCCCTCGCACGGCTGAGCCGGGTGTTAACACAGGGCTTTGGCTCTGGCGAGAGCCGGTTCAGAAACCGTTCATCGCCGTGGTTTTCGGGTCATTCGCGACCTAATTTCGATGCTGCGGGGCATTGAAATCCGCACGCTCGCGCTTCGCCCCTGACGCTGCGTACCTGTTCGCGAGACCAGCAGCAAAAGGTCTTCATACTGGCGGATACGCGTGACCCTGCGAACCGGCGCTGGTGCCCTCATGTCGTATTGAAATCGTTGTATGGGGAGCCGCATACCACGCTTACATAAATTTCAAGGAGGCACTGTCGCGTCGGATCCAACTCCTCGACAAAACGAAACTCCATCCGCCGCACCCGCTCAATTGCGTCTGCGAAAGCCTTGGCGAATGTCGGATCTTGGAGCATCCCGGCTCGTGATGTCGGACCAGCTTTATAAGTCGCCTTAACGAAGCCGGTCGCATGACGCGCGAGCTTGTAGGCAAATGGCGCACCGTTGTGGCCGCTGTAGACACGTGTGTGCTGTCTGTAACGCTTACGTACGTCGCGTGTCCGGCCAACATATAAGCTTTTCGCATTTTCACTGAAAAGATAGATGCCAGACCCCCGGTAATGGGCGGGCAAAACACCGTCCGACATATGCGCCTGAGTCATCAGAGCCTCGAACTTCGGGTGCAGGTCTTCAGTGAAAGCGCGAAAAGTCTCGTGCATAATTGAGCCGACGCGCTCCCATCATCGCAGCCAGAAAGATGTGGAAACTTTCTATCGTCGAAAATCCATTTGATTTCAACGATTAGTACATCGCCATGCCGCCGTTGACGTGGAGCGTCTGGCCGGTGACGTAGCCGGATTCGTCGGCCGCCAGATAGACCGCCGCCGCGCCGATCTCGGCGCCCGTGCCGAGACGGTTCATGGGCACGCGGCCGAGAATACCCTCGCGCTGCTTCTCGTTGAGCGCGTCGGTCATGGCGGAACCGATGAAGCCCGGCGCGATGCAGTTCACGGTGATGCCGCGGGTGGCGACTTCGGCCGCGAGCGCCTTGGTCAGGCCGACGAGGCCGGCCTTGGCGGCGGCGTAGTTGATCTGGCCCGCATTGCCGGTGGCGCCGACCACCGAGCCGATGTTCACGATGCGCCCGTGGCGGCGTTTCATCATGCCCCGCGTGGCGGCCCGCGACAGCCGGAAGGCCGCGGTGAGGTTGACCGCGATCACCGCGTCCCATTCCTCGTCCTTCATTCGCATGGAGAGGTTGTCGCGGGTGATGCCGGCATTGTTGACGAGGATGTCGAGCCCGCCGAGCGCGGCCTCGGCCGCCGGCACCAGTGCCTCGACGGAGTCCTTGTCGGACAGGTTCGCCTCGACGACGGCCACCCGCTCCCCGCCGAGTTCCGCCGCGAGTTCGTCGAGCACGGTGCGGCGTGTACCGGAGAGTGCCACATGCGCGCCCTGCGCGTGAAACGCTCGGGCGATGGCGCCGCCAAGACCGCCGGTGGCGCCGGTGACGAGGGCCTTGCGGCCGGTCAGGTCGAACATGGGTGCAGTCCTCAAGCGTAAGCCGCGACGTCGTCGGCCGAGCCGACGGCGCTGGCGGTGGTGGCAGGCGCGATCCGCTTGACCAGGCCTGTCAGCACCTTCCCGGCGCCCAACTCGTAAAAGCGGTCGACGCCCGAGGCCGCCATCGCGGCGACGCTCTCGGCCCAGCGCACGGTGCCGGTGACCTGCGCCACCAGTGCTCCGCGGATCGCCTCCGGATCGCTCAGCGGGCCGGCGGTGACGTTGGCGTAGACCGGCACGGAGGGGGGGCGCATCGAGACGGCCGCCAGGGCCTCGCGCATCGCGTCGGCGGCCGGCCCCATCAAAGCGCAGTGGAAGGGGGCGGAGACGTTGAGCAGGATCGCGCGCTTGACGCCGCGCTTCTGCGCGATCGTCACGGCCCGCTCGATCGCGTCCCTGTGGCCCGACAGCACGACCTGCCCCGCGCCGTTGTCGTTGGCGACGCCGCAGACCTGGTCCTCCGCGGCCTCTTCGGCGATGGCATGGGCGGTCGCGAGATCGGGGCCGATCAGCGCCGCCATGGCGCCCTCCCCCGGCGCCACCGCGCGCTGCATGGCTTCGCCGCGGATGCGCAGCAGGCGGGCCGTGTCGGCGACCGAGAAGGTGCCGGCGGCTGCGAGCGCCGAATACTCGCCGAGCGAGTGGCCGGCGACGCAGGCCGCATCGCGGGCGAGATCGAGCCCGCGCTCGAATTCCAGCGCTCGCACCACCGCGAGACTCGCTGCCATCAATGCCGGCTGCGCGTTGGCCGTCAGCGTCAGTTCTTCGACCGGACCCTCGAACATGATGCGCGAGAGGTTTTCGCCGAGCGCGTCGTCGACCTCGGCGAAGACGTGGCGCGCGGGCTGGGAGATCTCGGCCAGAGCCTTGCCCATGCCGACGACCTGGCTGCCCTGGCCGGGGAAGATGAAGGCTCGCGTCATGACGTCGGGTCCCGTCTCGTGCAGCGTTGCCGCGCCCTTGGCCGACGGGGCGGTGGGCGCGGCCTCAAGGCGCGGCGCACTCGCATCGACGGAGGCGGGTGTCAACGATGCAACGCACAAGCGGACGTCGACCGGGATGCCCATCTCGAATGCCGGCGCAAACGATCGCCGCCGCCATCCGACGCTTCCTTCCGCCACAGGTTGCGATTGCGCGCTATCTAAATCGCCGGCGCCCACCTAGAACGGCGTGATCGTCAGCAACTGCAGTGAGGCGCTGATGCCTGAGAGCGGATCGTGCTCCCGCCTTGACGATGCGGGAGCCGGCATGCCTCGGTTTTTTTTCGATATCGATGACAGCGTTTCCATTCACGACGACATCGGGCAGGATCTCGCCGATCCCACCGCCGCGCAGGCGGAAGCATTCCGGCGTGCCGCCGACTATGGCAGCGACCCCGCCAACCTCAAGACGAGCGGCGTCATCGTCGTGACGGTTCGTGACGGTCCTGTTTCGGAGGTGCTGAAAGTCCGTTTGATCTGCCAGGTCGACGATCGCCGATCCACGCCCGGTGCGAATTCGATGGAAGCGGGATCGATGCCGTATGTCGGATAGTTTGTGATGTGACGCCGCGGGCGTCTTCGCTCCCGGCACGCCACGACACTTCGGTATGGCCCGCTATTTCTTCGACATCAGTGGCAGCATCCGTGTCGACGACCAGACGGGACGCCATATCCCCGATTCGCTCGATCTGCGCATCCAGGCTCTGGCGGAGGCCGCGGGCGTCGCCGCACGGGAATCGCGGCACGGCAAGGAGACGGAGGTCGTGGTGACCGTTCGCGACGCGACCGGGGCTGAATGCCTCAAGGTTCGTCTATTGTCGCAGGTGGACGTTCCCTAGGGGTCAGCATCGGCCGTTCCAGCTCGATCAGCAGCATCTCGACGAGCGTCCGCACCCGCAGCGGCGCGCCCGCACCGACCAGCGTCTCGAGCTCCTGGCAGAGCTTGATCACGTCGGTCATGTCTCTGGGCTCATCCGACATCCTGCCTCGCAAGCTGCGACGGGCATGGACCCGTGCGCCGGGATCAACTTCACGATGGGGCGTAAAGTTACAAGCTGCCATGCCGGCTTTCAACGTCGGCCACCACGGTCGATGTCGCGTGCGGGATCGGATGCTTTCGGTCGAAACCCCGATGTCGCTCGCCGAATCCGCCTCCAAGCGCAGCGGGTCTCGGCTCCGTCGTCTTGAGGCGAGCCGCAATCGGGCGACGAAGCGGCCGCCACGCCGACGGAAAGCGTGCAGATACGTCGAGTATACGACAAGGTGGGACGCCGAGAGCCGTGGCCGATCGCCCTGCAATCGGTCACCGCACCAAGCATCCGGCGAACCGGTTTCGGGTCGGTGGAACCGCTCCGGCGTCGTCTTCATCGCGTCCGGCGGTCAGGCTTCGTCGAAGAAGTCCACACCGCCGGTGTCGAGGCTGTAGGAGGCGCCGACGACGCGCAGTGCCTTGTTCTCCAACGGGTCGATCAGGGCCGGCTCCGAAGCCGTGCGCAGGCGCGAGACGATGCGGGAGACGTTGGCCCGGACGGCGTTCTCGACTAGGTCGCCGGGCTTGTCTTTGATCGAGAGCACGGCGGGGATGATCGGCTCGATCATGCGGCCGATGGCGCCGGGATAGACGGTGTTGTTCTTCACGACGTCGACGGCGGCGAGCACTGCGCCACA
Organism: Methylobacterium haplocladii; assembly: GCF_007992175.1. Classification (GTDB taxonomy): domain Bacteria; phylum Pseudomonadota; class Alphaproteobacteria; order Rhizobiales; family Beijerinckiaceae; genus Methylobacterium; species Methylobacterium haplocladii. Next base: position 182,101 of record NZ_BJZT01000005.1, on the reverse strand, counting down.
GCGGCCGTGTCCCATCACCAGGATCAGCGGTACGCCGAGCTGCGAGATCGCGTATTCGATCGAGCCCAAAGCCGCCGTGTCGACGGTGTTGCCGGCATTGCGCACGATGAACAGTTCCCCGAGCCCGCGCCCGAACAGGATCTCGGGCGAGACGCGGGAATCGGAGCAGCTCACCAGCACGCAGAAGGGCGTCTGGCCGAGCGCGATCTCGATGCGGCGTTCGCGGCCCTGGACGGCCCGCACCGGGCTGTCCGTCGAGAACGATTGGTTGCCGTCCTTCAGCGCCTGGAGAGCCTGATCGGGCGTCATGTCGGTCTTCTTGTGGGACAGGGTCGCGGCGAAGGCGGGGGACGGAACCGAGGTCGCGGCGAAGCAGGCCATGCCGACCGCGCAGCCGCAGCCGAGAAAATGACGACGCGTGAGCGGACGGGTCATGGGAGGCTCCCTGGGGCGGCGCGAGCGGCGCGCCGCGAGATCACTATTCCGCCCCGCGTAGTCCGTGTCCAATGCTCCGTGATGACGATCCCGGGCCAAACCCCCGATCGCGACAGGGTCACGGCGGACCCGAGGCGCTGGCTTCGAAGCGCCGGTGGGAGCGCGTCAGGCGCCAGCTTGTTGCAGGGCGGCATCGGGTGTAAGGAGCCCGTTCAACCCGCAACACTCCGTATGCCCTTGGGAAGGAGCCGCTCCGCATGGCTCGCGTCACCGTCGAAGACTGCATCGAGAAGGTCGAGAACCGGTTCGAGCTGGTGCTGCTCGCCAGCCACCGCGCGCGCCTGCTCGCCTCCGGCGCCCCACTCACGGTCGATCGCGACCGCGACAAGAACCCGGTCGTGGCTTTGCGCGAGATCGGCGATGCCACCATCACCGCCGACGACCTCAAGGAGCAGCTGATCCATTCGCTGCAGAAATACGTCGAGGTCGACGAGCCCGAGGCCGAGACGGTGCCGCTGCTGTCGAGCTCGCCCGCCGCCGCCTCCGTGGCTCCTCAATCGGCCAACAGCGACGACAGCGCCCCGAACTTCGACCGCATGAGCGAGGAGGACCTCCTCCGCGGCCTCGAGAACCTCGCGCCGCCGACCGAGACCGACGACGAGGGCGACTGAGCCGTCGTTCCTCGCATCGATCCTCGTCGAAGCCCGGTCGCAAGGCCGGGCTTTTTCGTTTGACGCGGTACGCGACCCCATATCCACACCAACGTGTCTGGTGCGGGGCGCGCCGATGCGGGAATACTCTCGGGCCCGGTCGTCGGGCTGCGTTTCTCGGAAGGTGATGTCGGCGGATGATGCGCCAATACGAACTCGTCGAGCGGGTGAAGCGCTACAACCCCGCCACCGACGAAGCGCTGCTCAACCGCGCCTACGTCTATGCCATGCGTGCCCACGGCACACAGAAGCGGGCCTCGGGCGACCCGTTCTTCGCGCATCCGCTGGAGGTCGCCGCGATCCTGACGGACCTCCGGCTCGACGACGCCACCATCGTCGCCGCGGTTCTGCACGACACCGTCGAGGACACGGCGGCGACCCTCGAAGAGATCGGCCGGCTGTTCAGCCCGGAGATCCGGGCGCTCGTCGACGGCCTGACCAAGCTCAAGCGCCTCGACCTCGTCTCGAAGCGCGCGGTCCAGGGCGAGAATTTTCGCAAGCTCCTGCTGGCCGTGGCCGAGGACGTGCGCGTGCTTCTCGTGAAGCTCGCCGACCGCCTGCACAACATGCGCACCCTCGGCTTCATGAAGCCGGAGAAGCGCACCCGCATCGCGGAGGAGACGCTGGACATCTACGCGCCGCTCGCCGGCCGCATGGGCATGCAGGAGCTGCGCGACGAACTCGAGGATCTCTCCCTCCAGAACCTCAAGCCGGAGGTCTACGCCACCCTCGCCAAGCGGCTGGAGGCCTTTTCGGAAACCTCCAAGAGCCTGATCAAGACCATCGAGAAGGACCTGACCGCGCGGCTGGCCGCCCAGGGCATCCCCGCCGAGGTCAAGGGGCGGCTGAAGAAACCCTACTCGATCTGGTCGAAGATGGAGCGCAAGTCCGTCGCCTTCGAACAGCTCTCCGACATCGTCGGCTTCCGCATCGTCGTCGGCACCACGCCGCAATGCTACGGGGCGCTCGGCGTCGTCCACACCAGCTGGCCGACGGTGCCCGGCCGCTACAAGGACTACATCTCGACGCCGAAGCAGAACGATTACCGCTCGATCCACACGACGGTGATCGGGCCGAAGCGCCAGCGCGTCGAACTGCAGATCCGCACCCACGCCATGGACGAGATCGCCGAATACGGCATCGCCGCGCATGCGCTCTACAAGGAAGAGGGCGAGCGGGAGGATGGCGAGAGCCATCCGCGTCTCGCCACCGAGAGCGGCGCCTACCAATGGCTGCGGCGCACCATCGAGCTCCTGGCCGAGGGCGATTCCCCGGAAGAGTTCCTGGAGCACACCAAGCTCGAACTCTTCCAGGACCAGGTCTTCTGCTTCACCCCGAAGGGCCGGCTCATCGCCCTGCCCCGCGGCGCGACGCCGATCGACTTCGCCTATGCGGTGCATACCGACGTCGGCAACTCGGCGGTGGGCGCCAAGATCAACGGCCGCATGTCGCCGCTGCTGCACGAGCTCGCCAACGGCGACGAGGTCGAGATCGCCCGCTCCGACGGCGCCTCGCCGCCGGCCGCCTGGGAATCCCTCGTCGTTACCGGCAAGGCCCGCGCCGCGATCCGCCGCGCCACCCGCACCGCCGTGCGCCGGCAATATGCCGGCCTCGGCCGGCAGATCCTCGACCGGGCCTTCGAGCGCGCGGGAAAGAGCTTCTCGGACGAGAAGCTGCGCGGCGCCCTGCCCCGCCTCGCCCGTGCCACGCCCGACGACGTCTTCGCGGCGGTGGGACGCGGCGAGATGTTCTCGGGCGACGTGGTCAAGGCGGTCTATCCCGACTTCAAGGACAACCGCAGCGCCGGTTCGCCGGGCTCCGCCCAGGGCGGCCCCGACGGCGCCGGCCGGCTCAGCCGCAAGGACCAGACGATCCGCCTGACCTTCCCCGAGGGCTCGCCCGAGCGCGCCGACGGCGGAGCGCCGGACGAGGGCATCCCGATCCGCGGCGTCGCGGGCGACCTGCCGGTAAGCTTCGCGCCGAACGGGGGCGCCGTGCCGGGCGACCGCATCGTCGGCATCCTGACGCCGGGCGTCGGCGTGACGATCTACCCGATCCAGTCGACGGCTCTGGCCGATTTCGACAACGAGCCCGAGCGCTGGCTCGACGTGCGCTGGGACGTGGAGGCCGGCTCGAACGAGCGCTTCCCCGCCCGCCTCATGGTCGAGTCGATCAACGAGCCGGGCGTGCTCGCCCAGATCGCCCAGGTCATCGCCGACCACGACGGGAACATCGACAACGTCAGGATGACCCGCCGCACCCAGGACTTCACCGACATCGTCATCGACCTCGCCGTCTGGGACCTGAAGCACCTCAACGCCATCGTGATGGAATTGCGGGCGAAGCGGTCGGTGAGCCGGGCGGAGCGGATGAACGGGTGAGGTGGTCGTGATTTGACGCCCGTGCGAAGGGTGCCTTCGCTGGCCCTTGTCGTAGCTACATAAATTGCTCCATTGTCGCGCAGTCGTAGCGACCGATTCTCATGGACGTGATCTGGGACGAGCCGAAGCGGCAGACGAACATCGCGACGTATGGCTTTGATTTCGCCGACGTTCGGGACAGGTTCGAATGAGAGACGGCGCAGATTGCGCCATCCTATCCGAGTCGCCGTGGCGGCCCTCGCTGCATCGCCGTCGGCTATCTCGACGACGATCTGGTGGCGCTCGTGTTCTCGCCGCTCGGGACCGAGGCCATCTCGGCGATCTCTCTGCGTCCTGCCAGCCGCAAGGAAAGGAGACGCTATGAAGACCAAGACTAAGCGAATCTTGCCGCCCATCAGCGACGAGGAGGAAGCGCGTATTCAAGCCTGTATCGCGGCCGATCCCGACAACCCCGAACTGACCGACGAGCAGCTCGCGCAGATGCGACCGGCGCGCGAGGTTCTGCCACCAGCCTTGTATGAGGCTTTGACGAAGCGCGGTCGTCCGAAATCGGAGAGCCCGAAGATGCTTCTGACGCTGCGGCTCGACCCGCACGTCGTCGACGCCTTCAAGGCCACCGGGCCGGGCTGGCAGACGCGCATGAACGAGGCCCTCGCGAAGGTCGCAGCCGATCTTCCTCGGGCGTGATCGCCGAAGGCGGGGCCGGCGCACCGCATAGTCCCGACTCTTGCCTCCACCGCCCCCGCTTGCGAAAAGCCGCGCATCCGCCGCTCCGCCCGAAAGCCCCGCCCGCATGACCCCTGAGGCTGTCCTCGACGAGTTCCGCGATGCCGGCGCGCTGCTGCAGGGGCACTTCATCCTGAGTTCCGGACTGCGCTCGCCGATCTTCCTGCAGAAGATGACGATCTTTTCCGATCCCGCGCGCACCGAGCGGCTCTGCCGGGCGCTGGCCGCTGCGATCACCGAGCGGTTCGGGCGGATCGATATCGTGGTCTCGCCGGCGATCGGCGGCATCATCCCCGGCTACGAGACGGCGCGGCATCTCGGCGCCCGGGCGATCTTCGTCGAGCGCGATCCAGGCAAGCCGTTCCAGCTGCGGCGCGGCTTCAGCATCCCCGCCGGCACCCGCGCCGTCATCGTCGAGGACATCGTCAGCACCGGCCTGTCGGCGCGCGAATGCCTCGCGTCGCTCAAGGACGAGGCCGGCGAGATCGTCGGCGCGGCCTGCCTGATCGACCGCTCGGGCGGCCGCGGCGAGATCGGCCTGCCGTTGCTCTCGCTCGCCGCCCTCGACATTCCCGCCTATCCTGCCGATGCCCTCCCGCCCGAGCTCGCTGCGCTCCCAGCCGTGAAGCCCGGCAGCCGGGCCATCCCGGTCGCTTGAACGCGGCAGTTGTCGTTGTCTCGACTTGAGGTTGTTCGGCAATGCTTTGTGCACGGATCGCAAAGATTACGAGCGCGGCGCCAAGCAGAACTTCGCATTCGCTTGACAGAACGGCCGGCTTTCAGCAGGAATAGTCCGTATCGACCGCGTCTGTTATTCGACGCAGGAAAGCTGATTTTCGTCGCAGGCGGTCACGCCGCATACATTTGAAAGGTTTTAGAACGCATCACACGCGTATCATCGTGGTCACGTGTGGTCCTATCAAAGTCGTCAAGACCCATTCGTCACCCGGCTGGAGCCAGCCGGGCCATTGCCTTTCCAGTTCAACGGATTTTTCATGTCTGCACAGCAGCGCAGTGCGCTCTTCATCGATGGCGCCAATCTCTACGCGACGACCAAGGCGCTCGGATTCGACATCGACTACAAGCGGCTTTTGAAGGAATTTCAGGGTCGCGACAATCTCATCAGGGCCTTCTACTATACGGCCATGATCGAAGACCAGGAATACTCGTCGATCCGTCCGCTTATCGACTGGCTCGACTACAACGGCTACCGCGTCGTCACCAAGCCGGTGAAGGAATTCACGGATTCCGCCGGCCGCCGCAAGATCAAGGGCAACATGGACATCGAGCTCGCGATCGACGCGCTCGAGCTCGCGCCGCATATCGACCAGATGTATCTGTTCTCCGGCGATGGCGATTTCCGCTCTCTAGTGGAAGCCATGCAGCGCCGCGGGGTTCGCGTGACGGTCGTCTCGACGATCCAGACCCAGCCCGCGATGATCGCAGACGACCTGCGTCGGCAATGCGACGAGTTCGTCGACCTCACGCAGCTCATCGCCCGCGTCGGCCGCGACCCCGGCGATCGCCCGGCCCGCCCCGCTGGCGACAACGGCCGCCGCGAATTCGCCGAGCGCGGCGGCTCGCGTGCCGCCAGCCCGGCCCTGGAGAGCCGCTACGGCATCCGCCAGCCGGGCGATCCCGAGGACGCCGCCGAGGCTTGAAGTGATGTGCGAATGATCTGATCGCGGGATCATCTGCATCTGCCGTAAGCCGAGTCTTCAACCGTCATTGCGAGGCGAAGCCGAAGCAATCCAGGGCCAACGCACCACCATTGCGATCCCGGCCCTGGATCGCTTCGCTGCGCTCGCAATGACGAAATGGGATCCGGGGCGAACGGTCGGAACCGGTTTCACGCCGCCCCATCGAGCCAGGCGATGACCTGCTCGGCGCTGCGGTCCGGTGGAAACACCGGGTAGAACACCTTGGTCACGACGCCGTCGTCGATGACCAGCGTGAGCCGCTTCAGCAGCACCGTGCCGCCGGCCTCGAAGGTCGGCAGCCGCGCGCCCAGCGCCAGGGTGCGGTGTCTGTCCGACAGCAGCGTGTAGGGCAGGTGCAGCCGCTCGGCGGCTTCGCGCTGGTAGTCGCTCGACTGCGTCGACAGCCCATGGACCTGCGCGACGCCGCGTTTGATCAGCTCTGCATGCCGATCGCGAAAGTCGCAGGCCTGCGGCGTGCAGCCCCGCGCGCCGGGAATCGCATCCCAGTCCGCGACGAGGTTCGGCTGACCCGGCTCGCCGGTGCGCGGATAGGCGAAGACCACGGTGCGCCCCGGGAGCCGCGCGAGCGAGACGGTCCGCCCGTCGGTTGCGGTCAGCGCCACGTCCGGAAGCCTCTTGCCCCTCAGATGATCGGCGGCGCCGTCATCGACGGGTGCCGGCAGATCGGGTGGCAGGGTGGAATAATCCTGGGTCACGCGCGCCTCCGACGGAATCGAGCACACGAGATGATGCGTGGGGGCTGCCGGTGCAAGCGATGGTGGAGACGGCGACTTCGTGCTCGTGTCGCGGATCCGGCGACCGTCGCAGCCCCCGGTTGCCTACGTTCATCCCATGAGCGGCAATTAATATATGCCCATCTATAGGAATAATATCAGAGAAGCGTCACGCCGTCAATGATTTTCGAACGCCCGTGACCAAGCGGAGCCGTTCGGAGGGCAATCGTGCCCGCGGGACGGCATGGGACAGGCGGGACGTTCGTCCCGAAAATCCGTTTTGCCGAACGCGCCGCGTTACCCCTTGTCCCGCATCAACCGCGCCTTGTCGCGCTGCCAGTCGCGTTGCTTGGTCGTCTCGCGCTTGTCGTGGAGCTGCTTGCCCTTGCCGAGACCGAGCTCGACCTTCGCGCGGCCGTCCTCGTTGAAGTAGATCTTCAGCGGCACCACGGTCATGCCCTGGCGCTGGGTGGCGCCGATGAGCTTGTCGATCTGGCGGCGGTGCAGCAGCAGGCGGCGCGGACGCTTGGGCTGGTGGTTGAAGCGGTTGGCTTCGAGATATTCTGGAATGTTGCAGTTGAACAGCATCAGGTCGTTGCCCGACGGCCCGGCATAGGACTCGCCGATCGTCGCCTTGCCGTTACGCAGGCTCTTCACCTCGGTGCCCGACAGCGCGATGCCGGCCTCGATCACGTCCTCGATCGCATAGTGGTAACGCGCCGAGCGGTTGTCCGCGACGACCTTGCGGTTGGGATCGGTCTTCGGAGCCATGTTCTTCGGGATGCAATCGTGTCTGGGCCAAGCTGCCGGATATGGGGTCGAATGGCCCGTCCGGCGAGCCTTGCCGTCTCATGTCAGTGACCCTTACGGCTCACGCCTTCAGGGCCGTCCGCCGCACGCGCAGCGACGCGCAGTCGCGCTTGCCGATGGCCGGTCGCAGCTTTCGGCCATTGGTCTCAGTCCGCGATCAGCCCCGCGAAGCGCAGAGCCGCGTCGACGGCCTGCCTGCAGCCCTCGGTGGGCGGCACCATCGGCAGGCGCACCTCGTCCGACATCAGGCCGAGGCGGCTGAGCGCATATTTCGTCGGCACCGGATTCGACTCGTAGAAGAGCGCGGCGTGAAGCGGCGTCAGCTGGTCCTGGATCCGGAGCGCCTTGGCGTAGTCGCCGGCCAGCGTCGCCTCCTGCAGGTCGGCGCTGAGCCGCGGTGCGACGTTGGAGGCCACCGAGATGCAGCCATGGCCGCCATGGGCGTTGTAGGCGAGGGCCGTCGCATCTTCGCCTGAAAGCTGGATGAAGCTCTCGCCCATGGCATGGCGCTGGAGGCTGACGCGGTCGATCTTGGCGGTGGCATCCTTCACGCCGGCGATATTCTTCAGTTCGAACAGGCGCGCCATCGTGTCGACGTTCATGTCGACGATGGACCGGCCGGGGATGTTGTAGATGATGATCGGGATGCCGATGGCGTCGTTCACGGCCTTGAAGTGAGCGTACATGCCCGCCTGCGTCGGCTTGTTGTAATAGGGCGTCACGGTCAGCACCGCGTCTGCGCCGACGGCCTCTGCATGGCGGGCGCGCTTCACGGCCTCGGCGGTGGCATTCGAGCCGGCACCGGCGATGACGGGCACGCGTCCCGCCGCCTGCTCCACGCAGATCTCGACGACCTTGTCGTGCTCGTCGTGGCTCAGTGTCGGGCTCTCGCCGGTGGTGCCGGTCGGCACCAGCACGTGGGTCCCCTGGTCGATCTGCCAGTCAACGAACTTTCGGAACGCGGCCTCGTCGAAGGCGCCGTCGCGGAACGGCGTCACCAGCGCGGTCATCGAGCCTCTCAGGCGCGAACGGGTGTCGGTCATCCTGCTGGTCCCAGCCGTCTCGTGAAATGCCGCTCTGCCGCCGCCGTGCGGCGATGCCCGCAAATCGGGGCGGGCAGACATAGGCGTTCGATTGCTGCCGCGCAAACCCTTCGCAGACGCAGTTAATGCCTTCTTAACGGACGCGGGGCCAGCTTGACGTTTGGCCTCCCGACTCGGGGTGAACCATGGCGGTCTACAATCGACCTCGCCTTCTCGCGGCGCTTCTGCTCGGCGGCGTCGCTGTCGCCGGCCCGGTCAGCGCGGTCGACGCGACCGGACCCGCCACGACGGCGGCCCTGCCGGCAAGCGATGCCGACGTCTCATCCGCCCGGCTCAAGGACACCACCCCCTCCGATCCCGTCGCCGCCGACGCCCTGAAGACCGAGCCCTCGAAAAGCGAGGCGTCCAAGGGCGAGGCCTCGTCCGACGCACCGCTGCCGGCAGCCGCCTCGTCCTACGCCTCGACCGACACGGACACCCCGGTCGCCTTCCCGCTCCCCGATGCCGTCGCCTCCCCGGCCGCCCCCGTGCCCGAGGTCCCGGACCCGGCCCGCGCGCTGTTTGCCGGCGACACCGACCTCGCCCAGCTCCGCCAGGCGATCGACCTCTACCGCAGGGGCAAGTTCGCCGACGGAGATCGCCTGCGCGACGGCTTCAAGGATCCGGCGGCCCGCGCGCTCTGCGAATGGGTCGCGATCCGCGCCGGTACGGGCGTGGACCTGCGCCGCATCACCGCCTTCCTGCGCGACAATGCCGGATGGCCGGCGGGACCGCTGGTGCGCCGCCGTGCCGAGGAGCGGTTGCTCGCCGAGAAGAAGGATCCGGCCCAGGTCCGCGCTTATTTCGCCACCGCCAAGCCCGAGACGGCGCCCGGCAAGCTCGCTTTGGCCCTCGCCTTCAAGGCAGACGGGCTCGATGCGGACGCCGCCGACCTCGTGCGCGACCTGTGGCGCACCGAGAGTTTCGGGCGTGCCTTCGAGGCGCGGGTGATGGACGCGATGCCCGGTATCCTCGGCACCATCGACCACCGCACCCGCATGGAGCGGGCGCTCCTGAAGGAAGACTGGGAGATGGCGGGCCGCGCGGCTGGCTATGCCGGCGGCTCCTATGCCAGTCTCGTACGGGCGCGCCGCGTGGTGGAGGCCAAGGGCTCCGGAGCCCCCTCGGCGCTCAACGCCGTGCCGCCGAGCCTGCGCAACGACTCTTCGTTCATGCTGTCGCGCGCCCAGTATTACCGCCGCGCCGAAAAATTCGAGGAAGCCGCAAAAATTCTGGCTGCGGCGCCGACCAATCCCGATGTTCTGGTCGACGGCGACGAGTGGTGGGTCGAGCGGCGCATCGTCGCCCGCAAGCTGATCGACCAGGGCGACGCGAAGACCGCCTACGCGATCACCAGCGGCCACAGCGCCCGCACCACCGAGAAGCGCATCGAGGCCGAGTTCCATGCCGGCTGGATCGCGCTGCGCTTCTCCGGAGACGCCAAGGGCGCGCAGGCGCATTTCGCCAAGGCCGCGGAGATCGCGGAGACGCCGATCTCGGTCGCGCGTGCCGCCTACTGGCAGGGCCGCGCCGCCGACCAGCTCGGCAATGCGAGCGAGGCCAGGGCCTTCTACGAGCGCGCCGCCGGTCAGCCGATCGCCTATTACGGCCAGCTCGCCCGCGCCCGGCTCGGGCAGTCGACCTTCGACCTGCGCCGTGCCGCCGATCTCGACGGCGATGCCCGCAAGGCCTTCGACGATCGGCTGTTCGTGCGCGCGCTGAAGCTGCTCTCGGCCGCGGTGATGAAGGATCTGGCGCTGCCGCTCTACATCGACGCGGCGAAGCTCCTGACCAGCGAGGCCGAGGTCAACGCCCTCGGCGACGTCGCTCTGCAGGCGCGGGACGCCCGGGCCCTCGTCGCCATCGGCAAGCTCGCCACGCAACGCGGCCTGGCCCTCGACACCCACGCCTATCCGACCATCGGCATCCCCGATTACGAAGCGTTCGTGGCGGTGCCCCAGGTGGAACGGGCCATGGTCTTCGCCATCGCCCGGCAGGAGAGCCAGTTCGATCCGCGTGCCCAGTCCGGCGTCGGCGCGCGCGGCCTGATGCAGATGATGCCGGCCACCGCCTCCCGCACGGCCAAGCGCGTCAGCACCGCCTACGAGCAGGGCCGCCTCACCAGCGATCCGGCCTATTGCGCGCGGCTCGGCCAGGCCCATCTCGGCGAGCTGATGGAGGATTGGCGCGGCTCCTACATCCTCGCTTTCGCCTCCTACAATGCCGGCGGCGGCAACGTGAAGAAGTGGATCGATGCCTACGGCGACCCGCGCAAGCCGGGCATCGACCCGATCGACTGGGTCGAGCGCATCCCCTTCACCGAGACGCGCAACTACGTGCAGCGCGTGATGGAGAACCTGCAGGTCTACCGCAACCGCCTCGGCGTTAAGGCGGATGGCAAAAACGCGCTGCTGATCGAGCAGGATTTCGCCCGTGGGGCGAAGACCGGCGCGAGCGCGGAGGCGACACCGACCGCACAGTAGAGCGCGTGTGCGGAGGGCCGCTCCTGGCGGCCTGTCTCCGCCAAAAAGCTTGGCTTATCGTACCCGCATGATCGCCAGAGTCGATTCTCGCTCGCTACGCCGGTTTGCGGCCTGCCTGACCCTCGGCGGCGGCCTGCTCTGGGCAGACCTCGCAGCCGCGCAGGGTATCGCGCCGTTCCTCGGCTTCACCTCGCTTCCGTCCTTCGCGTGGCCGGATGTGCCTCAGGCCGACGAGACCCGCTGGGCAGCATCCTATGCCGGCGTATCGACGGGATACGCGTTCTCATCCTCGAAGCGGTTCGGCAGCTATGGCGGCCCGACCGTCGGGTTCGAGGGCGGCCGGATGTGGCAGGAGGGCCGGTTCGTCTACGGCGTCGTCGGCGGCTTCGACTACCTGTCCGCCATGGGCGGCAGCGCCGTACCTGGTTTCGGGCGCCTCGCCTATTCGCGGGACTTTGCCGGTGCGCTGCAGGTGAAGGCCGGGGCGCTCCTGACGCCAGACGTGCTGGTCTATGGAAAGCTGGGCGCTTGGGCCGTGCACGACCAGCTGCGCCTCGGGGCGACATCCACGTCGCAGTCCTTTTCGCGCGACGGAATTGCCATCCAGCCGGATGCGCGCGTCGGTGTCGAATGGGCCGTCACCGATCGCCTTTCGATCGCAGTCGAGGCAGGCGTGACCGGGGGCGGCCTGAACCGCTGGTAGGACCGCTCAGGGCGACATCCGGCCGGACGTCGATCGTCGCTGCAGGCGCGAGATTGACCCTTCCGAACTGCCCGGCGTCCCGGCACGTTGTTCGCTTCTAGCTGGGTCAGCCACAGAAGGACTGGCGCCGATGGCTCGGATAAGCGGCGTTCTGCTCGACCTGAGCGGCGTGGTGTTCAGCGGCGGCGCGGCGATCGGCGATGCGGTGGCCGCCATCGCGGATCTGCGAGCGGCCGACCTCCCCCTTCGCTTCGTCACCAACACCACCTCCGAGCCGCTGCGGGTGCTGCGGGAAAAGCTCCGGGGCCTCGGGATCGAAGCATCGGACGAGCACGTCTTCACCCCGGCAACCGCCGCGCGCCGGCTGCTGCAAGAGCGCGGTCTGTCACCCCACTTCCTGATGCATCCGAACCTGCTCGAGGATTTCGAGGATCCCTCCGGGAACCCGCCGGACGCCGTCGTCGTCGGCGATGCCGGCCGTGCCTTCACGTTCGATGCGCTCAACGCCGCGTTTCGGCTGATCGACGGTGGGGCCGCCTTCATAGCGCTGGCGCGCAACCGGACCTTCCGGGACGGAACCGGTGCCTTGAGCCTCGATGCCGGGCCGTTCGTGGCGGCGCTCGAATATGCGACCCGCCGCGAGGCCCTGCTCATCGGCAAGCCCTCGGCCGCCTTCTACGAGGCGGCCGTCTCGCATCTCGGCACGCCGGCCGGCGAGACCGTGATGATCGGCGATGACGCCGAGTCGGACGTTCAGGGTGCCATGGAGGCAGGAATGGCCGGCATCCTGGTCCGGACCGGCAAGTATCGAGAGGGCGACGAGACGCGGATCGGACCAGCGCCGACCGCGACCCTCGCCGACCTTCGCCAGGCGGTGGATTGGGTGCTCGAGCGGACATGACGACGGGTTCGCCCCGCCTTGCAGGAGGGCTGGCCTGCGGATCGCAGGGCGTCAGCCCCGCTTCGCCACCATTTGTCCGGCGCCGCCGACGAGGCAGCCGAGTAGGTAGGCGCCGAGCATCAGCGACGCGGTCTCGACCCAGAGGCCGGCCAGTCCCGGTACGGTTTGAAGCAGGGCGATCCCGGCGAGAATCGCCAGCATCGCGAATGAGATGCCGGCTGAAATGAACCCGAAGCGCTCGCGCGGCAGGCCCATGATTGCGCCGATGCAGGCGCCGAGCAGCAGGGCCCCCGCGAGGCCGGGCCACAGTCCGGAGACGAGGATCATCATGAGCGCAGCGCCAGTCCGATGCCCTGGCGGTCGCTGAGCGGCGCGCTTCCCGGCGCCGCGAGCGCCCGGTCGGACGCGACGCCCGCCTTCAGGAGATAGTCGACGATCGCCGCGGCCCGCGCTGTGGCGAGGTCCGGGGCCGCCTCGGTCTCTGCGGGCGTCTTCTCCGTAGGGGCCGATCCCGGCTTCTTATCCGCCGCCTTGCCCGGCTTCTGAGCCTTGTCCGCCTTCGCCTTGTCGGCCTTGTCTTTTTCCGCTTTGGCCTCCGGCAGGATCGCCGGTTTCGGCACCGGCGCGCCCGGCGGATCGAGATGGCCGGTCACCTCGACGCGCTCGGCCCGGCAGGCCTTGGCGAGGTCGGCGAGGGCGTCGAGCACGGGATAGAAGTTCGGCCTCAGCTCGCTGCTGCCCGGCGCGAAGCGCAGCGTGTGTCCGGCGAGTTTTTCCGAAAACAACCGGGCGCAGGTCGGTGTGTCGTAGGCCGGCGCTGCGTCGCGGGTGGTGATCGAGACCGTGGATTCCCAGGCCGGTGGCATCGCACGGCGCAGGTCCTCGCCGGCGCGGCGGGCACTCTCGGCATAGAGGCTCTCGCCAGACAACTGCATCGTCCGGTCGGTCGTGGAGACTTCGCCGCTCGCCAATGCCGAGAGCGGCCCGATGGTGGCAGTCAGCGCGGCTACGAGCTGGGGCGGCGCACCGGAAGAAATGCGCGACCGGTCGACGATCGCTTCGCGGAGGAATCGCGGTCGCAGGGCGGCGTTCAGCGCCTCACGGGCGGCGCGATCGGGCAGATACCCCGTCACCGTCACGGTGCCGCTCTCCCGGCGGATGCGGATCGCGTAGGGCGATACCGGACGCACGCCGAGCGAAACCGAGCCCGCAGACACGCCGGCGGGGCGGCCGTCGCGCAAGGCGGCTTCCGCCTCGCCGACTGCCTCCTCGTCCAACGCCGTGCCCGAGACCGACAGGCTGCCGCGCTCGAATCGGACGGTGCCCTCGCGGATCAGGCCCGCGAGCCGGAGCGCGGCGCCGGCCAGCGCGGCCGGATCGACGGTGTCGTCGAGCCCGCGCGCCGTGCGCAGCGCGTCCGCGACGGTGGCAGGCTCGCCGGCGCCCGTTGCGGCATTAGCCACAACGATTCCTGCCAGCTTGAGGGTCTCCGCCCGAGCCGCTTCCGAGACGATGTTGCCGCCGAGCGTCAGGCCTCCGTCCGGACGCCGCTCCACGACGAAGCGGAAATCGTCCACCCGCGGTGGCAGGACAGCGAGGGAGCCGAGGGCGAAGCCTTCCGGGGGTGTGCTGCGTGCCGCCTCGTAGGCGGCTGAGTCCAGGGCTTCGCCGTTGATGGAGAGGGTCGTGTCGCTCAGGGTCGCGACGGCACCGGGGGCGAAGCCGCCGAGACGTTCGACGAGATAGGCGGCGGCCAGCGCGAAGCCGGCCGGGCCGCCGCGGGCCGCCCTCGCCCGGTCACGCAGGGTCGCATCGGGCGGCAGCGCGGGGGAGAGGCGTGCCGCGAGCGCCGCAGCGCCGATCTCGGCCGGGCGGTTGCCGCCGATCTCGATGCGGTCGGCGGATACGCGGGTCGCGGTCCAGACGAAGGGAGACGCGGATCCGATTAGGCCGGTGCGGTCGCTGAGTCGGCGCAGGCCGGGAATGGCGGAGAGGCGCGTCAGCGTCGCGTCGCGGGCGGCCGAATCCGGCGCTTCTCCGAGAGCGAGCAGGTCGCGGCCCTCCGCCTCGATGCGGAGCCAGGGCTCCGGCTCGCCCAGGCCGGTGTCGCGCACGATCGGCGTGCTCTCGGCCCGCAGCGCGTCGGCGACGATCGGCGCGGTCACGCCCGTCGTCCCCGCCCAGAGCAGCGCGAGCACCGGCAGACCGGCGAGCCATCCGACACGGCGCCGGAGGGAGGATGAAGAAATTTGGGACGTCACGGGCCTCGGGAACCCTCGATCGCCGTCGCGCCGGGGACGGCGAGGATGATCCACACAGTGTCCGCCCGCTTCACGGCATCATGAAGGCTGCCGCGGGGGCCATGCCCCCTGCGTAGGCACGACGGCACAAAAAAACCCCGACCGGTGAAGGTCGGGGCTCGGAGGTGTGGGCTCGAAGTCGTGTGCGCGAACTAGAAGTCGCGCTGCACGCGGAAGCGGGCCTGGTAGGTGTCTTCGCTGCTCTTGGCATAGAGCGGCAGGCCGCCGACCGTGGTGGTCTTGTCGGCATTGGTGGTGCGGCCGTTCGCCAGGCTGGTGCGGATGTACTGGCCCTCGACGCCGATATCGAGGTCCTTGACGGGCGACCAGATCAGGCTTGCGCCGGTGACGATCTGGTCGGTGTCGCGGATGGCCGGGCTGAGGGCATAGCCGACGGCGTTGGTGACCGGCGACGGCGGCGAGATCGCCGTACCGGCGCCGACGAGGGCGTTGGCGAGGCCGACGCCGGCGCGGGCGCTCTCGCTGAAGTTCATCTGGCCGTAGCTGCCGTAGAAGGCCGAGCGCCATTCCGGCGACCAGTAGTGCAGGTACGAGGCGACGACCGTGAAGCTCTTCGACAGTTCGAGCTTGCCCGTGACCGGGTTCACGATGGCGTCGGAGAGGTACTGGTTGAACGGGTTGCCGGTGAAGACGGCGGCGTTGCTGAGGTAGCCGGCGGTGAAGCGGTTGATGCCGGTGTAGAACGAGGCACCCTCGCCGTAGGCACCCTGAAGGTAGAGGCCGTCGCCCGGAGCGATGAAGGGCAGGTTGAACTTCAGGCCGCCCTGGACCGCCCAACCGTACTCCGTCTGAGAGCCGGAGGTGACGCCGCGTGCCGCGAGGAGGGCGGCGACGGCGTTCGGCGCGGTCACGGCGCCGATCGCGGAACCGGAGATGAAGCCGCCGGTGTTCACGTCCTTGACGGCGGCCGAGAGCTGAGCCGAACCCCAGGGAGCGTCGTAGCGCAGCGAGCCGACGAAGTCGGGCAGGCGCGAGCGCTGCACGGCATCGACGAAGGCTACCGAGGTGGCGTTGCCGTTCGCGGCCGAGGTGATGATGATCGGCGTCGGGGCGGTGGTGAACACGTTGTTCACACCGGCCGTTC
Source organism: Methylobacterium haplocladii (assembly GCF_007992175.1). Lineage (GTDB taxonomy): Bacteria > Pseudomonadota > Alphaproteobacteria > Rhizobiales > Beijerinckiaceae > Methylobacterium > Methylobacterium haplocladii. The sequence goes on along the minus strand of NZ_BJZT01000005.1, from coordinate 166,031 downwards.
CCGCAGCGGCGGCAGCGGCGGTGACCGAGTCGGAGTAGAGCGGGTTCTTGCGGAAGGTCGGGTCTTCCATCGAGATCGTGGCCGAGAAGCCGCCCTCGAAGGTCTTGGTGTAGGCGAGCAGGTTCGTGGAGGCCAGATCGGAGCCGAGCGACGAGCCGATGATCTCGTAGTCGTGGGCGTAGAAGTCGAAGAACGACGAGGCGCGGCCGGCGGTCAGGCCGGCGAACTGCACGAAGGCCTTGTCGACGTTGATGAAGTTCTCGACGCGACCCAGGGTGTCCTGGCCGGTGCCGGAGAAGGCCTGGGCGCCGCGCACGATCGTGCCCGAGGAAATCTTGGTGTTGCCGGTGCGGCTGGCGGCATCGAGACGGATGAAGGCGCGCAGCGTGCCGTAGCTGGTCTGCGTGCGTGCATCGACGTTGAGGCGCATCAGGCCGGTGAAGCCGGAAAGGTCGCCGCCACCGGACAGGTTACGGCTGTTGCTGTTGATGTAGCCGGTCTCGAACCGCGCGCGGCCTGAGACGCGCATGCAGGTGTCGGTGCCGGGGATGTAGAAGAAGCCTGCGCCGTAGGCGCCGCAGACGCGGACGTATTCGATCGGTGCGGCCTTCTTGACCGGAAGATCGGCTGCCTGTGCCCCTGCGACCGCGGTCAGCCCCGCTGCCGATCCCAGGAGAAGGCTCTTGATGAGCTTCATTGTGGAAACCTCCGAAGTTTCGAGACCCTTGGGAGCGGACTTGTTTCGGTCCGCGGCATTCCCCCAGCGGGATGCCGCGATCCTTCGTCCTTTTCCCTTTATTGGTTTGGTCGTCCCCGCAGAGGTATCGGCCAATCCATCGGCGAGGCTTTTTTCTCTGCCGCCGGGACACCATGAGCGAGCGTGACCGTACGGGCAATCGACTTCGGCGTCCCGGAGCCGTCGCAGATCGGCTTCCGCAAGAGCTGTTGCCCGCCCGCAACGCTTTGTTCCCGCTGGAAAACAAATCTCGCTGCCGGCGCGCGGTTTCGAGCAATGATGTTGTCGTGCGCCGTCGACGGAAGCTGACGTCCGGAGCTGTCGCCAAGACGCTGCCTGCCCCGTCACGAGTCGAAGGCGGGGTTCGACTCCAGCCTCACTTGCCGCTGCCGGTGCGAAGTCCGGCTCAGGAGGCCTGCGACTCGCGCAACAACTCCAGGGCGAGCCAGCGGTCTTCGGCAGCGCTGAGTTCGGTCTGCGCCGCCGAGAGCATCGACGATGCCTTTTCGAATCGGGCGAAATCGCTGGCGTAGAGGTCGGGATCGTCGAGTACGGTCTTGAGGCGGGCGATGCCGGTCTCGAGTTCGCGCATACGCACGGGCAGCGTCTTGAGCTCGTGCTGCTCCTTGAAGCCCATCTTCTTGCGGGACGATTCGCCTGCGGGTTCGCCCCGGGGCTCCGTGCGTTCGCGGGCTCCGCCGCGCGTCGCCACCGTCCGGGCGTCGACGCCCTTGCCCCGCTGGGTGAGCATGTCGCTGTAGCCGCCGGCATACTCGGTCCAGCGGCCCTCCCCTTCGGAGACGAGGACGCTGCCGACGACGCGGTCGAGGAAGTCGCGGTCGTGGCTCACCAGGATCAGCGTACCGGCATAGTCGTCGAGCATTTCCTGGAGCAGGTCGAGGGTCTCCAGGTCGAGGTCGTTGGTGGGCTCGTCCAGCACCAGAAGGTTCGAGGGCTGGGCCAGGGCGCGGGCGATCAGCAGCCGGTTGCGCTCGCCGCCGGACAGCACCGAGACCGGCGTGCGGGCCTGCTCGGGGGCAAACAGGAAGTCCTTGAGATAGCCGATCACGTGGCGGCTGCGGCCGCCGACCATGATGCTGTCGCCGCGCCCGCCCGTGAGGACGTCGGTCACGGTCATCGTCGGTTCGAGCACGGCGCGGGCCTGATCGAGGAGCATCATCGACAGGTTGGTGCCGAGCCGCGCGACACCGGAATCCGGCGCGAGCTTGCCGGTCAGCAGGTTGACCAGCGTGGTCTTGCCGGCGCCGTTGGCCCCGACGATGCCGAGGCGATCGCCGCGGGTCACCCGGATCGAGAGGTTGTCGACGATGGTGCGCTCGCCGTAGCCTTTGGAGATGCCCTTGGCCTCGACCACCAGCGTGCCCGAGGCTTCGGCTTCCATGGAGGTCATGGTCGCGGTGCCGACCGGCCGGCGCTCGTCGCGGCGCTCCTTGCGCAGGGAATGCAGGTTGCCGAGGCGGCGGACGTTGCGCTTGCGCCGGGCGGTGACGCCGTAGCGCAGCCAATGCTCCTCGTCGGCGATCTTGCGCTCGAGCTTGTGCCGATCGCGCTCCTCCTCCTCGAAGAACGCGTCGCGCCAGGCCTCGAAGGCCGAAAAGCCCTGATCGATCCGCCGCGTCACGCCGCGGTCGAGCCAGACCGTGGCGCGCGTCAAGCCGGAGAGGAAGCGCCGGTCGTGGCTGATGAGCACGAGGGCTGCGCGCGTGCGGCCGAGTTCGCCTTCGAGCCACTCGATCACCGGCAGGTCGAGATGGTTGGTGGGCTCGTCGAGCAGCAGGATGTCGGGCTCGGGCGCCAGCGCCTGGGCCAGCGCCGCGCGGCGCGCCTCCCCGCCCGAGAGTTGGGACGGGTCCTCTTCGCCGGTGAGCCCGAGGCTCTCGACGAGGTAGCGGGCGCGGTACGGGTCGTCGCCGGGGGCGAGACCGGCCTCGACGAAGGCGAGCACCGTGTCGAAGCCGGAGAGATCGGGTTCCTGCGCCAGATAGCGCAGGGTCGTGCCCGGCTGCAGGAAGCGTTCGCCGCGGTCCGGCTCGACGAGCCCGGCCGCGATCTTCATCAGCGTCGACTTGCCCGAGCCGTTGCGCCCGACGAGGCAGGCGCGCTCGCCCGGTGAGATCGCAAGCTCGGCGGACTCGATCAGCGGCGTACCGCCGAAGGTCAGCGCGACGTCTTTGAGAGTGAGAAGCGGGGGAGCGGCCATGGCCGGGGCTTAACCCGGCGCAGGGCCGTGACGCCAGAGCGGTTCAGGCGGTGGGATTCGCCGGGCCGGTCGGGGTCGGCTCCGAGGGCGGCGGCAGCGGCACCTCGACAGGGCTCTCGGTCGGCGCTTCGGCCGGCGATCCGCCGGGGATCTCCGGGGACGGACCGGGCGGCGGTGCCTGCGGCGGATCGTAGGGGGTGTCCGGTGGCGGCTGCGGGGTCGGGGTCTCCGGGATCGGACCAGGATTCGACATCGGGACTCCAGAAGCGCGGGACGAGGCGCCAGAAGGCGCCTTCGGGTTCAGCCCAAACGGACGCGGCAGCGCGTCGGTTCCGGCTGTCTACTTCTTCGTGAGGAGCTTGGTACCTTCGTTGCCGACCATCTTCTGCAGCTTCTCGGCGAAGAACGAGAGCAGTAACGGCAGCCGGACTTCGACGCGGACGCTGTCGGGGTTCACGTCGACCTGCCCGCCCATCTTCTGGCCGAAGCTCGACACCGCGAAATCCAGGCGATCACCGGTCCAGGTCATGGTCTCGACGGTGATGCCGCTCTTCTGCAGGAGGGCCTTGCCCTTCTCGGTTCCCTCCTCGAGCCGGCGCTTGGCCTCGTCGCGCCCGAGTTCGTGGGGGATCTCCATCACCAGCGGCTTGGCCATCGCGCGGTCGTCTCCCTGTGCGTTGCAAGCCCCGCAAATGGGAACCGGCCAGCGTCTCGACAACGCCGGCCGGTGGGAGTCTGCGATGATGGCCCGTTCGGCCGATGCCTTCGAGGGCCGTCCGCCGCACCGGCGGCGGCGCGCAGTCGCGCCTGCCGACGGTGGTCGTGAACGCGTCAGTCGCCGAAGTTCAGCGCACCACCGCCATCGAGACGTAGCTGGTGCCGCTCATGCCGATGGCGCGGGCCGCACCCGCGGCCAGATCGATCTGGCGGCCGCCCACGAACGGTCCGCGGTCGTTGATGCGCACGACGACCGAGCGGCCGGTGGCGTTGTTGGTCACCCGGACGCGGGTGCCGAAGGGAAGGCTGCGATGCGCGGCGGTGAGGCCGCCCGAATTGAAGCGCTCGCCGCTGGCGGTCTTCCGGCCCTGGAAGCCGGGGCCGTACCAGGAGGCATTGCCGCCCGACGCGTGGCGGACATGGCGGACGCGGTTGGCGAAACGAAGGGCGAAACGACCGGAATGGGCCGAGCGGATGCGGTGGCTGAAATGCGCGTGACGGATGGAATGGACGTGATGTCCGCGAGCGTGAAAACCGGCATGCCCGGCCCGGGCTTCGGCAGGTGCAGCCAGCGTGAGCGCGGCGAGCACGAGGCCGAAGAGGGCCACGGCGTTTCGGATGACAACCTTCATGTGCGATCGCTTTCCCTTGTTGTTGCGAACGCCGCGGAAAATGATGCGGAAGGCGGCCAAATTACGACACCGATGGTGCGGCGCAAAAAACGTCGATATCAGGCTATTCGACAGTTTAGACTTCTGAGGTCAGCGGCGAAGCATCGCGAAGAATTGGGTTGTTGTGCCTCTGCGCTGCGGTGGCATCGCTCATCTTGGCCTGGAAGCATTCGCAAGTCGCTTATCGAGCATTTGGGATATCGATCCATTACTGCGGTGCATGCGCGGCGCCAGCCTTACGGTTGCAGCGAGCGCGGGGCTCGCCGGTCGCAGGAGACCATGGAGGTGAGGTGGAGACCGCGCAGCCGGGCACCCGGCAAAAACTGCAGCCCCAAACTGAGACGCGCCGACAAATTTTCGAGGAACCCGGCCTTTACCCTAGCTGGGCCATTGTCCGGTGGTCAGTCGCGTAACCGGTGTTTGCCATGGCTTCCCCGCGTACCGCGGTCGCCGGCGCCACCGCCCGGGTTCAAGTCTCGCGTTCCGGGCGGGCAGCGTCGGCGCCGCGGATGGGTCTCTCGCCCTCCGTCCAGCGTCTTCCCACCACTTTCCCTCTCGACGAGATCCTGGTCGGCGACTGCATCGCCTCCATGAACGCGCTGCCGCCGTCGAGCGTCGACTGCGTCTTCGCGGATCCGCCCTACAATCTCCAACTCGGAGAAGGGGGGCTTCTGCGTCCAGATCACAGCTTCGTCGACGCCGTCGACGACGACTGGGACAAGTTCGCGACCTTCGAGGCCTACGACACCTTCACCCGCGCCTGGCTCACCGCTGCGCGCCGCGTGATGAAGCCGAACGCGACCCTTTGGGTGATCGGTTCGTACCACAACATCTTCCGGGTCGGCAGCGCGCTCCAGGATCTCGGTTTCTGGATCCTTAACGACATCGTCTGGCGCAAGGCCAACCCGATGCCGAACTTTCGCGGCAAGCGGTTCACCAACGCCCACGAGACCCTGATCTGGGCCTCCCGCTCGGCCGAGTCGAAGGGCTACACCTTCCATTACGAGGGGCTGAAGGGCGGCAACGACGACGTCCAGATGCGCTCGGACTGGTTCATCCCGCTCTGCACCGGCGACGAGCGTCTCAAGGGCGCCGACGGGCTGAAGGTCCACCCGACCCAGAAGCCCGAGGCGCTGCTCGCCCGCACGCTGCTTTCGGCGACCAATCCCGGCGACGTGATCCTCGATCCGTTCTTCGGCACCGGCACTACCGGCGCTGTCGCCAAGCGCCTCGGCCGCCGGTTCATCGGCTGCGAGCGCGATCCCGTCTATGCGGACGCTGCGCGGAAGCGGATCGATGCGGTCGAGCCGCTCTCCACCGCCGCCCTTCTCGTCGCGCCGACCAAGCGCGCCGAGCCGCGCGTGGCCTTCCTGAGCGTGATCGAGGCCGGGCATATCCGCCCGGGCGAGATGCTGAGCGACGCGCGCGGCCGTCACACGGCGATCGTGCGTCCCGACGGCACCCTGATGGCCGGGCCGGTGGCGGGGTCGATCCACAAGATCGGCGCCCTCGTCCAGGGCCTCCCCTCCTGCAACGGCTGGGATTTCTGGCACGCCACGCGCGGCGGCAAGCCAGTGCTCATCGACACCTTCCGTGCCAAGATGCGCGCCGCGATGGGCTCGGCTGCCTGAAGGATTGCTCCGCCCTCGCTGACCGCGGGGTCGATCAGCGCGGACGCGTCCGAAGTCTTCCGCGCTTGCGCTTCGCGGCCGGGGGCGGTTCGGTCTCGGCGGGGCTTTCGAACTCTCTGTCGATCACATCCGCCGGCGGGGCCACGACGACGCGCGGTGCCGGCTTCGGCACCGGGCGAAAGGTTCTGTGCGGTCCGGCCGGCTGCGGTTCGGGCTCGGCGAAGAGCGGCGCGGGGGCCAATACCGGCACTGGATCGACCCTCGGTCCCTTGGCCTTCGGATCCGGCTTCGGATCGAAGGCGTGGGCGATCACCTTCTTGATCACGCCGGGCAGCGGCTCTTCGTCGAGATCGCGCCGGGGCGTGAAGCGCATGCCGGGCGGCGGCGCGGTGCCCAGCGAGACGCGGGCGGCGAACACCGTCAGTTCGAGCGGGAAATGCGTGAAGCCATGGCGCACCAGCCCCGGCAGGCGTTTCCAGCGGGCGTCGAGCGGCGCATCGAGCAGCGCGCGGGCCGGGTCGTAATCCGGCTCCCAGGGACTCATCGGCGGCTCGGCCATCGAACCGAGCAGCCCCTCGGGCGGGCGGGTCCGCAGCAGGATCGCCTCGTCGCCGGCGCGGATCGCCACGAAGGCCGCCCCCCGCCGCAGCGTGCCCTTCACCGCCTTGATCTTGCGTGGAAACGTCTCCTGCAAACCGAGGCCGCGCGCCCGGCAGGGCGCCATCCACGGACACAGCGCACACGCCGGGCGCTTCGGCGTGCAGATCGTCGATCCGAGATCCATCAGGGCCTGTGCGAAGTCGCCCGGCCTGTCCGCCGGGACGAGGGCCTGCGTCAGGGACCGGATCTCGGGGCGCGCGGCGGGGATCGCCGTCTCGACCGCGAACAGCCGGGTCACCACTCGCTCGACATTGCCGTCCACGGCCGCGGCCTGCTGGTCGAAGGCGATCGCGGCGATGGCGCCGGCCGTGTAGGCGCCGATCCCCGGGAGTTTTCGCAGGCTCTCCTCCGTGTCCGGAAAGGCACCCGCAGCGGCCACCGCCTTGGCGCAGGCGTGGAGGTTGCGGGCGCGGGAGTAGTAGCCGAGGCCCGCCCAGGCGGCCATCACGCTTTCCTCCGGGGCGGCGGCGAGCGCCGTAACGTCCGGAAACAGCCCGAGAAACTTGGCGAAGTACGGTTTGACCGCGGCGATGGTGGTCTGCTGCAGCATCACCTCGGACAGCCAGATCCGGTAGGGATCCGGCGTCTCGCCCGGCAGCGCCCGCCACGGCAGTACCCGGCGGTGGCGATCGTACCAGACGAGGAGATCGAGGGCTCTGGGCTGGACAGGCGCGCGAGAGGTGTTGGCGGGCGCGGGCATGGCAAGCGTCTTATCGGCAGCGCGGGTCGCGGCAAAGCCGGCAACGAGGCCTGATGAAGAAGATCGCGGCCGGTGTCGGAAGCCGGCGGGCTCGATCGTCCTGCGATGGTTCGATCGCCCCAACGAGGAGGTTCGCATGCCCTATGTCGACGGGTTCGTCGTGCCGGTGCCGAAGGCCAAGCTCGACGCCTACAAGGAGCTGGCCCGCAAGGCGCGCGACGTCTGGATGGAATACGGTGCCACCGGCTTCGTCGAGTGCATCGGCGACGACGTGCCCCATGGCGAGTTGACCTCCTTCCCCCGCGCCGTTCAGCTCAAGGACGACGAGGTCGTGGCGTTCTCCTGGATCCTCTATGAATCGCGGGCGAGCCGCGACGCAGTCAACGCCAAGGTGATGGCCGACCCGCGCATGAAGCCCGACCCGGACGGTATGCCCTTCGACGGCAAGCGCATGATTTTTGGTGGTTTCATTCCATTCCTCGACCCGTAGCGCAATCATCGCGACGCGCGGCTCCGCTTGCGCTATCCTCGGCGTACGGCGCGTTTCGCGCCGCTTCAGCGATGGGCACCCACAGACCATGGCCCGCGTCAAACCGCTCGCCGATCTGATCGAGGCCTGCATCGGCCCGGCCTTCGCCGCGCAGGGTTTCGCCTCGACCGACATCCTCGCGGCGTGGCCCGAGATCGTCGGCGAGCGCCTTGGCCGCGCCTGCCAGCCGGTGAAGCTCGAATGGCCGCGTCGACCGCGCGGCGAGGCCAATGGGCGCACCGAATCCGGTACGCTTGTGGTGCGGGTCGAAGGCGCCTTCGCGCTCGAACTCCAGCATCTCGTGCCGGTGGTGATACAGCGCATCAACGCACATTACGGATGGGCCTGCGTCGGCCGCATCGTGATGAAGCAAGGCCGCGTCCAGTCCGGCCGGCGCCGAACGGTACCGCCCACGATCGATTCGGCCCGGCGCGGCGAAATCGCGCTGGCGGTCTCACGGATCGAAGAGCACGGCCTGCGCGACGCCCTCGATCGCCTCGGCATCGCCGTGATCGCCTCGGAGCCGCCCCGGCGCTGATGCCGCACGGTTCCGCGCTCGGCCTTTCCGAGCCTGCCGGCGGCTTGCCTTCGCCTGTTCCCGGTTCTACCGCACGCCTATAGAGTGCGTGTCGTCCCAGCGGAGCCTGCCAACGCCATGATCACCCGTCGCGACGTCGTGAAAGCCACCGGTCTCGCCGTCGGCGCGGCCGCTCTCCTGCCCCGCCTGTCGCTCTCGGCGCTGGCCCAGTCGGCCGACACCGCGGCGCTGATGCAGGCCGGTCCCCTCGGCGATGTCTGGCTCGGTCCGGCGGACGCCAAGTGCACGATCATCGAATACGCGTCGCTGACCTGTTCGCACTGCGCGCACTTCCACAAGGTCACCTGGCCGGTTCTGAAGGAGCGCTACATCGATACCGGCAAGGTGCGCTTCACCCTGCGCGAGTTCCCCCTCGACCCCCGTGCGACGGCTGGCTTCATGCTGGCGCGCTGCGAAGGTAATGACAAATACATTCCGATCACGGACCTGCTCTTCGACCAGCAGGAGGCCTGGGCCTTCGTGAAACCGCCGGAATCGCCGATCGACGCCCTCGAGAAGCTGCTGCGTCAGGCCGGCTTCACCAAGGACAAGGTCGAGGCCTGCCTCAAGGACCAGAAGATCTACAGCGCCATCAATGCCGTGAAGACCCGCGGTCTCGACGTGCTGAAGGTCGAGTCGACGCCGACCTTCTTCATCAACGGCCAGAAATTCTCCGGCGCCATGACCATCGAGGACATCGAGAAGGTCATCAAGCCGATCCTCGGCGCCTGACCGAGCGCGAGCGGACCCCTGGCCGGGACGGTTCGAAAAATCGACGATTCTTCAGATTCTGGAATGACTTGGCGGAAAGCGTGGCCGCCTTGACTCGGCATGGGGGCGAAACTATGGTCCGCGCCGTTCGAGGGGTGACCGAACGGTACCCCTTGCTCCCACCGATGTGAGTGGCCTTTGAGCGGCAACGAAGCAGGGGACGGGAGCGGGAACACTCCCGGCGGCTCCGACGGCGACCTCTCCGAGAGGCTGAAGCGTCTCGGGACGCAACTCGATCGGAAGCGGCCCCCGGCCGCTCCTGCATCGTCGCCTCGCTCCGGTGGGTCCGACGGGTCCGCTCTCGGACGGGCCATGCGGCTCTCGACCGAGTTCGTGGCGGGCGTGATCGCCGGAGGGATTCTGGGATGGATCTTCGATCGGCTCCTCGGCACCGCGCCGTGGGGGCTGATGGTCTTCCTCCTGCTCGGGTTCCTCACGGGCATCTACAATGTGATGCGCCTGAGCGGGTTCACCGGGCAGGCGGGCGGAAAAGACCCGCGTTAGGGCATTTTCCGTCGAAACGACGCCGGGGGTCTTGAGACTCGGGGCGCATCGTGTATGGCCACGCGCACAGACCGGTGCGGACGTCGGCACGAAGGATAAGGGGCGGAACAAGGCATGGCGGGCAGCATCGACCCGGCGCACCAGGTAGCGTTGCGACCGGACCCGATCCATCAGTTCGAGCTGCATTCGCTCGTGCCGTTCGGTCATATCGGCAACCAGCAGATCGCTTTCACCCAGTCGGCGCTGTACATGTTCGCAGCCGTCGCGGTGATCACGCTGATCACCATCGTGGCCACTTCCTCGCGCTCGGTCGTTCCGGGCCGCATGCAGTCGCTGGCCGAGATCTTCTACGAGTTCATCGCCGATACCGTGCATCAGGCTACCGGCGACGAGGGCAAGCGGTTCATGCCGCTGGTGTTCTCGCTGTTCATGTTCGTGCTGGTCCTGAACCTCTTCGGCATGATCCCCTACGCCTTCGCGGTGACGAGCCACCTCGTCGTGACCTTCGGCCTCGCGGCCCTGGTGATCGGTGTTGTCGTGGTCTTCGGCGTGATGAAGCACGGCACCCACTTCTTCGGTCTGTTCGTGCCGTCGGGCGTACCGAAGCCGCTGCTCGCGCTGCTGGTGCCGATCGAGATCATCTCCTTCATCTCGCGTCCGATCAGCCTCTCGGTGCGTCTCTTCGCGAACGTGCTCGCCGGCCACATCGCGATGAAGATCTTCGCCTTCTTCGTCGTCGGGCTCTTCTCGGCCGGCGCCTGGGGTCTCCTCTTCCCGCTGCCGCTCTTCCTGACGATCGCGCTGACCGCACTCGAATTCCTGGTGGCGGCGCTTCAGGCCTACGTCTTCGCGACGCTGACGGCGATCTACCTCAACGACGCTCTTCACCCCGGCCACTAACGCCGGCTTTTCCCGCCCTAACGCACACCAGATCAAGGAATCAGGAGTTCATAATGGATCCCGTCGCAGCGAAGTACATCGGTGCCGGTCTGGCTTGCCTCGGTATGGCAGGCGCAGGCATCGGCCTCGGCAATCTGTTTGGTCAGTTCCTTGCCGGCGCCCTTCGCAACCCCTCCGCCGCCGACGGCCAGCGCGCCACCCTGCTGCTCGGCTTCGCACTGACGGAAGCACTCGGCATCTTCTCGCTGCTGATCGCGCTGCTCCTGCTCTTCGCCGTCTGATTCTTAGTGAGTGTGCCGTCCCGGGCTTCTGGCCGGGGACGGCGGCTCTCTTCTCAGATCGTGAAGGCGCTCCGCTTGTCGGAGCCGCAAAACTCCGTCACCGGACGAGGCCATGGCCGAGCACAAATCCCTCACGACCCCGCCTGCCAATTCCGACGTGAAGGTCGTCCCGTCTCAAGGCGGGCACGATGCCGGCCACGGCACGGCTCACACCGGGCAGCCCGCGCATGGCGCAGCCTTCCCGCCCTTCGAGACCCATACCTTTCTCGCGCAGCTGATCTGGCTCGCGATCTCCTTCGGCCTGCTCTACTACCTGATGGCCAAGATCGCCCTGCCCCGGATCGAGGCGATCCTGCACGCGCGCTCCAGCCGCCTCGCCACCGATCTCGACGAGGCGCAGCGCATGAAATCCGAGGCCGATGCCGCCGGCGTCGCCTACGAAACCTCTCTGCGTGACGCTCAGGGCAAGGCCCAGGGCATCGCCCAGGAGGCTCGCGCCAAGCTGGCCGCCGAATCCGACAAGCGCCGCAAGGACAAGGAAGCGGAGCTCAACGCCAAGATCGCCGCCTCCGAGACGACGATCCGCGAGAGCACCGCCCGCGCCATGGGCAACGTCCGCGAGATCGCCGGCGAGACCGCCGCGAGCATCGTCGAGCGCCTGACCGGCCACGCGCCGGATCGCGACAGCCTCGACCGTGCCCTCGGCGCCGTTCACTAGAGCGCTCTCAGCCGAAGCAGATACCGGTTCGGTGGCAGAGAGCGCGGCACAACAAAACTAGACGCGCGTATTTCGTAAGGACTTGTGACCGGCATGTTGATGACCGCGGAATTCTGGGTCGCCGTCGCCTTCGTGATCTTCGGCGGGATCGTCTGGAAGGTCGGCGGCTTCGGCATGATGACCAAGGGCCTCGACGGCCGCGCCAAGCGCGTCCGTCACGAGCTCGACGAGGCCAAGCGCCTGCGTGAGGAGGCCGCCGCCGTCCTCGCCGACTACAAGCGCCGCCGCACCGAGGCCGAGAGGGACGCCGAACGCATCGTCGCCGACGCCCACGAGGAGGCCAAGCGCATCGACGCCGAGGGACATGTCCGCCTCGAGGACTACATCGCCCGCCGCACCAGGTCGGCCGAACAGAAGATCGCTCAGGCCGAGGCCCAGGCCGCCGCGCAGGTTCGCGCTGCTGCCGCCGACGCCGCGGTGAAGGTCTCCGAAACGATCCTGCGCGAGCGTCTCCAGGGCCAGACTGCCCAGGACCTCGTCAAGTCGAGCCTCGGTGAGGTGAAGACCCGCCTCCAGGCGTGATCGACTTCGCACGTATGATCGACCAAGCCGCCTTCGGGCGGCTTTTTCGTTTGGGAGATATGCGACCGTGAGCGCGTTCCTGATCTACGGCGCGACCGGCTACACTGGCCGGCTCTGCGCTGAGCATGCGGTCGCGCGCGGGCTGCGCCCCGTCCTCGCCGGGCGGAACGTCGATACGCTGCGAGCGCTCGCCGAAGGCCTGGGGCTCGAATGGCGCGCCTTCGGCCTCGACGCGTCGGCCGTGGTCCGGGACGGCCTCGCCGGGATGAAGGTGGTGCTGCATGCCGCCGGCCCGTTCTCGGCGACCGCCCGGCCCATGGCCGAGGCCTGCCTCGCGACGGGCACACACTACGTCGACATCACCGGCGAGATCGACGTGATCGAGGCGCTCGCCGCGCGCGGCCGCGAGGCCGAAGCCGCCGGGGTGATGCTTCTGCCGGGGGCAGGGTTCGACGTCGTGCCCAGCGATTGCCTCGCCGCCCATGTCGCGGCGCGGCTCCCCGGCGCCACGCGGCTGCGAATTTCGATCGGCGGTTTCCAGGGAATCAGCCGCGGCACGGCCAAGACCATGCTGGAAGGCGTCGCCTACGGCACCCGCGTGCGCCGGGGCGGCCGCATCGTCGAGATCGCCGACACGCCCCGCGCCAGCGCCGATTTCGGCTCCGGCCCGCGCCCCACCATCGGGCTCGGCTGGGGCGACGTCGCGACAGCGTGGTATTCGACGAGGATTCCCGACATCGACGTGTTCTTCCAGGCCTCCCCTGCACTCGCTCGCGCGGCGGTGATGCCGCGTCCCTTCAAGCGGATCCTGGCGGCGGGGTTCAGCCAGCGCCTGCTCAAGCGCGGCATCGAGCGCCGCATGCCGCCCGGCCCGACGCCTGAGGAGCGCGCCCGTTCACGATGCCTGTTCGTTGCCGAGGCATGGGACGATAGCGGCCGCCGCGTCGCCAGCCGGATGGGATCGCCAGAGGGCTACACGCTGACCACGCTGACGGCAGTGGAGATCGCGCGTCGGGCTGCCGAAGGCATTGCCAAACCAGGATTCCAAACGCCGGCAACGGCTTACGGAGCAGACTTCATCCTGTCGTTCGCGGGTATCGAGCGACAGGACCTGTAATTTTTGCCTGTGCTGCGCTCGCAAAGACGGCGAGGACGGTCGGTCGGCTGGACGGCAGGTACCCTCGCCCGCTATTCCCCCGGCGAGCAAGGCGAGGGGCGGCGGCGACGCCGATCGAAGCATGCACGACGACGAGTCCCGGCCGCGCCGGCCCGCGACCCACGAGATCGGGCAGAAGCTCGACGAATTGTCCGTCGGCGACCTCGCCGAGCGCATCGCGCTACTGCGCGCCGAGATCGATCGGCTGGAGGCGGCGAAGACCGCGAAGGAGGCGGCACGTCAGGCAGCCGGCTCGATCTTCAAGAGCTGAACCGGGAGGCCATCGCCCGGTGCCGTCCTGCGACACCCACGGGTCCGACCGCGTCCCGAGGGACGTGCTATAGCCGCCCTCCCCGCGATGGCGGGTCGATTTTGCACATAAAGGCCGCGATGCAGCCGATCATCACGATCACCGATCTTTCAAAGACCTATGCCTCCGGCCTCGCCGCGTTGAAGAACGTGAATCTCGAGATCCGGCGCGGCGAGATCTTTGCGTTGCTCGGCCCCAACGGTGCGGGCAAGTCGACGCTGATCAACATCGTCTGCGGCATCGTCACGCCGACCACAGGCACCATCGTCGCCGACGGGTACGACATCGCCGCCGATTACCGTGCCGCACGCCGTCTGATCGGACTCGTGCCGCAGGAACTCACCACCGACGCCTTCGAGACGGTGTTCAACACCGTGAGCTTCAGCCGCGGCCTGTTCGGCCTGCGCAAGGATCCGGGCCATATCGAGCGGGTGCTCAAGGAGCTGTCGCTCTGGGACAAGCGCGACAGCAAGATCATGACGCTGTCGGGCGGCATGAAGCGCCGGGTGCTCATCGCCAAGGCGCTCAGCCACGAGCCCAAAATCCTCTTCCTCGACGAGCCGACGGCGGGCGTCGACGTCGAGCTGCGCCAGGACATGTGGCGGATGGTGCGGCGGCTTCGCGAATCGGGCGTCACCGTCATCCTCACCACTCACTACATCGAGGAGGCCGAGGAGATGGCCGACCGGGTCGGCGTGATCCGCAAGGGCGAGATCGTGCTGGTGGAGGAAAAGGCCGAGCTGATGCGCAAGCTCGGCAAGAAACAGCTCACGCTGCACCTGCAGGACAAGCTTGACACGATTCCCGAGCTGCTCGCCGACCACGACCTGAACCTCGCCGGCAACGGCAGCGAGCTGGTCTATACCTATGACACCAGGGGTGGGCGCACCGGTATCACCGGGCTCCTCACGGATCTCGCTGCCGCCGGCATCCGCTTCCAGGACCTCCACACCAGCCAGAGTTCGCTCGAAGAAATCTTCGTGGATCTGGTGAGGGAACAGGCATGAACGCCCCCGCGATCCGCGCCATCTACGGCTTCGAGATGACGCGCTTCTGGCGCACGGCGCTGCAAAGCATCGTCGCACCGGTGGTCTCGACCTCGCTCTACTTCGTGGTGTTCGGCGCGGCCATCGGCGCGCGCGTGCAGGAGGTCGACGGCGTCCCCTACGGCGCCTTCATCGTGCCGGGGCTGATGATGCTCTCGCTTCTGACGCAGAGCATCGCCAACGCCTCTTTCGGCATCTACTTCCCGCGGTTCTCCGGCACGATCTACGAGCTGCTTTCGGCGCCCGTCTCGCCCTTCGACATCGTCGCCGGTTATGTCGGCGCGGCGGCGACGAAGTCGATCCTGATCGGCCTGATCATCCTGGCCACGGCGGCCGTGTTCGTGCCGCTGCACATCGCGCATCCGGTCTGGATGATCTTCTTCCTGCTGCTCACGGCCCTGACGTTCAGCCTGTTCGGCTTCGTCATCGGCCTCTGGGCCGACGGCTTCGAGAAGCTGCAGCTGGTGCCGCTGCTGATCGTGACGCCGCTGACCTTCCTCGGCGGCAGTTTCTACTCGATCGACGTGTTGCCGCCGTTCTGGCGGGCCGTCAGTCACCTCAACCCCGTCGTCTACCTGATCAGCGGATTCCGCTGGGCCTTCTTCGGCCGCGCTGACGTGAGCATCGGCATCTGCCTCGCCATGGCGGCCCTGTTCCTGGTGCTCTGCCTCGGGGCGGTGACCTGGATGTTCAGGACGGGGTATCGGCTGAAGAGCTGACGGATCACGTCCGCTTCTTCAGGAACTCCAACACGCCCGCCCGGTGCGCGCGGTCGCCCACTGCGGTGCTGTGGTCGCGGTTCGGCAGTTCCAGATAGCTCGCGTTGGGCATCAGCTTGGCCAGCGCCTCGCCTGAGCCGGCCACCGTGTCGAGGGTTCCGACCGAGACCAGCGTGGGCGTCTCGATCAACGCCAGTTCCGCCCGCGACAATCGCTGACGCGCGCAGCGGATGCAGGCGGCCAGCGCGCGCAGGTCGCTCTTGGTCTGTTCGGCGAAGGCGCGGAAGGCGGCGGCCGTCGGGTTCGCGGCCGGCGTGCCGGGGGGCGCTTCCAATGCCTCGGCGATGCCGTCGGGCAGGCCGCCCTTGCCGTCGACCATGTAGAGGCCGAGCCCACCCATCAGCAGCGAGCGCACGCGGTCGGGATGGTCGAGCGCCAGCACCGCGCTGATGCGCGCGCCCATCGAGTAGCCCATCACGTCGGCCCGTTCGATGCCGAGATGGTCGAGGAGCCGAAGGGCGTCGCCGGACATGATGTCGGTGCCGTAGGCCTCGGGCGCGTAGAGTTTCTGGCTCTGGCCGTGGCCCCGGTTGTCGAGCGCGATCACCCGGTAGCCGGCATCCGTCAGCGTGCGCACCCAGAGCGTGTTCACCCAATTGACCGCGTGGGTCGAGGCGAAGCCGTGGACGAGCAGCACGGGATCGCCTGTGCCGCCTCTGGCCGAGACGTCGATGAAGGCGATGGTCACGCCGTCGGAATCGAAGGTCTGCACGGTGTTCGTCCTCGCTTTGCGGTCTCTTGGCGCGACGGCCGGCAAAAATCAAAGCGCCCGCGGCGCTTTGCACCCGACTTGCCGCGGATCGATCCGGCTGGCATCACCCCTCGGCATGAAGGACACGCAGCCCTACGGCACCTACGCCCCGACCGGGCTCGTCGCCCGCATCGCCGCTCACACGCAGACGCTGCCCGAGGGGAGTTGGCGCGGGCGCCGCACGGCGATGCTGCTGCGGCGGATCGCGATCTCGATGCTGCGGGGCAAGCCCCTCGACGTCGAGCGCTACGGCGCACGGATGCGGCTGCACCCCTACGACAACAATTGCGAGAAGAAGGTGCTGTTCACGCCGCAGTTCTTCGATTCCGAGGAGCGGGCGATCCTCAAGGCGCGGATGCCGGAGAACGGCGTGTTTCTCGACATCGGCGCGAATATCGGCGCCTACGCGCTGTTCGTCGGAGCCTTCGCCGGGCCGCAGGCCAAGATCCTGGCGGTCGAGCCGCAGCCGGCCGTGTTCGACAAGCTGATCTACAATATCGGCCAGAACCCCTACGGCACCATCAAGGCTGTGGCCTGCGCTGTCGCCGACAAGGCCGGCGAGCTGACCCTGTTCATCGACATGCGCAACCAGGGCGAGTCGAGCGTCAAGATCGTCGGCACCAACCAGGGCGCCGAGATCAAGGTGCCGGCGGTGACGCTGCTCGGGCTGTGCCACTCCGAGGGGATTTCCAAGATCGACGCGGTGAAGCTCGACGTCGAGGGCGCCGAAGACCTGATTCTCGAGCCGTTCCTGCGCGAGGCGCCGAAAAGCCTGCTGCCGAAGCTGCTCATCGTCGAGAACGGCACCGAGCAATGGCACATCGATCTGCCGGCACTGCTCGAAGGCTACGGCTACCGCCGTCTCGCCAAGACCCGGCTGAACCTGATGTTCGAGCGGGATTGATCTTTCGTACTTTGGCAGAGCTTGCGTGATGGTATTTGAGCACTGCGCTGTCTTTCCGGGGCTCGCCAAAGGCGAGAACCCGGAATCCAGAGCCGCACACGGATCCGAATGTTGCGGGACAGTGCGTTTTTCGGCGACCGTCGGCGGCTCTGGATTCCGGGTTCCGCTGCGCGGCCCCGGAATGACGGAGCGGAGCCCCGAGCCGTCAGATTCAGCCATGACAGCGGGCTAGCCGGGCGTGACCACGGGAACCGCGTCTGCGATGACGACCTCGTCCGGCCCGACCCGGCAGCGATAGGCGTGGACTTCGACTCCGGCCGCACGAGCCGCCTGAAACGCCCGGTCGAAGGCCGGATCGATATCGCGGGCGACGTCGAAGGCTTGCGCCCGCATCTGCACCACGACGATCAGCATCGCCCGGCCGCCCGACGCGACGACGTTGGCGAGTTCCGCCATGTGGCGGGCGCTGCGGGCGGCCTTGCAATCAGGGAACTCGGCGAGGCCGGCCTGCCGCATCAGGTGGCAGTTCTTCACCTCGACATGGCAGGGTGGCAGCCCCTCCCCCGTCGCCAGGAAGTCGACCCGGCTCGCCGTTCCGTAGGCGACCTCGGGCCGTAGCCCGGTATAGCCGGCGAGCGGACCCAGCGCCCCGGCATGAAACGCCTCCGCCACCAGGGCGTTCGGGCGCATCGTGTTGATCCCGACCCATTGCGGCCCGCCCGGCAGGTCGGCCTCGATGAGCTCCCAGGAATACGGAAGCTTCCGCGTCTTGCTGTCGGAGGTCGAGAGCAGCACGCGGCTCCCCGGCGCGTTCAGCCCGAGCATTGCGCCGGGATTGGCGCAATGGGCGGTGACGGTGGTGCCGTCGGAGAGCACCACGTCGGCGAGGAAGCGCTTGTAGCGCTGGACCAGCCGCGCTTCGATCAGGGGTTTCGGGAAACGCATCGCGGCCGCGTAGCACCGGAGTGCCGCGACGCGAAGCTGCTGGTGCCGAGCTCGGGGCGCGCTACTTGCCACGCTCTGCCGTCCCTTGCCCGCCCCAGAGTTCCGATGCCCGAGCCGACCCCCGCCGTCACCGCCGCCGTGCTCGTCATCGGCGACGAAATCCTGTCCGGCCGCACCAAGGACAAGAACATCGGATCGATCGCCGAGCGGCTCACCGCAATCGGCATCGACCTGCGCGAAGTCCGCGTCGTGCCCGACGTCACGGAGGAAATCGTCGCGTCGGTGAATGCCCTGCGCGCCCGCTACACCTACCTGTTCACCACGGGTGGCATCGGCCCGACCCATGACGACATCACCGCCGACAGCATCGCTGCCGCCTTCGGAGTCGGCATCGGCATCGACGAGCGCGCTCGCGCGATGCTGCTGGAGCGGCACAGGCCGGAGGACCTCAACGCGGCACGCCTGCGCATGGCCCGCATCCCCGACGGGGCCGACCTGATCCCGAACCCGGTCTCGAAGGCGCCGGGCTTTTCCATCGGCAACGTCTTCGTCATGGCGGGCGTGCCGCAGATCATGAACGCCATGCTCGACGCGATCCTGCCGGGCCTGTCGCAGGGCGTCCCCGTGCTCTCGGAGACCATCGAGGCCGGGAAGCTCCCCGAAGGCGCCTTCGCGGGTGGCCTCGCGACAATCGCGGCGGCGCATGGGAGCGTGTCGATCGGCTCCTACCCTTCGATGACACAGGAGGGTTTTGCCAACCGCATCGTCGTGCGTGGCCGGGAGGCCGAGGCTGTGGCGGCTGCGCGCGCCGAGATCGAGGCCCTGCTCGCCGGCCTGCTTCGGTGAGATCCGAACCGACGTTCCACGGCGCGCGCGTCCGGGGATAGAATCCGCCGTCCCGGACGTTTGGCTCCATCGTCGATCGTTCGAGAATGCCATGACCGAGGTAGACCGCGCCGAAGCAGCCGAAAAGCAGCGGGAGACCGAGGAGGAAGTCGAAGAAGCGCATCGCCCGGATGCGCTGTTGCTGCACGAGATCATCCGCGCCGAGGGCGAGGAGGAGTTGCGTCGCACGGTGACCGCGCTTGCGCTGTCGGGCTTCGCAGCCGGACTCACGATGGGCTTCTCGCTGATCGTGCCGGGCGTCCTCAAGGCGCACCTGCCGGAATCGCCCTGGGCCGAACTGGTCTCCAGCTTCGGCTACTCGATCGGCTTCCTGATCGTCGTGCTCGGGCGCCAGCAGCTCTTTACCGAAAATACGGTCACGCCGATCCTGCCGCTGCTGCACGAGCGCACCCTCGCCAACCTCTGGCGCGTGGCGCGGCTCTGGGTGATCGTACTCGTCGCCAACATCGCGGCGACCCTGCTGATCGCCTATGCCCTCGGCCATTCCGACGCGTTCAAGCCCGAGGTCCGGGCGGCCTTCACCGAACTCAGCCGCCATGCCGTCGAAGGGCCGTTCCTGACGACGCTGGTCAAGGCGATCTTCGCCGGCTGGCTGATCGCACTGATGGTCTGGATCCTGCCGGCCACCGGCTCGGCCGCCCCGTTCATCATCATCCTGATGACCTGGCTCGTCTCGATGTGCGGGCTCGCCCACATCGTCGCCGGCTCGGTCGACGCGTTCTACCTCGTCGTGACGGGCTCGATCGGGATGGGCGAATATGTCGGGCACTTCTTCGTCCCGACGCTCGTCGGCAACGTGATCGGCGGCGTCGCCCTGGTCTCGGTGCTGAACTACGGCCAGGTCGCGCCCGAGGTCGCGGAGAACGATGCGGCTGCGGGCAAGACCTAACGCAGCACGTAGCCTTTCGGCTTCGGTGGCATCGGTGCGGCCTCGCCCAGCGCATCGAACACCGCGGCATCGACGACGCTGAGCAGGGCGTCCAGCGGCAGGTCGTTGGCGTCGGTGCCGAAGGGCTCCTCCAGCTCGTCGCCCAGCGCATCGAGGCCGAAGAAGGTGTAGGCGACGAGGGCCGCTGCCAACGGCGTCGTCCAGCCGAGGGAGGCGGCGAGGCCGAAGGGCAGCAGAAGGCAGTAGAGCCAAGCCGTCCGGTAGAGCAGCAGCGTGTAGGCGAAGGGCAGTGGCGTGCCGTGAATGCGCTCGCACACCGCCTGGATCTGCGACAGAGCCGCGATCTTCTGTTCGATCACCCCGAAGAGCACGTCCGTGAGCGCCCCCGTGCGCTGGACCGTACCAAGATCGACGGTGAGATCCGCGAGGATGGCATCGGCCACGCTGGGGCGCTGCGCCAGCGTCCCGGCCTCTGCGACCGGGAGCCAGGGCGTGGCAGCGGCCACTACGTCGCCGCCCCGCAACGAGGCATGCAGCGCATGCGAAAACCCTGCGATCCGGCGCAGGGCGCGCCGGCGGAACGCTTCGTGCTCCGGCCCCGGCAGCAGCGCCGGCAGCGTCCGGGCGAGGCCGCGAACCTCGACGATCAGCGCGCCCCAGGCCTTCCGCGCCTCCCACCAGCGGTCGTAGCAGGCGCCGTTGCGGAAGCTCAGGAAGATCGACAGCGCCAGACCGATCAGCGTGAACGGCCCGACGCCGACGGCCTCCGGAAAGCGCCCCGGCCATTGCCGCTCCGCCGCCGTGACGAGGCAGGCGACGAGGGCGATGCCGAGCACCTTCGGCGCCACCTGCGGCAGAATCGAGCCGCGCAGGGTGAACAGGATCGCGACGAGGCCGGGACGGGGACGAATGATCATACGCCTCTGATCGACGAGGATCGGGCGTCGCGCCAGAGGGGTTTTTCAAGTCCGGCGACTTCGAGCATTTTCGAGCGAAGCGGCTGCCGGTTCGCGTGAAGAAAACGCGACCACCCATCGAGATTGGCGTGGATTTCTCGAACCGGAGATCACGAAAACCGCTCCAACCCCCCGCGCACGTAGCCATGCGAGATCAGCCGGTCACGGCGCAGCGTCCGGCGCTCGGCCTCGCAGAGATCGACGAGGGCGTCCTCGATCACCCGGCGCATCGCCTTGACCGGATCCTGCCCGGCGGCCTCCATGTAGGCGGCTGCGATGCTGTCGACCGTGGCGTGCGGGGCCGGCGACGGTCCGTGGGATGGGCGGACACGCGGGGACATCGGCACTCCGTCGGTAAGAACATAAAGCGAACAAACGCGCATGGCGTGATTCAGGCAAGTGGGCGGTTGCGATTTCGGTGAACGGTCGGTTGAAGCTGAACGGTTTCCGTGTGCCGGCGCACGGATCCGTTCAGCTCGGCGGCGCGATGATGCCTGTTGCAACGGCGGCGCGTCTTGCGACCGCTCGTGGCTGTTCAGGAATCTCGACCATGTCGCACCCTGTCGTGAGACGGCTTGCCGGTCTCGGCTTCGGCACCCTGGCTTTGCTCGCTGCCGTGCCCGCCCTCGCCGCGGATTTCGCCTATCCGCCCTATCCCGGCGTCGAGCCGGCCCCGCATCGGGTTTACCGGGAAGAGCGCATCGATGAGGAGCTGCCGCCGCCGCCGCCGCCGCCTCCCCCGCGCCGGCCCGTCGCGTATGGACCCCGCTTCGTGGCAGGTCCGCATTTCGCTCCGCCTCCGCCGCCCGACGAGGAGTGCCGGACCATCGTCAAGCACCGCATCGACGCGTTCGGCGAAGAGGTGGAACGGCGCGTGCGCATCTGCGACGAGCGCCCCGGACCGCGCTTCCGGCCGAGCTTCTACCGGCCGCATCCGGTGCCGCCGGCCGAGGTGCCGTATGGCGACTGGGATGGCCCGCCGCGCTGGTAGCGGAGGCTTCGCCATCGGAACGAGAAACGGGCGCGTCCGGTGAGGACGCGCCCGTTTTTTCCAGGTCTGCGACGGCTGCCTCCGCGGCCGTCATCCCAAAACCTCTACGCCCGCAGGGCGGCCGGCTTCGCCTTAAGGGCGGCGGCCAGCGCCTTGAGCTGGCGATCGAGGTCGGCCAGCTCGTTGAGGGCGATGGTCTTGTGACCGTCCTTCACCGCACGCGTGATGTCGCTGACCTGCGAGGAGGCCATGCGCTTCAGCTCGGCGGCGAGTTGCTCCCTGGTCATCGGCGCTCCTTGTCCTCACCGGGATCGTGAGTCCGGTGATACGGGCACATGCTTAACCGCTGGTTTTTCCGGCGCGGCTCCGTCGCCCGCCAGCCGCGTCCCGTCGGCTGCCGGTTCTGGCTCTTGCCGCTCGTAGCGTGCGTCCGGTTTAATCCCGCGCCTTCGCGATGACGGCCACAGTGTTGCGGTCGGGCGACAGACTTGGACCGAGCTTGGCCGCATAGATCCAAGCTCAGGCTTTAAGGACCGTCATGCGCGCCGCGCTCTTCGCTCTTCCACTGGCAGGACTGAGCGCCGCCGCGTTCGCTGCAGATCTGCCGGCGCGCGCCGCGCCGCCGCCCATCGCAGCGCCGTTCTTCACCTGGACCGGCTATTACGGCGGCCTTTTCGCCGGCCACGGTGCGATCTTCAACGATGTCGACCCGGTCTGTGTGAGCCCGACGGGGCTGCGCGGCGGAGCCGGCTGTGCGACGGTCGGGAAACTTCGGCCGGACGCCGGGGACTTCGTCGCCGGCAGCGAGCTCGGCTACAACTACCAGCTCACCCCCGGCTCCGGGTTCGTGCTCGGCGTCGAAGGCGACGTCCAGTTCCCGCGGCTTCGCGGGTACGGCACCGTGCAGGGCAGCTTCCCCGTGGTCGGCGGCGGCACTACCGGCCCGAGCATCGTCCATGCCGGCCAGCGCCTCGACTCGTTCGGGACCGTGCGCGCCCGGGTTGGCTACGCGCTCGATCACACTCTCGTCTATGTCACGGGCGGTGTGGCCGGCGGCGAGGTCCGCATCGACACGAACGCATCGTTCCCAGGGCCGATCGCCTATGATGGGCGCCAGGGCGGTTTCCGCTACGGCTACGCCGTCGGCGCCGGCATCGAACACGCGTTCACCGAGCGGCTCTCCGCCAAGGTCGAGGGCCTGTACTACGACCTCGGCACCCGCACCGTGCTCGGCACCGACACGCTCGGGGGCGCCACGGGCACGCTCTACGGCAGCCGCATCGAGACGAGCGGCTACCTCGCCCGCGTCGGCCTGAACTACAAGCTCGGCAACGAGATCGGCGACGTGCTGCCCGGTTTCGGCATCATCAACGACATCCTCCACCCAGCGACGGCCGCGCCCCGCACCGTGACGACCTGGGATTTCGAGACCGGCGAGCGCTATTTCTACAGCACCGGCACGCATCGCAACGGCGTGAGCGACCCGGCCGGATCACGCGTGAACTACGAGAACTTCGGCGCGCATTCGGGCGAGACCTTCGCCCGCCTTGATCACGTCCCGACCGGCTTCTTCCTGAAGGGCTTCTTCGGTTCCGGCTTCGTGAAGTCGGGACGGGTGAACGAGCAGACGCTCGCCTCGACGGCCACGCACAAGGTCAAGGACGGCGACATCGCCTACGCGACGATCGATGCCGGCTACGCCTTCCTGCGCGGCAGCAACTACCGCGTCGGCGGTTTCGTCGGCTACCAGTACTTCTCGGAGCTCGCCAACGGCTTCGGCTGCATCCAGAACGCCGGCGGTGCGGCCTGCAACGGCGCCGTGGCCGTGCCGAACAGCGTGAAGGTGCTGAGCGAGGACGCACACTGGAACGCGATCCGTGTCGGGCTGGACGGCGAGGTCCGCTACGACCGCTTCAAGCTCGCCGTGGAAGGCGCCTACCTGCCCTACGTGACCCTCGAAGGTTACGATCGGCATTGGCTGAACCCGGCGATCAACCCGACCCCGCAGCGGGGAACCGGCGACGGCTACTTCGCGCAGGGCCTCGTGTCCTACGACCTGAGCCCCGTCGTCAGCATCGGTGTCGGTGCCCGCTACTGGAAGATGAACGCCGAGAGCAACCGCAGCTCGTTCCTGGGTGCGATCGCGAGCCCCGCGAAGTTCGAGACCGACCGCTACGGCGGCTTCATCCAGATCGCTCACAAGATCCCGGATCTCGGGCTGAGTTCGCTGATCACCAAGTGATCGTCGGGGCTCGGCCCCAGGGTCCGAGCACCCACGCCCGCTTGTAAAAAAGCCGCCCCGGTTATCCGGGGCGGTTTTCTGTCGATCAGGTCCGCCAGGGGTGCTCGGGTAGCTCGGTGTTGCCGATGGCCTTGGCACCGGCCAGCGCCACCGCATCGTCGTTCTCGACCGACGAGCCGCTGACGCCGATGGCGCCGGACATCTCGCCGTCGGTGTCGACGATCGGAATGCCGCCGGGGAAGGTGATGAGGCCGTCGTTCGAGTGCTCGATCCCGTAGAGCGGACCGCCGGGCTGCGAAAGGCCGCCGATGGCGCCGGTCTTCATGCCGAAGAACACCGCGGTCTTGGCCTTCTTCTGCGCGATGTCGATCGAGCCGACCCAGGCGCCGTCCATCCGATAGAACGCCTTCAGGTTGCCGCCGGAATCGACGACGGCGATGCACATCTGCGTGCCGAGTTCGACGGCCTTCTGGCGCGCGGCTTCGATGGCCTTTTCGGCGTGTTCGATGGTGACGTGCATGGTTTGTCGCCTTTCGGACGGTGTGGAGGAGCGGAGGGTGACGTCGTCATCGCCGGCTAGGAAGGCAAGCCCTTCTCAACCGGCCAGAGTCGGATAGAGATCGATCCATTCGGGATTTCACTCTTCGATCAACACGACCTTCCAATCGCGGCGCCACGTCTTGAGCGCCTTCTCTCGGGTGATCGCCTCGTCGATACGTTCGTAGGTCTCGTACCAGATCAAGCGTTCGACCCTGTAACGGGCGGTGAAACCTCTGTGAGCCGTGGTTTTGTGCTCCCAGACACGACGCGCCAGGTCGTTCGTGACGCCGATGTACAACGTGCCGTGCCGACGGCTGCCGAGCATGTAGAAATAGTAGGGCATCGGTCCTTGAGCCCTGCTCCGTCATTCCGGGGCCGCGAAGCGGAACCCGGAATCCAGAAACGCCGACGGCGCATGGCTTGCCAAGACCTGTGTTTCTGGATTCCGGGTTCGCCTTCGGCGCCCCGGAATGACGGTTGTGGACTTGATTTCGGCTCTTACAAAAAAGCCGCCCCGGTTGATCCGGGGCGGCTTCGCAGTCAAAGCGAACGCGGAAAAATCACTTGGCGGACATCGCGTCGGCCTTCTGGATCAGGGCCTCGGCCATCTTGATCGAGGCGATGTCGATCAGGCGGCCGTCGAGGGCCACGGCGCCGCGGCCGGCCTTGGCGGCCTCTTCCATCGCCTCGAGGATGCGGCGGGCCTTCTCGACCTCCTTTTCGGAGGGCGTGAACACGTCGTTGGCGAGGTCGATCTGCGAGGGGTGGATCGCCCACTTGCCCTCGTAGCCCGCCGAGGCGCAGCGCCGGGCGGCCGAGATGTAGCCGTCCTGGTCGGAGAAGTCGCCGAAGGGACCGTCGATCGGGCGCAGGCCGTAGGCGCGGCAGGCGACCAGCATCCGCTGCTGGGCGAAGAGCCACGGATCCTGCCAATGCGTCTGGCGGTTTCCGGCCTCGTCCTTGTCGGTGAGCACGCTGTAATCCTCGTTCACGCCGCCGATCACCGTCGAGCGCGTCCGGCAGGAGGCCGCGTAGTCGGCGACGCCGAAGGACATGGCTTCGAGGCGCTTCGAAGAGGTCGCGATCGCCTCGACGTTGGCCATACCGAGCGCCGTCTCGATCAGAACTTCGAAGCCGATCTTCTTCTCGCGCTTCTTGGCCTGCTCGATCTGGGTCGTCAGCACGTCGATGGCGTAGACGTCGGCCGGCACGCCGACCTTGGGGATCAGGATCATGTCGAGACGCGGACAGTTCTCCACGATATCGACGACGTCGCGATACATGTAGTGCGTGTCGAGACCATTGATGCGGATCATCATGGTCTTGTTGCCCCAATCGATATCGTTGAGGGCCTGGATGATGTTCTTGCGGGCCTGCTCCTTGTCGTCGGGAGCGACAGCGTCCTCGAGGTCGAGGAAGATCACGTCGGCGTTCGACGAGGCCGACTTCTCCATGAAAGTCGGGTTCGAGCCGGGCACGGCCAGCTCGGAACGGTGCAGGCGCGCCTTGGCCTGCGGGATCAGGGTGAAGCTCATAGGTTTCCTCCGTGTTTGACGATTAGCCGGTGGCTCCGAAGCCGACGGCGATGCAGTTGATCGAGAGAAGCAGCGCGGACTTCACAGCCTCGCGTCGGTCCTCGTCCTCCTCGCTGCGATAACGACGCAGCAACTCGACCTGTTCGCGGCTGACCTGGTTGATGGTCGGCAGTCGCCCGTTGAGGCGATCGCGGAACAGCGGGAAGCGCTCGGCAAGCTCGGTGTCGCCGCTGACCCTCAGCACCATCTGCTTGGTCAGCTCGTATTCCGCCTCGATCATCGAGAAGACGTCGTGGCGGATCTTTTCGTCCGCGACGAGCCCGGCATAGTCGCGGGCGATGTCGAGGTCGACCATGAGCAGCGTCTTCTCCACCTCGTCGAGGACGAGGCGGAACACACGCGACTCCTGGAAGAGCCGCTTGAGCTGGCGTTCACCCTGCTCTCCGCGGATCTCGATGAAGCTCTGCAGGCCCGAGCCGACGCCGTACCAGCCGGTAATGGCGTGCCGGTTCTGCGACCAGGCGAAGACCCAGGGAATCGCGCGCAGGTCATCAAGCGACTTGGCGCCGAAGCGCCGGGCCGGCCGCGAGCCGATGTTGAGCAGCGCGATCTCGTCCAGCGGGCTCGCGGACTGGAAGTAATCGACCAGCCCGTCGTGCTGGAGGAGGTTGACGTAGGCTGCGCGCGAGGCGCCGGAGAGGGCTTCGAGGACGTCGTCGAACTCGTTGCGGGGCTGGTTGCGTGTCTCGCGCTCGGATTGCAGAGCGTGCTCCAGCACGGACGAGGCGAGCAGCTCCATCTGGTAGGCCGCGGTGCCGCGGTTGGCGTATTTGAACGAGACCACCTCGCCCTGCTCGGTGGTGCGGAAGCGCCCGTTGATCGAGCCGGGCGGCTGCGCCAGGATTCCGCGTCGCGTCGGCACGCCGCCGCGGCTGACCGATCCGCCGCGGCCATGGAAGAAGGCGATGGGCACGCCGGCCTGCTTGCCGAGATCGGTCAGCCGGCTCTGGGCCTTCGACAATTCCCAGTTCGAGGCGATGAAACCGCCGTCCTTGTTCGAATCCGAGTAGCCGATCATCACCTCCTGCACGCCGCCCTGCCAGCGGGTGGAACGGCGCACGACCGGAACGTTCAGGAGCTCCTTCATGATCGTCGGTGCCGCGCGCAGGTCGTCGATCGTCTCGAACAGCGGCACGATCGGCAGCGGGCAGATCTCGGTGCCGGCGGTATCGAGGAAGATGCCGGCCTCCTTGGCCAGCAGGTAAGCGCCGAGCACGTCGTTGGTGGAGCGCGTCATCGACAGAATGAAGCTGCCGAAGGCCTCGCGGTCGAGCTGCTCGCGCATCTCGCCGACGAGGGCGAAGGTCTCCAGGGTCTCGCGGGCCTCGTCGGGGAGGTCGTCGAAGCTGGCTTCCGGGTTGCGCGGCCGCCCGAGCTCGGTCAGCAGCCATTCGCGCCATTCCGGCGTGTCCTCCTTCGGCATCGGCTTGCGGTCGCCGACCTTCTGCTTCCAGAGCGCCTGCAGCGTCTTGGTGGTGCGCGTGGTGTTCTCACGCAGGTCGAGGCGGACTGTCGAGAACCGGAAGATCTCGACCATGCGGCGCGCGGGACGGACCATGTCGGTTGCGAGGGACTGGCACTTCGCGTCGGTGAGCCCCTGCTCCAGCACGCGCAGGTCGTTGATGAGGCCGTCGGCGCTCGGATAGTCGGCGCCGGTGGAGCGCGAGCCCTTGTTGCGTTGGATGGTGGCTTCGAGCTTGCGCAGGATGCAGGTGAGGAACTGCCGGTAGGGCTCGCCGGGATTGCGATTGGCTATGGCCCGGCCGTCGCCGCTCTCGGAGAGGGCCTGAGTCAGCTCCTTCTTGAACGACTCGGGCACCGGCAGCGAGCGTTCGGTGATCGAGAGCACGCGGCCGAGATGGGTGATGCGATCGCGGTAGCGTCGCAGGCTCGCCAGCGCGTTGCGCTGAAGCGTCTCGCGGGTGACCGAGGCGGTGACATAGGGGTTGCCGTCGCGGTCACCGCCGATCCAGGAGCCGAACTGGAAGAAGGCCGGCACCTCGAAGGTCTCGTCCGGATAGTACTGCGCCAGGCTTTCCTCGAGGGAATACAGCACCTCGGGCAGCATCTCGAACAGCGACTCGTCGAAGAAGTGCAGGCCCCAGGCGACCTCGCGCTCGACGGTGGCCTTTTCCAGATGCAACTCGCCGGTCATCCAGATCAGCTCGATCTGGTCGCGCAGCTCGTTCATCAGGCCGTTGCGCTCGCGCTCGGTCCAGCGTGGGATCTCGAGCTCGCGCAGGACGAGGTAGATCCGGCGCAGCTTCTCCAGCACCGTGACGCGCTTGCCCTCGGTGGGGTGCGCGGTGATGGTCGGACGGATGCGCAGGTCCTTCAGCAGCGCATGGATCTGCGGTCCCGCGATGCCGTTGGCGGATGCCTCCGCCAGCACCTTCGCGAAGGAGCCGCCCAGCGCCGAACGTCCCTCGTCGCGCTCGATATGGCGGCGGCGGCGCATGGCGGCGTTCTGCTCGGCGATCGAGAGCAGCTGAAACCAGATGCCCTGCACCTGGAGCGCGCGAGCCAGCATCTCGGGCGTGAAGGTCGAGATGTCTGCGCGGCCGTGCAGCACCTCTTCCAGTTCCGGATCGTGACGCCGGGCGACGTCGACCAGCGCGTGGAACAGGATGTCGAGGGCATCCTTCGACGACGTACCCGTGATCACGGGCGGGGCGAAGGTGTCTCCGATGCTCGGAGCCGGTGATGGGTGGAGGGTGACGGTCATTGGAGGGTCACCTTGGAATTGATGGGTGTCGCGATGCTAACCCTCCGCCCGTCTGTGGGAGAGGGTGGCCCGCGATAGCGGGTCGGGACAGGGGTGCGCCGGTTCCGGAAAGGGATTGCCCCTCTCCCGCCTCGCATCCGCGAGGCACCCTCCCCCGACTGGATCGGGCTTGCCCGATCCAGTCGAACGACTGCGTATATCGGGCGAGCCTGACGTCTGTCGGGGAGAGGGTTCGGCGCCTTTTCAGGCCGCCTTGCGCCGGTTCAGGACCTGCGCGACGGTCTCGCCGAACGAGCCGGGATCCGGCGCGACGGTGAGGCCGAAGGACTTCATGATCTCGGCCTTCTCGGCGGCGCTGTCGCCCGATGCGGAGATGATCGCGCCGGCATGGCCCATGCGGCGTCCCTTCGGGGCCGTGAGGCCCGCGACGAAGCCGACCACCGGCTTGGAGAAGTTGTCCTTGATCCAGGCCGAGGCCTCGGCCTCTTGCGGTCCGCCGATCTCGCCGATGATCAGCACAGCCTCCGTCTCCGGATCCTCTTCGAAGAGCGCGAGGTGGTCGAGGAAGGACGAGCCGTTGATCGGATCGCCGCCGATGCCGACCGAGGTCGAGATGCCGATCCCGAGGGCCTTCATCTGCGCCGCGGCCTCGTAGCCGAGGGTGCCGGAGCGCGAGATCACGCCGACATTGCCCTGCTTGTAGATATGGCCGGGCATGATGCCGAGCATCGACTTGCCGGGCGAGATGATGCCGGCGCAGTTCGGGCCGACGACCATGGTGCGGCGGTCCTTGGGGTAGCGCATCAGGTAGCGCTTGACCCGCATCATGTCCTGGGCCGGGATGCCGTCGGTGATCGAGCAGACGAGCTTCAGCCCGGCATCGGCCGCCTCCATGATCGCGTCCATGGCGAAGGGCGGCGCGACGAAGGTGATCGAGGTGGTGGCGCCGGTCTCGCGGACCGCGTCCTTGACGGTGTTGAACACGGGTACGCCGACATGGGTCTTGCCGCCCTTGCCGGGCGTCACGCCGCCGACGACGTTGGCGCCGTATTCGATCATCTCCTTGGCGTGGAACGTACCCTTGTCGCCCGTGATGCCCTGGACGATGATCGGGGTCTTCTCGTCGATGAGAATGCTCATGGCGTAATCCTCCCTTTCGCGGGCTTAGTGATTGGCGCTCTTGCTGGCTTCGACCGCCTTCTGGGCAGCCTCGGACAGACTGTCGGCGGTGATGAGGTCGAGCTTCGAATCCTCGAGGATCTTCTTGCCGGCCTCGACGTTCGTGCCGGCGAGCCGCACCACGAGCGGAACGGTGAGCTTCACCTCCTTGGCCGCCTGCACCACGCCCTCGGCGATCCAGTCGCAGCGGTTGATGCCGGCGAAGATGTTCACGAGGATCACCTTCACGTTGTCGTCGGACAGGACGAGGCGGAACGCGGTCGCGACGCGCTCCGGCGAGGCGCCGCCGCCGACGTCGAGGAAGTTCGCCGGCGAGCCCCCCGCGTGCTTGATCATGTCCATGGTCGCCATGGCGAGACCGGCGCCGTTGACGATGCAACCGATCTCGCCGTCGAGGCCGATGTAGTTGAGCGCGTGCTCGGCGGCTTGGGCCTCGCGCGGGTCGCCCTGCGACGGGTCGTGCATGTCGGCGATGTTGCGGCGGCGGAACAGCGCGTTGTCGTCGAACGACATCTTGGCGTCGAGCGCCAGGACGCGGTCGTCCTTGGTGACGACGAGCGGGTTGATTTCCAGCATCGTGCCGTCGCAATCGCGAAAGGCCCGGTAGGCGTTCATGATGGTCTTCACGGCGGCCGAGACCTGCTTGATGTTCAGGCCGAGCTGGAAGGCGATCTCGCGGGCCTGGAACTGCTGCAGGCCAACAGCCGGCTCGACGACGATCTGGATCAGGGCCTCGGGGTCTTTTTCAGCGATCTCCTCGATGTCCATGCCGCCGTGCTTGGAGGCGATGACGCGCACGCGCTCGGCCTTCCGGTCGAGGACGTAGCCGAGATAGAGTTCGCGATCGAAGGGGTCGGCGGTCTCGATGTAGACGCGCTGCACCGGCTTGCCCTCGGGGCCGGTCTGCGAGGTCACCAGGCGCTTGCCGAGCAGGTTCTTGGCGGCGTCGCGGACCTCGTTGTAGGTCCGGCACAGCTTGATACCGCCAGCCTTGCCGCGGGCGCCGGCATGGATCTGCGCCTTCACGGCCCAGAACGAGCCACCGAGCTCGGTCGCCGCGTAGACGGCCTGGTCCGGACTGAAGGCGACGGCGCCCTTGGCGACGGCGACACCGAAGCTCGCGAGAAGCTCCTTGGCCTGATACTCGTGAACGTCCATCGAAGACCTCCTTCGCGTTTCCTTTTGCGAAGCATCCTCGCGTAAAAATCAGTTCACGTGAAGCTGCCTGCGCCTAAACATTTTCTTGATTGAGAGTTTAATTTTGCCTGCTCAGCAGTCGTTCAGAGATTTTCTGAGAAAGGAAGCCGGCAGGATAAGCCGGCTCAATTGACCTTGTTCTTGACGACTTCGTAGACGCGCTCATTCAAACCAGCAGCTTCACCGAGCAAGCCTTCGAGCTCCTTGAGGCGCTCGTCGGCGAAAGCACGATCGTCCAGGCCCTTGGCGTTGACATAGACGTTGAGCGCCGCGCTGCGGAGACCGGCAAAGGCCGAAAGGACGGCCACGCCCGCATCCGAGATGACGTTGAGGTTGCCCTTGTCGGCGACGATCTCGGCGAGATCGATGACCTCGCGGCAGGTCCGGCAGCAGGCGAGCGGCACGTCGGTCGCCACCTTGAGCGCCGACTGGATTTTTTCCGCCCGCGCTGCCTTCTCCTCGTCGGTTCCCTTCGGCAGACCGTACGCCGCCATCACGGCATCGAAGGCCTCGACATCGTCGGCGATCATGCCGGTCAGGGTTGCGCGGAGCGCTTCAGACTTGGCGAGGACGTCCTTCAGCTCGGCCTCAACCTCGACGTACTTCTTCTTACCGATGGTGAGGTTGCACACCATCGATACGAGGGCCGCGCCCATGGCGCCGGAGATGGCGGCGGCACCGCCGCCGCCGGGGGTCGGGGCCGAACTCGCCAGCCCGTCGAGGAAGTTCGCGATGGTCTCGTTCTGCGCCATGGCTCAGGCCAATTCTTTCGCGAGGGCGTAGATCTCTTCGGCGTCGAACACCTTGTCGCTCGATTCGAAAAGCTTGCCGATACACGTCCGATGGAGCTTGAGCTTCAGGCCGCCGATGCCGAGGGCGCCGAAGGCGAGCTTGCCGGAATAGTCCTTGCCCTTGTCGGTGGCCTCGATGGCGCCGATGCCGAGCGGGGGCTGGGCGTTGTAGTCGGCGACGATCTCGATCGAGCTCTCGTTCTGCCAGGCGGCGGCAGGCACCAGTTCCAGGCCGATGGCGCCGGCGGCGAACACGAGATGCGCGCCCTTGACGATCTCGGAGCGCGAAGCGTCGTCCGGCGTCTCCGCCGCGGTGACGCTGACGTTGAAGCGCTTGTTCACGGCGTCCGCCGCAGCCTGCGCCTTGTCGAGCTTCCGCCCGCACAACACGACCTCGGCGCCTTCGCCGGCGAGCAGGGCCGCCGAGCGCATGCCGACCGGGCCGGTGCCGGCCAGGACGACCGCCTTCTTGCCCTTCACCGAGCCGCCGGCCGCCTTGACGACGAGGGCGACGCCGGCCGCGGCCGTGGTGTTCGAGCCGTTCGAGTCGAGCATCGAGGAGACGCGGAACGGGCCGAAGAAGCGCTTCTTCACCGCCTCGAAGACCTTCTCGCCGGCCGCCATGTCGCCGCCGCCGACGAAGATCGCCGTCGACTGCTTCTCCTTGCCGCCGCGGGTGTAGATCGTGCCGTCGACATAGGCGCCGACGTTCTCGGGCGTGACGTTGGCATAGCCGGTGATGTGATCGGCGCCACCGTCGTAGCCGACGACCACGTCGAACACGCTCGGCGCGGCATCCGTATCGAATTGGAAGAGAAGTTTCTTGGACATCGTTCCTCTGAGCTCAGTGCCCGCGTGATGCGCGGTGCGTTTCCATCGGGCGACTCTGCGGCCGCCAGTTTTCAATCGTCATTCCGGGGCTCGCCGGAGGCGAGAACCCGGAACCCACCCGTGTTACGGATGGTGGAGGTTCATGCCGTCGCGCCTGATCGTAGGTTCCGGGTTCGCCTTCGGCGCCTCGGAATGACGACGGCCAGGTATCTTTACGCCTCGACCACGTTCTGCGGCTTGCCCGCGACGTAGGCCTCGACATTATCGACGAGCTGGTCGGCGAGGATCTGCATCGCCTCCTTCGAGGCCCAGGCGACGTGCGGGGTGACGATGAGGTTCGGCAGATCCTGCTCGCACAGGATGTTGCCGTTCTTCGGCGGCTCCTGGGCGACCACGTCGAAGCCGGCGCCGCCGATCGTGCCGCTCTTCAGCGCCTCGACCAGGGCCTCCTCGTCGACGAGCCCCCCGCGGGCCGTGTTGATGAGGAGCGCATGCTTCTTCATCTTCTTCAGCTGCTCGGCGCCGATCAGGCCCTTGGTGTCGGGCGTCAGCGGCACGTGCAGGGTGATGACATCGCTGTCGCGCAGGATCGTGTCGAAATCGACGAGGCCCGGCTGCTCGAACACGTCGTAGGCGATGACCTTCATGCCGAGCGCTTCGGCGAGCTTCCCGATCGACTTGCCGAGCGCACCATAGCCGACGATGCCCAGCGTGGAGCCAGCGATGTCGTGGATCGGATAGTCGAAGTAGCAGAACTGGCTCGACTTGGCCCAGTCACCCCGGCGCACGGAATTCGCGTAGGGGACGATGGCCCGGCGCAGCGCGAACATCAGCCCAATCACATGCTCGGGCACGGTGTTGAAGGCGTAGTTGCGGATGTTGACGACCGTGATGCCCTGTTCCTTGGCCTGCTTCTTGTCGACCACGTCGGTGCCGGTGGCGGCGACGGCGATGAGCTTGAGGTCGGGAAGCTGCTTCAGGACGTCGGCGCGCATCGGCACCTTGTTGATCAGCGCGATCTCGGCGCCCTGAAGGCGCTCGACGATCTCTTCCGGCGTCCAGGTCGAGTCGTATTCCTTGTAGTCGTGCGGAAATCCGAACGCCCGCACCTTGGCGTCGAGGGACTCGCGGTCGAGGAAGACGACTTTCTTGCTCATCGGTGATCCCTGCTTTTGCCCGTGGCGGTGGCGCCCACCCGAGTCTTTTGATGGTCTCGTTCAGGGTACCCCGGGGCCAGACGGACCGGCCCCGGAGCCGTGTCTTACGACTTCGAGAGCGGGTTCTCGCGCAGGTAGCTCGACGCGGCGGCGACGCCCGAACCCGGGGTCACGTTGATGCCGTTGTCGATCATCGACATCTCCGCGCCGGCGATGGCGCCGAGCAGCGAAAGCTCGTTCAGGTCACCGACGTGACCGATGCGGAACACCTTGCCGGCGACTTCCGACAGACCCGCGCCGAGGGCGAGGTTGTAGCGGACGAAGGCGTGCTTGATGATCTTGGCGGCGTCGACGCCCTCCGGCACCACGATCGCGGTGACGGTGTCGGAGTTCCACTTGGGCTCCTTGGCGCAGGTCTTGAGGCCCCAGGCTGCGACGGCCTGACGGGTCGCCTCACCGAGCACGTGGTGCCGGTGGTAGACGTTCTCGAGACCTTCCTCGAACAGGCAGGCCAGCGCCTCGCGCAGGCCGTAGAGCAGCGGCAGCGACGGGGTGTAGGGGAAGTAGCCGAGGTGGTTCTGCTTCTTGTGGTCTTCCCAGTCGAAGTAGACGCGGGCGAGACGGTCGTTGCTGCCGGCGGAGCCTTCGGCGGCCTTGATCGCCTTGGGGCTGACGCAGATCACGCCGAGGCCGGCGGGGAGCATCAGACCCTTCTGGGAACCGGCGATGGCGCAATCGACCTTCCATTCGGTCGCGTTGAACGGCAGCGAGCCGATCGAGGAGACGCCGTCGACGAAGAGCAGGGCCGGGTGGCCGGCCGCGTCGATCGCCTTGCGGACGGCGCCGATGTCCGAGGTCACGCCGGTGGCGGTCTCGTTGTGGACGACCATGACGGCCTTGATGTCATGGTTCTTATCGTCGCGCAGGGCCTGCTCGATCTTGGCCGGATCGGCGCCGGTACCCCAGGCCTCTTCCTGCACCACGACATCGAGACCGAGGCGCTTGGCCATGTCGATCCAGAGGTGGCTGAACTGGCCGAAGCGCGAGGCCAGCACCTTGTCGCCGCGAGCGAGCGTGTTGGTGAGCGCCGACTCCCAGATGCCCGTGCCGGAGGCCGGGAACAGGAAGATCGTGCCGTCGGTCGAACCGAACACCTTCTTGGTGTCCTCGAACAGCGGCTTCGTCAGCTCCGGGAACTCGACCGAGCGGTGATCCTCGGAGGGCACCAGCATGGCACGCTGCACGCGGTCCGGGATGTTCGTCGGGCCCGGAACGAAGAGGTGGTTGCGACCCGGCCGTCTCTTTGCCGCCATGAGTGTGTCCTCCAAATCCTGTTTATACCGGTCGGGAGCAAGCCCGATCCTGTCGTCAAATCGTGCTGGCGGGGCACGCCCGCCGTGAATGCGATCCCGCAGGGGAACGGCCGCTCAGCCCCGGTCCAGGGATGACGTTCGTTCACCCGAACGCCTCGGCCCGTGCGTCGTTCCCGCGCACCCGCGGAGACCACGTGCTCTGGTGACGTCCGTCTGACCTGTCGGAAACGCCGAGATCTGCGGAGCGGCGAAACGGCCTTGGCCGTCCGCGTCACGGCGTGCTCGTCACGCCGGTCGCCTCCGAATTCTCACTGCCCTCGATGCCTCAGCCGGCCCTCGTCTTCAAGGGCGCTACGCGAGCCGTCGAACGCTTCCACCCCGTGTTTTCGGGGTCCGGCTGCTCCCACGGCATTCCGTTCGAAACGCCGCCGCGGACCTCATTGGCGCGGAAGATGCCCGCCTTCTCCGCGAAAGGAAAACTGAAAAAACTCAATCGGATGGCAAAAAGAATTTCCTCGTCGCCGCGGCTCCTTCGACATCCCGGCCTATCGATCCGGCGCAGGCCGTGACGATGCCTGCGTCATCAAACTGAGATGGGAATTCGGTTTGGCTCCGGTGTTTTGAAGATGCCGGAGGCGCGGTTGGCAGAGGATCCGGAGACGACGATCCGCGTGCGGACGCTCTTTCTGTCCGACACGCATCTCGGCACCAAGGGCTGCCAGGCCTCGCTGCTGCTCGACTTCCTGCGCGACGTCGACGCGGACGCGATCTACCTCGTCGGCGACATCGTCGATGGCTGGCAGCTCAAGTCCGGCTGGTACTGGCCGCAGGTCCATAACGACGTGGTGCAGAAGATCCTGCGCAAGGTGCGCAAGGGTGCCCATGTCGTCTACGTGCCGGGCAACCACGACGAGTTCCTGCGCGACTATATCGGTACCACCTTCGGCGGCATCGAGATCGCCGAAAGCCGCATGCACGTCGCCGCCGACGGCAAGCGCTACCTCGTCATCCACGGTGACCAGTTCGACATGGTCGTGCGCCATTCGAAATGGCTCGCCCATCTCGGCGACGGTGCCTATACGGCCGCGCTCACCGTCAACACCCTGCTCAATCTCGTGCGACGCCGGCTCGGCCTGTCCTACTGGTCGCTCTCGGCCTGGGCGAAGCTGAAGGTGAAGAACGCCGTCAACTTCATCGGAAAGTTCGAAGAGTTCCTCGCCGACGAGGCTCGCCGGCAGGGCGCCGACGGCGTGATCTGCGGTCATATCCACCACGCCGCCAACCGTGACATCGACGGTCTCGCCTACATAAACACCGGCGACTGGGTGGAATCCTGCACGGCGGTGGTCGAGCATTACGACGGTCGCATGGAGGTGCTGCACTATCCGAGCCTGCTGCGCGCCCGCGCCGCCGCCGAGACCGAGATGGCCGGCTATGCCGAGTCCCCGTCGCGGGCCGTCGCGTGAAGCTCCTGATCGCCACCGATGCGTGGCACCCACAGGTCAACGGCGTCGTGCGCTCCCTGGAGCAGATGGCGCGGGCCGGCGAGGCGCAGGGCGTCGAGCCGATCTTTCTGACGCCGCAGGATTTCCACTCGCTGCCGCTGCCGGGCTATTCGGAGATCCGGCTCTCGCTGGTGACGCGCTCAGGCGTGTTGCAGGCCTTCGACGGTCACGCGCCGACCCATGTCCACATCGCCACCGAGGGGCCGATCGGCCACGCCGCCCGCCGGGCCTGCCTCGCCCGGGGGCGCCCCTTCACCACGAGCTACCACACCCGCTTTCCCGAATACCTCGCCGCCCGCGCGCCGGTGCCGCAATCCTGGAGCTATGCCTGGCTGCGCCGCTTCCATGGGGCGGCGAGCGGCACCATGGTCAGCACGCCTTCGCTGGAGCGCGAACTCGCCGGCCGCGGCTTTTCGAACCTCATGACCTGGACCCGCGGCGTCGACACCGCGCTGTTCCGCCCGCAGGCGAGCGATGCGCTGGCCGGCATCCCCGGCCCGATCTTCTTGTTTGTTGGTCGGCTCGCGGTGGAGAAGAACCTGCAGGCGTTCCTTGGCTTGGACCTGCCGGGCACCAAGGTCGTCGTCGGCGACGGGCCGGACCGGGCGCGCCTGCAGGGACTGCATCCGGAGGCGCGCTTCCTCGGCACCCGGACCGGAGAGGACCTCGCCGAAATCTACGCCGCCGCCGACGTGTTCGTGTTTCCGAGCCTCACCGACACCTTCGGCATCGTGCTGCTGGAGGCCCTGGCCTGCGGCCTGCCGGTGGCGGCCTTCCCGGTGACCGGCCCCCTCGACGTGATTTCGGGAACGGGCGCCGGCGTGATCGCCGCCGACCTGCGCGAAGCCGCCCTCGCCGCCCTCGCGATCCCGCGTGAGCGCTGCCGTGCGGAGGCCCTGCGTCACACCTGGGCCGAGAGCGCGCGCCAGTTCTACGCGAATATCGAGATTGCCCATGCCGTCGGCCCGATGCGCGCGGCCAAGCCCGCGAAGCAAGCCGCGAGGCTCGTCGAACTCGGGTGACGGGATCCGCGCGGGATGCGAGAAGCCGCCATGCGTCCTCGCGTCCCCGGCCCCAAGCGGCCCTTTGATCCCGCCCTGGTCGCCGAATACCCGGCCGTGATCGGCTGCGACGAGGTCGGGCGCGGGGCCTTGTGCGGGCCGGTCATGGTCGCGGCGGTCTGGTTCAACCCGCTGCTGTTTCCGCCACACCTGCTGGCCCGGCTCGACGACAGCAAGCGGCTCGACCGGACCACGCGCGAGATGCTGACGCCGTTGATCCGCGCCCATGCCCGGGTGTCGCTGGCCGCCGCCTCGCGCGGCCTCGTCGACCGCATCAACGTACGCGCCGCCACCCTCGACGCCATGTGCCGGGCTGTGACCCGGCTCGGCGTCGAGGCCCCGGTTCTGGTGGACGGCCCGGACGGGATTCCGGGGCTCGCGCTGCCCTGCCGGGCGGTAATCGGCGGCGACAGACTGATTCCACAGGTCGCCGCGGCTTCCATCGTCGCCAAGACGTTTCGCGACGATCTGATGCGGCGGCTCGCGCTGCGCCACCCCGCCTATGCCTGGGAGCGCAACGTCGGCTACGGCACCGCCGCGCATCTCGCCGGGCTGACGGCGCAGGGGCGCAGCCCGCACCATCGCCTGAGCTTCACCAGCCGGTTCTAAGGGCTAGAACAACGCGAGCTGATCGCCGGCCCTCTCGGGCCTGCGAAACAGGTCCGTCCTCTGCCGCAGCCTCTCCGCGGGATAGCCGAGGCGCACCTTAGCCAGTGCGAACCGGCGGCGGATGAGATCGGCATAGGGCCCTTCCCCGATCATCCGCGTGCCCCAGGCCGCGTCGTAGCTTTTCCCGCCGCGCGCCTGCGTCAGCAGCGAGAAGACGTGGTTCCGGCGGCCGGGATAATGCTCGGAAAACCAATCCCCGACGAGGCCTTCGAGCTCGCGTGGCAGGCGCAGCAGGACGTAGTTCGCTTCGCTCGCACCCGCCTCCCGAGCGACTTCCAGAATGCCCTCGATCTCATGGTCGTTGAGGGAGGGGATGATAGGGGCGACGATCGCCATCACCGGCACGCCCGCCTCGGCCAAGCCCCGAATCGCGGCGAGGCGCTTCTGCGGGTGTGGCGCGCGCGGCTCCATCCGGCGGGCCAACTCGGGATCGAGGGTGGTCAGCGAGATCGCGACCTTGACGAGGCCGTCCGCCGCCATCTTAGAGAGGATGTCCCGGTCGCGCAGGACGAGACCGGATTTCGTCACGATCCCGACGGGATGGCGGAAGCGGGCGAGCACCTTTAGCACGCCGCGGGTGAGCCGGTGCTCCCGCTCGATCGGCTGGTAGGGGTCGGTGGCAGTGCCGAGCGCGACAGTGCGCGGTATGTAGCCCGGATGCAGGAGTTCCTTCTCCAGAAGCGCTGCCGCTTGGGGCTTGGCAAACAGTTTCGTCTCGAAATCGAGGCCCGGTGACAGGCCGACATAGGCATGGTTCGGCCGGGCGAAGCAGTAGATGCAGCCGTGCTCGCAGCCCCGGTAGGGATTGATCGAACGGTCGAAGCCGATGTCCGGCGACGTGTTGCGCGTGATCAGCGTGCGTGCCGCTTCGAGACTCACCTGCGTTCGCGTTATCGGCGGTGCGAACCCATCGTCCTCCTGCTGATCCCAGCCGTCGTCGAACGCTTCCCGGTGCGCAGGCTCGAAACGCCCGTCGGGATTGGCCGTGGCGCCACGGCCGCGCCGGGTCTCGGGCCGGCTCAGGCTGCCGGCGATCCGGCGCGCCGTCTCGACCGGATCGGGCTTCGGGGAGGCCATGGCATCCTGAGTCTCGAAGACGGAACTCCTAGAACATAAAGCGAACATACGAAGGGGTCGATGCACATATTTCGGTCATCGGCTCGATTCATCCGGGAAACCGTGTCGGCAGCCTTCCGGATCTCAGGGCGGGCGGTTGGCGCGTCGCGAAAATCGGTTAAGGGCGCGGGATGATCTCGGCCTTGATCCACGTCGCGCGGCCGGCCGATCCGGAGGCGATCGAGCGCCTCGCCGACACGCTCAGCGCCCTGGTGGCCGGCGTGGCGGCGGGCTTGGTCGCCGATGCGGTGATCGTGTCGGCGCGCGCCTGCGACGCTCTTGAAACGATCGCGGACGCCTCGGGCGCGACGCTCGTCCAGAGCGGGCCGGCCGGTCCGTGGCGTGCGGCCGCGCAAATGGCGCGGCATGATTGGGTGCTCTGTCTCGAGGCCGGCGATCTGCCGCGTGAGGGCTGGATCCGAAGCGTCGACCGGTTCGTCGGCACGGCCCGGCCGGAGGTCATCCTCGCCCGGCTGCGCCGCCCCCATGCCGGGATCGGCGACCGCCTCGCGGCGCGCATCGAGCGCCTGCTCGGCGCCAGGAATCCACGAGCCGGGGATCTCGTACGCCGCGACAGCCTGCTTGCCGGATCGGGCTTCTCACCGCGCCAGAGGCCGCGGGCGATGTCGGCGGGGCTGGAGCGGACGTGAGGGTTTGGCGGACGGTCGCGCCCCCGCCCTCCTCGGCCGGCCGTGTGAGACGCGCCACTCGCGTGATTGCGAACGCCCCGGAATCACGGCCCTGCCGTCACTCATAGGCCCCGGTTTGCTTCACTCCGCTCGCAGTGACGGAGGTCAGTCGGTTACGGTCTCGCTGTGCCGGATCGGGCGAACTCCACCGAAAAGCTCAGCTCCGTAAAGCCCTCCAGCGTCAGCAATTTCTCCGGCGGCGGCGCGAACGGCGCGGCGGCCTTGGCGGCTTCGAGCGCACGACCGTCGAGGGCGGGCGAGCCCGAGCTTTCCTCTACTGCCGCGCCTTCCAGCGTACCGTCGATGCCGATGCGGACACGGATCGTCACGGTGCCCCCGGGGTCTCCGGCGGCGGTGGTGCCGCCGGCCTGCGTGATCCGCGTGACCACCATCGCGACCCAGCGGTTCGGTGTGAGCTTTTCGGTACGCCGCTCGCGCTCGGGAACTCCGGCAGCGGGTCGGGCCTCGCCATCGCTCGGGGCGCCGATCAGCGCGGCCAGAACGATCATCGAAGAAAGTGTTCGCAACACCATGATCGCGGGGCCTCGGTGGCGGGAAAAACGCAACAAAAAAGGGCGCCCTGAGGCGCCCTCACCGTAAGCGTTCGGGCTCACATCTTCTTCTTCTTCATCGACTTCTGCTGCATCTTGCCACCGGAC
The DNA here is from genome assembly GCF_007992175.1 of Methylobacterium haplocladii. Lineage (GTDB taxonomy): Bacteria > Pseudomonadota > Alphaproteobacteria > Rhizobiales > Beijerinckiaceae > Methylobacterium > Methylobacterium haplocladii. The sequence goes on along the minus strand of NZ_BJZT01000005.1, from coordinate 124,931 downwards.
ATCTTTCCGCCCGACATGCTGCCGCCCTTGGTGTCGGTCGCGTTCGAGCCGGTCTCCATGGCGCTTTTGCCGGCGGCGGAGGCGCCCGTCATGCCCATGCCGAGGGTGCCGAAGGCGAGAGCCGCTGCGAGGGCGAGGCCGAATTTCATTGTTTCACTCCCTGAAGGTGACCGAGGCAAACGTTGTTGCCCTGGAACAACAGGGTGGTGCGGTTCAGGTTCCTCGGGGCGGCTGCCGAGGCCGGATTCGGTGTTCAGACACTGATGGTGGCGCCGCGCCTGAGATGTTCGTCCAACCGCGGCAGGATCTCGACGAAGTTGCAGGGCCGGTGGCGGTAATCGAGCTGCGCATCGAGAATGCCGTCCCAGGCGTCCTTGCAGGCGCCGGGCGAGCCCGGCAGCACGAACACGTAAGTCGCCCGGATCACCCCCGCCGTCGCCCGCGACTGCAGCGTCGAGGTGCCGATCTTTTCGTATGAGATCTTGTGAAAGACCACCGAAAAGCCGTCCATCCGTTTTTCGAAGAGCGGCTCGATCGCCTCCGGGGTGACGTCGCGGCCCGTGAATCCGGTGCCTCCGGTGGTGAGGATCACGTCGATGTCGGGATCCCGTGTCCAGGCCTCGACCCGAAGACGGATCGCCGGCACCTCGTCCGGCACGATCGCCCGCGCCGCGAGCCGGTGCCCGGCCGTTTCGAGCCGTCCGACCAAGGTGTCGCCGGAGCGGTCGTCCTCGACCGTCCGGGTGTCGGAGACGGTCAGCACGGCAATGGCGAGGGGGATGAAGGGGCGTTCGAGGGCGGTGTCGTTCATGGGAGTCTCGTGCGCAGATGCTGGTCCGTTTGCTTATACGACACGCGACGGCTCGGTCCCGAGGGCGGCGTTCGCCGGTCCATTCAAACAAAAGGGTGCCCAACTGGAGCACCCTTCGGTTTTCGACATGAGCTTCTGAAGCCGGCTCAGGCCGCCTTCGCTGCCGCGTTCAACTTCTGCGCAATCTTCGACAGCAGCGCATCGGCCTTCTTCTCTTCCTGCAGGGTCTCGTCCAAGAGCTTGGCGGCGTCGGCGTGGCCGAGCTGCGTCGCCCAGGTCTTCAGCGTGCCGTAGCGAGCGATTTCGTAGTGCTCGACGGCCTGGGCGCAGGCAGCCAGCACGGCGTCGCCGGCGGGCGTGCCGCCGAAATCTTCCAGATCCTCCTCCATCTCGGAGGTGATGCCCTGCATCGCTTCGCAGGTCTTGGCGCGCGCCGGCTTGCCGATCAGCTCGAACACCTGCTGCAGGCGCTCGACCTGTACGGCGCTCTCCTCGCCATGGGCGATGAAGGCCTGCTTCAGGTCGTCGTGCTCGGCCGATTTCGCCGACTTCTTGAGCGCCTTCACCGACTGCTTCTCGGCATAGTAGACGTCCTTCAGGGTCTCGTAGAACGCGTCGTCGAGGGTCTTTTCCTTGGTGGCCATGGGGGCGTGCCTTCCAATTGGTGACGGGGATGCGCGGGCGCCGATCGGCCCGCATCTCGCCACCGGGAACGTGCCCTCGCCCGGATAGGTCCCGATTCGATGTGGACCCGCGGGCTCCGTACGGTTTGCGACGGTTACGGCCGGGAAAGCCTGACCGCGAACCCCCGCGGCGATCTTGGCGCAGGGGCGCCCGCCGTCGCCGGGCGTAGCGCGCCGCCGGCTGCGCCCTTATACCGCCGCCCAAACTCCTTCGCGCGAGACCGCCCATGATCCCCCGTTATTCCCGCCCCGAGATGGCCGCGATCTGGTCGCCGGAGAGCCGGTTCCGGATCTGGTTCGAGATCGAGGCGCACGCGACCTCGGCGCTGGCCGAGATCGGCGTCGTACCGAAGGAGGCCGCCGACAAGGTCTGGGAGAAGGGCCGCGACGCGGTGTTCGACGTGGCGCGGATCGACGCCATCGAGGCCGTGACCAAGCACGACGTCATCGCCTTCCTCACGCATCTCGCCGAGATCGTCGGGCCGGAGGCGCGCTTCGTCCACCAGGGCATGACCTCGTCGGACGTGCTGGACACCTGCCTCAACGTGCAGTTGACCCAGGCCGCCGACATCCTCATCGCCGACCTCGACAGGTTGCTCGCCGCTCTCAAGCGCCGCGCCTTCGAGCACAAGCTGACCCCGACCATCGGACGCTCGCACGGCATCCACGCCGAGCCGGTGACCTTCGGGCTGAAGCTCGCCCAGGCCTATGCGGAATTCTCGCGCAACCGCGAGCGGCTCGTCGCCGCGCGAAAGGAGATCGCCACCTGCGCGATCTCGGGTGCGGTCGGCACCTTCGCCAACATCGACCCGCGGGTGGAGGAATACGTCGCCGAAAAGATGGGCCTCGCGGCTGAGCCGGTCTCGACCCAGGTGATTCCGCGCGACCGCCACGCCATGTTCTTCGCCGTGCTCGGCGTGATCGCGAGCTCCATGGAGCGCCTCGCCATCGAGGTGCGCCACCTGCAGCGCACCGAGGTCCTCGAGGCGGAAGAGTTCTTCTCCGAGGGCCAGAAGGGCTCGTCGGCCATGCCGCACAAGCGCAACCCGGTGCTCACCGAGAACATCACCGGCCTCGCCCGCATGGTGCGCGGCTACGTGGTGCCGGCGCTGGAGAACGTGGCGCTCTGGCACGAGCGCGACATCTCGCACTCCTCCGTCGAGCGCATGATCGGCCCCGACGCGACGGTGACGCTCGACTTCGCCCTCGCCCGCATGACCGGGGTCATCGACAAGCTGCTGATCTACCCCGAGCAGATGCAGAAGAACCTCGACAGGCTCGGCGGCCTCGTCCACTCGCAGCGCGTGCTGCTGGCGCTCACTCAGGGCGGCACGTCGCGCGAGGACGCCTACCGGCTGGTCCAGCGCAACGCGATGCCGGTCTGGCGCGGCGAGGGCGATTTTCTGACGCTGCTCAAGGCGGATGCCGAGGTGACGGCGGTGTTGAAGCCGGAGCAGATCGAGGATTGCTTCGATCTGGGGTATCACCTGAAGCACGTCGATACGATTTTTCGTAGGGTGTTCGGGGAGGCGTAGAGCCCGCAACCCGTCATCGCGAGTGTCGGCGAAGCGATGCAAGGCAACACCCGCGACGTCGGCCTGTCGGCCCTGGATTGCTTCGGCTTCGCCTCGCAATGACGGCGAGTCCGCACGGAACGTGCATCAGGCGTGTCGCGCAAGGAACGAGAGCGAGTCCGAAAAGTCATGTCCCGCACCGCATACGTGAACGGCGAATACCTGCCCTTGGATCAGGCCCGCGTGCCGGTGATGGACCGCGGTTTTCTCTTCGCGGACGGGATCTACGAGGTCGCCGCGGTGCTGGGCGGGCGGCTTGTCGACAATGCCGGGCATCTGGCGCGGCTGGCGCGCTCGCTGTCGGAGATCGGCATCGACAACCCGCATACGGTCGAGGAGTGGGTCCGGATCGAGACCGACCTCGTCGCCCGCAACGAACTCGCGGAAGGCCTCGTCTACCTCCAGGTTACCCGCGGCGTGGCCGAGCGTGACTTCTCGTTTCCGGCTGCCGGTACGCCTGCGACCGTGGTCGCATTCACCCAGGCGAAAACCATCACGAACAACCCGCTGGCCGAGACCGGCGCCAAGGTCGTCACCGTGCCGGACCTCCGCTGGAAGCGGCGGGACATCAAGTCGGTGGCGCTGCTGGCGCAAGTGCTGGCCAAGCAGGCCGCGAGCGAGGCCGGGGCGGCCGAGGCCTTCATGGTCGAGGACGGGGCGATCACCGAGGGCTCGTCCTCGACCGCCTTCATCGTCACGCGCGACGGCACCATCGTCACCCGCCCGCTCTCGAACGCGCTGCTGCCCGGCATCACCCGCCGCGCCGTGATCGCGCTCGCGACCGAATTCGGTCTGCGTCTGCAAGAGCGGCTGTTTTCCGTGGAAGAGCTGCACGGAGCCGCTGAGGCTTTCTACACCAGCGCATCGGCCTTCGTGATGCCGGTGGTCTCGGTGGATGGCAGGACGCTCGGCGACGGACGGCCCGGGGCGGTCGCGCGCCGCCTGCGCGAGCTCTACTTCACCTTCGCGGAATCACGCGACTGAGCGTCGGCCCTCGGCCGCAACGCCAGCACGATCGCTATCCCGACGAACAGCGCGAGCCCGGTCCAGAGACCACCATCCGTCACCTTCGCGAAGGCCACGGAAGGCCAGTCGTCCACGGTGGACGCCGCCACGATGAGCAGCAGGGCCAGGGGAACGGCGGCGAGGATGGCGAGCCAGCGGGGCATGCGCTCTGCGTAGCACCTGACGCGTTCGGACCGAAGCACCAAGTCGCGGTGGCCGGAACGCACGGCGCGCACCGTCCGTTCTCCTCGCAACGATCGCCTTGTGGGGAAGAGCCTTGTTGAAATCATTGCCCGCGGCACTTGCCGCGACGATCCTCTCGACCGCCGCCTTCGCGCAGACCCAGGACAGCGACCCGAAGCTGCCGCCGCCGACCCAGCAGGTGCCCGAGAAAATCCGTCCGCAATCCGATGGTGGTTCGGGGGGCGCCACGCTCAGCGAAAAGCTCGAGAAGTCCGACGGGGTCATCAAGCCGCCGGGCGGCGTGGATCCGGAGATCAAGACGATTCCGCCGGACACGTCCGGCAGCTCTATGCCGATCATCAAGCCGCAGGGTGACGCGAAATAGGGTCGATGGATTAGGCGGGATGCCCTGCCGGCACCGCGAGGTCTGCTTGACCTGCCTCGTCTGATCGCCGAAGACGCGCCCTATCCTCGCCCCGGCTTCGACGCCGGGGTTTTTGCGCGTGGCGAGACGATCCGGCCACGCGGTCACGGGAAGCGATCGAGACCGGAATGGCGAACGTCGTCGTCGTAGGCGCCCAGTGGGGTGACGAGGGCAAAGGTAAGATCGTCGACTGGCTCTCCGAGCAGGCCGATATCGTGGTCCGCTTCCAGGGCGGACATAATGCCGGACATACGCTCGTCGTCGGCAGCAACGTCTACAAGCTCTCGCTGTTGCCCTCGGGCGTGGTCCGCCCGAACACGCTCGGCGTGATCGGCAACGGCGTCGTGCTCGACCCCTATGCGCTGGTCTCGGAGATCGAGCGCATCACGGGCCAGGGCGTCGAAGTGAGCCGCAAGAACCTGCGCATCGCCGACAACGCCACGCTGATTCTGTCGCTGCACCGCGAACTCGACGCGCTGCGCGAGGACGGTGCGCCCGGCACGAAGATCGGCACGACCAAGCGCGGCATCGGCCCGGCCTACGAGGACAAGGTCGGCCGCCGCGCCATCCGCCTGATGGACCTGTCCGAGCCGGATAACCTCGGCCCCAAGATCGAGCGGCTGCTCGCCCACCACAACGCCCTGCGCCGCGGCTTCGGCCTGCCGGAGATCGCCGAGCAGACGATCCACGACGAGCTGATCGGCATCGCCGACAAGGTCTTGCCATACCAGGACACGGTCTGGCGCCTGCTCGACGAGGCCCGCCGCGCCGGCAAGCGCATCCTGTTCGAAGGTGCCCAGGGCGCACTCCTCGACGTCGATCACGGCACCTATCCTTTCGTGACTTCCTCCAACACGGTGGCGGGACAGGCAGCGACGGGCTCCGGCCTCGGCCCGGGTGCCGTCGGCTACGTGCTCGGCATCGCCAAGGCCTACACCACCCGCGTCGGCGAAGGCCCCTTCCCCACCGAGCTGTTCGACGAGGACGGCCGCCGCATCGGCGAGCGCGGACACGAGTTCGGCACGGTCACCGGCCGCCAGCGCCGCTGCGGCTGGTTCGATGCCTGCCTCGTGCGTCAGACCGTGCGTACGTCGGGTATCGACGGCATCGCCCTGACCAAGCTCGACGTGCTCGACGGGTTTGCCGAGATCCGCATCTGCACGGCCTATGATCTCGACGGGACGCGCCTCGATCATCTCCCGGCGAGCCAGGGGGCGCAGCAGCGCGTGGTGCCCGTCTACGAGACTTTCCAGGGCTGGGAAGGCACCACGGCCGGCGCCAGATCCTGGTCCGAGCTGCCGGCGCAGGCGATCAAATACGTCCGGCGGATCGAGGAGCTGATCGGCGCACCCGTCGCCCTGCTCTCGACATCGCCGGAACGCGACGACACCATCCTGATGCACAACCCCTTCGAGGATTGAAGCATTCTCCGATGACGTGGATGCCGGTTCGTCGTCAAAAGGCGCAGCTAAACGAAAGCTTAGCGCCGAAATCCGATACTCTCGGATCGCGGCTTTAGGCGCGGGCAGCGGGAACGGGCGGATCAGGGCACGATGGCCGACTACTATCCGTTGCTGGCACGGGCGCTGGACGCCCTGCCGGATCGCACCCCGGCCCTGCGCAAGGCCGTGTACGACCGCGCCCGTTCCGCGCTGATCGGGCAGCTGCGCACCCTCGAACCGCCGCTGCCCGACGAGGCGATCGAGACCGAGCGCAAGGCTCTGGATTCCGCGATCGAGCGCCTGGAGGCCGCCTACGGCACGCCGGTCGCGCCGCCACCGCCACCGCCGCCGCAAGCCGTGGCGCCCTTCCCAGTCGCGCCCGCTCCGCAGCCCGAGGTACCGGCACCGCCCGCTGCACCACCCTCTCCTCCTGAGCCGGCGCCGGAACCCGCGCCGCCGCCTGCATCACTGCCCGAGACGGCAGCGCCGTTCATGCCGGAGCTCTCCACTCCGGTGGAACGCGAAGCGCCGGCCGAGGAGCCGCTGCCCGAGCCCGGACCGCCGCCGGCCTTCACGCCCTTCGTGCCGCCGCCGCGGCGCCAGAGGATCGACGAGACGCCCGCCGCCGTGGCGGATCCGGTGCAGGACATCGATCCGGCCGCCGGTCCGGCCGCGGACGTCGTGCCGCCCGAGGGTGGCAACGGCCGCCGCCGGCCCAAGCTCGACGTCAAGGCGCCCCGGACCGGGCGCTCGCGCCAGCTGCGCAACCTGTTCGTCGGCGCCGTGCTGGCCGTGGTGATCGGCCTCATCGCCGTGGCCGCGATCATGCTCGCCGACAAGCGATCCGACCTGCCGCAAAGTGCCGGTGGCACGGAGGGCGGCCCGGCCGCGGCGCCGGACGCGAAGCTGTCCGACCGGGTCGGCAGCGACCGGCTCGACGCCGAGCCGCAATCGGCTCCCGCGGAATCCGGATCGCGGTCCGAGCTCGCCGTTGCCCAGCGCGCCGTGCTCTACGAAGAGAATGCCAACGATCCCAAGGCCCAGCCCGCCGCCACCCAGGGCCGCGTGGTCTGGCGCCTGGAGGCGGTCAACGGCGAGCAGGGACAGCCGCTGCAGAGTGCCATCCGCGCCAATGTCGAGTATCCGGATGCGGGCCTGACGCTGTCGATGACGATCCGCCGCAATCTCGACGCGACGCTTCCGGCCTCCCACACCATCGAACTCGCCTTCACGAATTACGGTCCCGGCGAGAAGCGCGCCGTGCAGGAGATCGGGCTGCTGCAGCTCAAGGACGAGGAATCGGGCCGCGGCTCGTCGGTCTCCGGCCTGCCGGTGCGTGTGCGGGACAACCTCTTCCTGATCGGTCTCTCGAACCTGCCGGCCGATATCGAGCGCAACACCGAGATGCTGACCCGCCGCAATTGGATGGACCTTGCGGTGAAGTACAAGGCAGGCCCTCGGGCGATCCTCAACTTCGAGAAGGGAACGGCCGGAAGCCGCGTCGTGCAGGACGCCTTCAACCAGTGGCGCTGAGTGTTCGTCCGGCTCGGTAGCCGGACTGTTCAAGTCTTCGCAATCATGAGATCTTGGATCGCCTTCGAGGAGGTGATCCCATGGGCGCGCTCGAAACCCTCGGACACATCCAGGTCGCACGCGCCGGCGTCTTTGCGGAGAAACTCGCGGCCAATCCAATCCGCGCCGTCGCCCTCGGCAGTTTCCGCCAGCGCAACACCCTTCTCGACGCGGTATTCTACGACGTCGATGCGGTGACCCCCGCGGAGACGGACGCTCTCGCCGCCGACCTCGCTCATGAAGGCGCCGTCGTCCTGGTGCCTTCGACCGGCCAGGGGGTGCTGACGGTCTACGAGGACGCCTCGGCATATCTCGCCGGCAGGGCCGAGGTCGACGCTCTCACGGTGGCCGGCGTCGGCAGTTCGGCCCTCGGCGCGGCGGCCTTCGCCCGCAACGTCGCCGACGCGCTCGGCGGGCCGGTGGCCGCGGTGGTGTCCGGTTACGGGCTCGCCGACGTACTCACCGAGGCGCTCGGCGGCTTCTTCCTGTTCGGCGGCCTCAACAGCATCCGGCACGTCTTCGAGCCGCTCGACGGCGTCTCGCGGCTGTTCTCGGCGGACAGGGCATCCCTCGAACTCGCCGACGGCGTCGCCTGGGCTCGCACCAGTCAGGATACGCTGACGGTCCGCGCATTGCTCTCAGACAAGCGCTTCCGGCCGCGCCACCTGATCGGCCATTCCAAGGGCAACCTCGTGATCTCGGAGGCGCTCTACACGATCGCATCCGAAAACAACGTGCTGGCCAAGAGGCTGGCCGAGCGCACGCGGATCGTTACCTTCAGCGCCAAGATCGGCATGCCGGCGCCGTTTCGCGACGTGATCGACGTCATGGGCGGCATGGACTGGTTCGGCGCATTGAACTCGCGGCCGGACATCCCGGCGGACCACGTCGTGCCGCAGGCCGGCCACAGCACCAACCCGGACATTCCCGTCTGGATGGGCCTCGGCGCTGGGATCCGGGTCACGCCGACCTTGCGCGACGTGCTGTCGCCGGCCGCAGAACGCATCGCAGCGCCCGCTCCGCTGGCGGCATCCGCGATCTTCGATCTGCCGCAGCGCATGACCGTCGCACTTCATGACGGAGCGGCGCTCCGATTGGCGTGACGAAAAACGCCGCAGGACAGGTCCTCCGGCGTCGACGTTAAAGCTCAGGCGCGGGCTTCGGCGCGGGGCATCTCGCGGGTCGCCAGGTTGCGCTTGACCGCCTCCTGGATCTTCTCGAAGGCGCGCACCTCGATCTGGCGAACGCGCTCGCGCGAGACGCCGAACTCGCCGGACAGGTCCTCGAGCGTGATCGGATCGTCCGCGAGGCGACGGGCCTCGAAGATGCGCCGCTCGCGCTGGTTGAGGACGGAGAGGGCGTCGCGCAGGGCCGAGAGCCGGTTCTGGCCTTCCTGCTCGCCCGCGAGCACCGTCTCCTGGCTGGGACTGTTGTCAACGAGCCAGTCCTGCCATTCGCCCTCGCCTTCTTCGCGCAGGGGCGCGTTGAGCGAGGTGTCGCCGGACAGGCGCCGGTTCATGTCGATCACGTCCTGCTCGGGCACGCCGAGGTTTTTCGCGATGGTCGCGACGTGCTCGGGGCGCAGATCGCCCTCGTCGAGGGCCGAGATCTTGCCCTTCGCCTTGCGCAGATTGAAGAAAAGCTTCTTCTGGTTCGCCGTGGTGCCCATTTTCACGAGGGACCACGAGCGCAGGATGTATTCCTGGATCGCCGCCTTGATCCACCACATCGCGTAGGTGGCGAGGCGGAAGCCCTTGTCCGGCTCGAAGCGCTTGACGGCCTGCATCAGGCCGACATTGCCCTCGGACACGACTTCGCTGATCGGCAGGCCGTAGCCGCGATAACCCATGGCGATCTTGGCCACCAGACGCAGGTGGGACGTGACCAGCCGATGCGCAGCATCGCGGTCGCCCGCATCGCGCCAACTCTTGGCCAGGGTAAATTCTTCCGTCGGTTCCAGCATCGGGAACTTGCGGATCTCGTCGAGGTAGCGCGAAAGGCCACCTTCGTTGGCGAGCATGGGTAATGCTCCGGCCATGGACACCTCCTTCGTCGGCCCCCCATGCGGGCAGGCCCTGTGCGATCGACCGCTCCTCTTGAGCCGGCCGTTGCGCCTCCCATCTCTACAGGGAAGCCACGACGTTCGGTAGCGGCGGTCACCACGCGAATGGCTTCAACGCACGAAACGAACTTCGGGCTGGAGTCTGCACGGCGAGTCACCGCGTCGCGGTGCCGAAACGCACCGGGTCATGGAGCGTCTGCTTGACCGGTGCGCCCGCGCAACGCCGCACGGTTATCCGGACTTTCGCGAGAGCGCGCTCAGCAGCGCCGCCAGGTCCGGCGGCAGCGGGCTTTCGAAGCGCAGCTTCTCGCCCGTCCGCGGATGGTTGAACCCGAGCAGCGTTGCATGCAGCGCCTGCCGCCCCAGCGCCAGGAGCGCGGCGCGCGCCGCCTCCTCGAGCTTCACCGCCTTGGTCTTCAGCGCGCCGCCATAGGTGTCGTCCCCGAGCAGCGGGTGGCCGCGATGGCTGAGATGCACGCGGATCTGGTGCGTTCGCCCCGTCTCCAGCACGCAGCGCAGCAGCGTGACGATGCCGTCGGCATCGGGTTGCGCCTCGACCCGGTAATGCGTCACTGCGTGGCGCCCCTCCCCCTCCCGCACCACCGCGATCTTTTCGCGATTCTTATGGCTTCGGGCCAAATTGGCGGTGATCGTGCCGGTGCGCGGCTCCGGCATCCCCCAGACGAAGGCGAGGTAGGCCCGCTCCAGATCGCCGCTGCGGCCGTGATCGGCGAACTGCGCCGAGAGTCGCTGATGCGCCCGGTCGTTCTTGGCAACGACGAGCAGTCCGCTGGTGTCCTTGTCGAGCCGGTGCACGATGCCCGGCCGGCGCACCCCGCCGATGCCGGACAGACTTTCCCCGCAATGCGCTACGAGCGCATTCACGAGCGTGCCGGTCTCGTGCCCGGCGCCCGGATGCACCACGAGCCCGGCCGGCTTGTCGATCACGATCAGATCCTCGTCCTCGTAAGGAATGACCAGCGCCATCGCCTCGCCCTGCGGCTCGGCCGGCGCAGCCTCCGGCACCGCGACCTCGAGCAGCGCGCCCGGCCCGACCTTGCGCGAGGGATCGAGCACCACGGCCCCGTCGCAGAGCACCTGGCCTTCGCGCACCAGCGCCTGCAGCCGCGAGCGCGACAACTCGCCGAACGCTGCCGCCAGCACCCGGTCTAGCCGTTCCATGGTCGCCTCCGGCGCTAGGGTCACGCTCAGGCGCTCCGGCCCGTCTTCGTCCTGCGCACCTGTGATGACCGTGGCTCCACTTAAGCTGACTCGAGGCCTTGCCGGCCCCTGATCGCGTCGGTATAGGAACCGTCGCCGGCCCGGAAGCTCCCATCGTCTAGCGGTCTAGGACGTCGCCCTCTCACGGCGAAAACAGGGGTTCGATTCCCCTTGGGAGCACCAGCGGCATCAAGCACTTAGCCGATCCGGCGGCCTCATCTCACATAGCTGTCCAGCGCTCGCCGCCGATAGACGAGGCAGGTCACGCGGCGACCGCAACCGTTCCTAAACCGATCTGGACGAGCCTGCGTGTCTCGCTGGCGCGCTTCAGGGATTATCCCGGCTCATGCTCCGTCGTTTCACACACCCGATCGCTTCTCTCGTTGTGGTGCTGGCCGGCTGTAGCGGAGCCTACGCCGCCAAGGCGGCCCGCAGGGCTGTCTCGGACGACCGTGCCGCCGCGGTCGCGATCAGCCGGTACCGGGCGCAATATGGCCTCGGGCCCGTTCAGGTCGACGCGGGCCTGACCCGAGCCGCAGCCTATGCCGCGAGGGCGAACGCCGCGGCCGGCTCGCTCAGCCACGATGCCGGCGGCTCGTTCCAGGCCCGCATGGCGATGACCGGGCTCGCGAGGGGCCTGAAGGCCGAGAACCTCGGAGCCGGTACGGCTACGTTCGATCAGACGCTGGCCATGTGGCAGGCCTCATCGGGCCACAACGCGAATCTGCTCCTGCCCCAGGCTCGTCGCATCGGCATCGCGCATGCCGATGCACCGGGCTCGTCCTACGGCCGGTTCTGGGCTCTGGTCGTCGCGCAGTAGGCCGTGCTGGATGCGACTCGATCACACTGGTGATCGATCTGTCCCTTCGTGGAGGAGAGCATGTTCACTCACGTCATGATCGGGAGCAATGATCTCGAGCAGGCCAAGGGCTTCTACGACGCCACTTTCGCTGCGTTGGGCGGCGCCCCCGGCGAGACGGACGCCCGAGGGAGGCTGATCTACGCCCACGGGGGTAGTCGCCTGATGATCACGAAACCCATCGATGGCAATCCGGCGACCGCAGCGAACGGTGGAACGATCGGTATCGCCGCCGCAAGCCGCGATCATGTTCTTGCGTGGCACGAGGCCGGCACCGCGCATGGTGGTGCCGCGATCGAGAGTCCGCCCGCCGAGCGCCCGAACGGGTCGTTCGTCGCTTACCTTCGCGATCCGGACGGAAACAAGCTCACCGCACGGAGTCAGCCGACCAGGTGATCCGAGCCACAATCGCCTCCGCACGGCCGCTCGTGATTTGGCCGGCCCGCAGCGAGTACGGTCAGGTAACGAAGCATCGCGCCGCCGCGCAGTACGACTCAATGGTGTCGGCGACGGTCTGCATTGTCAGGCGCGGCTCAGCGCAGACGCGAAAACACGTGTGCGATCGCGCTCCCGATTGTCGCCGCGGCCGTGCCGACGAGGGCAAGGACTGCCACGACCACAGCTACGACGGCGGCGACGAACACAGCTACGACTGCGGCGCCGAGTAGGATCAACCCGACGACGTTGCCGATGGCCCCTGGGGCGAACCACTCCGTCGCGTACCCCACGAGAGCGAGAAGAGGCGACAGCAGCACGAACGCAGCGGGCGGCCCCGCGACGAAGCCGAGCAGGAGCAGCCCGGTTCGTTTCCAATTTCGCGACCGATCTGGCTCACTGCTCATGCGAGTCTCGACACTGCTTGCACATCGAGCTTGGCAAATTCTCGGACGCACATAACTTCATGCGCCGATCGAGTTCGCGAAAAAACCCGTCCCGGCCGCCAGCAGCGCACCGGAAAGCCACGCGAAGCCCGTTGCGCCTACGCCATCGTCGAGCGTCCGAAGGTGCGCGACTTGGGCAAACATCGCGGCCCAATAGGCGGCCCACAGGCTCAGGATGGTGGTGCTCCAAGTCGACATGGATGCGAGTGCCAATCTGCCGCTGGCCTTGCCGGCCCACCAAACGAACCATCGTCGGCGGCCTCGGTTGCTTCAGCTCCGGATCGAACCGCTTCGGCCGGCTGAGCGGGGAGACCAACTCGCATGCCCCAGCCGACCGAGAGAGCGCCGCGCTGCATTCACTACGTGGGCTTCCGGGACGATCGCTACTGGAACGCCTACCGGATCTTCGGCGGTCCGCGGGTCATTCATCGTCGCTGGGACTTCTACGCGACGCGGGACGTCGGGCCGGACGATGTGGTGGTCTTCGCCGAGGGCGATGCGGCCCAGCCCGTTGCCGATCGGAACGCCACCGATCTCGACGAGCGATGGCTATGAGCTCGCGTCCCGGAACGGTTCCGACGAGGGGCGGTTGCACCGTCATATGAACGGGCGGCAGCGAGGCACCTTGTGCGCGACGATGAGCGACCGACCCGACGCCTGATTTTGCAATCCGGAGGCCTTGCCGCTGCCGGAGCAGTGCTGGGCGTAGGGAGCGCTGCTGGCCAGGGATCCGACCCGAGCATGCCGGCCGTCGCCCCAACGGCACGTCGTCCCGCCTCGCTCGATCCGGACTTCTTCGAGGGCATGTACGCCACAGATCCGGATCCGTGGCGCTTCGCGACGAGCGATTACGAGCGCGCAAAATATGCGGCGACTCTCGCTAGCTTGCCGCAGACCCACTACACGTCAGGTCTCGATGTGGGTTGTTCGATCGGCGTCTTCACGCGTCAGCTATGCCCACGCTGCGATGCGTTGATCGGGCTCGATGTCGTTCCGTCCGTGCTGGACAGCGCACGTGTGCGCTGCGCCGATTATCCGAACGTTCGCTTCGAGCTGGCGGCCGTTCCGAACGCCTGGCCGGAAGGCCACTTCGACCTGATCGTGTTGTCGGAGGTGGCCTATTACCTCAACCGCGCCGACCTCGCTCGCCTCGTTTCACGGGTGAAGGGTGCCCTTCTGCCCGGTGGCGACATCGTGCTGGTTCATTGGCTCGGCGAGACGAGCTACCCCCTGACCGGTCACGAGGCTGCCGAAGGATTTATCGCAGGAGCTGGCAGTTTTGCCCGCGTCTTGAAGCAGTCGCGAACGGCGGAATATCGCCTCGATGTTCTGCGGTCGATCGGCTCTGAGGCGAACCCCGGGCGGTGATCGCCTCCGGAGCCAAACGGGTAGCCATCTCCGTCAAAGATTCGACGTGCGTCTGCATTGTTGGAAGCACTGCACTGCTTCGCCCGGCTCGACCCCGCTGCCCGATCTGATCACCGGTCGGTGGGGAGGTCACAATCTGACCAGTGCGTAGAACCGAGCCGCTCGGCGATGCCGGCCCATTTCCGCGCGTGACCGCCGAGAAAGTGCAGGCAGAACAGAGCGATCGGAAGCGAGACGCCGTTTTGCATCGCAGCAGAATTGCCCGGTGCAGCTTGGATCGAGCGCCCGCGACGCCGGCAGCACGGCGAGGTTGGGTGGGACCGGCGGAGGTCGTCGGACGCGCCGATGCTGCGACACTGCCAGACCGGAACGCTTCCCCCCGCGCCAGGCTTGCCGCTCTGCAGATCAGTGGAGCAAACCAGTCATGACCTCAGCCCATACGCCGATGCCCGGCGAAGATTCCGGCGCCCTGCCCGAAGATCGGCGCGATGGCGAGATCGACCCGGCGGCCGAAGTCGAAATCGAGGCCAACCCGCAGCCCGAGCCCGACTCGTCCCTGCCGCCGGATGACGATCCCGATGTCGAGGACACCGAGCAGCAGCCGAGCTGAACTGGGAGAGCGGACCGCGTCCGTTCGCGGCACCGACCTCGCTGGCCGATCACGGCTCCTGCCCGGCTTCGTCGTCGCAGCCGCATCCATCACGCATCGGAGGGGTCCGTGTCCCAGAGCAAGACCGACAGCACGCCAACCGGCCGACGCCCGGAGGACGGCGACTTGAACGACGAGCAGCAGCACGCCGGCACACATGCGCCGCTCGGGGCACCCCTCGATCCGACGGAGAGCAAAAAGGTCGAGAACGGCCGCAAGGTCTCTGACAGCCAGCATGTCACCATGCCGGAGCGATCGCGGGACGCCGCGGAGTAGCGCAGCAGGGAGCCACCCCATGGCCCACATCCTCGTCCTCGGCGCCAGCAGCGGCATCGGACTGGAGACCGTTAAGGCGGCCCTGGCCGCCGGACACCAGGTGCGGGCCTTCGCCCGTTCGGCCGCCGAGATCCCGGTGTCGGATCCCGATCCGGAGCGATTTACCGGCGATGCGCTGAAGGCCGGCGATGTCGCGGCGGCCCTCGACGGGATCGACGTCGTGGTTCAGGCCCTAGGCGTCCCCTTGAAGAGCCTGTTCGGTCCGGTGCATCTGTTTTCGGATGCCACCAACCTGCTCGTGCCCGCGATGGAGAAGGCCGGCGTGCGCCGTCTCATTGCAGTGACCGGCTTCGGGACCGGCGACAGCCGGGCCGCGATCGGCGCGCTGCAGCGCCTGCCCTTCCAGCTCGTGTTCGGGCGCGCCTACGACGACAAGGACGCGCAGGAGATGCGCATCCGCAAGAGCGCCCTCGACTGGACCTTCGTCCGGCCGGGCGTGCTGACGGGCGGCGCGAAGACCGGCGGGTACCAGGTCCTCGACCAGGCCTCCTCCTGGCGCAACGGCCGGATCGCGCGGGCCGACGTAGCCGATTTCATCGTCCGGGAGGTCGCGGCCAAAGCCTACGGCCGGAAGGCCGTCGTCCTCGTCAAATAGCCGAACACGTCCGGGATCGATTCAGGATTGTCGTTGACGCCATCACCCATCGAGGGGCTCCGTCGCACGCTCGTTACGCGCGCGGGAGCCCTGCGGCATCTGCCGGCCCTGTTCCGGCTGGCCTGGGCGACGAGCCCTGCCTTGACGCTGGGCAGTGTCGGACTGCGGCTCGTGCGGGCGGCCCTGCCGACGCTGATGCTCTACGTGGCGAAGCTCGTCATCGACACGGTCGTGGCCGGACGGGCCGATCCGGCCGCCGCGGCGGCGGTCGACGGGCTCGGTGATCCGCGGCTGCGGCACGTCGCCTGGCTGATCGGGATCGAGTTCGCGCTCGCGGTCGCCTCCGACCTCCTCGGGCGCGCGACGAGCCTCGTCGATGGCGTGTTGTCCGAGCGGACCGGCAACGCCATCACGCTCCGGCTGATGGCTCATGCCGCCACCCTCGACCTCGAGCAGTTCGAGGACCCGGGCGTGCAGGACGGGCTGGAGCGCGCCCGACGGCAGGTTGCCTGGCGCTCGAACCTGATCGGCCAGCTGCTCGGCCAGGGGCAGGACCTGCTCACCGCGATCTCCCTCGCGGCGGCAGTCGTGGCGTTTCTGCCCTGGCTCGTGGTCCTGCTCGTCCTCGCGCTGATCCCGGCCTTCCTCAACGAACTGCACTTCAACCGGCAGAGCTACCGGCTCGCCTACCGGCGCTCGCCCGAGCGGCGTGAGAGCGACTACATGCGCTACCTTGGCGCCGGGGCCGAGAGCGCCAAGGAGGTCAAGCTCTTCGGCCTGCACACCTTCCTGTCCGACCGCTTCGGTGTGCTGGCGAACCGCATCCTCGGCGAGAACACCCGGCTCGCGGTTCGGCGGGCCGGGTTCGGCGGGGCCTTCGCCGGCCTCGGTACGCTCGCCTACTACCTCGCCTACGGCGTCATCGCGGTCCGCACCCTCGACGGCACGCTGACGGTGGGCGACCTCACCTTCCTGTCCGGAGCGTTCCTGCGGCTGCGCGGTCTCGTCGAGGGGCTGCTGCTCGGCGTGTCGCAGCTCACCGGCCAGGCGCAGTATCTCGACGACCTGTTTTCCTTCTTCGCCGTGGCGCCCCGCATCCGTTCGCCCGAACAGCCGGCCGCGTTTCCCGATCCGATCCGCGACGGCTTCGTCTTCGAGGATGTCGGGTATCGCTATCCCGGCGCCGAACGCTGGGCCGTGCGCCATCTGTCGCTGACGATCCGGGCCGGCGAGGTCGTGGCGCTGGTGGGCGAGAACGGCAGCGGCAAGACCACGATCGTCAAGCTGCTCTCGCGCCTCTACGACCCGAGCGAGGGCCGCATCCTGCTCGATGGCCGGGACCTGCGCGACTACGATCTCGAGGTCCTGCGCGCCCGGATTGGCGTCATCTTCCAGGACTTCGTCCGCTTCGACTTCACTGCCGGCGACAACATCGCCGTCGGCCGCATCGACGCCCGTGCCGATGTCGGCCGCATCGGCGGCGCGGCCTCGCGGGCGCTGGCCGACCTCGTGGTCGCGAAGCTGCCGACGGGCTACGACCAGCGCCTCGGCCGGCGCTTCGAGGACGGCGTCGACCTGTCCGGCGGCGAATGGCAGAAGATCGCAATCGCCCGCGCCTACATGCGCGACGCCGAGGTGCTGATCCTCGACGAGCCGACGGCGGCGCTCGACGCACGTGCCGAGGCGGAGGTCTTCGCCCGCTTCGGCGATCTCGCGGCCGGGCGCACGGCGATCCTCATCTCGCACCGCTTCTCCACCGTGCGGCAGGCCAACCGCATCGTCGTCCTGGCCGAGGGGCGTGTGCAGGAGGCCGGCTCGCACGTTGAGCTCCTCCGCTCAGGCGGACGTTATGCCGAATTGTTCGAGTTGCAGGCGGCCGGTTATCGCTGATCGGTGGACAGGCTCTGGCCCCGACGTGAGGAACGCGATGCGCGAGACCCTGACCGTCTACTACGATGGCGCTTGCCCCCTCTGCCGGACCGAGATCAGGCACTATCGCAATTGTGCAGGCGCCGAACACCTCAGGTTCGTCGATCTTGCCTCCGTCGAAACCGATGCCCAGCTGGGTCCCAGCCTGACCTGCGCGACGGCGCAGGCACGCTTTCATGTGCGCGACACGGACGGACGGCTGAGTTCCGGCGCGGCGGCCTTCACGAAGCTCTGGTCCGTTCTGCCGGCCTGGCGCTGGCTGGGGCGCTTCGTCGGCCTACGTGTGTTCGGGTTTCGGCTGATCCTGCCCGTCGCCGAAACGGCCTTTCGCCTGTTTTTGCCGCTGCGGCCGCGTTTGGCGAGGCTGATGCTCGCGCTACGGGTCCGTTGACGATCACGGTTTAGCGCAGGCGCGACGATACGTGCGCAATCGCGGTCCCAATCGCTCAGCCTCCTCGCAGACTCAGCGCGCTTCGGCGGGCCGTCTTCGAACTGCGCGCCCATCGTCCAACGGACGAGCTGCACCGCTGAATGCGGTCCAGGGATCGCCGCGCATCGCGCCCAGGCGGTTGGCCAAGGTGTCCACTGTGAACCGATCACCCGAGCCGAGCGATGGCAACTCGTTCCAGGTCACCGGGACCGAGACCGGTGCGCCGGGCCGGGCACGTGTCGAGAAGGCGGAGACGGCGGTCGCCCCTCGCTGATTTCGGAGATAGTCGACATAGATCCGGCCCGGCCGCGCGGCTTTGGCCACCGTGGCGACGTAAAGGTCGGAACAGTCCTTCGCCATTTCCGTTGCAAGGCGCTTGCTGAAGGTCTTCGCCTCGTCCCAGCCAGCCTTGGGCTCGATCGGCACGACGACATGCAGCCCCTTGCCGCCGGTCGTTTTCACGAACGCGGCGAAACCCAGCGCGTGAAGGCGTTCCCTGACCTCATTGGCGCCGGTGACGAGTTGCTCCCAGCCGACGCCCTCCCCGGGATCGAGGTCGAACACGAGCCGATCCGGCTTGTCGGGTTCGTCTGCCGTCGCACCCCAGGGATGGATCTCGAGGACGCTCGACTGAACCAGGGCCAGGAGCCCGTCGCGATCCCTGATCACCACGACGTTCTCGGAGCCGGCCTTCGCCGTGTGGATGTGGCGCGCATCCATGCCGGCCCAGCCGTGCTTCTGGTAGAAGCAGGAGCCGATGCCATCGGGGCAGCGCAGCAGCGAGAGCGGGCGGTCGACGATGTGCGGCAGGATGTGATCGGCGATCTCAGCATAGAACGCGAACAGCCCCTGCTTCGTCAGACCGACGTCGTCCCACATCACCCGGTCCGGATGCGTCAGTCTGACGTCGCTTGCCGTGCCAGTCTTCGAACGGGACCGGGACGGCCTGGAAGCGTCGCCGCGGATCACCGCCTGCGGATCCACGTTGGGGCGTAGCGTCTTGAACGAGGCGTGGCGCACCTGACCGTCGGCGGTCCAGCCGCGAAGGGTCGCCTCGCAGACGAGTTTCGGCTCGACCCACTTGGCGTTCCGCTTCGCCAGCGGCGGGAGGGCCTCGCGGAACGGCGCGGCCTCGGCCCGCAACGGATCGAGCTGCGTCCAGAGCGCGCGCGAGACCGCGTTCGTAAATCCCGTTCCGACCCGCCCGACATGAACGAGGTCCTCGCCGTCATAGACGCCGAGGATGAGCGAACCGACCGCACGCGGCGCGGAAGTCGACGGCATGTAGCCGGCGATCACGAATTCCTGCGAGGACGTGCACTTCACCTTGCGCCAGTGATCGCTGCGCCCGGATCGGTACGGTGCACTCGCCTTCTTGGCGATGATGCCCTCCAGGCCGAGCCGGCAGGCATGCCGGGCCATGGCGTCGCCGTCCGCGTCGAGATGCTCGCTGAACCGGACGCGGCTCGTCGGGCCGGCATCATCGAGCGCCTGCTGAAGCAGGGCCTTGCGCTCGGTCAGAGCCAGGGCTCGAAGGTCGCGCCCATCGAGGTAGAGCAGGTCGAAGGCGTAGAAGACGGCCTGACCGATCTCCCCGGTCGTCAAGGCCTGTTGGAGCGCCGAGAAGCTCGAGACGCCGCTCGCCGTTTCGACCACGATCTCGCCGTCGACGAGAGCGGAGGGCAGCTTCAGGGCCTTGAGCGCCTGCGCGATCGGCTTGAACTTCGCGGTCCAGTCGAGCCCGGAACGGGTCGACAGCTTGACCTTGCCGCCATCGATGCGCGCCTGCATCCGGTAGCCGTCGTGCTTGATCTCGAACAGCCAGTCCTTCCCGCTCGGCGCAGCCTGGACCAGCGTCGCGAGGGCCGGCTCGACGAAGGGCGGGAGTATGCCTTTCCGGCCCGGGGGCGCTGTCGGCGCCTTCGGCTTCGAACGCCGTTTCGATGCGACGCGTTCACGCGCAGCGTGATCGGCTCTGATCGTCCCGGTGGCGGCGAGCTCCTCGTTCGTCCGGCCCGACAGCACCGACGTGTCGTGCTCGCCGAGGATGTCGCCGTCACCCGCGCCGCGGGCGTGCTCGTCATCGGCCTTCATCAGCAGCCAGGGCTCATTCTTATCGCTGCCGCGGCCTTCATGCGCACGAGATGCCAGCGGCCCTTCAGGCGCTCGCCCTGCAGCTCGAACTCCAGGTGGCCCTTCGCGAGCGCCGCGGCGAGGTCGCCGACCGGTTTCCAGTGGCCCGTATCCCAGACGATCATGGTGCCGCCGCCGTACTGGCCCTTCGGGATCGCTCCTTCCCAGGCCAGGTAGTCGATCGGGTGGTCTTCGGTCGGGACGGAGAGACGCTTGTCGGAGGGCACGAGGCTCGGCCCACGGGTCACCGCCCAGCTCTTGAGGACACCGTCGATCTCGAGGCGGAGATCATAATGCAGGCGCCGGGCGTCGTGCTTCTGGACGACGAAGCGTGCTTTCTTGGCCCGGCGGCCGCGTCGCCCACTCGGCTCGGCAGAGACGTCGAAATCCCGTTTTGCGCGATAGGGATCGAGGAGCTTGGCCATCGTCGTGGAAGAACCGCCGCTCCCTTGCGCAGTTCCGCCAGAATGGCTTCAAGCCTTATATCGATCGGCTTTTTCCAAGTTATCCACAGCATCGAATCCTACGGAACGAGTCGCGCGAGACTCTGGTTGAGTCGCGAGATCGTCGGCGACTCAGCTTTGTGCCGGTCGGTCGGGTCAATACTTCGTTAAAATTGGAGAAACCCGTGGCTACTCGCGCAAATTGGAAGGGCCACCTGCGTTTGTCCTTGGTTTCCTGCTCCGTCGGCCTGTATCCGGCGGTGAGCTCCTCGTCGCATCTCAAGTGTCATACGATCAATCGCGAGACGGGAAACCGGATCAGGCAGCTCATCGTCGACTCCGTCACGGACGAGCCCGTCGACCGCGAGGACCAGATCAAGGGCTGCGAAGTCGCCAAGGATGATCTGGTGCCGATCGAAGCGGACGAACTCGACGAGATCGCGCTCGAGAGCACGCACACGATCAACATCGAAGCGTTTTGCCACCGCGACGAGGTCGACGAACGCTACCTCGACCGGCCCTACTATCTCGCCGCCGAGGACAAGATCTCCCGCGAAGCCTTCGCTGTCATCCGCGATGCGATGAAGAAAAAGGGCATGGCCGGTCTCGGCCGCCTCGTCATCTACAAGCGCGAGCGCATCGTGTTGCTGGAGCCCTACGGCAAGGGCCTGCTGGCGACGCTGCTGCGATACCAGGACGAAATCCGGTCTCCCACTGCGTATTTCGAGGATATGCCCGACGGCAAGACGACCGACGAGATGCGATCCCTCGCCGAGGAATTGATCGATCGGGCGACGAAAACGTTCGATCCATCCAAATTCGAGGATCGCTACGAAGGCGCCCTGATCGCACTCGTGCAAGGCAAGGCGACGAAGCCCGCGAAGGGTCAGAAGGGCAGCGGGGCAAAGGCGGAACCGCCGAAGTCCGGCAACGTCGTGAGCCTCATGGAGGCACTGAAGCGCAGCATCGATTCCGAGAAATCCAGCACGGCGGCGGGGCCGGCGACCGGCAAGGTGGCACCGTCGAAGCGCTCCACATCCAAGTCGAGCGGCCGCGCCACGAAGGGCGCCGGCCGCAAGACGAAGAAGGCGGCATGAGCACGTCAGCCCCAGCGCCCGATCTGGCGCTCGTGCTGGTGGCCAGCACCGACCAGCGCGATCGAGCCTGCGCGCGCCTCAGCCGGGACGGCTATGACGTCTTGAGCTTCGCCGACTGCGATCACGCCGCGGCTTGGCTTGAGGAGGAGACGCCGGCGGTTGCGCTCATAGGCAAAGGCTTGAAGCTGAGTTGCAGCAGCGTTCTCGACATTCTGAGCAACCGCGACGTCCGGCTGATTTGACCGTAGGAGAGCAACCGCAACCCGCCGAGAAGTGCCTACCGAGTGACGTGGCTGGTTATGGTAGACCGTTGCCGCCAGCCGAACCGTACACCTGGCCGGTAGCGTAGCTGCCTTCTGCCGAGGCGAGCTGCACGTAGATCCCCGCGAGCTCAACCGGCTGCCCAGGCCTGCCGAACGGCGTCTGAGCGCCGAACTTTTCGAGCTTCTCCATCGACGCGCCGCCGGATACCTGGAGCGGCGTCCAGATCGGACCTGGCGCAACCCCGTTCACCCGAATCCCTTTTTGCGCCAGCTGCTTGCCGAGGGAACGCACGAAGTTCGTCGTCGCGGCTTTGGTCTGTGCATAGTCGTAGAGATCCGGTGTTGGATCGGTGGCTTGCTCGGAGGTGCTGGCGATGATCGTCGAGCCCGGCTTCAAGTGCGGCAGTGCCGCCTTGATGATCCAGAACGGCGCGTAGATGTTGGTCTTCATCGTCCAGTCGAACTGCTCGGTGGAAATGTCGAGGATCGAGGCATGGGCCTGCTGCCGGCCGGCGTTGCTCACCACGATGTCGAGGCCGCCGAGGCCCCTTACGGCCTGCGCAATCAGATCCTGACAGAAGGCTTCGTCGCGCAGGTCGCCGGGGATCGCGAGGGCGATCCGACCCTCCTTCCGGTTGAGGGCCATCACCTCCGCGGCGTCGGGCTCCTCGTCCGGCAGGTAGTTGATGGCGACGTCCGCACCTTCGCGCGCAAAGGCGATCGCCGCCGCTCGACCCATCCCGGAATCGCCGCCCGTGATCAGGGCCCTTCGCCCGGCGAGCCGCCCGGATCCGCGATAGCTCGTCTCACCATGATCCGGCTTCGGCTCCATCCGGCCGGCAAGGCCCGGCCAGGGCTGGGACTGCTTCGCGAAGGGCGGCTTCGGATATTGGCCGATGGGATCGACCAACGGACGGGCAGCGGGAGGCGTCGCCTCGCTGGCCTGAGCCGAACGGGTGGCGGCCACGGCGAGACCTGTTCCCACGCCTCCGACGATTTGGCGGCGTGACAGGGGAATCTGATCGTTCGAACCCATGGCGGCTCCTTGCTTGGCTGACCAGGGGAAACCGCAGGTGAGAGCGATCGTTTCGGACGGCGCTGTCGCAGGTCGATGGTCACACGCTGCGTGCCAGGCAGACCACACCGGTTCGAACTTTGGTCTCCGGCGACCGCTTCTCCGGTTCGATCGATCCGACGGCACGCCGCGAGCGGCTGTTCCTCGCCACTCGCGTCGGTGGACGCGGCACATGCTCTGCATTGTGCGGCATCGGCAAGTTTCCGAGCCGTGGCCGAAGCGAAAAGAGAACGAGGGCGCGGCGTCGCATTCTTCAGGATAAATGTTCGGTTGCCGGTCCCGAGCGGAGACGTCCCAATCAATAATGTCGACTCCTGTACAAACGCAGACGAAAACACGACGCGTTTGAGCGCTAAAGACCTGCAAGCACGAGAGATTTTGCAAAAGCCGATGAACGATTGGGCTGCGTGAGAGCGCTACGTACTCTTAACCCTGAATTGTTCAGCATTGATACTTTGAGTTGGCTCAACCCAATTTATACTGTAAATAGTTAATTATGACAGGAGGTAACGGCCATGGCCAACAAGGTTACTTTCAAGATTTCCGAGGACGAATATCTTGGAAATGCGCAGTTTATTGTAAAGGTCGACGGCGTACAGATCGGCGATGTCCTTACTGCTACGGCGGCGCATTCTTCGGGACAGAGTGAAGATTTCTCCTTCTCTGGAGATTTCAGCTCGGCTCATCAGTTTTCGGTCACGTATCTGAACGATCTTTACAACGGGCCGGGGAACGACAGAGACCTTTACGTCGATAGTTTTACGTTCGATGGGCACACGAAGGCCGGCTCCGACACCCTCTCGAACACGGGTATTACCGCCGGCACATCAGCCAATCTGATCACGACGAACGACACGGCAAGTTATGACGTCAGTCAATACACCAGTCAGCCTACGGATCATACGCCCAGCCCAACTGCCGAGCATCTCAATCCAATTTATAGATTTGTCAATGTTTCAAACGGCGACCATTTGTTTACGACCGATATCAACGAACTCAATAGCGTTTTGAAGACTTCTCCAGATTATCATTTCGAGGGCGTGGTGGGATCTACCCCCGACAAGGGATCGAATACTCAGGACGTTTTCCGATTTTTCGATACGGTTCACGGTCAACACTTCTACACCAGCGATGTGACCGAGCGTGACACGGTCCTCAAGACGCTGCCGAGTTACCACTACGAGGGCGTCGCCTTTCAGGCCTACACGGACCCCACCGTCGTGGGGTCGGGTGGCGAAACGCTGGAGCGCTTTTTCAACACGCAAACGGGTGCGCACATGTACAGTGCCGATGCCACCGAAATCAAATCGATCAACGGCGGTCAACAAGGACCCGGCTGGATCGACGAAGGCAAGGTCTTCACTGTTCACGTCGCGACAGACACCTTGCTTCATGCTTGAGAAAGATTACAAGTAGCCATCTTGCGGGATAACTTTCCGCTGGCGGCCGTTAAATAATCGATAAATAGCGGTAAAATTGGCATCTTTGAAGACTTTAGCTCTAGACGCTAAATTACTTTCTGCGTAATTTTCTGGCGTCGGGGCGCTCTCTCAAGGTCGAAGTGCCAATTTTTCGGAATATCTTCCGCAATACAATATCTGATGCGGCAGTACGGATACGCAGATTTCAGTGCGGGTTCGGCCGGTGAGGTTCCCGCCGGCCGAGCCCGGTAATCGCGACCTCCTGAGGATCTCTCGAATGTCCGGTATCGCGTACGGCAACATCACACTGCCAGCCGGTCGATCGGGTTCGGCGGAATTGTCGTCGGCTCTTGCTCCCTTCCGCACCGCGTTGATCGGTGTTGCCGCCATGAGCGGGCTCGTGAATATTCTGTACCTGACCGGATCGTTCTTCATGCTCGAAGTCTACGATCGGGTGATACCCAGTCGATCGATCCCGACGCTCGTCGGCCTGATGACCCTGGCCCTGACGCTCTATGCCTTCCAGGGGCTGCTCGAGACGCTTCGCGCGCGGATCCTGGCTCGCATCGGTGCGGCCCTCGACGAGGCGCTTTCGACACGGGTCTTCGATCTCGTCGTCCGGGCCCCCCTCAAGGGAACGTTCACGGGCGACAGCCTTCTGCCCTTGCGCGACCTCGATCAGATCCGCGCCTTCCTGGGAGGCCCAGGCCTCGGCGCCCTCTTCGACCTGCCGTGGATGCCGATCTACCTGATGATCTGCTTTCTGTTCCACCCGGCCATCGGTGTCGCCGCCCTCGTCGGCGCTTGCGTCCTCGCGGTGATCACCTTCGCGACGGACCGGAAGACCCGCACGTCGGTGAACGCCGCCACCATTCATGCCATGAGCCGCAACGGTCTGGCCGAGTCGGGCCGGCGCAATGCCGAAGTCCTGGCGGCGCTCGGCATGCAGGGACAGCTCGCGGAACGCTGGTCCTGGGCAAATCGCGGTTACATGGAGGCCCAGCAGAAGGTCTCGGATATCACCGGTCTCTTCGGGGCCGGCTCCAAGGTGTTTCGCACGGCCCTGCAATCGGCCGTGCTCGCCCTGGGCGCGTGGCTGGTGATCAACAACATGGCGACCGCGGGCATCATCATAGCGTCCTCGATCCTGGTCTCGCGTGCGCTCGCGCCGGCGGAGCTCGCCATCGCCAACTGGAGGGGGTTCGTTCAGGCCCGGCAATCCTGGACGCGCCTGTCCGAACTGCTCGGGCGGGTGCCCCCCACCGGCCGGCAGCATCCGCTGCCTGTCCCACGACGGAGCCTCAGCGTCGAAAACGTCAGCGTCGGGCCGCCCGGCACGACGCGCATCGTGGTTCACGATGTCACGCTCTCGCTCAAGGCTGGCGACGGGCTCGGGATCATCGGTCCCTCCGCGTCGGGAAAATCATCGCTGGTGCGGGCACTGATCGGCGTGTGGCCGGCACTCCGGGGCAAGGTGCGCCTCGACGATGCTGCGCTCGACCAGTGGGCGAGCCGGGAACTGGGTCCGCATCTGGGCTTTCTGCCACAGGATGTGGAGCTGTTCGCCGGAAACGTCGCCGAGAACATCAGTCGTTTCCAGACAGAGGCCGATCCGGAGGATGTGATTGCGGCAGCGAAGGCGGCCGGCGTCCACGAGCTCATCCTCCGCCTTCCCGAGGGGTACGACACCGCCATCGGCGAAGGCGGTGCCGGCCTGTCGGCCGGTCAGCGCCAGCGCATCGGACTGGCGCGGGCGCTCTACCGCGAGCCGTTCCTCGTGGTTCTCGACGAGCCCAACTCCAACCTCGACGGCGAGGGCGAGAACGCGCTGACGCAAGCGATCCTCGGCGTGCGGGAGCGCGGGGGGATCTGCGTGGTGGTGGCACACCGGCCGAGCGCCCTGGCCGCCGTCGATCTCGTTCTGATGATGTCGGAAGGCCGCGCTCAGGCCTTCGGGCCGAAGGACGAGGTGTTCAGGCGCGTGTTGCGCCCGGCGCCTGCCCTGGTGCCATCGGATTCGTCCGGCGAACGGCGTGCCGCGCTCGGCGACCTGCAGGAGAGTGCGTGATGGTCGCAAGTCGGAGTCTCGCCGGCGATACGAGGTTCGCGTCCGCAGCCTCCGGCATTCTCAAGCAACCGGCCCCGCGCACCCACGCCTCGATCCGCCGCCATCTCGGTCTCACGTGGGCTGCATCGGCGGTTCTGGTCTGCGGTCTCGGTGGCTGGGCGACCATGACGGAGATCTCCGGCGCGATCATTGCCCCCGGTCAGCTCGTCGTGGAATCCGACGTGAAGAAGGTGCAGCACCCCACCGGTGGCGTCGTCGGCGAATTGCGCGTGCGCGAGGGGGATCGCGTCAAGGCCGGAGACGTGCTGATCCGGCTCGACGAGACCCAGACCCGAGCGAGCCTCGACATGGTCCTGAAGGCCCTCGACGAACTGACCGCGCGGCGCGCCCGCGACGAGGCCGAGCATGGCGGAGCCGCGAGCGTGACCTTTCCGTCAGAGCTCACGATGAGGTCCGCCGATCCGGCCGTCGCGCATCTGATCGAGGGTGAGGGCCGATTGTTTTCATCGCGCGTGGCCGGCCGCGAGGGTCAGAAGGCACAGTTGCGCGAGCGGATCACGCAGCTGCGTCAGGAGATCGTGGGTCTGACCGACCAGGCGCGGGCCAAGGAAAAGGAAATCAATCTGATCGGCACGGAGCTCAAGGGCGTGCACGAGTTGTTCGCCAAGAACCTCGTTCCCTATTCGCGCGTCATGACGCTCGAGCGCGATGCGACACGGCTGGAAGGGGAGCGGGGCCAACTGATCGCGGCGATGGCCTCGACGCGCGGTAAGATCTCCGAAACCGAACTGAAGATTTTGCAGGTCGATGGCGACATGGATACCGAGATCAGCAAGGACCTTTCGGAGATCCGAGGCAAATGGTCCGAGCTTTCGGAGAAGCGGGTGGCGGCCCTGGACCAGTTGAAGCGCGTCGAGCTTCGCGCTCCGCAGGACGGGACGGTGCATCAGCTGTCTGTCCATACGATCGGTGGCCTCGTGACGCCGAGCGAGCCCGCGATGCTGATCGTGCCGTCATCCGACCAGTTGGCGGTGGAAATCAGGATCCAGCCCCAAGACATCGACAACGTGCGATTGGAGCAGGCGGCGATCCTGCGCTTTTCCTCGTTCAATCAACGCACGACGCCGGAGATCAAAGGTCAGGTCAGCCGCATATCCGCAGACGTGACCACCGATCCGAAGACCGGGTCCAGCTACTATACGGCGCGTGTCCAGATCAGCGAGACGCAGAAGGAAAAGCTCGGCGGCGTTCGGCTGATCCCCGGCATGCCCGTGGAGACGTTCCTGCAGATCGGGGAACGCTCCGTGCTCAGCTACCTGACCAAGCCGCTGAACGATCAGGCTGCCAAGGCCTGGCGTGAACGATAAGACCGCTGCCCGGACGTAAGACGACGGGCTGGACGTCGCTCCGGCTGATCTGCGTCCGTAACGGCTTTGGTCCGTTACGGATCTGGCTGCAAACACGTTGGAGGTGAGGCCTTCGAGGCTTCCCGCGATCGCCCGGCCGGTGTGTCGGGCGAGACGACGTCGCTCGACCCGCGCTGCTATGACCGACCGCCGCGACGGAGCCTTTTGGCCCGCGGATAGGTTCGTTTGCCGACAAGCCGTCCCGCGTCGTCATCGTCACCCCGGGTTCCACGCCATGATGAACACGATCCTCGTCGTCGCCCTCGTCTGCGCGAACACCGTGGCGGCGCCGGATTGCACCCGGGAGACGGCCCTCGACATCGTCACCGCCCAAGCCCATTCCCTTCAGGAATGCCTGATCCAGGGTCCGACCGTCGCGGCGGGCTCAGGGAGGGCTGCCGATACGAACACCTACGTAAAGACGCGTTGCGAGCAGCGCCATTGATGCGGAACCTTTCATGAGCGACAGCGACGACGTCAGCCCGGAGCGGGCGGTGATGATCCGCCTGCGCGCCCGTCTCGCCGTGGTCGAGCGAGCGGCGTGGTTCGGGTTCCAGCACGCCATGCGCACCCAACCCGCGGAGACCGAGGCCTACATCGCGTCCGAGCGGGCGCGTTGCGCGGAGGGCTTCGCTGGGCCGAAGTGGTCGCGGGATCTGACGTCGGCCGAGCGCGCCATGCTCGGCGCCGAGGTCGATGCCGGTCTGGCGCAGCTCGTCGCGGACGCCAAGGAGGACGGCCCGGTCTGATCGCGGGTACCGTGCTCGGAGCCGTTCTGCACGGATGTGCGGTACGAGCGTATACGTCGCCGGATAGCGCTCTGTCCTTCGGCAGGAGACGCGCTTAGCTTCCACGTGAAACGCTGGCGCGGGAGATGGGCATGGCGGGCGCAACCGACGACGACGCGCGCTCGCCGCGACTGTCGAGCCCGGACAGGCTCGTCGCGGCCGAAGGTGGCGCGAATGCACCGGTCCTGTTCTTCGACGTAGCTCCGGTCTTCGGGATGCGCGGCGGTGTGTTTTCCCTCGTCCTCGAAACCTTCGTCCAAGATATCTCCGAGGCCGATGCCGGGGACAGCCGCCGCCTCGTCGTAGCGCATCTGCGCACCACCGCCGAGGGCATCCGTTCCCTCAAGGAGGCGATCGAGAAGATCGAGCTGATGGCGGCACCGTCCCAGGGCGGCACAAACTGACGGTGTCCGTGCTTCGTGCCTCGAAGCTCCTGCTCGTGGCCGGGATCGCGCTGACCTGTTCGCTCGTCGTCACGGGCAACGTGGTCGATCCGGCGGTGAATCGCGACTTCGTACGGCACGTGCTGTCGATGGACACGGTCGAGCCCGGCTCCGCGATCCGTGGCCGGGCGATCACCGATCCGGGGCTGCAGCAGGCTGCTTTCATGCTGATCGTGGCGAGCGAGGCCCTCGTTGCCGGGCTCTGCTGGATCGGCGCGGCACTCATGGTTCCGGCGCTCCGCGCTCCAGCCCCACGCTTCGCCGCCGCCAAAGCCTGGGCCATCGCCGGGCTCACCCTCGGAGTCCTGGTGTTCCAGACTGGCTTCATGGGTATCGGCGGCGAGTGGTTCGGCATGTGGATGTCCAAGACCTGGAACGGCCAGGACGACGCATTCCGGTTCGTGATGATCCTGCTCGGCGTGCTGATCTATGTCGCTTTGCCGGAGGGTGAGGCGTAGAGTTCTCGCCACGCCGGCAGGTCGAGACATGGCAGGCGCGTTGCCGAAAACACGCCGATCGCCACGGCCCGGGCCAAGACGTCCGCCGCCGCGGCGCCGATGCGGGCGAGGTCGCCGACGGTATCGGCGAGCGGCAGACGGCCGGTCGACACCGAAAAGACCACGTCGCCGTCGAGCGGCGTGTGGACCGGGTGGATGGCGCGCGCCAGACCGTCCTGCGCCGCCACCGCGAGGCGCTTGGCTTCCGCCTTGGTGAGCGCCGCGTCGGTGGCGATCACGGCGAGTGTCGTGTTCGTGCCGAGCAGGGCCTCGCGCGGCCAGGTGAAGGCGTCGGCCGGCATCGCGGCGGGAAAGCCGAGGCCGCCGAACTCCGAGCTGCGCTCGAAAGGCGCCGCCCAGAATTGCGGGCCCTGCCCTACCGTGACCCGGCCGAAGGCGTTGACCGCCGCCAGCGCGCCGACGCGAAACGGCCTGTCCGGCACCGCCTCGGCCGAGGCGGTGCCGATGCCGCCCTTGAGGTTCGCCGTGCGCGCCCCGAGTCCGGCGCCTGCCGTGCCGAGCGCAAAGTCTTCGGACGCCGCGACGGCGGCTGCGTAGCCGAGATCGCGATAGGGGGAGAAGCGGCCCCACCCCTTGTCGCCGCCATTCGCCAAATCGAAAAGAATCGCGCCGGGCACGATCGGCACGCGCATCCCGCCGACGGCGAACCCCCTCCCCGTCTCGGCGAGGCGCGCGACGATACCGGCGGCCGCGTCGAGCCCGAAGGCGGAGCCGCCGGACAGGCTCAAGGCGTCGATCGCCGCGACCGTGGCGGAGGGGTCGAGCAGGTCGGTCTCCCGCGTGCCCGGTCCGCCGCCGCGCACGTCGACCGCCGCGACCACAGGCCGGTCGAACAGGATCGCGGTGACCCCGCTGCCGAGGCGTTCGTCGCCGGCATGGCCGACGCGGATGCCGGCGACGTCGGTGAGGCTGTTGCGCATGGCGGCTACCGGGCTCGTCACGTCCTCGACCCACGACCGAAAACCATGGATCTTTCGGCGATACGCCGTCGGCAAGCGCGACTGCGCGCCACCGCCGATGCGGCGCACGACATTCGAGGCTTCAGCCTCGAAGGTCGCTCGATCGAGAGTCTCGCACGGCGGCGCGGTTCCGGCGAGCCGTTCGCAGGGAATCGCCAGCGTAGAGCAACAGCGCCAGCCAGATCAGCGCGAACAGCACGATCCGGTCCGGCGGCAAGGTCTCGCCATAGAAGACGATGCCGAGCAGCATCAGGCAGGATGGGGCGAGGTACTGCATCAGCCCCAACGTCGCGAGGCTGAGGCGTTGCGCGGCGGCGGCGAACCAGATCAGCGGCAGGGCCGTCGTCACACCCGTGAGTAGCAGCAGGCCGAACTGCCGTCCGTCGGCCGGGACGGCATCGGGCGACAGCAGCACGTAGGGTAAGGCCACCGGCAGCAGCAGAAAGGTCTCGGCGAAGAAGCCGATCATCGCATCGACGCCGACGATCTTTCGCAGCAGCCCGTAGAGCGCGAAGCTGATCGCGAGGCCGAGCGAGAGCAGCGGCAGCCGCCCGGCCATGATCAGGGCGATGACGACGCCGGTGAGCGCGATTCCGACGGAGACCCATTGCACCGGCCGCAAGCGCTCGCCGAGCACCAGGGCGCCGAGGCCGACGCTGACCAGCGGGTTGATGAAATAGCCGAGGCTCGCGTCGAGCATGTGCCCGGAGCCGACGGCGACGAGATACAGCATCCAGTTGAAGGCGATTGCCGCCGCCGAGGCGATCAACAGTGCGTAGCGCCGGCGCAAGGGAAACGGGTTCGCCAGACGCCTGCGCAGCACGATCAGCAGGATCGTGACGAACACGGCCGACCAGACGATGCGGTGCGCTAGGATCGCTTCGGCCGAGACGCCGTCGAGCAGCCGGAAATGCACCGGCACCACGAGGCCCCAGCTCAGATAGGCGAGCAGCGCGTAGATCAGGCCCACGAGAAGTTTCCACGACGCGTCCGGTTCGGACGGTCGCCTTCTACCCTGCCGCGCACGTCGCGGCAGACCGCCTGCACAGGTCAGCCATCAAGCTTGAGGGTGTCGGATCAGCGCTTGCGGGCGGGCGCCGCCGCTGGCGCCGGGGGCATCTCGCCGCGCATCAGGGCGTTGAGGCGCTCGGTGTCGAAGCCGCCGATCGTACGGGCAGGCTTCATCGCCGGGGCCTCGGCGGTCTGCACCACCGTGCCGGTGGTCTCGGGGTCGGTTGTGCGCGCCTTCGCGATGGTCATCTCGGGGGGCGCCCGGAAGGTCGTATGCGCCAGCCTGTCGACGGCCACGAAGCCGGTGACGAGGCTGCTGAGGCCGACGATGCCGGCAAGGACCAGGGGACGCAGGATACGCAACGCACCACACTCGACGATTGCTGGCCGGACACAGAGCGGAACCGTGGCTGCCGGAGCCTTTGGGCAGCGTGTACCGCCCGGCTACGTGCAACCTGACCCGAGAATAGGAGGGCGCCGTTAACGAACCGAATGGTGAGCGGACGGGCCCGAACCTGCATTCGACGACATGGTTAGCGTTTCGTGACGGCCTTCCAACGCCGGTACATCCCTTCCCCCGGACGTCTGCAACCGTGTTTCAGACGTCCGGGAAACAGCGTTGGGATCGACCTCTTCCGCTTCACTGCGACCGCCGCCCGAAGGAGATCGCGTAGGCCTGGACGCGGGCATCGATCAGCGGGTCGTCCGAGACCTCGACGCCGTCGACGAGGGCGTTCGGCATGAACAGCAGCGTCTTCTCGGCCTCCAGGCTGTCGGCGACGGGCTTGGTCAGGGTCAGCGTGCCGAGCACGACGCTCTTGCGATCCTCCGGCCAGGGCTTGGTGGCATCGTCGGTCGGGTCGCCGGCTTCGGCGAGCTGCGCCTCGACGCGGTAGGCCGCGGGCGCCTTGCCGATCCGGGTGCGGATCTCGTCCATGAGGAAGGTTGGCGACTGTTTGGCGGCTTCGTCCGGTGGCATCAGCTCTTCGCCGTCCACTGGAACGAAGCGCCAGCGAAACGGCCGCCGCTTGCCGGCGGCGTCGACCAGCACGAAGGCGTTGATGCCGTTGAAGGTCTGGCGCGCGAGGCTCGTCGGCGTCTTCGCGGTTCCGCCGGCCTTGCCGGCGGCCGGGTGGCTCGCGACGAAGGTCTCGAGCGGGGTCGGCTTGCCCGCATCGGGACCGCTCTTCGATACGGCGGTCAGCAGGTCCCGAAACTCCTCGCCGGTGGCGACGGGGAAGAATTTCAGGGCGTTGACCACGACGTCCATGTCGCCGTCGGGGAGCTTGAAGCGCACGGCGAGGCCGTGCGGATTGGCGTCGGGCGAGCCGTCCGGGATCGCCGGCACGCCGGTGGCGTTCGAGAAGCGGGCGGTCACCGGTACGGCCGGACCCTTGAACAGCGAGGCCTTGCTGAGGCTCGCGGCCTCGGGACTCGGCGTGAAGCTGCCCTCGACCACGGTGCCCTTGGCATGGTTGGCGCGCACGCCCGGATGCTTGCCGAACAGCGCGTTCATGACGTCGATGGTCTGCTCGGCCGTCGAGGCGTCTTCGGCGGAGGCGGGCGGGGCGGCGAGCAGACCGACGGTGAGCAGGGACAGCGCGAACAGGCTGCGACGAGGCATGGATCGATGCATGCGGAGGTCTCCGGGTCTGAGCGGCAGCTTTGGCGCGAAGGATTCTACGCCGTGGCTGCAGCCGTTGCACGGCATCGCGACGCGCCCCGCGACGATGCTGGCAGGAAACGGGCCGGTCGCAGGCTCGTTGACGGTGGATAATGCCCGCACCGGGTCAGCCACACCATCGCGAGACACCCATGAACGTCCAGGCCACCGCGAGCGACAGTCCGTTCATCCAGGGCCGCAACGCGCGGCTCTACGGCAAGACTGCCGCCGAATGTCCCTATCCGGAAGGCTCGCAGGATCGGCAGGCCTGGCTCCAGGCCTTCGAAGAGGCGGCCACCGAACAGCCGGATCTGGCGCTTCGCGAGACACCCGCAACTTGACGCCGCAAAGCCGGGCAGGCTGAAAGGCCGGCGTTCGCCCCACACGCCGTCCGACCCGAGGCCCATGTCCAAATCCCCCCCGCGCGATCTCGGACGCTTCGGCGCCGACACCCGCCTCGTGCTCGCAGGCCGCGACCCGGGCGCCCAGCACGGCTTCGTCAACACGCCGATCTATCGCGGTTCGACGGTCCTCTATCCGACCTACGACGACATCAAGCATCGGCGCGGGCGCTACAATTACGGCACCTCCGGCACGCCGACGATGGACGCGCTGTCCGAGGCCTGGACCGAGATCGCGGGGGCGGCCGGCACGGTGCTGACGCCGTCGGGCCTCTCGGCGCTCACCATCGCCCTGATGGCCGTCGTGAGTGCCGGCGATCACCTGCTCGTGACCGACTCGGCCTACCGCCCGACCCGCATCTTCTGCGATGGGGTGCTGAAGCGCTACGACGTCGAGGTGGAGTATTACGATCCGCTGGCGGGCGCGGGGATCGCCGCGCTCATGCGCGAGAATACCAAGGCCGTACTCGTCGAGGCGCCGGGCTCCCAGACCTTCGAGATGCAGGACGTGCCGGCGATCGCCGACGCGATGCATGCCCGTGGCGGCGCGGTGATCATGGACAACACCTGGGCGACGCCGCTGCTGTTTCCCCCGCACGAGCGCGGCGTCGACATCGCGGTGGAAGCCGGCACCAAGTATCTCTCGGGCGGCTCCGACCTGCTGATCGGCCTCGTCTCGGCGACCGAGCGCTGGTATCCGGCGATCAAGCGCACCTACGAGCACTTCGCCCCCTGCGCCGGCCCCGAAGATATTTTTCTGGGATTGCGGGGTTTGCGGACGATGGGGCTCCGGCTGCGCGAGCACGGGCAGCGCGGCCTCGCCATGGCGGAGTGGCTTCAGGGCCGGCCGGAGGTCGCCCGGGTACTGCACCCGGCACTCCCCGACGATCCCGGCCACGCCATTTGGAAGCGCGACTTTCTGGGAGCCTCCGGCCTGTTCGGTGTGATCCTCAACCCCGTCTCCGAGGACGGCCTCGCCGCGATGCTCGACGGGCTCGAACTGTTCGGGATGGGCTTTTCCTGGGGCGGCTTCGAGAGCCTCGTCATCCCCTTCGACCCGACCCTCTACCGCACCGCCACCCGCTGGAAGCCGGAAGGGCCGGCGCTCCGCTTCCATATCGGACTCGAGGACATGGAGGATCTGAAGGCGGATCTCGAGGCAGCGTTTTCACGGATGGCGGCCGTGGCCTGAGCCCTCAAGGCGCCAGCCAAGTCTCCACCCAGCCCGCCTCGCTGCGCAGCCAGAGGGCGCGGCGATGGCCGCGGCGGTCGAGGTAGAGGAACTCCAGGCGCTCGGCGCGCAGGACGACCACGCAGAAATTCTCGCGGCCGGCGAGGATCGCCTCGTCCCGGTCGGGCAGCGTGTAGTCGCCGCCGTTCGGCAAGGCGGTGCCGGGGCCGGGCGCGATGCCGTAGACCGCCCGGCTCATCGGCTGGGCCTGGGTCCAGATCGATTCCGCGAACCAGCCGTCGGTGTGGAGTTCGGCGGTACCGTCGACCCGGATCTGCATCTTCGCGTCGCGGTCGTAGGCCTGGAGCGCGGCGGTGCGTGTCGTAGCGATCTCGGCGGCCTTCTCCGAGCGCCGGTCGCAGTGGAAGCGCAAGGTGCCGGCCGCCCGGTCGGCGTCGCGCAACACGACGGCGCGCACCTGCGGACGCCCGTGCGGGTCGATCGTCGCCAACGCCGGCGTGTGGAAGGCGCTGTCGCGGTCGGTCACGCCGTCCTTCAGGCGCTGCCAGAGTTCGACATGGCAGGCGGCGAGGTTGTCGTAGAAGGGAGGAAACTCCGCCATATTGGCCTTTCTCGCGAGCCTCGTTGTCTTAGCAAAAATCAAGACGCGATAAACGGCGTATTTTGCTGAGTTGCACGAGCCGACGCGAGACGAGCATGACGACTAGACTAACAATTTTAGGTTGATAACTGCCGCGACTTCAGCGCGGGTCCGTCGAAGCCGCATCGAAGTCGCGCTGAGATCGTCTGCGCCGTTCGCGAAAGATCAGCGAGAGGTTCCGGACGTAGATGCCCGTCGAGAGCCCCTGCCCGATGATGATCACCGGTTCCTTGCGCACGAAGCCGTAGACGAGGGTCATCAGGCCGCCGACGATGGACAGGAACCAGAACGAGAGCGGCATCACGCTGCGGCCCTCTCGTTCGCTGGCGATCCACTGCAGGATGAAGCGCGAGCCGAACACGAGCTGCGCGAGGATGCCGAATACCAACCAGAAGTCGAAACGGGTAACGAAGACCTCGTAGAAATAGGCCGGCAGGTCCTCGGCGAGCTGGATCAGCATGGTGTCACCCGATTCCGTCCGAGGCGGTACTCTCGCTCGCGCGCGGCGCGGGCCGGCGGCGACGGATCAGCCACCAGACCCCGGCCAGATCGAGGAGCCCGACCCAGAGCCGGTCGAACATCCCGTAATTCGAGGTGCCGGTGAAGCGCGGCCGGTCGACGACGTCGCGATGCACGACGGCAAAACCCTCGCGGGTCACCAGCGCCGGCATGAAGCGGTGCAGGGCGTCGAAATAGGGCAGCGCCAGATAGACCTCGCGGCGAAACACCTTGAGGCCGCAGCCGGTGTCGCGTGTGGCGTCCTTCAGGACCCGTCCGCGCACGCCGTTGGCGATGCGGGACTGGAACCGCTTCCAGCCCCCCTTGCGACTCGTGCGCTGGCCCTGCGCGAGCCCGACGCCCGGGCCGCCCTGGTCGAGGGCGGCGAAGAGGGCGGGGATGAAGGCCGGATCGTTCTGGCCGTCGCCGTCGAGCGTCGCGATCACGGGGGCGCGGGCCCGCAGCACGCCGCTGCGCACCGCGCCACTCTGGCCACCGCTGCGGTCATGCCGGACGATCCGCAGCCAGGGCGTCCGGGCCTTCAGAGCCTGGAGCGTGGACAACGTCGCGTCGGTGGAGCCGTCGTCGACATAGATGACCTCGAAGGGGCCAAGTCCGGAGCAGGCCCGGTCGATCTCGGAGACCAGCGCCTCGATGTTGCCGGCCTCGTTCTTCACCGGCACGACCACGCTCAGGCGCAGGGGGGAGATGGAATCCGCGGTCATGGCGCAGGCGCTCCGGCGAGCCCGGTGGCGTAGGCCGAGAGCTCGGTCCGCCGGCCGGTGTTGATGTTGAAGCCCGAGACCACGCCGACGCGCGTGGCATCGAGCCCCGCGGTGGCCGTCGCGAAGTCCTGCGCATAGCGGCTTTCGACGAAGACCAGACGGCAGCCGCCTGCGCGCAGGAAGGCGGCTGCCTCCGCGCCCGTACTCGGCGTGGCCAAATTCGTGCCGATCAGGAACACGAGGCTCGGCTCACGGTAGCCGAGGCTCGCCGTCTGCACCGCCTCGCACGGCAGGCCGTCGCGGATCGCGGCGAGGCGCGGCGACAGCTTGAGGGCGGGCACCTCCGTCTGCGACAGTCCGAAGACCCCGGCCGAGAGGACCGCCCCCGCCCCGACCGCAAGAACCAGCGCGCCCTCGCCGACGCCGCGGGCGAACATCGCCCAGGCGAGGGCCGCCAGGGCACAGGCCGCAAGCAGAAGCGGCAAGCCGAGCCACGGAACCGTTCGGTCGAGCTGCCAGCCGACGCCGATGAGCCCGATCGTGATGCCGAACGGCACGGCCACCACGAGGCCGGCGACCACGGTTTCCCAGCGGCGGCGCGACACCGGAGCTCCGGCCAACGCCAGCACGGTGAGGATCGCAACGGCCGGCATCAGCGGCAGGACGTAGTGCGGCAGCTTGGTCGGCACCGCCTCGAACAGCAGCCAGGCCGGTACGATCCAGGCGAGGAGGAAGGCGACCGCGTCCTCGCGGCGGTTTCGCCAGGCGAACGGAACGCTGAGAACGGCGAAGGCCGCCCCGGGCCAGAAGGTGGCGAAAAACACGCCGAGATAGGCGCCGGGAGGAGCCCAGTGCTTTTCCGCGCCGGTCCCGACCTTCGCCAGCATGTCGTGGCCGACCGCCTCGCCGTAGAAGGCGCCGCCGCTCTTCCAGGCGATGGCCAGGAACCACGGCGCGACGATCGCGAGCGTCAGTACGAAGCCGGGCAGCGGCCGCAGCGCCAGCAGCCAGCGCCAGGATTGTTCGCGGATCGCCAGCACCAGGGCGGCGAGGCCGGCGAACAGCGGCACCATCGGCCCCTTGACCAGGATGCCGAGAGCAACGGCGAGCCAGAAGATCAGAGCGGTGCCGCGTGAGGGCGGAGCGCGTTCGCGCTCCAGCCGCACACGGCCGAGCCAAGCGCGGGCCAGCGCGCCCATCGCCGCCACCGCGCAGGCTGTGAGGAGGGCGTCGGTCTTGGCGAGGCGTGCCTCGGCCGAGAGCATCAGGCAGGCGGTGAAGAGCGCTGCCGCCAGCACCGCACCACGCCGAGGCATGAACGCGAGCGCCGCCCAGTAGGCGATGAGCGAGGCCGCGAGCGCACCGATCAGCGAGGGCAGCCGGTAGAGCGCGATGGTGGTGCGAGCGTTGTCGATCCCGAGCGCCTCGCCCACGGCGACGGTGGCGGCCTGCGCCCAGTAGATGCCCACCGGCTTCTTGTGGCGCGCCTCTCCCTGAAAGCGGATGTCGACGAAGTCGCCCGTCTCCAGCATCTGCTTGGAGGCCTGGGCGAAACGCGGCTCGTCGCGGTCCATCGGCTGCAGCGACACGAAGCCCGGCAGGAAGCAGACGAGGGCGATGACGAGAAGCAGCGCGCAGGCGCGCAGGTGGCCGCGCTCGGCCGAGTCGAGCACGCCGCTGGCCCTTCGCGAGGCCGAAGCGGTGATACCCGTCAGCCTGGCCGAGCCCGTTTGAGAGGGGGGCAGCGGCGCGCCGCCGCTTGCCGTCAGGCTCGCCATGACGGCCCGGAGATCGTGGCTCGGGTCGTGCGGGGCATGCGGGCGTTCCGATCCGGTGACGGGTTCGGCACCGCAAGGCCGCCTGCCGGATGCGGGCACCATCGAGACTGAATGCTTCTCACAAAACTCCCACTGCGCTGCCGTGGCCGGGGTTAAAGACGCCCGAGAACAGGGTTTTTATGAGAGACGTGAACGGGCCGCCGTGTCGATGATCGCCTCCGGAAAGTCAATCACGCCGGTTCCATCAATTGCCCGCAACCGACATATGCGGCGATGCGGTAGCCGAAGCAGGGGGGCAGCCCTATATCCTTCACCATGAGCAACACAGCGAATCCCTACACCCTCGAAATCGCAGCATGCGAGCGCCCGGCTGGACACTTCACCTGGGCGATCCGACGTCATGGCAAGCTCTTCCAGCGGGCCGACCGGCTGCAGACCACGGAAGAAGCTGCCGAGCGCAGCGGTCTCGCCGCAATCGAGAAGCTCTTGAACGGCCACGACCGCTGAGTCCGGGCCTAGGTCTCGCTGGGACCAGAGCGCTCGTTTAGCCGGCTTACGCCGGAACCGACCCGATCCTACGATCACGAAAAGCCTGCAACGCCCATGGCGTCGCGGGCTTTTTCGCGTCCGGCGAATCCGATTGATCGCGCCCCGCGTCCGGCTACTCTCGTCCCGGGAGGACCGACGATGTCCAAGACCAAGCCGAAATCGGCAAAGACCTCCAAGAAATCGATCTACGACCGGGATCTCGACCGGAATCCGGCCAACCACCAGCCGCTGACGCCCCTGACCTATCTCGACCGGGCCGCCCGCACCTTCCCCGAGCACATTGCGGTGATCCACGGGGATCTGCGCCGCGCCTATGGCGATCTCTACGCCCGCTGCCGCCGCCTCGCTTCCGCTCTCGCCAAGCGCGGGGTCGGCCGGGGTGACACCGTGGCGGTGCTGCTCGCCAACACGCCCGAAATGATCGAGTGCCATTACGGCGTGCCGATGACCGGCGCCGTGCTCAATACCCTGAACACCCGGCTCGACGCCGCGGCCATCGGCTTCTGCCTCGACCACGGCGAGGCCAAGGCGCTGATCGTCGACCGCGAATTCGCGATGACGGCCCGTGCCGCTCTCAAGCAGGCGAAGGTGAAGCCATATGTGATCGACGTCGACGATCCCGTCTTCACCGGAGCGGGCGAGCCCCTCGGCAAGATCGCGTACGAGGCGTTTCTGGAGAAGGGCGATCCCGAACACGACTGGGCGATGCCCGCCGACGAGTGGGACGCGATCTCGCTCAACTACACCTCCGGCACCACGGGCGATCCGAAGGGCGTGGTCTATCACCACCGCGGCGCGGCCCTGCTGGCGCTCGGCAACGTCATCACGGCGAACCTCGCGCAGCACGCCGTCTATCTCTGGACGCTGCCGATGTTCCACTGCAACGGCTGGTGCTTTCCCTGGTCGCTCTCGATCGTCGCCGGCACCCATGTCTGCCTGCGCCAGGTCCGGGCGCCGGCGATGTACGCGGCCCTGTCGCAGCATGAGGTCACGCATCTGTCCGGCGCGCCGATCGTGATGTCCACGCTGCTCAACGCCCCCGACGACCAGAAGCAGGCCCTGCCGCACACGGTCCACTTCCTCACCGCCGCCGCGCCGCCGCCCGAGGCCGTACTCGCGGCGATGAACGACGCCGGCTTCGAGGTGACTCATCTCTACGGGCTGACCGAGACCTACGGCCCGGCCGTGGTCAACACCTGGCACGCAGCCTGGAACGACCTTCCCTCCGACGCGCGCGCGGCAAAAAAGGCGCGTCAAGGCGTGCGCTATCCGGTCCTCGAAGGCCTCGACGTGCGCGATCCCGACACGCTCGCCTCGCTGCCGGCCGACGGCGAGAGCATTGGCGAGGTGATGTTCCAGGGCAATGTCGTGATGCGCGGCTACCTCAAGAACCCGAAGGCCACAAAGGCTGCCTTTGCCGGCGGCTGGTTCCGCTCGGGGGATCTCGGGGTGAAGCACCCCGACGGCTACATTCAGCTGAAGGACCGCTCGAAGGACATCATCATCTCCGGCGGCGAGAACATCTCGTCGATCGAGGTGGAGGATACGCTGTTCAAGCACGCGGCCGTCTCGGCCGCCGCCGTGGTCGCCAAGCCTGACGAGAAGTGGGGCGAGACCCCGGTCGCCTTCGTCGAACTCAAGGACGGCAGGCAAGTCTCGGCCGAGGATCTGATCGCTTGGTGCCGCGAACGGCTGGCGCCGTACAAGCTGCCCAGGCAGATCATCTTCGGGGAATTGCCGAAGACCTCGACCGGGAAGGTGCAGAAGTTCGTGCTGCGGGAGCGGGCTCGGGAGGGATGACGGACGAGGCTGCCGACACGAATGTGGACGATGTCAGCATCCGTTGCAGATGCTGCCGCTCACGGCCTTCATCTTGCGGTCCCAGAGGCGCTGGCGCGCCTCGTTCGAGCGCTGGGCCTTGTCGCCCTGCGTCTTGATGGCCTTGAGCTTCTCGGCCTCGGACACGGCCGGCTGGGTCGCCGGCTTCGCGTTCGCGGGTCCGAACGCCGCGGACCCGGCGAGAAGCAGAGAGGCGACGAGCCAAGCCGTCGCGCGCGATCCCGTGGAGCCGCACATGGTCGAACTTCTTCCGATGGAGGACACTGAGGGGTGCGACGACGTCAGAGCGGCAACGCGCTCCGCACCACGATCTCCGCCGTCGGGCTGCCTTCCGGGTCGGCGAGCACTACGGCGACGGAGCGTCCACCGTCGAGAGCGAGCGTCGCGGTGCCGGCTTTGAAGGCCTCGGCGAGCAAACCGGTATCGCCTTCGATCTGGCCGTTGGCGGAGTACATCATGCGATCGACGAAGCTGTCGATCTCGTAGGAGACGGAACCGAGACTGCGGCTCCCCTCACCGATCGACAGGCTGCCGCTCCCGCGAATCGTGCCGAGATGCTTGAGCAGCTGACGCTTGCCGAACGTTGTCATGAAACGGGCTCCGGGCGTGTCGATCGGCACCATGGCGATGCCGCCGGTCTCGCCCAAGACGCCCTGCAAGACGGGCTTGCAGTCCCAGGCGTCTCAAGAAAGGAAAATTATTTGCATTATTTTCCTATTCTCAGATAATGTCGAATAGGCAACATTCAAGGCACCGGGCCAGGCTGACCGCGCGATCGCCGCTTCGATGTCCGGTATTGTCGCGCACTCTGGCGCCGAACCGGTTTCTGGTTCGGCAGAGCGTGCGCTAGTGCCGCTTCGTGCGATCGAGCCGGATGCTCGTGGCCACCATCTTGCCGATCTCCATCAATGCCACGTCGAGGGCGGCGCGCAGCCGAAAGGTGCCGATACCGGTCAGCGTCTCGCGCACGGTCGTGAGATGGTCGGCGGCGGCTTCGAGCGGGTGGTCCACGCCGGCGGTCGGGCGGGTGACGTAGCTGTCCCCGTCCTCCCGTCCCTCGGTGATGTCGATGAGGATGCCGCGGCTGTTCAGCGGCAGCCCCGTCTCACCGAGATAGGTCCGGCCCCGGCTGAGCAGCCAGCGCACCCGGCCGTCGCCGAGCACCACGCGATATTCCGACAGGAACAAGCCACCCACCCGTGTCGCCCGGATCGTCTCCTCGACCAGGGCGCCGAAATCGTCCGGATGGACGCAGGGCATCGCCGCATCGCAGTCCAGTGGGCAGCCGGCCAGGGCCGCATCGCCCGCCAGCAGACCCGCCGCGCCCCGGTCGTAGACCGCGACGTTCCGCACATGATCCCAATCCCATGCGCCGACGACGCCCGATGCGTCGAGCGCTGCCATCAGTGGAAAGGAGGATGTAGCTTCGATCCGGGCAGTCGCCATGCCGATTACGGTCCTCAGATAGGTGCAAGAGCACCGATTATCAGTGAGTTGTCTGGTCTTTTGTCGGGCCGCCCCGAGCGACGTCAAGCGTCCCGATCATGAAATCAGGCTGTCGGGACGAAATTGACGCAGCGTCGGACTTCGTACTGTTGCGCGCGGATCGTCAACGCAGCCGCCATCGCGTTGGTCATCGGCTATAAATATGATAAGTTGGCGATTCAATATTATAAAGTTTGAATTAAAACGAAAAATCGTATGTCATTAATGGAAAGTGACGTATTATAATACAGTCGGTGTTTCCAT
Organism: Methylobacterium haplocladii; assembly: GCF_007992175.1. Taxonomy (GTDB): domain Bacteria; phylum Pseudomonadota; class Alphaproteobacteria; order Rhizobiales; family Beijerinckiaceae; genus Methylobacterium; species Methylobacterium haplocladii. The sequence goes on along the minus strand of NZ_BJZT01000005.1, from coordinate 82,248 downwards.
GAATATTACACGCGGAAGACCGAAGGGATCGAACGGAAACCGTCTGTCCGATTGGTGCACACGCGGAGTGCTATCAAGATCACGCCACCAAGGCTTCACCGTTCGCCCGTCGTTGCGAGCGATCTCGCCGGTTACGGTATGGGCGCCGACCGGATCCACAGCCGTGCTAGGAGTTCGGCCGCGAACATCTCTACCGAGAGACACGATGGCGACCTTGAGCATCCGGATCGACCTCGGACAGGACAACCGGGTTGGGCCAGGCAAGGTGCAGCTGCTCGAGATGATCGCCGAGCACGGCTCGATCTCGGCGGCGGGGCGGGCGCTCGGCATGTCGTATCGCCGGGCCTGGATGCTGGTCGAGGCGATGAACACGGGTTTCGGACAGCCGGTCGTCGAGTCGCAGATCGGCGGCAAGGCCGGCGGCGGTGCCCGGCTGTCGGCGTTCGGGACGGATGTGATCGCGCATTACCGGGCGATCGAGCGTGCCGCCGAAAAGGCCGCCGCGCCGTTTCTCGCTCGCCTCGCACCGCAACGCACCGAAGCTGGTGCGCTCGACCCGGCAGAGGATCCCCGCCCGCCGGACGAGCGAGGATCGAACGCGCCTTACGCTGCCAGCGAGCGCAGCACGTAAGGCAGGATGCCGCCATTCCGGAAGTATTCGAGCTCGTCGAGGGTATCGATCCGGCAGGTCAGCGGGACGTCCTGTTTCGTGCCGTCCGCCGAGGTGATCTCGGCGGTGAGGGTCTGGCGGGGCTTGAGTTCGCCCGAGAGGCCCTTGATCGTGACGGTCTCGTCGCCCTTGAGGCCGAGGCTCGCCCAGGACTGGTCGTCCTTGAACACCAGCGGGACGATGCCCATTCCGACGAGGTTCGAGCGGTGGATGCGCTCGAAGCTCTCGGCGACCACGGCGCGGACGCCGAGCAGCTTCGTGCCCTTGGCCGCCCAGTCGCGGGACGAGCCGGTGCCGTATTCCTTGCCGGCGAAGACGATCAGCGGCGTCGCCTGCTCCGCGTATTTCTGCGCGGCGTCGTAGATGTACATCCGTTCGCCGGAGGGCTGGAACAGCGTCCAGCCGCCCTCGACGACGTTTCCGGCCTCGTCCTTCACCATCTGGTTCTTGATGCGGATGTTGGCGAAGGTGCCGCGCATCATGACCTGATGGTTGCCGCGCCGCGTGCCGTACTGGTTGAAGTCCTGGACCCGGACCTGATGCTCCTGCAGGTATTCTCCGGCGGGCGAGGCCGCGCGGATGTTGCCGGCGGGCGAGATGTGGTCCGTCGTGATCGAGTCGAGAAAGAGTCCGAGGATGCGGGCATCCTCGATGTCGGTGATCGGGTCGGGTGTCTTGGTCATGCCCTCGAAATACGGCGGGTTCTGCACGTAGGTGGAGGTCGAATCCCAGGCGAAGGTCTCGGCCTCGGTGACCTCGACGGCCTTCCAGTTGTCGTCGCCGCCGAACACGTCGGCGTAGCGGCTCTTGAAAAGGGTCGAGGTGATGTTCTTCTCGATGAAGGACTGGATCTCGGCCGAGGACGGCCAGATGTCCTTGAGATAGACCGGCTGCCCGTCGGAACCCTGGCCGAGGGGCTCTGTGGTGATGTCGACCTGCATCGAGCCGGCGAGCGCATAGGCAACGACGAGCGGCGGCGAGGCGAGGTAGTTCGCCCGCACGTCGGGGTTCACGCGGCCCTCGAAGTTGCGGTTGCCCGAGAGCACGGCCGCCGCGACCACGTCGTTGTCGTTGATCGCCTTCGAGATCGCCGACGGCAGCGGACCGGAATTACCGATGCAGGTGGTGCAGCCGAAGCCGACGAGGTTGAACCCGAGGCTGTCGAGGCTCTCCTGCAGGCCGGATTTGTCGAGGTATTCGCCAACCACTTGGCTACCCGGCGCCAGCGAGGTCTTCACCCACGGCTTGACGCTGAGGCCCTTGGCCACCGCGTTGCGGGCGAGAAGCCCCGCGCCGATCATCACCGACGGGTTCGAGGTGTTGGTGCAGGAGGTGATCGCCGCGATCACCACGTCGCCGTGGCCGATGTCGAAGTTCGAGCCCTCGACCTTGTAGCGGCTGGCGATGTCAGCGGCGCGTCTGAACTCGGTCTCCATCGACTGCGCGAAGGCGGGCTTGGCGCCGTCGAGCAGCACCCGGTCCTGTGGACGCTTCGGGCCGGCGAGCGAGGGACGGACCTCGCCCATGTCGAGTTCGAGCGTATCGGTGAAGACCGGGTCGGGCGTCTGCGCGTCGCGCCACATGCCCTGCGCCTTGGCATAGGCCTCGACGAGTTCGATGCGGTCGTCGGCACGGCCGGTGACCGTGAGGAAGTCGATGGTCTTCCGGTCGATCGGGAAGAAGCCGCAGGTGGCGCCGTATTCCGGCGCCATGTTCGAGATCGTGGCGCGGTCGGCCACCGCCATGTCGTCCAGGCCGGGGCCGTAGAATTCCACGAATTTTCCGACGACGCCCTTCTTCCTGAGCATCTGCGTGACGGTGAGCACGAGGTCGGTCGCGGTGGTTCCCTCCGGCAGCTTGCCCGAGAGCTTGAAGCCGACCACTTCCGGAATCAGCATCGACAGCGGCTGGCCGAGCATGGCCGCTTCGGCCTCGATGCCGCCGACGCCCCAGCCGAGCACGGCCAGCCCGTTGACCATGGTGGTGTGCGAATCGGTGCCGACGAGGCTGTCCGGATAAGCCACGTCTGAGCCATCCTCGGATTTCGTCCAGACGGTCTGCGACAGGTATTCGAGGTTCACCTGATGGCAGATGCCGGTGCCGGGCGGCACCACGGAAAAATTGTCGAACGCAGTCTGGCCCCATTTGAGGAATGTGTAGCGCTCGCCGTTGCGCTGGTATTCCAGCGCCACGTTGTCGCCGAGCGCCTTCGGGGTGCCGAATTCGTCGACGATCACCGAATGGTCGATGACGAGATCCACCGGCACCAGCGGATTGATCTTCTGGGGGTCGCCGCCCAGCGCCACCATCGCGTCGCGCATCGCGGCGAGGTCCACGACCGCGGGCACGCCCGTGAAATCCTGCATCAGAACGCGGGAGGGGCGGAAGGCGATCTCGACCTCGGCCTTGCCCTTCTGGTCGAGCCAGCCGACCGCCGCTTCGATGTCGGCCTTCTTCACAGAGCGATCGTCCTCGAAGCGCAGCAGATTCTCGAGGATCACCTTCATCGAGAAGGGCAGCGCGGTGGATGCGGCCAGACCGTTCTTCTCGGCCTCGGGGATCGAATAATAGGTGTAGGTCTTGCCCCCGGCGGTAAGCGTCTGGCGGGCCTTGAAGCTGTCGAGCGATGCCACGGCGATCGGAACCCTTTGCTGGCGGTTGTCGAACACGCGCAGGCATAACCTGCGCCACGAGCGGTGTTCGGCCGGAAACGCTCCAAAGAGCGCGCGCCGCCCCGGGGGTGCCCGGGCAGGGTGGTGCGCGAGGGGCGATTTGAACGCCCTGGAGGTCGCGCGGCGCAGCCTGCGCGCCGTATAGAACAGTTCGAAACTCGCCGCTACCGGGTGGTGGTGACAGGTGGGGGCTGGTGTCGCTTTCGGAGTGACTCGGCCGTACTCTGCGGCCCGCGCAGACCCTAGGCATCGCGCGACCGCCTCTGGCGCTCACGACGATCCTCATGCTGAGGTGTTGCGGAGCAGCCTCGAAGCACGCCGCACGGTCCCCCAGGCGCCCCCGGTGACTTGGAGCACTGTGGCGGGGTACTTCGAGGCCGCTTGCGCGGCACCTCAGCATGAGGATCGTTGTGGGTTCCGGCCTATCACGGCCGGTCGATCCAACTGTCGCATGGACGCAATCGAGCCGGTCGGGCTCGGCAGGGTGGAACAGAAGAGTCCGTGCGGCTGATCGTCGAAAACCTCGCCTGCCGCCGCTCGGGGCGCCGCATCTTCTCGGGTCTCGGCTTCACGCTGGAGGCCGGCGAGGCGTTGACGGTCACCGGGCGCAACGGCGCCGGCAAGTCGAGCCTGCTGGCCATGCTCGCCGGCCGCCTCAAGCCCGATGCGGGCGCGATCCGCGTCGAGGAGACCGGCGAGGCGACGCTGACAGAGTGCCTGCACGTCGTCGGCCACCGCGACGGGTTGAAGGGCGCGTTGACGGCCGAGGAGAATCTGACCTTCGCCCGCGACATTCTCGGTGCGCCGACAGCCTCACCATGTGAAGCGATGGCGGCGATGGGCCTCGCCCATGCCCTGAACCTGCCGGTGGGCTATCTCTCCGCCGGGCAGCGTCGGCGCGTGGCGCTCGCCCGGCTGCTGGTCTGTCGGCGCCCGCTCTGGCTGCTCGACGAGCCGACGGCGGCGCTCGACACGGCCTCGCAGGGCGTGCTGGCCGGCCTGATGGCGCGGCATCGCGCGGAGGGCGGCCTCGTCGTCGCCGCGACCCACATGCCGATCGGCCTCGACCATGCCCGCGAACTCCGCATCGGGCTGCCGGCCGCGACAGAGGATGCGGCCGAGGCGGAGGCCTGGGCATGATCCGTGTGCTGGCGGCGCTGGTGCGGCGCGATCTCGTCCTCGCCTCCCGCGTCGGCGGATCGGGGGCGCTGTCGCTCGTGTTCTTCCTGATGATCGTGGCGCTGGTGCCGTTCGCGCTCGGGCCGGACCTCAACCTGCTCTCGCGAATCGGTCCGGCGATCCTCTGGCTCTCGGCGGTGCTGGCGACGCTGATCGGACTCGACCGGATCTTCCAGGCCGACGAGGAGGACGGCTCCCTCGACCTGATGACAGCCTCTCCTGCCCCACTGGAGCTGGTGGTGCTGGCCAAGGTGCTGGCGCACTGGCTGACCACGGGCCTGCCGCTGGCGCTTGCCTCGCCGCTGTTCGGGCTGCTCGTTGCACTCTCGCCGACCGCCATGGGTGCGACCGCGCTCACGCTGCTGGTCGGCACACCGGCCTTGACCTTCGTCGGCGCCGTCGGTGCGGCCCTCACCGCCTCGATCCGCCGCGGTGGTCTGATCCTGGCGATCGTGGTGCTGCCGCTGATGATCCCGACCCTGATCTTCGGGGTCTCGGCCGTGGACTCCGCACTCGGCGGCACGGTGCCTTTCGTGACGCCGCTGATCATCCTCGGCGCGCTGAGCCTGATCGCCGCCGTGGTCGGCACGCTGGCGGCGGCGGCGGCCCTGCGCTGGTCGGAATGACGGCCCCGGTCGAATACAGTATCCAGCGGCCTTAACGTTAAGTGGTGGTTTAGGGGTTGTCGGCAATCGTCGCCGCGATCCGATGCGTCTCCTCGTTGTCCTCCCCTCGGCGATGCTCAGCGTCGCGCTTCCCTTGCTGCTCCTGGCCTCTCCGCAGGCCGGGCGGCCGGTCCTCGTGATCGCCGCGCCCTGGTTGTCGCCGGCCGAGACGGCTGGCGTGGTCGCGGATGCCGGCGGCGCGCTGCTGCGCGGCACGCCCTTCCCATGGGCCGCCGTGGCGGTCTCCGACGGGGCCGATTTCGCCGCGAAGCTGCGGCGGGCGGGCGCCTGGATCACCCTCGACGCGTCCCGGGTGCCGGGATGTTTGAACGCGGCTCCGGTTTGAGCGAGACCATCATGCAGAGTTCGACCCTCGACAGGCTGCGCGCCACCTCGGGGAAGGCCCTGATCGGCTTCCTCTGGCTCAACCTCGCGATCCTCGTAGCGGCGAACGCCTGGAGGGACGTCTATTCGACCGCGCTGGTCGCCCCGATCGGTCTCGCAATAGTCGTCCCGCCGACGCTGTTCGCGCGGCGCGATCTCACGGGGGCGCCGGCCCGCATCCTGTCGAGCATGGCGCTCGCCGGGCTCGTCGCGATCCTGGTGGCGATCTTCAAGCAGGACGGCACCGGGCGCGCCCTGCAGATCGACCTGCACATGTACTTCTTCGCCTGCCTCGCGGTGGTCGCGGCGTGGCTCGATTGGAAGGCGCTCGTCGCCTATGCCGGCGTCGTAGCCGTGCATCATCTCGGCCTGTCGCTGGCTGTGCCGAGCCTGGTCTTCCCCGATGGCGGCGGCATCGACCGCGTGATGCTCCACGCCGTCATCCTGATCGCGCAGACGACCGTGCTGGTCTGGCTTGTGGTGCGGTTGCAGACGGGCGTTGCCGCAAGCGATGCCCTCCGCCGCAGCGAGACCGACCTCGACGAGGCCGAAACGCTGAAGGCGCAGGCGCTGGACAGCGCCGGGCGCGAGGCCGAGCGCAGCCATGTGCTGCAGGAGCAGGTCCGGGGCTTTCGCGGCTCGGTCGCGCGCGTCGTCGAGACGATCGAGGGAGCGCTCGGCGCCATGGACGACAGCGCCGCGGGCCTCGGCCGCTTCGCCGACCGCACCACGCAGGATGCCGGCCGCGCCACCGACAGCTCGGTCCGGGCCGGCGCGACCATCCGCGAGATCGCCGAGACCTGCCGCAACCTCACCCACGCCGCCGACGAAATCGGCCGCCATCTCGACGAGACCGGCGCAGTGACGCGCGCCGCCACCGACGAGGCCCGCCGCACCGGCGAGACCGTCGGAAAGCTGACCCATTCCGTCGAGCGCATCGGCTCGGTCATCACCACGATCCGCTCGGTGGCCGAACAGACCAATCTGCTCGCGCTGAACGCGACCATCGAAGCCGCCCGGGCGGGCGTGGCCGGACGCGGCTTCGCGGTCGTCGCCGCCGAGGTGAAGAACCTCGCCGGCCAGACGGGCCGCTCCACCGAAGAGATCGCCGCACAGATCCGCGACGTGGAAAGCGCCACCGAGCAGTCGGTCGCCTTCATGCACGCCTTCGCCGGCCGCATCGCCGACATCGAGCGGGCGACGAGCGCGATCGTCGAGGCCGTCGCACGCCAGCGCGACGCGATGGTGAGCATGGATGCGAACGTCCACGCCACCGTGCAGGAGGCCGGTGCGGCCGTGGAGCATGTCGGTGCCGTCTCGCGCGTCCTCGGCACCACCACCGACGTGGCCGGCGAGGTGCAGGCATCGACCGCAGCGGTGCGCGAGCAGGTCGAGGTGCTCCGCAGCGTCACCTCCGACTTCGTCAAGAACCTCGATGCCGCGGCCGTGCGGAGCGTCTGACGGCGATCAGCCGGTGGGGACGCGGATCGCGACCTCGTCGCGCCGCAGAAAGGGAATCGTGAACGGCGGGTCGTAGCCCATGAAGAATGGAGCGCCCTCAGTCGCGATGCCGGCATCCGCAAGCACCTTCACCAGCCTCGCCATCTGCTTCGCCCGCGCCGTGTCCGTCGCCCGGCCGCTGAAGCGCAGGACGGCGAGGTGTTGCTCGGGCACCGTCGTCAGGCTCACTTTCGGATCGGTCGGCGTCGGCGGGTCGGCGGCCAGCGCAGCCGGCAGGAAGAAACGCATTTTCGCCGCGTCCCGCTCGACCGGCACCGTCATCGCGAGCCGCTGTCCGGCCGCTTCGACGGGTACGGTCATGGCGATGCGTTCGCCGCGCCCGTTGCCGCCGGAAATGTAGGCGAATAGCCGCCGGAAGGCGTCGCTGTCGCCCCCTCGCGACATTCCGGTCTCCACGGCCGCACGAGATGCGTAGACGCGGATTTCGACGCCGCGGTCGAGCGTCCGTGTGACGCTGTATGCGGATTCCTCCAGCGGTCCGCGAATGCCGAACACTGCCAGCAGCGATTCGAGGATCGTCATCAGGTAATACAGAACCGTCTCCGCCCGCTGCGAAACTCCAAGGAAGCTACTTGCCGCAGCCGTCGCAGATGCCGCTGTCGATCCTGTCGTTCTCGCGCTCGATCCGCTGCAATTCGCGCCGCTCGGCCGGTGTCGCCGGTCCTTCGCCGCTGCCCGGCGGCTTGGTCACACCGGTCGCGGTCGTGTGCGGGGCCGTGATCGTCGAGCGCGGGCCGCCGCCCGTCCCGGTGCGATCCGGTGGCGTCTCGGCCGACGCCACCGCCGGGAGAAGGAGCGCAAGAACTGGGATGCGGAGGAGGCTGTGCACGGTCATGGTCGGGGGCCGTCGGCGCAGAGAGTGTCGAGATCAGCTCAACGCTGTCGTCGGATCGAAGTTCATCGCAGCGGAATGGAACGAGCGCTGGCTGCACAACGCTTGAGCAATCTCGGCCGGTCTCGCGGTCCTCGACGCAAAATCCTGATTCCGCTCGACTTTTTGCGTGAACGTCCGCGCGCGTCCGGCATTGATGCGGGGTGAATGGCGGCCGGAGCGGCTGTCGATGCGAGACCCCTCATGAAGCTGTTTCAGTGCCAGTCCTGCGGCAACATCGTCTATTTCGAGAACCGAACCTGCGGCCGCTGCGGCCATCGGCTCGCCTACCTGCCGGAGACGGGCACGCTCTCGGCGTTGGCACCGGCCGGGAACGACACTTGGAGCCCGCTGGCCGCGCCCGAGCGGCCGAGCTTCTTCTGCACCAACGCAGGCCATGACGCCTGCAACTGGCTGGTCCCGCCGGGATCCACCGACGCCTTCTGCCTCGCCTGCCGCCACAACGGCACCGTTCCGGATTTGACCGGGGACAACAACCTCACCCGCTGGCGCGACATGGAACTGGCCAAGCATCGCCTGTTCTACGCGCTGCTGCGCTGGAACCTGCCGCTGACGACGCGAGCGGAGGATCCGGAGCACGGCCTCGTCTTCAACTTTCTCGCCGAGCCCCCGCCCGGAGATGGCTCCAAGGTGATGACCGGTCACGAAAACGGTGTCATCACCATCGCACTCGTCGAAGCGGACGATGCCGAGCGCGAGAAGCGCCGCAGCCAGATGGGCGAGCCCTACCGGACGCTGCTCGGGCATTTCCGGCACGAGGTCGGGCACCACTACTGGGACCTCCTGGTACGCGACGCCGGCAAGCTCGAGGCCTGCCGGGCGATCTTCGGCGACGATTCGCAGGATTACGGCGAGGCCCTCAAGCGCCACTACGAGAACGGCGCGCCGGCCGACTGGCAGGAGCACTTCGTCTCCTCCTACGCCACCACCCACCCCTGGGAGGATTTCGCCGAGACTTGGGCGCATTACCTGCACATCGTCGACACGCTGGAGATGGCCTCGGCCTTCGGCATGCAGGTGCAGCCGCTCCTCGACGCCCGGGGCGACTTCGCCACACGCATCGATTTCGACCCCTACGCCGCCGCATCGGCGCGGCAGGTGATCGATGCCTGGCTGCCCTTCGTCTTCGCCATGAACAGCGTCAGCCGCGCCATGGGGGAGCGCGACCTCTACCCCTTCGTGCTGGCGCCCGACGTGATGACGAAGCTCGGCTTCATCCACGACCTGGTGCACGGCCGGGTCTGAACACCCGGACGTGATCGGCGCGGGCGCGGTCCCGATGCTCCCGCGCCGATCCCGCGCATTGCCGCTGCACCGCACTGTCCGGTAAACAGCCGCGGATGTGGACCGCTCTCTGGAACCGCCTCGCCCATCCCGGGCACTTCTTGCGTTGGTCCGGCCCCGCGATGCCGTGGCTCGCCGGGCTCTCGGCCGCACTGCTGGCGTTCGGCCTGTATCTTACGTGGTTCGTGGTCCCGCCGGACTACCAGCAGGGCGAGACCGTGCGGATCATGTACATCCACGTGCCGGCGGCTTGGCTCGGGGTGTTCTTCTACGGGGCGATGACGCTGTCCGCGATCGGCACGCTGGTCTGGCGCCATCCCCTCGCCGACGTGGCACAGCGCGCCGCCGCGCCGATCGGCGCCGCCTTCACCCTGATCTGCCTCGTCACCGGTTCGCTCTGGGGCAAGCCGATGTGGGGCACCTACTGGGTCTGGGACGCGCGCCTGACCTCGATGCTGGTGCTGTTCCTGATCTATTGCGGCATCATCGCCCTGTGGCGGACCATCGAGGATCCGAACCGGGCGGCCCGCGCCATCGCGATCCTGACGCTGGTCGGCGCAGTGAACCTGCCGATCATCAAGTTCTCGGTGAACTGGTGGTCGACGCTGCACCAGCCCGCCTCGATCATGCGCATGGGCGGCTCGGCCATAGACCCCTCGATGCTCTACCCGCTGCTCGAGATGATCCTCGCCTTCACCCTGCTCGGCGTGACGCTGCACCTCTACGCCATGCGCACCGAGATCTTCCGCCGCCGCGTCCGCGTGCTGACCATCCGCGAGGCCGAGCGGCTCGATGCCGGCGCCGCGTCGGCGTCGATCGTCGCGCCTGCCCGATCGCTCCCCGTCGGCCAGGGCGCCTGAGGACAGCCATGTTGGATCTCGGACCGCATGCCGGCTTCATCGTCGGCGCCTACGCCTTCACCGCCCTGGTGATCGGCGGGCTCATCGTCGGCGCATTGCTCGACCAGCGGGCGCAGAAGCGGGCGCTCGCAACCTTCGCGGATACGGCCGGGGAGCGTCGTTCGTGAGCGGGACGGGCGCCGATACCGCGCAACCCGTACGTCGCTCGCTGCTGGTGATCCTGCCGCTGGTGACATTCGCCGTACTCGCCGGCGTGTTCTACCTGCGCCTGCGCTCGGGCGCCGACCCAGCGGCGATCCCCACCGTGATGATCGGCAAGCCGGCCCCCGCCTTCCAGTTGCCCCCGGTGGCGGAACTCACGGCGGATGGCAAGCCGGTGCCGGGCCTGTCCAGCGCCGAATTCAAGGGCAAGGTGACGCTAGTGAACTTCTACGCGTCGTGGTGCGCGCCGTGCCAGATCGAGCATCCGATGCTGATGCGGATGGCACGCGAGCCCGACATTCGCGTCGTCGGCATCGATTACAAGGACACGCCAGCGGCCGGGCGACGCTTCCTCGAGCGCAACGGCGTGCCCTATGCCGCCGTCGGCTCGGACACGACTGGCCGGGTCGGCATCGATTTCGGCGTCTACGGCGTGCCGGAGAGCTTCATCGTCGGCCCCGACGGCACCATCCGCGACAAGCTCGTCGGCATCGTCACCCCGGAGAATTATTCGGGAGTGTTGGCCAAGCTGCGGGCGGCAGGGACAGTCGCGGCCGCGAAGTAGCGTCTCAGGCCTTTGCCTCACCCTTGCGCTCGTAGCGCATCAGCAACGGCGTCTGCGCCAGCGCGAAGACGACGGTCAGCGGCATGATGCCGAAGACCTTGAAGCTGACCCAGAAGTCCTCCGTCTGCGTCCGCCAGACCACCTCGTTCAGCAGTGCGAGCACGAGGAAGAACAGCCCCCAGCGGAAGGTCAGCTTGCGCCAACCCTCGTCGGTGAGCGCGAACACCGAGTCGAGCACCACCGACAGCAGCGACTTGTGAAACGCCAGGCCGCCGAGGAGGACCAGCCCGAACAGGCTGTTCACGATGGTCGGCTTCATCATGATGAAGGTCTTGTCCTGCAGGGCCAGCGTCAGGCCGCCGAACACCACCACGACGACGCCCGAGACCAGCGGCATGATCGGCAGCCGCCGGATCAGTGCGTAGTGCACCCCGAGTGCGATCACGGTGGCCACGATGAACACCCCGGTCGCCACGAACAGCTTCTGGTCGGGGGCGACGCCGAAGCGCTCGGCATAGGCGTTGCCGAAGAAGAAGATCATCAACGGCCCGATCTCCAGCACCAGCTTGAGCAGCGGCGGAAGATGGCGGCGGGGCGGGACGGATTCGACGGGGAGGGCCAAGGGGATGTGCCTGTGCGCGGGACCGATCGTGGCGTGTTCGCCCGCCGGCATGTAAGAATTGAGGCTCGATGTCTGTAAGGGCCGCAAGGGAGCGATGTCCATCACGATCGAGAACGCCGAAGCCGAGGCTTTGCTGAGCGAATCGTCGGCGATGCGGCACAGCTCGCAGCCGGATCGCCTGCTCGACCTGCCGCGCCGGGTGCGGGAGCGATTGGCGCGGGAGATCGCCGGAGGGTTGGAGTCGGCGCGCTTGCTGCGCGAAGGACTGAACCGCCGCACGCTGATCGATCCGCGGCCGATCGACGAGATCCTGGCCTACGACGAGAACGGACTGCCTGCTTGAGCCCGCTGCTCTTCGCTTGGCGCGCTCGTGAAAGCATCACGATCGTCCCCGTCGACCACACCCTCGCGCAGGCCGCCGCCGATGCCTTCGTCCGCTATGGCAAAGGCAGGCACCCGGCCGCCCACAACTTCGGCGACTGCTTCTCCTACGCGCTGGCGAAGCCGCTCGACGCGCCGCTCCTCTTCAAGGGCAGCGGCTTCTCGCAGACGGACGCCGTCCCCGTCCTCGCCTAATCCTTCTCCAGCCCCGCGATCGCGCGCGCAAAATCCCGCGCCGCAAACGGCTCCAGATCCTCCACGCCCTCGCCGACGCCGATGAAGTGCACCGGCAGGCCGAACTTGGCGGCGAGCGCGACCAGGATGCCGCCGCGCGCCGTACCGTCGAGCTTGGTCATCACGAGGCCGCTGATCGGCGCGGCCTGGGCGAAGAGTTCGACTTGGCTGAGCGCATTCTGGCCGACGGTGGCGTCGAGCACGAGCAGCGCCGCATGGGGCGCTTCTGGATCGTGCTTGCGGATCACGCGCACGATCTTTTCGAGCTCGGCCATCAGCCCGCTCTTGTTCTGGAGACGGCCCGCGGTGTCGATGAGCAGGACGTCGGTTCCCTCGGCGGTGGCGCGCTTGAGCGCATCGAAGGCGAGGCCCGCCGCATCCGCGCCCTGGGCCCCGCTGATCACGGTCGTGCCGGTGCGGTCTCCCCAGACCTTCAACTGCTCGATCGCGGCGGCGCGAAAGGTGTCGCCGGCGGCGAGCATCACCGAATGACCCTGCGCCTTGAGCTTCAGCGAGAGCTTGCCGATGGTCGTGGTCTTGCCGGCGCCGTTGACGCCGACCATCAGGATCACGAACGGCTTCTTCGTCGTATCGATCACCAGGGGCTTGGCCACAGGCGCCAGCGCGGCCTCTACTTCGGCGGCGAGGATCGCGCGCACCTCGTCCGGCGAGATGCCCTTCTCGTAGCGGCCCTTGCCCACGGCTTCCGAGATCCGCATGGCGGTCTCCACCCCGAAATCGGCCTGGATCAGCGCGTCTTCGAGCTCTTCGAGCGTGTCCGCGTCGAGCTTGCGCTTCGTGAACAATCCGGTGACGCGGTCGGACAACGCGGACGATGTCCGCTTCATCCCGGAGGTCAGGCGCGTCCACCAGCCGCGCTTCTGTTCTGGCGCCTCGGCTTCGGTTGGGTCCGGTACGGCGACGGGCGCCGGATTGAGCGTGGCCGACGGAGCCGGCGCATTCGGCTCCTGGCCGGGCTGCAGGTCGGCGCCTTCGATCTCGTCGGGGACCTCGTTCTTGCCGGCGTCGTCGGCCGAAGCCTCGCTCGCCGGCATCGGCACCTGCGCGACGGCGTCGGCACCCGTGGCGAAGTCGAGCCGACCCTCGGAGTCGGAAGCCGGCGAGCCCGCCTCGGGCGTCTCCGCACGCTCTTCGGTCTCCGGGTCGGCCGTCTCGCCCTTGCGTCCGAACAGGCGGCCGAGCCAACCCGGCTTCTCGTCTCGACTCATCCGTACTTGCTCCCGCCGGTGCCCGGCTCTAGCCCGGCACCATGACTGCGACTGACATAGGCGTCCGCCTCCTCTACCGCGATGCCCTGATGCTCGTCATCGACAAGCCGGCCGGTCTGCCCGTTCATCCCGGGCCGAAAGGCGGTCCGACATTGACCGATCGCCTCGACGACCTGCGCTTCGGCCTGCCGCGCCGGCCGCAGGCCGCGCACCGGCTCGACCGCGACACTTCGGGCTGCCTCGTGCTCGGCCGGCATCCGAAGGCTCTGGCGCGTCTGAACAAGCTGTTTGCGGATGGAAGGGTCGAGAAGACCTACTGGGCGATCGTCGAGGGTGCGCCGCAGGACGAGAGCGGCGTGATCGACCTCGCGCTGGCCAGGCGCTCCGACGATCCGCGCAGCTGGTGGATGAAGTCCGATCCGGCCGGCGATCCTTCGCTGACCCGCTGGCGCGTCCTCGGCCGAAGCCCGGATGGCGGCAGCGCCTGGCTCGAGCTGGCGCCGGAGACGGGGCGCACGCATCAGCTGCGCGTCCATTGTGCGGCGATGGGCTGGCCGATCCGCGGCGATACGATCTACGGCAACGCGCCGCGCCACGGCGGCCCCGGCTTGCAACTCCATGCGAGGGCGCTCGGACTTCCGCTCTACCCGAAAAAGCCGCCGATCCGGATCGAGGCGGCGCCGCACGAACATATGAGCGCCGGGCTGACCGCTTGTGGCTTCGTGCAGGAGACCCGGCCGCCATAGCTCTCCCTAAACTGACTTGCCCATCGGGCGAGCAATTCTGGAATGAAGACGCGTGCCTGCGACAGGCGACGTTTACCGAAGGCCGGAAAATACCCTGCGGTCATCCTGTGCAGCCGCTCAGGTTCGCGCTAACGCTGGGCGGCGCGTTCAGCCTCTGCATCCCGCACCGGCGAGGGCGAATCTTTTCCGAGAGCGGACGATGACGTCATTCCTGCGCGCGGCGGTCTTCACCGCATGCCTGCTCCCCGCCGTCGCGGTCGCGCCGTCCCATGCGGCCCAGCGCGAGCCGTTCGAGATGGTCAAGGACTGGGAGGTCGAGCGCACGGTCGGCGATACCAGCGCCAACCCGTGCCTGATCAGCAAGACCTACAAGGACAAAGAGGACAACAACGCCATCAACGGCATCGTCTTCGCCCTCGACGGGTCGAACTCGGCGCTGGCCCTCGTCTACCAGCCCTGGACATGGGACAAAGGCGAGTCGGTTAAGGCCACGCTGCTCGCCGGCAAGAAGATCCTCAAGAAGGGGGTGACCTGGGCCGGCGACGCCGAGACGCTGACCGCACCGTTCCCGGACACCATCGTGCCCGATCTGCTCTCGGCCAAGACCATCACCCTGCGCTTCGATGACGGCGACGCCGAGTTCGACATCTCCGGCTTCCCGCAAGCCTACGAGGCGCTGCGCCGCTGCGATGCGGCTCCGGCCAAGGTGGCCGCGGCTCCGACGCCTGCCCCGGCTCCTGCGCCCGCTACACCGGCGCCGGTCGCCGCCGCTCCTGTCGTGGCCACGCCACCGGCGGCCGCCGCCGCAGCGGCACCGGCGGTTCCCCCGGCAGCACGCATCCAGGCCTATGCCTTCGGTTTGATCCTCCAGAAGGCCATCAAGGAGTGCGATGTCTCGACGAACGGCAAACAGCGGGCTGGCGTCGACGCCAAGGTCGCCGCGCTGCAGCCGGAAATGGCTCCGATCGAGGCCCAACTGCGCGAGGGCCTGAAGTCCGACGCACCGAAATGCCCGACCGCCCAGGAAGAGGCCAAGTTTCAGAGCACGCTCGCGGAATATCTCGACAAGTCGCCCGAGGATTTTTCGGCGGCGATGGACAAGAAGTCCGCCGAAAAGGCTGCGGAGAACGCCGCGAAGCCCGAGGCCCCGAAGCCTTAGGATCTCCTCGCGGGACTGGATCAACGCGCCGTCGATCCGGGGATTCGCCGTCGGCGAGAACCCGAAATCCAGAACTGCCGATCGTTTCGGATGTCACGAGACGAGGTGCATTTCGGGCGAATGTCGGCGGCGCCGTGATCCCGGGTTCGCCTGCGGCGCCCCGGCATCACGGCGAGGAGCGCCAAGCCGGCGGCTCGGCCCACCGATCACAGATCCCACCGGGTCCGTGCCGACCACAATTCTCGTCCAAGCAGCGAGAGCGCTATATCGCGGCGGTCCGGCGCAGCCAGATGGCGGACGCGACGGCAAGGGGCTCCAGCGGTAGTGTCACGTCTCCGCAACGGCGGCCCCATAGGGAGATGCCGCCGAAATCGACGCCGCGGATGGTCAGCCATGTCCCGAACGGGAAGGTGGCCTCCGTACCTTCCCCCGGCCCGAAGCACTCCTCGAAAGCGATCGGGTCGACCATCAACGCGTCGTAGGCTTCGAGATGCGCGGCAATCGCGATCTTCGAGCGGAACAGCCCGCGGTCTCGGCGTGCCGACGAGAAGCAGGGCTCGCACTCGGTCAGCGTGACCCAGAGCTTACGGCCGATATGCAGGTAAGGCGGATTCGGCCCGGTCGTCTCGAAATTGGCGGCGGACCAGCCGGCCTCCGTGATCAGCGAGTCGGCGAGCGTGATCGGCTCGCGCAGCCTGTCCTCCCCGTTGCGAAGGAGCGCCCCGTTCACCGCGGGGCCGCTCGTCCCGGCGGGAGATGCTGTCGAGGCCGGCGTCGTGTCGGTCTCGGTGCCGGCCATGGGCCTGCCCTCGAATGCCCGATCATCCGTGTGATCGAGCCGGCACTATCCAGCATCCGAATGGCTTTGGCGACCGTGCCATCCTGAAAAACAATGCCGGGCGGGAGGCTGACAGCCGCATCCGGCCCGCTTCATCGCGATGGCGCCGAGAAACTCAGTCCTCGTCGTCGTCCTCGTGCGGGCGCTGCATGCCCTTGAGCTTGGCGAACACCGCGCTCTCGTTTATTTCGTCGCCCTCGTCGTCGCCCTTCGGCGCGGTCGAGACTTCCGTCGGCAGTAGGGTCGGGCCGCTCTCGGCCGGCACGGCGGCGGGACGGTCCTTGGCGGCCTTGCCGACTTCGAAATCGAGGTCGATCTGCGAGCACAGGCCGAGCGTCACCGGGTCGAGCGGCTGCAGCGAGCCGGAGTTCCAGTGGCTGCGGTCGCGGATCTGCTGGATCGTCGACTTGGTGGTGCCCACCAGCCGGATGACCTGCGCGTCCTTGAGTTCCGCATGGTTGCGCAGCAGCCAGAGGATCGCGTTCGGGCGGTCCTGGCGGCGCGAGAGCGGGGTGTAGCGCGGACCCTTGGTGGTGCGCTTGACCTCGGGGAGCTTCACCTTCGAGACGGCGATCTTCAGCTTGTGCGCCGGCGACTTCTGCGCCTTCTCGATTTCTTCGCGGGTCAGCTGGCCCGTCGTGATCGGGTCGAGGCCCTTGATGCCGGCCGCGACTTCGCCGTCGGCGATGCCCTTCACCTCGAGCGGGTGGAGATGGCAGAAATCGGCGATCTGCTCGAAGGCGAGCGAGGTGTTTTCCACCAGCCATACGGCGGTGGCCTTCGGCATCAGCGGTCCTTGGGACATCGGGGTCGGCTCCGGCAATGGGCGCGAGCACGGAATGGTGAATGCCGCGGACGAAGGACCGCTGCCTCTCCGGCCTGAACCGTCAGGTCCGGAGAATCCCGTCTCACGCTGAAATAGGGAAGTGCCTCCTATACAGGCTCGCCGGGGGGGCGTGCAATCGCGTTCATGCGGCCGGTTTCACGGAGCGCGGCCGTGGCCGCCGCAGTCGCCGCCAGCCGCCGATCAGCCCGGTCACGGTGATGACGGCGCCGAGGAGGTTGAGAAGCCATTGCGCCGCGTCGCGGACCGGCGGGTATGCGATCAGCACCGGCAGGTCGAGGCGATGCAGGGCCGAAAACAGCCAGCGATAAGCCCGTCCCGAGCGGTCGAGGCGCTGCAGGATCTCCCCCGTCGCCGGGTCGACGTGGAGCCAGGTCGCGGCGGCATCGTCGAAGCGCAGGCGCAGGATCGGCAGGGGGCGTTCGTCGTGGAGGGCGTACCAGTAGACGTCGTAGGCCGTGAGCCGCTCGACGACGGGCGGCCCGGCGCCGGGAACGGCACGGGCTGCCGCCCGCACGATCTCGCCCTCGCCGATGCCGCCGCCGTCCAGGCCGGTCGTCCGGCTGGCTCCAGGGCCGCTGGCGGTGGCGAGCCAGCGGCCGCCGAGGCGGGTGAAGCGCAGGGCGACGGTATCGGGCGGAGCGAGGGCCTGGAGTGCAGCCGCGTCGAGACCGATGGGACCGCCCTCCCCGGCATAGGCGGCGAGCCAGTCGGCCGGCGGCGTCGGCGGCGCGAACCAGCGGTTCGGGTTCATCGAGAGCCAGCCGCTGACGATGAACGTGGTCAGCGTCAGTCCGCCGGCGAGGCCGAACAGGTGGTGCCAGCGCGCGACGCCGCGATAGGGCGTCACCGCGCCGTGCGGATAACGCCGCCGAACCCGCACCCGCCAGATCCCGAGCACGACGCCGCTGACCGCGCCAAGGGTCGCGATGCCCGACGACCACAGCAGCACCTGCCGCCAGAGGTCGACCCGGGCGCGGAGCGGCGTCGGATAGATCCAGTGGACCACCGCACCGATCCAGTTCCAGCCTCGCTCGAACCGCGTGGTGTCGAGGACGATCGTGCCCGTCCGCACGGAGACGTAGAGTTCCGTGCCGGCGTCGTCGCCGAGCACGACCTTGTGGAACGGGCGCAGCCGGTCGAAGCGCTGATGCACCGTCCACTGGTCGCGCTCGACCGGCTCGACGCCGCCACGCCCTCCCGCGATGGCGAGCGCTTCGGCAGGCCCGACGGGACCGAGCCGAGCGCCGGCTTGGCCCGAGACGATCGCCTCCCCGATCCGATAGACCGGTTCCGGCCCGCGCATCTCCAGCGCGAAGCCGGGCGGTGCCGGCGAGACACCGCTCGCCGCGACGGCCGCATCCGGCGCCACGGCGACGCGCTCCCAGGCGATCGGCGCAAGCCGCGCGAGCCGCTCCGCCTCGGTCAGGCTCGGGAACGGCACGTAGAGCATCACCAGCCCAGAGCCGATCCACAGGGCGAAGAACAGCCCCATGGCGATGCCGAGCCAGCGGTGACCGAGCAGCAGCCAGCGCTTGGCCCGTTTGACGTGGCGGCCGCTCACCAGGCCACGGTGTAGGCGACTTCGAAGGTCCTGGGACGCCCGAGCAGCCAGTTCGTGTTGACCCCGTTCACGGCGTTGCCGCTGATCGCATAGATCTCGTCGGTGAGGTTGTAGCCGCGCAAGCTGAGGCGCGAGGCCGGCGTCACCTGATAGTCGAGCCCGGCATTGAGCAGCGCATAGGCCGGGCGCGGCGCGGTATTGCCGAAATCATTGAAGGTCTTTCCGACATACTGGACGCCGACCCGCGCCTCCCAGCGTGGCGCGAAGGCCCAGTTGAGCCAGAGATTGCCGACCTGCTCCGGCACGTCGAGGGGCTGCTTGCCGGCATAGGACACGGTCGCCCCGTTCACGACCTGATTGAAGTCGTCGTATTGCGCGTGCAGCAGCGCGAGGTTGGCGTCGACCCGCCAGCCCTCGGGAAACAGGATCGAAACCGCCGCCTCGACGCCTTGCGAGGATTGCTGGCCGACCTGTACCGCGACCGTCGAGGTCCCGGGCAACTGCGAGATCAGGTTGTCCTTGACGATGCGGTAGCCGGCTAGCGTCCATTCGAGAGACCCGCCGAACGAGAGCCCCTTGATGCCGATCTCGACCTGCTGGCCGGTGGCGAGCTGGAAGCCGGCAAGCGACTGGCTGAGCGAGATCAGGCTGCCGACGGGGTCCGTCGCGGTGGCGTATTGCGCGTAGAGCGCGATGTCCGGTGTCGGGTTGTAGATGCCGCCGAAGCGGTAGCCGAGCCCTCCGAAGCTCTTGTCGAACTGGCCGCCGGTCTGGAGGTTCTCGCGGTCGAGGCGCGAGGCGTCGTAGCGGACGCCCGCGAGCAGCGCGAACTGCTCCGACAGGATCAGGCGGTTCTCGGCGAAGACCGAGGCCTGGTCGGTGGAGGTGGCGTAGGCCGGGATCGCCCGCCCGTCCTGCGGAAAGAAGCCGAGGTTGCGGCCGAAGACCGGCACGCTGTCGGTCTTGTCGAAATAGAAGTTGTTGGTGTGCTTGAAGTCGATGTGGTTGACGTCGAAGCCGGCCACGAACTCGTTGCGGAAGCCGAACAGGTCGCCCCGGAAGGCCGCGTCGAAGCGGTTCCCGACCTGCTCCTGCTGGTGGTAGATTTCGAGGTAGTCGCCGCGGTCGATCCGACCCGTGCCGCGGTTGAAGCTGTACTGCTCCACGTCGAGCCAGTGGCGCCGGCTCTGCAGGCGGTAGCTGGTGTTGCGGATGGTGATGTCCGCGCTCGGGGTCCACTCGGTCTTGAGCTGCGTCCAGTTGTCGACCCAGGTGATCTTGGCGTCGCGGACGTTGTAATTGTTGAAGCGCAGCGCGGCCGGCACGCGGTTGCCGATGGTCGGCGAGCCCCAGTAGCGGGCGGGCTCCTGGTATCCGGTGTCGTGGCTGAGCGTGAAGGCGAGGTCGGGCGAGGCCTGCAGGGTCACCGCGCCGGAGACCGCGAGGTTCTGGAACTCGCCTTCGGGCGTCATCCAGCCGCTGGAGCGGTTGCCGCTGACGTTGAGGCGGTAGGCGACGGCGTCGCCGATCGGCCCGGTGGAATTGAGAGCGAGACGGGCGGTGCCGTAGGAGCCGCCGCCGATGCGGACCTGATCGAACTGCGTGAACAGCGGCTTCTTCGAGACGACGTTGACGATGCCGCCGATGGCGCCGTCGCCGTAGAGCACCGAGGCCGGGCCGCGCAGGACCTCGATGCGCTCGACGTTCCAGGTGTCGAAGGGGAAGGTGACGGTGCCGGCGCCCACGAACAGGCGGGTGCCGTCGTAGAGCTGCTGGATCGAGTTCGGACCGGCGAAGCCGCGGCTGGTGAAGGCGCCGTTGCCGTTGCCGGGTGCTGCGACGGTGGTGATGCCGGTGGCGTTCTGCGTCACCGCCTCGACCACGGTGTTCTGACCGCGGGTGCGCGCCGCCTCGCCGGAAATGATGTCGATGCTGGCCGGGGTCTCCAGCGGGGTCAGGCCGATGCGGCTGGCACCGCGATCCGGCGTCTTGAGGTTCAGGCCGACCGGCGAGGCACGGGTCAGGCTCACGTCCTTCGGATCCCAGGCCACGTCGGGCGAGAGGCCGGCGCCGACGATGCCGAGGCCCGCGACGGAGATCTCTTCGAGGGTGGTGCGGCTGGCGGAGGTCTCCTGCGCGGCGGCCGGGCCGAGCCCGAGGCCCAGCGCGAGGGCGGTCAGCGAGACGGATGTTCGAATGCGTGTGAGGCAGGTCGTCATGGCAGCAAAAAAGTCCGGGCGACGGCAGTGGCACGTCACCGCGAACGAGGCCGTGTTCGCCCGGCCTTCAGCCATGCGAGCCCGGCATCCATCGGGGCACCCCGCCCGACGCATTTCGCGTGTGACCACGACTGACGGCAGGTCTCCTGGCTCGCGGGTCGCTGCCCCCTCATCGTCTTCCCAGGCCGGACGCCCAGTGACGCGTTGATGGAGGACTCGCCGCTTACAGTTGCGGGGGCAGCCGCGGCATCGGGACCGAGTCCCTCACCGCGTTCCCTTTTGATCCCTTGCGGGAACCGTCGAGCTCAGTCTGTCGCAGCGGCTTCCGGGTGCGTCAATGCGCGCCGGACGGTTGGGGTGTGGATGTGGCACGGCGGCGACAGCCCTGTGCCGTTCAGGCCACGGCGGCCTCGGCCACGTCCGTGCAGCCGGTCTCGTCGGTCGTCAGGAAGTCCTGGACGATCGCCGAGAAAGCAGGCGTGCGCAGGTAGCCATAGGACTTGTGCGGGTTCAGGTCGCCCTTCGGCCGGCGATAGGCGTTCACCACCGAGATGTCCTGCGCGCGCACGCCGCTCGCGCTGGGCGCGTAGGAATCGACGATGTCCTCGCCGACTGTGGCGACGTCCGTCCGATCGACGAGGTTCGACCAGCGCCGCACGCCCTCCGGCACCTTCAGGTCGCCATGTTCCTCCTGCATCTTCAGGCGCACGTCGCTCAGCCCGAGCGGTGCGCCCAAAGTCACGAAATGCTCGACGCAGAGGTCGACACCGTCGCGCTCCAGCATGCGCAGTACGTCGTAGGCGATCAGCGAGCCCATGGAATGCGCGACGAGCAGGATGCGCGATCCGGCGTGCCGCTCGACGACTTCGCGCAATCGATCGCGCGCTGCGCTGCGAAACGCGGCATCCTCCAGATAGCCCCAGAGGTCGTCGAGGCGGTACTCGATCAGGACGTCGTCGAAAGGCGTCAGACCGGTCTTGTCCTGGAGCCAGTCGATCTTGCGATAGAGCCAGTCGGTGAGGCCGAGCCGCTTCTCGTCGCCGGGCTCCTCTCGCGAGGTCGGGAACGGCCCGGTGCCCGCGTCGGCGTAATAGGGCTCGAGATTCTTGCCCTCGTCGAGCGGCTGGTCGTAGCGGAGGTCGGCCCAGTACACGAACTCGAACGGCAGGTCGTCAGGCTCGACGCCGCAATTCCGCACGAGGCCTTCGCCGATGGCCGCCTTCCACCAGCGCTGCTTCTCCTCCTTGGGCGGCTTGTTCGCCAGACCATGGAGACCGAGGATCTGCTTGGGGCGCTGCATCGTCGACGATTGTTGCTGTTCGCATGATGGCCCGGCGGCCCGGCGCACCTGGATTTAGAGCGCACGGCAGGTCGGAAAGCCCGGCTGCCGCGCGACATAAACGCATGGCCGGCCAAGGCCGATCGTCAGGTGAACAGGCTCGACACGCTCGACTCGGTCGCCGTGCGCCCGATGGCCTCGCCGAGCAGCGGCGCGATCGAGACGACGCGGATGTTCCGGGCAAGCTTCACGGCCTGGGTGGGCTGGATCGAGTCGGTGATGACCAGCTCCTTCATCCGCGAGGCACTGATCCGCGAGACCGCGCCGCCGGAGAGGACCCCGTGGGTGATGTAGGCCGAGACCTCCTTGGCGCCGGCGTTGAGCAGGGCTTCGGCCGCGTTCACCAGGGTGCCGCCGGAATCGACGATGTCGTCGACGAGGATGCAGGAGCGGCCCTCGACGTCGCCGATGATGTTCATCACCTCCGACTCGCCCGCCCGCTCGCGGCGCTTGTCGACGATGGCGAGCGAGGCGTCGATGCGCTTGGCGAGCGCGCGGGCGCGCACCACGCCGCCGACGTCCGGCGAGACCACCATGCGGTCGCCCGGCGCCAGACGCTCCTTGATGTCGCGCACCATCACGGGCGCGGCGAAGAGATTGTCCGTCGGAATGTCGAAGAAGCCCTGGATCTGGCCGGCATGGAGATCGAGCGTCAGCACGCGGTCGGCGCCGGCCTCGGTGATCAGGTTGCAGACGAGTTTGGCCGAGATCGGCGTGCGGCCCGAGGTGCGCCGGTCCTGCCGGGCGTAGCCGAAATACGGGATCACCGCGGTGATCCGGCGGGCGGACGAGCGCCGCGCCGCATCGATCATGATCAGCAGTTCCATCAGGTGGTCGTTCGCCGGGAACGACGTCGACTGCACGATGAATACGTCCTCGCCGCGGACGTTCTCCTGCAGCTCGACGAAGATCTCCATGTCGGCGAAGCGCCGGACCATGCAGGTCGCGAGCGGCAGCTCGAGATAGGCCGCGATCGCCTCGGCCAGCGGCCGGCTGGAATTGCCGGCGATGATCTTGATCGAGGATTTCATACCAAGCGTCTCTCGTCGCGGGAGCCGCCCGGAGGGCAAGGCGCGGGTCGGCGGCGCTGATACCAGCGTGCCACGGGCGTCACAATGCCTTCATCCGGATCGGTGGGGACTGCCACCGATCGCTGCACAGGCATCGCCCGCCACATGACGAATTAGGGCTCGAGCAGCCGATGCAGATGGACGATGAAGTAGCGCGTCAGCGCGCTGTCGACCGTGGATTGCGCCTTCGCGCGCCACGCGGCCTGGGCCGAGGCAAAATCCGGAAAGATCCCGACGATGTCGAGGCCCTTGACGTCGCTGAACGTCACGCCTTCCAGGCTCTCCAGTTCGCCGCCGAAGACGAGGTGGAGTTTCTGGGAACTGTCGATCGTGGTGGTCACACGCCTCTCCTGCCGCACCGGGGTCGGTTCCACCCCTGACGGAGGCAGGAGCCATGCCGCGGTTCGCAAAGGCGGCTCCGGCCGTCAACCCGGGCGCGGCGCGGGATGGGGCTGCAACCTGCCCGCTACGGCTTGACCAGCAACACGTTCACCGCCTTGGCGATGACGTGGACGGTGTCGCCATGCTTGAGGTCGAGTTCGTCCAGAGAGTCGAGGGTCATCACCGAGGTGATGCGATAATCGGTGCCGACGATCTTCGCCTCGACCTGCGCCATCACCGAGCCGCGCTTGATCGCGACCACTTCGGCCGGGATGTCGTTACGCGCGCCGTGCTTCATGGTGGTGTCCTCGTCGGCCGGCCCGATGCCGGTGCGAGCGGATAGCTGTGGCGGGCACGGAATCCGGCAAGGCGAGCCCGGGTTGCCGCAGGCCGCGGCCCCGGTGAGGATCCGGTTTTCGCGCAGCCGCCGCAGCCCCTCATGACCGACGCCGACGATATTGCCTGGACCGCCGAAAGCGCTTGCCTCAACGCCTGGCCCTCCCCGCGGCAGGTCCACGTCGGCGACCATCTGCTGCGCGCGTCGGGCGGCCCGACCAAGCGGACGAACTCGGTCAGCCCCCTACGACCATCGACCGGTGATCCTATGGCGGCGATCGAGCGGTGCGAAACGCTCTATGCCGGGATCGGCCGGCCCGCGATGTTTCGTGTACCGAGCCTCGTGCCGACGATGGCGGAGGCGCTGGAGCGGCGTGGCTACGCCGCCTTCGGGCAGTCGCTCACGCTCATGGCCGATCTCACCGGCCCTGCCGGGGGGCCCGACCCGGCGGTGGTATTCCTCGACGACCCCAATCAGGCCTGGCTCGCAGCCCGCTCGGCTCTGACCCGGGCCGATGCCGAGACCGATCGGGTTTACCGCACGATGACCGGTTGCATCGTGCTGCCCAAAACCTTTGCCGCCGTGATCGTCGACGGGGCCGTCGCCGCGATGGCGTATGGGGCCATCGACGGACGACTCGCAGTGATCGAGTCCGTCGGGACGCTCGCTCCGATGCGCGGTCGCGGTTTGGGCCGCAGGGTCGTCGGCGCGCTGATGGGATGGGCTCGCATCCAGGGCGCCTTCGGGGTCTGTCTCCAGGTCCAGGCCGACAATACCGGTGCCGTGATGCTCTACCGTGCGCTCGGTTTCACGCGCGAACTCTCCCGATACGTCTATTTTCGGAAGGAGACCCCGGCGGATTGATACGCGGATATCCGAGCGTTTCAGTGACCAGCCGTATCAGAACAGCGAGCCCTGGCGTGCCGCAGGCTTCGGCTCGCGCGCCTTTACGCCGCGCGGCGCACGCTTGGCAGTGCCATCCCCGTCCCCGGCGTCGGTTTCTGGGATCGCTACGAGGGCACCGTCTGCGAACTGAAGCTGCAGACGGGCGGCCTGCGCCGCGATCGCCGCCGAGCGCAGCGGCGTGCCGTCCTCGTCCCGCACCAAGACGTAGCCGCGGGCGAGAACGCTGCGGTAGCTCAGCGCCCCGAGCAGGCCGCCGAGCGCGTCGAGCCGGTCGCGGCGGCGCTCGATGGCGTAGCGGAGGGCCGTACGCGGGCGCTCGCCGATCCGGGCCAGGCGGCCGCGTGCATCCGCCAGCGCGACGGCGGGCGAGCGTCGGGCGAGGCGGTCGCTCAGGCGGCTCAGCCGCTCGCGGTGGTCGCGGGCGTTCGCGGCGAGCGCCGGCGCGAGCCGGGCTTCGGCGAGGTCGAGGCGCTGGCGCTTGGCCGCGAGGAAGGCGTCGGGATCGGGCATCGCCCGCACCAGCGCACGCAGGTCGAGGCGCTCGCGCTCGACCCGGCGCAGGATAGTGGCCTGCTGGCGGCCGCCGAGGTCGCGGATCGCGTCGAGCAGGTCGGCGCGCACCGGCACCGCCATCTCGGCCGCGCCGGTCGGCGTCGGCGCGCGGCGGTCGGAGACGAAGTCGATCAGCGTCGTGTCGGTCTCGTGCCCGACCGCGGAGATCAGGGGGATCGTGCCCTCGGATGCCGCGCGCACTACGGCCTCCTCGTTGAAGGCCCAGAGATCTTCGATCGAGCCGCCGCCGCGGGCGACGATCAGCACGTCCGGCCGCGGGATCTTTCCGCCGGGAGCCAGGGCATTGAAGCCGCGGATCGCCGTGGCGATCTCTTCGGCCGCGCCCTCCCCCTGCACCCGCACCGGCCAGACCAGGACGGGTCGTGGGAAGCGGTCCTGCAGACGGTGCAGGATGTCGCGGATGACCGCACCGGTGGGCGAGGTCACGACGCCGATGACGCGCGGCAGGTAGGGGATCGGCCGCTTGCGTTCCGGGGCAAAGAGTCCCTCGGCGGCAAGGAGCTTCCTGCGCTCCTCCAGCAGCGCCATCCAGGCGCCGATGCCGGCCGGCTCCATGGAGTCGATCATGATCTGGTACGAGGACTTTCCGGCAAAGGTCGTGATCTTGCCGGTCGCAAGGACCTCGAGGCCCTCCTTCGGCTTCTGCCGAAGACGACCGAGCACACCCTTCCAGACCACCGCGTCGATCTTGGCCGTGCCGTCCTTCAGCGAGAAGTAAGCGTGGCCGGAGCCGTGCGGGCCGCGATAGCCCGAGATCTCGCCACGCAAACGGACGTGACCGAAGGCATCCTCCAGCGTTCGCTTCAGCGCGGAAGCGAGGTCACCGACCGACCACTCGGGAGCGTTGCCGGCGAGATGCGTCGACGGCGGCGTGTCCGCGGTGAGCGAAGGCGCGACTTGGGGCGGAGGAACGAGAGGCATGCCGCAACGCTAGGGCGAAGCCTCGACAAGAGCAATTTCGGCCGATCCTTAACGGGTCCTAGAAGAGGCCGGACAGCATCGCCACGACAGTCAAGGTCGGCGCTACGGCGATGGCTGCAACCCAGGGCCAGGCTCGACGAGACCGCGTGCGCCTATTGTCGTTGGCGGCGCGGGGAGGCGTCCGGCGGGTGACGATGTAATGCGAAAGGCGCACTTTTTCCTGCTGCTGAGGCGCGGCGGCAGGTGGGACATGGATGCGGCAGATCGGCATGGCGTTGGATAACGTACGCAGCTCCTCCGCCGTTCCGCTCGGACGCAGAGATCGCAAGGTCACGATGTTACCACCGCTCGGGAGGGAGCGCGTAGCGAGATCGGAGCGGTCGGCGAGGTCGCGCATCGTGGTCATGTCCGGCCTCAAAAGCGAACGGCGGACGCGACGGCCGGCCAGTTCAACGCGGCGGCGACGAGAACGAGACTGGCGACGAAGGCGAAGCGATGCATGGTCGACGGTTCCGTGATGCCCATCGTCTACGCAGAAGCCGCGGCCAAGTTCCCGTGCGGCGACACCTCGGCCGTCGCCAGCGATATTCGCCCTTGCGCTGGCCAGAGCCGGCATCCTCGCCGTTCGGGACTGCGGCGATCGCAACCGCGTCTCTGCGGCGGGCACCTGCCGCTTCGGTCGCCGCGTCGGTATCGCAGCGAGCCGCTCCGGCCGTGATCCGGCCTCCTTGGCCAATCTTGCCATTGCTGCTCGGCAGGCCTTCGGTTCGGGCGTTTCCTCAAGCCGGGCAGGCGAAGAACAGGGCGTAGCCGTCGTCGCTGACGCGCCCGAGCGCCTCTCGGCAGACGGCATAGGCAGGATGCCCGGCGGTGATCCGGCCGTAGGTATCGCCCGCGGCGAGTTCGCTGCGCTCCGGGATCAGCACCAGCGGGCAGGCCGCCGGGGTGAGCTGGGAGCCGCGGCCCGAATGCAGCGTGGTGAGAATGCCGTACATCTCGCCGCGGATCGTCGGGCGGCAGAGCATGGCGATGCGGTGCTGCCCCTGCCAGTTGGTGACGAGATAGATCTGGCCCGAGAGGTTCGGCACCGAGACGAAGCCCGTCTGCGCGAAGGGTGCATCGATCCGCTCCGCCTCGCGGAACGTCAGCCGGCTGCTCTCCGGCTCCCAGGCGATCTCGGTGCGGTAGGCGAAGATCGCGTCCGCCGCGCCGAAGGACGGGCGCAGCGTGCGATAGCGGCCCTCCAGCCAGGACACGCCCTCACGGGAATAAGCGCCGAGCTCTTCCGACGCATGGCGCCGGGTATCCAGAGCCTTATCGGGCTGCGCCGGCCCGCGGAGGCCGACGCCCAGGGCCTCTTCGAGCCGTATGGTCGTCGCCAGGGTGAAGGGCCGGCGGCCCGAGAGCGCCTTCTCCAGGGTCGAGATGCTGATGCGCGCCTCGTCGGCCAGCGTCTGCCGCGAGATCCGCCGCCGCGCCAACGCCTCCCGCACCGCCTGCGCGATCGCCCGGCTCTGCGCCTCGGGCAGTTCGGTTTCCGCTGTCGACATGCGCCCCTTCCGGTCGGTGCGCACAGATCCGCACGAAACCGGACAGTATGGCAAGCGGGTGTCCGGAAGGTCAATGACCAGCAGCGGACAGGCACGGGGCCGAGAAGCGATACGCGCTGTCGGATTTCATCGATCCCGTCCGTTCTTGGACCGAAACCGATGCGAGGAGAAAGCCGTGAGAGACCAAATCCTGAAGATGTCGATATCGATCGACGGCTTCGTGAGCGACCTGGATGGCCGAAACACCTGGATGTTCGGTGCCGATCGCGAGGCGAAGGCCTGGAGCGCCGACTATCTCTGGAACGCCGGGCTGCACATCATGGGCAGCCGCAGCTTCCAGGATATGGCCGCGTGGTGGCCGACCTCCACCGACATGTTCGCGCCGCCGATGAACCAGATCCCGAAGGCCGTCTTCTCACGACAGGGGGCGGCAGCGCTCGGCAACCGACACGACACCGCGGCGCTTGACGAGGCTCGCGCCAAGGCCGGAGCCACACAATCCGCGGAGCGACAACCTGGCGCAGACAGTTGGACGGACCCCTATGTGGCCAGCGGTGACCTGCTGGAGGAAATCGCGAGGCTGAAAGCCCAAGAGGGCAAGCCGATCATCGCCCACGGTGGCGTCCGCTTCGCCCGCAGTCTCGTCGCCTCGGGACTCGTCGATCAATACGCCCTGGCAGTGGCCCCCGTGGCGCTGGGCCAAGGCCTGCCGCTGTTCTCCGACCTCACAGCGCCGAAGCCTCTCAGGCTGATGAGCTCACAGGCCTTTCCGGGGGGCGCGGTCGCACAGATCTATCGAGCGTCGTGAAGCTGTCGCCGCCCAGAAGCCAACCGCACCAAGTCCTTGTTGCGTCGCGCGCTCTTGCGCCGGACCGTTGCCACTTCGGCGGAGCGCGCCCCATCCGGGTCACCGCAGACACGGACTTGTCCAGGCGTCGCCTCAACCGTGGTCGGCGCGTTCCGCCTCGACGATCAGCCGCAACGGCCCATGCGTGACCGCTCCCAGCGGCCAGCAGGTGGATAGCACGAGCCGGATCCCGATCGCCGCCGGGTCGACCCCTGACGCATCCCACGCGGCGACACGGCTGCCGGTCACGCGAAATGTCGCCGTCCGCCCATCTCCTCGCGTCACGGCGATCGGGTCGCCCGGCTTCAACAGCCCCAGCACCGCGAACTGCGTGTCGCGATGCGCGGCGTAGACGGCGGTGCCGGGGTCGCCGGCCTGCGGGGTGCCCTCGACATGGCCGGGGCCGAAGGCCAGGGCTTGGCCGCTGCTGCCGGCGAGCGCGATGAAGCGTCTGCCGGCGAGCGTCAGCCGGGCGACCGGTACGGTGTCGGCCCAGGGCCAGGGGCGGGCCGGCTTCCCCGTCGCCAGGGTCTCGGCGAAGGCCCGCTCCAGCAATACCTGGGCGAGGGCCGCCTTGGCCGGGATCCAGGCACTCTGCGCCGTGAGGCCGAGCCCGGCCAAGAGGAGAAGGGCGGCTGCGGCCGCCCTGCCCTTCGCTCGGATGGGGAACCCGCGCATCAGGCGAACCGGCGTGTGCGGGCGACGAGCAGGCCGAGGCCGAGCAGGGTCAGTCCGAGCCAGAGGCGGATCTCGAAATCCGTCGCGGTCTGCGGCAGGCTGACCTGACGGATCGGCGCGGCCGCTTCGGCGCGGCGCTCGACGGCCGGTCTGGCGATGCCGTTCGGGCGTTCGCCGGCCGGCCCGAAGACCTTTTCGAAGTCCCAGCCCGCGGGCAGGTTCAGCGGCAGGTCGGTGGCGGCGAGACGGGCGCCGACCGGGCGGCGCGGGGTCGCGTCGATGGCGACAAGGCTGGTGAGGCGCGTCATCAGCTGATGGGCCAGCGCGAGCTTCAGGATCGCCGCGTCGGCCGTGTCGGGGGTGAGCTTGCCGGTGATCCGCGCGGTCTCGGCGTCGCCGATCTTGGCGCGCGCCCAGGCTTTCGAGATGCCGGCGCCCTCCGCCGCCGTCGCGAGGTCGAGGGTCTGCCGCCACGGCGTGTCGCCAATGCGCCCGCTCAGCGTCAGCGTCCCACCGGCCTTGGCGAGCCTTGCGGAGAGCACCAGCGGCTCGCCGCGGTAGAGGTCGGGCAGCAACTCGGGCGTCACGTCGGCGCCGCCTTCCGAAAACGTCGCGACGAGGTCGGTGACGACCGGGCTTTCGAGCTTGGCGAAGAGTTCGCGGGTGC
Organism: Methylobacterium haplocladii; assembly: GCF_007992175.1. Taxonomy (GTDB): domain Bacteria; phylum Pseudomonadota; class Alphaproteobacteria; order Rhizobiales; family Beijerinckiaceae; genus Methylobacterium; species Methylobacterium haplocladii. The sequence continues at coordinate 52,250 of NZ_BJZT01000005.1, read as the reverse complement.
GCTCGGCGACCTGATCGATCGTGCCGATATTGGTGTAGCTACCGCGCCCGAGTTCGGCGGCGTGGGTCATCAGGTGGCCGTTCGGCGCTGAGCCGATGCCGACCATGAACAGCCGCGAGCGGCCCCGGCCGGCACTGATCGCCGAAAAGATCTGGTCCTCGTTGCCGATGGCGCCGTCGGTGAGGAACACGATCTGGCGGACGCGTCCGGTCTCCTCCGGGTTCGGATCACTGAGCGCGGCCTTCAGCGGCGCCAGCATCTCGGTACCGCCGCTGGCCTCGATTCCCGCGACGAAGGTTTTGGCCTGGGTGAGATGGCTCTCGTCGGCCGGGACGGCGCCCGAGAACAGGCTCTGCATGGTGTTGTCGAAGCGGATGACGTTGAAACGGTCGCCGGCATCGAGCCGGTCGAGGGCCGCGAGCAGGCTGGCCTTGGCCTGCCGCATCGAGGCGCCCGACATCGAGCCGGAATTGTCGATGACGAAGGTCACGTCGCGGGGGCGACGGGTCCCGGGCTGGCCGACCGGCGGGGTCACGCTGGCCAGCACGTAATCGTCCGCGCCGACATGCTCGCGGAACAGGCCGACGCTGGGCGCCTCGCTCGGAGCCGGCCGCCAGGTCAGCTCGAAATCCCTGTCGGCCGGGACCGGGCCGTCGTCGAGGCTGACCCGGCGGGCATCCGGCCCGGTCTCCTCGATGCGGACCTTGTGGGTGTCGCTGCGCATCGCGCCAAGCGCGAAGCCGGCCTTGAGGTCGACGTGCAGCGTCACCGGATTGGTGGGTGCGTGTTTCGCGGGATCGAGCACCGGGGGGCTGATGCGGTCGCGGTCGGGCACCGGATCGATCCCGGCCGCGGTTCCACGCTCGCCGACGAGGTTCACGATCGGCGGTGCCGGGTTGTAGCGGGGCGCGACGACGAGGGGGACGCGGAGCGCATAGGTGTCGCCCGAGTGCCGGATGGTCTGCTGGTACTCGATGCGCACCAGCACGGTCTCGCCGGGGCCGATATTGGCCACCGCATTGGTGAAGACGTTGGGGCGCTCCTGCTCGGTGAGCGCGGCGGTCTTGCCGGCGCTTTTCGCCGCCTCGTACGCCCGCCGGGCCTGGGCGCGCTCGCGGATGTCGGCGACGACGATGCGGTTGCCGATGACGAGCTTCATCGAATCGACCGCCGCGTCTTCCGGCAGCGGATAGACGTAGGTGCCCTCGACCCACTCGGTGGTGGTGTTGCGGAAGGCCTGGGTGACGACGGCCCGCGCCGTCGGCCCACTGACCGCGACGGTGACGTCGGTCATCAGGCGCGGTGCCTCGACCGGGGCGGCGTCCGAGGGCCCGCGCAGGACGAGTTCGCCGCTGCCCGGCGCGACCGGCGCGGCGCGGGGCGTGCCGGGTCCGGCGAAGAGGGCGAGGAGGCCGATGAGGACGGGCGCGAACCGGGCCGCCCGGGGACGGGATACGATCGCGAGGGAAGCACTTGAGGTCATGACGCATCTCCGGGTCGTCCGGCGTCGGGGCCGGTCGATCCGAAGGGTCGTGCAAGGCGGTTTGGGCCGCCACGGGCAACGTCACGCTTGTTCGGCCACCACCCGCACCGGTCCGGCCGGCGGAGGCGGATTCGTGAGGAACGCGTGCGTGCCGGTGCGCTCGCGGCTGCCGTCGAGGCGATGACGAATTGCCGCCGAGCAGAGTAGGGCTCACATGGGCGAACCTCCGCAGCCGGCGGTGTACTCTCTTCGTTCCAGACGCTAGGGAAGCGCTGAACTGCCTTGTCCAGTCCCGGCGGGACACGACATGGGCTTTGCGCGACGCTTCGACCGGCGGCGTGCTGTTACGACCTCTCGCGAGACCGAGCCCTGCATGGCCAGAGCTATCCAAGCCGCCAAGACAGCAGCGCCGAAGCCGAGCGGCAAGGCAGTTGCAAAGCCCGCTGGCAAGGCTGCGGCAAATCCGGTCGAGAAGTCCGATACCGAGCTGGACCGGTTCTTCGATCAGGCCGGCCCGGCGCCCCGCGATACCCGCGTCATCTCCGTGCGCGGCGCACGCGAGCACAATCTCAAGAACGTCGACCTGACGATTCCGCGCGACCGGCTGGTTGTGTTCACCGGCCTCTCCGGTTCGGGCAAGTCGTCGCTCGCCTTCGATACGATCTATGCCGAGGGCCAGCGCCGCTACGTCGAGTCGCTCTCGGCCTATGCCCGCCAGTTCCTGGAGATGATGTCGAAGCCCGACGTCGACCAGATCGATGGGCTCTCGCCGGCCATCTCCATCGAACAGAAGACGACCTCGAAGAACCCGCGCTCGACGGTGGGCACCGTTACCGAGATCTACGACTACATGCGCCTGCTCTGGGCGCGCGTCGGCATCCCCTATTCGCCGGCCACCGGCCTGCCGATCGAGAGCCAGACCGTCAGCCAGATGGTCGACCGGGTGCTGGAGCTGCCGGAGAAGACCCGGCTCTACCTGCTCGCGCCCGTGGTCCGAGGGCGGAAAGGCGAGTACCGGAAAGAGATCGCGGAATACCAGAAGAAGGGGTTTCAGCGGCTGCGAATCGACGGCGAGTACTATCCGATCGACGACGCGCCGAAGCTCGACAAGAAGCTCAAGCACGACATCGACGTGGTGGTCGACCGCATCGTGGTGCGCGAGGACATCAAGGCGCGGCTGGCCGATTCCTTCGAGACGGCGCTCGAACTCGCCGACGGCATCGCCGACATCGAGTTCGCCGACGTACCGGAGGGGGAAACCCCGAAAAAAATAACGTTCTCGTCGCGGTTCGCCTGCCCCGTCTCGGGCTTCACCATCCCCGAGATCGAGCCCCGGCTGTTCTCGTTCAACAACCCCTTCGGCGCCTGCCCGACCTGCGGCGGCATCGGCCACGAGATGCGGATCGATCCGGAACTCGTGATCTCCGACGAGTCGCTGACACTGAAGCGTGGCGCGGTGGCGCCCTGGGCGAAGTCGACCTCGCCGTATTACGAGCAGACGCTCGACGCGCTGGCCAAGCACTTCGACTTCAAGACCACCGTGCCCTGGGCGTCCCTGCCGACGAACGGCCGGATCGCGATCCTCTACGGCACCGGCAAGGACTCGGTCCGGTTCGCCTATAACGACGGCCTGCGCTCCTACTCGGTCAACAAGCCCTTCGAGGGCGTCATCCCGAACCTGGAGCGGCGCTACAAGGAGACCGAGAGCGACTCGGCCCGCGAGGAAATCGGGCGCTACATGAGCGCCACGCCCTGCGAAGCCTGCGACGGCAAGCGGCTGAAGCCCGAGGCGCTCGCGGTCAAGATCGACATGCAGGACATCGGTCAGGTCACCGCGCTCTCGGTGCGTGAGGCCCACCGCTGGTTCTCCGAGATCGCGTCGAAGCTCACGGACAAGCAGAACGAGATCGCGGCCCGCATCCTCAAGGAGATCCGCGACCGCCTCACCTTCCTCGTCGATGTCGGGCTGGAATACCTGACGCTGGCGCGCGGCTCGGGCTCGCTGTCGGGCGGCGAGAGCCAGCGCATCCGGCTCGCCTCACAGATCGGCTCGGGGCTGACCGGCGTGCTCTACGTGCTCGACGAGCCCTCGATCGGCCTGCACCAGCGCGACAACGAGCGGCTTCTCGGCACGCTGAAGCGGCTGCGCGATCTCGGCAATTCGGTAATCGTGGTCGAACACGACGAGGACGCGATCCTGCAGGCGGACTACGTCGTCGATGTCGGCCCGGGCGCCGGTATCCATGGCGGCCAAATCATCGCGCAGGGCACGCCCGCCGAGGTCCTGAAAAACCCCGCCTCGCTGACCGCGAAGTACCTCACCGGCGAGATGGCGGTGCGCACCCCGACGGCGCGCCGCACGGCCAAGAAGGGCGCGCTCAAGCTCTTCGGCGCACGCGGCAACAACCTGAAGAACGTCGACGTGGCGATCCCGCTCGGCACCTTCACCTGCATCACCGGCGTCTCCGGCGGCGGCAAGTCCACCCTCGTCATCGACACCCTCTACAAGGCCGTCGCGAAAAAACTGAACGGGGCGCTGGAGCACCCGGCGCCGTTCGATCGCCTCGAAGGCCTCGAGCATCTCGACAAGGTCATCGACATCGACCAGTCGCCGATCGGGCGCACGCCGCGCTCGAATCCGGCCACCTATACCGGCGCCTTCACCCCGATCCGCGACTGGTTCGCAGGGCTGCCCGAGGCCAAGGCGCGCGGCTACCAGCCGGGGCGCTTTTCCTTCAACGTGAAGGGCGGGCGCTGCGAGGCCTGCTCGGGCGACGGCGTCATCAAGATCGAGATGCACTTCCTGCCCGACGTCTACGTCACCTGCGACGTCTGCAAGGGCAAGCGATACGACCGCGAGACGCTGGAGGTGAAGTACCGCGGACGCTCCATCGCCGACGTGCTCGACATGACCGTCGAGGAGGCCGCCGACCTGTTCAAGGCGGTGCCGACGATTCGGGAGAAGATGGAGACGCTGAAGCGCGTCGGGCTCGACTACGTCCATGTCGGCCAGCAAGCGACGACGCTCTCCGGCGGCGAGGCGCAACGCGTGAAGCTCTCGAAGGAGCTGTCGAAGCGGGCCACCGGCCGCACGCTCTACATCCTGGACGAGCCCACCACCGGCCTGCACTTCCACGACGTCGCCAAGTTGATGGAGGTGCTCCACGAGCTCGTCGACCAGGGCAACACCGTCGTCGTGATCGAGCACAACCTCGAGGTCATCAAGACGGCCGACTGGGTGATCGACATGGGGCCGGAGGGTGGCGACGGCGGCGGCGTGGTCGTGGCCGAGGGCACGCCCGAGCAGATCGCCAAGTCGATCGCGAGCCATACCGGGCGATTCCTGCGCGATGTCCTGGCGCGACGGCCGGCGACGGTGCAGCCGACTCCGACCCGCAGCGCGACCGCCGCGAAACGGCGGCAGGCTGCCGAATAATCCGATCGGCCCGGTCGATTCGCCCGGGCCGGGGCCTCGCGCACGATGCGATTCGAGGATTTCGATCGCTCGAGCCCATCGAGTCGCCTCCGGGTCCCAAATCCGCCGTCCCATTCACCCGTCCGGCCGAAGCGTGGCGCGCAGTCCCGAAACGGCCGTTTGCGGGACCGTCCCACGGCTGTTGCCTGTTCGTCCTGCCGAGGCAGCGTATGGCAAAGCTTTGATCGCGATGCGCTATTTTGCCGAGCTTGGGGCGTCCGACCTCATGTTGCGCTGCAATGGCGCGACGGAATTCCTATGTTGCTCCGCGGCAAAAATGCGGCTTTTGCGCAACGGTGGATCTGCAACTGCCCAGCTGAACGGCAAAGCTCTGTCCTTCCGGATCGGAGTGTAGAATAGTTCCCAACGTTGAGACTTGAGGTGAGGCCGTAAGGGGGCGCTTGAGACGACCGTACAGAACCCGCGAAGCAAAGCGAGGTACTGACCAAGTCGTGTTCAAGGCTACGGGGCGGACGCCTGAAATCCTTGGGAAGGAATGAGAAAATGATGAAGAACTGGCTTGCTGCGGGAGCCTTCGCGCTCACCGCCGGAATGACTGCCACGGCCGCTCAGGCCCAGACCACCACCGTTCCCGGCGAGCAGGTCGGCCTCGCCACCGGTGCGCCGCTCCCCGAGGGCGTCTACGCCCTGAACACCTTCGTCTACCGTTCGCCCGACGCTCCGACGGTCGTCAGCCCGGTCGACGTCGCCGTGAACATCCCGGTTCTCGTCTGGGCCACGCCGTGGGTTCCGCTCGGTGGTCGTATCGAGCTCCTCGTCGCTCCCCCGACCGTGTTCGCTTTCGGTCGTAGCAGCGGCCCGACCGGCATCAAGGATCTCTCGATCAACGTCGGTACCTTCGTCGGCGGCATCTGGGCCTTCGATCTCGGCGGCAACTTCGGCGTGTCGGTCCTCGGCGGTGTCTACCTCAACGACCTGAACGGCGACCGCGGCGTCCTCGTCCAGAACAACGGCGCATTCGTCGGCGCTCCGGTCCTGACCCAGCTCGCCTCCAACACCTACCGCGCCGGCATCGCCGCCTCGTACACCGGCGACAACTGGAACATCACCGCCAACCTGACCGGCAACTTCTACGACTCGCCCGGCCGGTTCGACGGCAACAACACCTTCGGCACCCGCGGTCCGTTCGTGATCTCGGACTCGCTGAACCTCGACCTGACCGCGACGAAGAAGTTCGACCTGTTCAACGAGGGCAAGGCGAAGTTCGAGTTCGGTGCCATCGGTTACGGCACGGTCAACGTCGGCAGCAACGCCAACATCGTCGGTCGCCAGGGCCGCTTCGCCCTCGGTGGTCTCGTCGGCTACGACTTCGGCCTCTTCACCGCCCAGGCCTATGTCGCTCGCGACGTCGTGACCCAGGCCCGCTTCGTCGATGCCACCGGCCGCAGCCGCGACATCGAGAACACGGAAGGCTGGTTCCGCATCATCGTTCCGCTGTACAGCCCGGCTCCGGCTCCGGCTCCGGCTCCGATCGTCCGCAAGTACTGATCCGAACCGGGGCGCCTCTGCGGCGCCCCGCCTCGGTCACGAGGACACGCCGTCCGATCCCTCGGGGTCGGACGGTTTTTTCGTTCGGGCGCGGCGGTCTGACGCATCCCGGTCTCTCAGGAACGATCGGATCGCGCGAAACTTAGCGGCGCACCTCCCCGTATCGGCACTCGAACCCCGGACCACCGGGCGTCGAACAGGAGGACTACTATCATGATCCGTGCACCCCAGCGTTTCGCCGCACTCGCCCTCGCTCTCGCCATCGGCGCAGCCATGCCGGCCGCAGCGTTCGCCAAGAACCCAATGGTCGGCGGCGCGCCGATGTACGCTTCGAAGACCATCGTCGAGAACGCGGTGAACTCGAAGGACCACACCACGCTGGTCGCCGCCGTGAAGGCCGCCGGCCTCGTCGACACGCTGTCCGGTCCCGGCCCGTTCACGGTGTTCGCACCGACCAACGCCGCCTTCGCGAAGCTGCCGGCTGGCACCGTCGAGACCCTGGTCAAGCCCGAGAACAAAGCGACCCTGACCGCGATCCTGACCTACCACGTCGTTCCCGGCACCCTGACCGCCAAGGATCTGGCGGCCGTGGCCAGGGAAGGCGGCGGACAGGGCACGATCAAGACCGTGCAGGGCGAGCCGCTCACCGTGCAGACCAAGGGCAAGAAGGTCTTCGTGACCGACGCCAAGGGCAACACCGCCACCGTCACCATCGCCAACGTGATGCAGTCGAACGGCGTCATCCACGTCATCAACGGCGTGCTGCAGCCCTGATTTCTTCGGGGTCGCGCCCGTCGAAACGAAGCCCCGGCTCGCGAGAGCCGGGGTTTTCTTTTGGGAGGAGTCGGATGGCGCGAAGCCCTCACCTCGCGCGCGAGGACAGGGCTTCGCGACCTCATCGTCGCCGAAGCGAGGCGGTAGCCGAAGGAGCCGCGTCGGATGAGCCTATTCCAGTGCCGCTCCCTCTCCCCGGATGCGGGGTGAGGGGGACGCGCGCCAACGTGGCAATCAATCGGCAGGAGCAGAAAGGGGGGAGCGGGCAGAATGCGTCCGGTCCTTGGTGAGGTTGAGGCCTCAATCCCGGATCAGCTTGCCCGTATAGACCACTTGTCCCGTGGGCTGCCCGGTGGGGGAACCGCCCTGCGGTTCGACCGACACGGCGATGAGGCCATCGCCGCCGGCGGCGCCGGCCGGCAGGGCGATCCGGCTCGCGCCCGAGCCGACGAGGCCGAGCGTCTTCGGGGTCTTGTCCGCGCCGATGTACCAGAGTTCGAGGCTGCGCCCGTCCGGCGCCTTGGCCGCGACCGGACGCACCTGGGCGGTACCGGTGCGCGTGTCGACGCTGACGATCAAGGCCGGCAGATCGCCGGCGCTGGTGACGACCGCGACGTAGCGGCCGGCGGCATCGGGCGTCGGCACGCGCGGCCCGACGGCCACGAACAGCGCGAGCCCGGCGGCGATCAGCCCGGCGCCCACCGACGCTAGGCGCCAGCGCCTTACCTGGCCCGCGAGCGCCGCGATGTGGTTGTCGTTGGCGGGAATGCTGACAGCCGACGGCCCCGGCAGCGCCTGGACGATCGCGCCCCAGAGGCGCGGTGGCGGGTTCTCGTCCGGCACGGCGAGGCTCAGCGGCGCCAACCGCCGCTCCCAATCGCGCATGCAGGCCTCGGTCACCGGATCCCTGAGGATCTCGGCCTCCACTGCTGCACGCTCGTCGGCGGGCAAGGTGCCGAGCACGTATTCGGCGGCGCGGAAGTCGCGGTCGGCGTCGAAGGGGCCGGCACTCATCGTGCGCCCTCCAGGCAGCCCTTGAGGGAGGCGAGCGTCCGGTGCAGCCAGGTCTTGATGGTGTTCACCGGCTTGTCGTGGCGGCGGGCCAGCTCCTCGCGGGACCAGCCTTCGCAATAGGCCAGCATCACGCATTCGGCCTGCACCGCGTCGAGGCGGCCGAGGCAGACCTTGAGTGCGTCGCGGTCGAGCAGAGCGCCCTCGCCCGAGCGAGGGTCGGCCAGCCGCTCCAACCAATCCTCGCCGTCCTCGTGCACGGGACCCTGAACCTCGCTCTTGCGCCGGACCCCGTCGATCGCGCGGTTGCGCGCGATGGTGCAGAGCCACGGCAACGGCCGCCCGTTCTCCGGATTGTAGGAACCCGCCGCCTGCCAGACCTTCAGATACACGTCCTGAAGCACATCCTCGGCCAAGCTCCTGTCGCGCTGGATACGGAGGACGATGCCGAATAGTTTCGGGGAGGTCAGGTCATACAGCGAACGGAGCGCCGATTGGTCCCCCGCCGCGATGTCGCGCAGGAGCCGTACCAATGTCGGATCGTCACGCAAGGCGCGCCACCTGTTCGTCGCGTGACATCACGTGTGCCGGACCCTGCCCTGCCGTTCGCTGAGCGGAACGTTGGGGACAGCTTTACCCGAGACCGCGGCAGCACGCCACGGGCCGACGATGCGAACGGGTCGGGACGGTCCGGCGATCCGATCACGACGCCGTGGGTGTCGGAACGGGTGTCCCGCCCCTATTTCTCCGGCTATCGGCCGACCTCACCGGAGGGAGGCCCAGGTCTCCGCATCATGGCCGTCCACGGCGCTTCCAGGATTCCCGCCTCCGTGCAGCCCAAGCCCGCCGACTACAGCTACGACCTCGACCGGGCGCTCGCCGCCGTCGTCTCCCTGTCGAGCCGCATCCCGTCCGACGCCTTCACCGCCGAGACGCTCGGCACCGAGCGGGCGGGCAACGGCGTGGTGATCGGCGAGGATGGGCTGGTGCTCACCGTCGGCTACCTGATCACCGAGGCGGATTCGGTCTGGCTCACCACCCATGACGGGCGCTCCCTGCCGGCCCATGTCGTCGGCTACGACGCGGCCACCGGGTTCGGGCTGGTCCAGGCGCTGGGCCGGCTCGACCTGCCCGCCCTGACGATCGGCCGCTCCGCTGCGCTGAAGGTCGGCGACAAGGCGATCGTCGCCGGCGCGGGCGGGCGCGGGCACAGCGTCGCGGTCGAACTCGTCGCGCGACAGGAATTCGCGGGCTATTGGGAATACCTGCTGGACGAGGCGCTGTTCACCGCGCCGGCCCATCCGCATTGGGGCGGCACGGCCCTGATCGGTCCGGAGGGCGATCTTCTGGGAATCGGATCGCTGCAGCTTCAGCAGGGCGGCTCCGGCCGGGCTCAGGCGATCAACATGGTCGTACCGATCGACCTGCTGCCGCCGATCCTCGACGAACTGCGCCTGCAGGGCCGGACCAGCAGCCCGCCACGGCCTTGGCTCGGCCTCTACGCCACCGAGACCGAGGACGGCGTGGTGGTCATGGGGCTGGCCGACGACGGGCCGGCACAGGCCGCGGATCTGCGCCCCGGCGACATCCTCTCGGCGGTGGCCGGCGAGCCCGTCGCCGATCTCGCCGGCTTCCTGCGGCAGGTCTGGGCGCTCGGCGAGGCCGGCGCTCGTGTGCCCTTGGGCGTGCGCCGCGACGGGAGGGACGTCGCGGTGTCGGTGATGTCGGGCGACCGCGAGCGCTATCTGGTGCGGCCCAAGCTGCACTGACGCCCCTGCATCCTCCGCCGGCATGTCCTCTTACACTGGCATGTCCGAAGCGTTGATCCCTCGGTGCTCGATCCGCTATTCCGGCGCATGACCGGATCGAAACCCATCCACATCATCGGCGGCGGCCTCGCAGGCTCGGAGGCGGCGTGGCAGGTCGCGGAGGCCGGACACGGCGTCGTCCTGCACGAGATGCGGCCGGTTCGCGGCACCGACGCGCATCATTCGCAGGATCTGGCCGAGCTCGTCTGCTCGAACTCGTTCCGCTCGGACGACGCCAACGGCAACGCCGTCGGCCTGCTGCACCAGGAGATGCGCAGCCTCGGCTCGCTGATCCTGCGGGCGGGCGACGCGCATCAGGTGCCGGCCGGTGGGGCGCTCGCCGTCGACCGCGACGGCTTCGCCGCCGCCGTCACCGCTGCCCTCGAAGCGCATCCGAACGTCACCATCGCTCGCGAGGAGATCGACGGCCTGCCTCCCGCCCATTGGGATCAGGTCATCGTCGCCACAGGACCCCTCACCTCTCCGGCGCTGGCCGAGGCCATCGCGGGGCTCACGGGCGCCGAATCGCTCGCCTTCTTCGATGCCATCGCGCCGATCGTGCATCGCGACTCGATCGACATGGGCAAGGCCTGGTTCCAGTCGCGCTACGACAAGGCCGGTCCCGGCGGCACCGGCGCCGATTACCTCAACTGCCCGATGGACCGGGAGCAGTACGATACCTTCATCCAGGCGCTGATTGCCGGCGAGAAGACGAGCTTCAAGGAGTGGGAGGCCTCGACTCCCTATTTCGACGGCTGCCTGCCGATCGAGGTCATGGCCGAGCGCGGCCCCGAGACCCTGCGCCACGGCCCCATGAAGCCGGTGGGGCTGACCAACCCGCACGATCCGACGGTCAAAGCCTGCGCCATCGTCCAGCTGCGCCAGGACAATGCGCTTGGCACGCTCTTCAACATGGTCGGCTTCCAGACGAAGTTGAAGCACGCCGAACAGATCCGCGTCTTCCGGACGATTCCGGGCCTCGAGAATGCCGAGTTCGCCCGCCTCGGCGGTCTCCACCGCAACACCTATCTCGACAGCCCGCGCCTGCTGGATGCGACGCTCCGCCTGAAGGCCGAGCCGCGCCTGCGCTTCGCGGGCCAGATCACCGGCTGCGAGGGCTATGTCGAGAGCGCCGCGATCGGGCTGATGGCCGGGCGCTACGCCGTCGCCGAACGCGAGAGCCGCACCCTCGCCCCCTTGCCGCAGACCACGGCGCTCGGCGCTCTCATCGCGCACATCACCGGCGGCCACCTCGCGGCCGAAGAGGAGGCCGGCAAGCCACGCTCGTTCCAGCCGATGAACGTCAATTTCGGACTGTTCACGCCGCTGGAGCGGATGCCGCGCAACGAGACCGGCAAGCGGCTCCGCGGACCGGAGAAGGCGGCGCTGAAGAAGCGGGCGCTGACGGACCGGGCGCGGGCGGATCTGGCGGCTTGGATGTCGGGTGAGGCCCCGCGCGCGGCTGCCGAATAGTCCGCCGAAATCCTGCGTTTACTGGGCTCGCGTTCCGTCAGCCCGAATTGTTGCCCCGGAAACGGCGGTACCCGATCGAGCCAACTTCTCGGGAGGCGCATCCCGAACATCCCAAACCATCAGCTTCCGCCCCGGCCGCTGGCCGCCGTCGCCGGTGGGTCGGAAGCCGAGCGTGTGCAGCATGTTCCAGGAGGCGATGTTTTCGGGCCGGCACTCGGCCACGACCGCGCGGCGGGGATAGGCTTCCGCCAACGCGCGGACGATGGCGCCGACGCCCTCCGCGCCGTAGCCGCGGCCACGCGCGGAGCCTCCGATCCAGTAGCCGATCTCGATCGCCTCGAGCGCCCGCAGATGGGCGCCGACGATACCCACGAGGCTGCGGTCCTCGCGCTCGTGCAGGCCGAGGAAGACGTCGCGGCCCGTGCCGGCCGCGCGGATCAGCCCGCGGGCATCCTCGATCCCGACGCGCTCGGGCAGAAAATCGACCGCGCTGGTCACGGCGGGATCGTCGGTCAGGCGCCGGACTTCTTCCGCCATGTCCGCCTGCAGCGGCGCGATGCGCAGGCGATCGGTTTCGATCGTCGGCAGGGCGAGGCGTTCCCAGCGGGTGCCGCGCCTGATTCGAGAGAGAATGCCCATGGCCTCGAAATGGGGGCGCCGGAGCGCGGGGAAAGGGACGGGCGCGCGTGACCCGTTGCTGCGCAGACGAAAAGGCCGCCCCGGATCATCCGGGGCGGCCCGTCTTTTCGAAAAGAGTGGTGGCTCAGTGCGCCGCCGGCGCGACGGCAGGCGGGTGGATCACCATCTCCGTGAAGGGCGGCACGTAGGCCTGGAGCATCACCAGCAGGCCGACGAGGCAGGCCAGCGCGATCGAGTGCCAGAACACGAAGCGCAGGATCTTGCCCTCCTGGCCGAAATAGCCGGTGGCGGTCGAGGCGACGACGATCGACTGGGCGTCGATCATCTTGCCCATCACGCCGCCCGACGAGTTCGCCGAGGCCATCAGGATGCCCGAGAGCCCGAGCTGTTCCGAGGTGATCCGCTGCAGGCCGCCGAACAGCACGTTCGAGGCCGTGTCCGACCCCGTCAGCGCCACGCCGAGCCAGCCGAGCAGCGTGCCGAAGAACGGGTAGAGGATGCCCGTGCCCGCAAAGGCGAGACCCAAGGTGGCATCCACGCCGGCGTAGCGGGTGAGGACGCCGAGTGCGAGCATCGCCGCGATCGTGATCAGCGAATAGCGCAGCACCCAGATCGTCTCGACATAGGCGGTGACCAGGCGCTTCGGCGAGAAGCGCATGATGAAGCCGGAGAGGATCGCGGCGATCAGCACGCCAGTGCCGGTATAGGACATGTAGGTGAAGTTGAAGATCGCGGCCTCGGCCTTCGGCTTCGCCTCGACCGGGGGCACCTTCATGATCATGTTGTGGAGGCCCGGCACCTCGTATTTCCAGGTGAAGATCGGGTTCACGATGCCCTTGAACCAGCCGGTGCCCCAGATCGCGACGACGATGGAGAGGATGATCCACGGCACCCAGCTCCAGGCGATCTCGCTCGAGGTCGCGGTGCGCTGGATCGGGGCCGAGCGCGGAAACTCCTCCGGTACGCCGGCACCGACGGCGACGGGACGGCCGCCGTTGACGTAGCCGAGCGACGGGTCGTTGCCGCGAAGGGCCGGGGAGGTCCAGATCTCGGCGGGCTGCCAGACCTTCAGGAACAGCACGAGCGCCGCCATCGAGACGAGCGAGGCGCCGATATCGACGATCCAGGGGTTCACGTAGTTCGAGATCAGGAACTGCGCCGCGGCGAAGGAGGCGCCGCAGACCAGGATCGGTGGCCAGATCTTGATCATGCCGCGGAAGCCGGCAAAGACCCAGATCAGCCAGAACGGCACGATCAGCGAGAAGAACGGCAGCTGCCGGCCGATCATCGCGCCGAGCACGTAGGGGTCGTAGTTGGTGACCGAGGCGAGGCCCTGGATCGGGGCGCCGAGCGCGCCGTAGGCGACGGGCGCCGTGTTGGCGATGAGCGAGAGGCCCGAGGCGGCGAGCGGCGAGAAGCCGAGGCCGATCAGGATCGCGCCCGTCACCGCCACCGGCGTGCCGAAGCCGCCGGCGCCTTCGAAGAAGGCGCCGAAGGCGAAGGCTACGAGCAGCAGCTGGATGCGTCGGTCTGCCGTGATGCCGGCCACCGATTGCTGGAGGACCCCGAACCAGCCCTTCTCCACCGTCAGCCGGTAGAGGAAGATCACGTTGAGGATGATCCATCCGATCGGGAAGAAGCCGGTCACCATGCCAAGCACGGCGGCGCGCCAGGCGAGGTCGGTGGGCATGCCGAACAGCACGATCGCGACGGCGAGTGCCAGCACCAGCGAGAGCACGGCTGCGATATGCGCCTTGACCCTGCCGCTGGCGATCATGCCGAGCAGCGCGATCACAGGCAGCGAGGCGGCAAGCGTCGAGAGCCACGCATTCCCGAAGGGATCGTAGACCTGATTCCAGGTTTGCATGGCGTCGTGTTCCTCCGATGGCGCGGTCTTGTAGCCGGCCTAGGAGTATCGCTAGCAGAGCGCGAGAAGCCGCTCAACGATAGTAAATGATGTATTCAGAGGGTGTTGCGCCTGTGCGTCGCGGCATTGGCTGAACACAGCCGTCGTCAGCCTCTCTTCGCCGCCCGCCACAACCGCCAGAGTCTCCGCCAGCGCGACATCTCGATCGTCGTGTTGAGCGGGTCGTAGCTCAATCGCTCCATGGCGGAGAGATACCCCTCGACGAGGGCGGCCGGCAGGAAGGCCGGGCGGGCGGCGGGCGCGATGGTGGCGCGGGCCGCCTCGCAGGACTTGAGATGGCGGCGGGCGAGCCTGCGGAGCTCGGCGCAGGCGCGCACCAGCCCCGGTCCGCCCCGGCCCGAGACGATGTCCTCGCGGGTGACTCCGTTCTCGCGCAGCAGGTCGGCCGGCAGGTAGACCTGCCCGTTGCGCGCGTGCCAGGGGAGCGCCCTCAGAAGGCCGGTGACGCCGTAGGCGACGCCGGCATGGCCCGCGGCGGCTGCGCCCCCCGGTTCGGCGCCGTCGGCGAGCACGAGGCCGCCGAGGCGGATCAGCGACGAGGCGGTCTCGCCGCAATAGCCTTCGAGGTCGTTCACCCGCGGCATCGGGTCGTCGTAGAGGTCGAAGACCCGCGCATCGATCAGGTCGACGAAGGGCTGGCGGCCGAGCCGACGCTTGACGATGGCGTCGTCGAGGGCGGCCGCGACGGGATTGGCCTTCACGTCCCCCCTCGCCTCCCCCTGTAGCGCATCGCGCCACCATTGCAGGCGGATCTCGCCGGCCATGGGATTGGAGGCGGCGTCGCGCACCCGGGCGACGGTGAGGCTGAAGGCACCGAGGGCGAAGAGGTGGGGCCGGAAGGCGACCGGCGCAAACAAGGTGGCGAAGTAGCGATCGGGGTCGCCCTCGCGGACCAGCTGCTCGCAATGGCGGAAGGCGAAGGCGAGACCTTCGTCGGGGGCCGCGACGCTGGTCTCGGTCTTGGTCACGCGGTCCTCGTCATGCGACCGCTATCAACGCGGCGGCAACCTTGCGGTTCTCACCCAGAAGGATGTTGTAGGTCCGCGCTGCGGCCCCCGTCTGCATCACGTCGAGGCCGATGCCGCTGTCCTTGAGGCGCCGGCGCAGGGATTCGGGCAGCGGCACGATGTCGAGCCCGGTACCGACCAGCAGCAATTCGATGCGCTCGCTCTCGGCGATCACCGGGCGGAGCCCCGCGAGATCGATGCCGCCGGCATCCGCCGCGTGCCAGGCCCGGATGCCCGAGGGCAGCATCAGCACCGAGCCGCGATGCGACATGTCGGCAAAGCGAAAGCCGCCATTGCCGTAGGCGTCGATGCCGTAGCGGCCGGGAACGAAACCCGATGGAATCGTGTCGTGCAGGCGCCCGTCCATGCCGCTCCTACTCGGCGGCCTGCGCGAGGCCGCTGTCGCGCTGCGCGGACTTCGCGCCCGAGAGCATCAGGCCGATATAGATCAGCGAGGGCGTCGAGACGAAGATCGCGGAATAGGTGCAGATCACCACACCGGCCAGCATGACGATGGCGAAGCCGTGGATCGCCTCGCCGCCGAACAGCACCAGCGACAGCAGCGCCAGAGACGACGAGATCGAGGTCATCACGGTCCGCGACATGGTCGAGTTGATCGAGAGGTTCAGGAGCTCGACGGTCGGGATCGTCTTGTAGCGGCGCATCAGCTCCCGGGTCCGGTCGAACACCACCACGGTCTCGTTCAGCGAGTACCCGACGATGGTGAGGATCGCGGCGATCGAGGTCATGTTGAACTCGATGCGGGTGATGATGAAGATGCCCACCGTGAGCACGATATCGTGCAGGGTGCCGACGATGGCGCCGAGCGCCAGTTCGCGCTCGAAGCGGAACCACAGGTAGAGCAGCACCGCCACGACCGAGAGGACGACGCCGATCGTGCCCGACTGCACCAGCTCGCCCGAGACGCGGGGGCCGACGGTCTCGGTACGGCGGAAATCGTAGCCCGCGTCGAAGGCGGCGTGCGCCTTCTGCATCACGGCGGTCTGGCCTTGCTCGCCGGCCTGGAGCGGCAGGCGCACCAGCACGTTGCCCTGCCCGCTCAGCTCCTGCACTTCCGCCTCGCCGAAGCCGAAGCCGTTGGCGGTGTGGCGGATCTCGGCGATGTTCGCCTCGCCGGACTTGGCCTGCAGCTCGACCAGCGTGCCGCCCTTAAAGTCGATGCCGAAATTCAGGCCGACCGTGAGGAACAGCAGAACGGTCGCGATCGACAGCACCGCCGAGAGCGGAAAGGTCAGCCGGCGGAAGCGCATGAAGTCGAAATGCGATTCATCGGGCCAGAGGCGGAGCAGGCGCATGGTCTGTCTCGGTGCAACGTGCGTGTCGGGGCGGCGTGCCGCCCCGTGGAGAAACTCGACGGCCTAGAACGGAAGAGCCTTGGGCCGCGCGTACTTGTACCACAGCGCGATCATCATGCGGGTCAGCGTCACGGCCGTGATCACGGTGGTGAGGATGCCGAGGATGAACACGACCGCGAACCCCTTCACCGGACCGGAGCCCATGAAGAACAGGATCAGCGCGGCGATCGCCATGGTTGAGTTCGAGTCGATGATGGTCGCGAAGGCCCGGTCGAAGCCGGCCTGAAGCGCCGAGACCAGGGATCGCCCGGCCCTCTGCTCCTCGCGCATGCGCTCGTAGATCAGCACGTTCGAATCGACCGCGGTGCCGATTGTGAGCACGATGCCGGCGATGCCGGGCAGCGTCATCGTCGCTTCCAGCACGGACATCAGCCCGAGGATCAGGCCGACGTGCACGGCGAGCGCGATGTTCGCGAAGAAGCCGAAGGTGCCGTAGGTCAGGAACATGAAGCAGACGACGAGGATGGCGGCGACGCCGGTGGCGAGCTTGCCCGCCTCGATCGAGTCCTTGCCGAGGCCGGGGCCGACGACGCGCCGCTCGACCACCGTGAATTTCGCGGGCAGCGCCCCGGCGCGCAGCAGCACCGAAAGGTCGTTCGCCTGCTGGACGGTGAAGTTGCCGGTGATTTGGCCAGAGCCGCCGGTGATCGCGGTGCGGATCACGGGGGCCGAGACCACCTCGTTGTCGAGAACGATCGCCATGCGGCGGCCGACGTTCTCCGAGGTCGCCTGACCGAAGCGCTGGGCGCCGCGCAGGTTGAACTTGAAGCTCACCATGGGCTCGTGCGTCTGCGTGTCGAAGGCAGGCTGCGCGTCGGTCAGCTCGCCGCCATCGGCCATGACGCGGCGCTCGACGGGCACCTTGGCGCCCTTCTCGTCCTTGGAGGGCAGCATGTCGACGTCGCCGGACGGGCTGTCCGCCAGCATGCGGAATTCGAGCTTGGCGGTCGAGCCGAGGAGCTTCTCGAGCCGCTCCGGGTTCTGCTCGCCCGGCACCTGCACCAGGATGCGGTCGGCGCCCTGCTGCTGGATCGAGGGTTCGAGGGTGCCAGTGGAATCGAGGCGGCGGCGGATGACCTCGATGCCCTGGCTCACCGCGCGGCGGGTGCGGTCGACGATGCCGGCATCGGTGTAGGTCAGCGTGATCTGGCCGTCGGGCTGCTCGGCGACGTCGAGGGTGCCGGCGGCGGCGAGGCTCTGGATCGGCTGCGACAGCTCGCGCAGTTTCGGCATGATCTTGGCCCGACCGGCCGCGTCCGTGATGCGGACCTGCACGCCGCGCTTGAGGGTCTGGATGCCGCCGTCGGCCCTGACGTTCTCCTGCTGCAGCGCGCGGCGGACGTCGTCGCGCAGTCCCTTGACCATCGACCCGGTCAGCTCGTTCTGGTCGACCTCCAGCAGCAGCTGCGAGCCGCCCTGCAGGTCGAGGCCGAGCACGATCGCGCGCTGGGGGATGATCCAGTGCGGGACGAAGCTCGGCAGCGCGGCCATGAAGCCCTTGCGCTGCTCAGGGGAGAAGAAGCTCGGGATCGCGAGGCTGAGCCCGACGAGGATGACGGCGAGCGTCCCAATGATCTTGGACTTCGAAAAGCGCAGCATCCGCCGGTTCCAGCTCTTCTTCTTTTGTCAGGGATGGCGGGTACGGGACCCGCCTCCCGCCGCACCGCCTCAGGCCGCCTTGACCGGGCCGCCCTTGACCCGAACCTCGGAGATCATGCTGCGCACGATCTTCACGCGGACGTTCGGGGCGATCTCGACCTCCACCTCGGTGGCCTCGTCGATCACCTTGGTGACGCGTCCGACCAGGCCGCCCGTGGTCACGATCGTGTCGTCGCGGCGCAGGCTCTTCACCATGGACTGGTGATCCTTCAGCCGCCGCTGCTGCGGCCGCAGGATCAGGAAGTACATGATCACGAAGATCAGGGCGAAGGGCACCAGCTGCAAGGCGATCTCGCTGCCGCTGGAGGCGGCGCCGGCTCCTTGCGCGAAGGCGGGGGTAATCAGCACGAAAACTCCTGATGGTGCGACGACCCGCGCCGCGGCGTGTCCGGGCGATGGGTTGGGCTTCAGCCTGTCGAAAAGCGCGCGGACTATAGCCACGGGCGACCCGAAAGCAACGGCGCCGATCGCGGTCGGGTCGTCGCCGCTGCAGCAAGCGTCCGAGGCCGGATGGCCGACCCTATTTCCGCACTGCAACACGTTTGCCTGAAAGAACGCCATGCTCAAAAGGCGGGCTTCGGAAAAACCTTAAGGTTACGTTCATCGCATGACGCAGCATAGTATTCTCCCGGTCTCGACGATGCCGGTGTCGAATTGCAATGATGCTCATCCCCCGTCGCGATCACTGGCGACATCTGCACGCGAAGGCCGGTTAACGGCCCGGACAACACGGGACAGGACCCAAGACCGATGTACGCCTCCAATCGGAGCCAGGACGCCGCCTATCTGGGCTCGCGCGGTACGGACGACAGCCGGGGTCGCGAGAGCTTTCGCCCCGTAGCCCTGCCGGCGCTCGCCGCCGCCGTCCATATTCACAGCTTGGCCGCACAGGCCGCCCGCACCAAGCTCGCGGCCCGGCAATCGGCACAGATCGTCCACGAGGACGAGCCGTTTATTTGAGCCCGTCCGGCGGCGCGCGGGATTGGCCATGCTGATCCTGCCGAGCCGTCGACAGGTGCTCGGTGGGCTCGGCGCGGGTGCCCTCGCCGTCGGCTCGACGGGCACGTACGCCTTCGCCATCGAGCCGCGCTTCCGGCTGGCGGTGACGTCCTATGCGCCGATGCTGCCGGACTGGACGCCGGGGCTGACGCTGCGGATCGCAGTGATCGCCGATGTCCATGTCTGCGAGCCCTGGATGCCCCTCGACCGGGTCGCGGAGATCGTCGCGGCGACGAATGCACTCGCGTCCGACCTGATCCTGCTGCTCGGCGACTATCCGGGCGGGTGGCGGGTGAGCTGGAAGCGCGTCGCGCTCACCGACTTCGCCCGCGTGGTCGAAGGTTTCCGCGCGCCGCTCGGCGTTCACGCCATTCTCGGCAACCACGATTGGTGGGAAGACCGGGACGCGCTCGGCGCGCGCAGGGGTCCGGTCGAGGCACGCCGGGTGCTGGAGGCCCGCGGCATCCCGGTGATGGAGAACGATGCCGTCCGGCTGGTGAAGGACGGTAGGCCGTTCTGGGTCGCGGGCCTCGCCGACCAGCAGCCCTTCAAGCCCCTGCGCGACATGCGCAGCCTCGCCGATATCCCCGGGACGCTGGCGAAGATCACGGACGACGCCCCGGCGATTCTGATGGCGCACGAGCCCGAGATCTTTCCGACGATCCCGGACCGCTTCGCACTGACGCTGTCCGGTCACACCCATGGCGGGCAGGTCCGGGTGTTCGGGCATTCGCCCTTCGTCGCCGGCTACCACGATCCCCGCTACATCTACGGCCACATCGTCGAGGGCAGGCGCCACCTCGTCATCTCCGGCGGCCTCGGGGTCAGCAATGTCGGCGTCCGCTTCGGCGTGCCGCCGGAGATCGTGCTGATCGAACTCGGATCGCCCCCTACGGCCTGAGCACTGCAACGCTCTTGATTCGCGCTTACGGCAATGGTTGATCCCGACGACGTCGCGATGCGATTCCGTCGCAACGGGGACTCGAACGATGCCAGCCCTCCTGCTCCTGGTCGCCGTTCTCGGAGGGATCCTGTTCTGGGTCCTGCGGGTCCACGGCATCGTCCGCGCGCTGCGCGAGGTCGACCGGGACACCAAGGGCCTGCAGGGGCGGGCGAGGTCCGTGCTGCACGACATCTTCGGCACGCAGCTCGGCCGGGTGCGCGACGTCTGGCTCGCCGCGACGATCCTGATGATCCAGCTCGTGCACACCGGCAGCCCCGTGACCGCCGCCGAAAAGACGCAGATTCTCGAACTGATGGAGGATCCGCTCTAGGTCGAGGCCATCTCGACGATGTTCGAGCGCGCATGAAACTACACGCAGGCCCGGCGTCCGTTCTCCCTGGTGGCGGACGAGCTACTGCCGCTTCTGCGGGAGTCCCTGACCGAGTCCGAGCGGCGGCACCTCGTCGACATGTTGAACAGGGTCGCCGGTGCGCATTCGAGCCCGAGCGAATTGCAGCGCGAGGCCGTGGCGCGCCTGAAGCGCCGGCTTCTGCCCGGAACGTCGGTGCTCAAGACGAGGCGCTCCGGCGATGTCGCCTGACGTCCGGCGGCGCCACGTCGCGCTCGCCCCCGCCGGCCATGCGCCCTAGACTCGATGGATGACCATCTCCCGGATCTTCCCGCTCGTCGTCGCGCTCGCCGCCCTCCCCCTCTGCCCGGCGCCGGCCTCGGCCGATTCCTGCGGCGATCTCGCCGACAAGGTGGTGGCCGAGACGAAGGCCGAGATCGGCGAGCGCATCGACGACTTCGTGCGCTTCAAGGCCGGGACGGAGATGACGCTCTCCCTCTCCTGCGGCGGCAGCTACCCGTCCTCCGTCGGCGCGCAGTTCAAGGGCGAGGCGGTGCCGGACGCCTTCTTCGACCTCTTCGGCAATGCTGGCCACGCCGTGACCGGCGTCGCCGCCGATCTGATCATGGAAGCGGCCCGCAAGGCCCGCTCCGACGCCGAGACCCGCCGCCACAGCAACGTGCCTACCGGGGGCGTCCTCGTCACATGCTCCTACTCGAAATCCGACAAGGGCCCGCTGACCATGTGCGCTGCGATCGAGCAGGCGGACCGGAGCTGAGGGCTCCTCCGTCGTCATTGCGGGGGCAATGACGAAGAAGGCCTATTGTTCGGATCCGACGAGGGTTGGAATATTGCGAAATCCTGAATGCCGCTGTCCCTTTCGGTGTCATCGTCTATGATAAACTTCATAGGCGGACGGAAACGGGGCTGGTCGTGCCGAAAAAGATTACTTTTATCTTATTCTTTATTTTTACCGGGGCCGGTATCGCCGAGGCGCGGCTGACGGTGACGGACAAGCTCAGCACGTATCGTCGCGGCTCCAGCGAGGAGCGGATCGACCTCGCCACGCGGCTCGGCAAGTCGTTCTCGAGCCTCTCGCCAGGGCTCGACCGCGATTACTTCATCAAATGCCTGGAGGAGACCGTGAACATCGGCGATCCCCGCGACCTCGAACTCGACGAGGCCGTCAGGCTCTGCGTCGCAGCGCATCGGGGGTCGGGGGAGGAGTAATCAGCCACTGCACTGTCATTCCGGGGTCGCCGTAGGCGAGGACCCGGAATCCACCCGTGATGCTACGCTGCGAAAGGGGACAGGCCAGTCGTAGATCCCGGGTTCCGCTTCGCGGTCCCGGGATGATGGTCGATGTAGCCCCCTACAGCGGAATGTTGTCGTGCTTCTTCCACGGCTGCTCCATCTCCTTGGAGCGGAGCATGCCGAGCGCGCGGGCGATGCGCTTGCGGGTCGAGTGGGGCATGATCACTTCGTCGATGTAGCCGCGCTCGGCGGCCACGAACGGCGAGAGGAAGTGCTTCTCGTACTCGGAGGTCCGCTCGGCAATCTTGTCCTTGTCGCCGGCCTCGGCGCGATAGATGATCTCGACCGCGCCCTTGGCGCCCATCACTGCGATCTGCGCCGTCGGCCAAGCGTAGTTGAGATCCGCGCCAACGTGTTTCGAGGCCATCACGTCGTAGGCGCCGCCGAACGCCTTGCGGGTGATGATGGTGACGAGGGGCACGGTCGCCTGCGAGTAGGCGAAGAGCAGCTTGGCGCCGTGCTTGATCAGGCCGCCGTATTCCTGCGCCGTGCCCGGCAGGAAGCCCGGCACGTCGACGAACGTCACGATCGGCACCGAGAACGCGTTGCAGAAGCGCACGAAGCGCGCCGCCTTGCGGGAGGCGTCCGAGTCGAGCACGCCGGCCAGCACCAGCGGCTGGTTCGCGACGAAGCCCACCGTACGGCCCTCGATGCGGCCGAAGCCGGTGATGATGTTGCGGGCGTAGGTCGCCTGGATCTCGAAGAAGTCTTCCTCGTCGACGATGCGCCGGATGAGCTCGCCCATGTCGTAGGGCTTGTTCGGGTTGTCCGGGATGAGGGTGTCGAGGCCCTTGTCGAGCCGGTTGACGTCGTCGAAGCTCTCGATCTCCGGCACGCCGTCGATGTTGTTGGCCGGCAGGAAGTCGATCAGGCGGCGGATCTGCAGCAGCGCCTCGACGTCGTTCTCGAACGAGCCGTCGGCGATCGAGGACTTCGTGGTGTGGACCTTGGCGCCGCCGAGCTCTTCGGCGGTCACGACCTCGTTGGTGACGGTCTTCACCACGTCCGGGCCGGTGACGAACATGTAGCTCGTGTCGCGCACCATGAAGATGAAGTCGGTCATGGCCGGCGAGTAGACGTCGCCGCCCGCGCATGGTCCCATGATCACCGAGATCTGCGGGATCACGCCGGACGCCGCGACGTTGCGCCGAAAAACTTCGCCGTAGCCGCCGAGCGCCGCGACGCCCTCTTGGATGCGCGCGCCGCCGGCATCGAAAATGCCGATGATCGGGGCACGCATCTTCAGGGCCATGTCCTGGACCTTGATGATCTTTTGCGCGTGCGTCTCGGAGAGCGAGCCACCGAAGACCGTAAAATCCTTCGAGAACAGGAAGACGGTGCGGCCGTTCACCGTGCCCCAGCCGGTGATGACGCCGTCGCCGGGGATCTTCTGCTTCTCCATGCCGAAATCGGTGGAGCGGTGCTGTACGAACATGTCGAATTCCTCGAACGACCCGTGGTCGAGCAGGAGTTCGATGCGCTCGCGCGCCGTGAGCTTGCCGCGCTTGTGCTGGGCCTCGATGCGCTTCGTGCCGCCGCCGAGACGGGCGGCATCGCGCCGCTCCGCGAGCTTCTCGAGAATGTCCTTCATGGTCTCAGCGCGCCCGCCTGTATGCAAAATTCAATTGATGCGAACGCGCTAGCCCGGGGCGGGCTTGGCGGTTCGCCGTCTGACCGCCCTTAGCATGCAGCTTTGCAGGCGGAAACGGTTGCAGAGGGCGGGAGGGCGTCTCAGGTTGGAATCGGGCACGAACGTCCCAGCGGCGATCGACGGCTTCGCAGCCAGTCCCCCCCCATGAGGGTCGGCTGCTCCATCGCATCAGAGGATTTCCCCGACGGTCCTGAGGAGAAGGTTGGTCCATGGCGCACCTTCGGCGATGCAGTCGATGCCGGCAGCCGGTCTTGAGCAATGCGCGATGTTGCCCGCACTGCGCCGTCGCGACGCCGTCGCGCGGAGGAAGAAAGCTCATTCTCGTGCTGGTCGCGCTGATCGTCATCGCCGCCGCCCTCTTCGCGTGGTGGAACGACGGCATCCTCGGGGTGAGCACGTCCGAAACCAGAACGGTCACGGCACCGTCTCCATCGGCAGGGCAGCCGGGTCGCGGCCCCTGAATCTTCGCCGATGGACGAACCCGGCTGCCGAGCCGGAGGTCCTACAGAATCGGCCGTCGACAGGTGTCCAACGGGTAAAGGCAGAGCACCAAAGCTTCCTGACGCACATGGCGTTTCATGCTCGAATGGTGATCGTTGGCATCCTGCAATATTCGATTCGGGTTGCTCGGATCGATTTGGGGAAATGACGATGAGGGCGTTTTCCCTGTCGCTGATCGCCGTGTCGTGGACGAGCTTGGAGGTCGCGGCTCAGGATCGCGCCGACCTGCAAAGGCTGGTCGATATGCCCGACACCTTTATTGGCAAGAGGATCGTCGTGCCGAGCGTCAACTGCGTCGACGATCCGAAGGGCGGCTATGTCTGCGCGAGATCCGTAGGCGGACAAAAGCTTCGACTTCAGGCGGGAGCCCTCGGGACGAAGACTGGCGCGAAGATCGCCGAACGACTTCTCGGCGACTGCAAGGGAACCGCCAATCTCAAACGCGCAGCCTGCCGCGTGGACGCCGAGATCGAGCCGTCCCGCGGAACGCGCGACATTACGGAGACGCCGAGCGGATCGATGCCCATCACCGTCATCGATGCGCCAAGTATCGAGATGTACGAAGCCGTGTCGAAAAAGCGTATCAAACGGCAGAAAGCAGCGACTGTTTCGCCTAAATCTCCAAAACCGTAAATGCTTAACTTGAGCGATGTCCTATTTTTTTCGAAATTATTTCAAGATATCGTCTGACAACATGCCGATAGTGATCGTTCATCGGCGGGATGTCGTTCGTTCGAAGAAATCTCGTTGATGGTACGACGTTTATCGGAGCCTGCGTCGAGCAAAGCACGGATAATTTCCTGGTACGTGTCGTATATATTGTTTTAGGTTTCGACTGACCAAGCTGATAAATTATCGTAGTTATTGCCTGTTTTTCTAAACAAACGGCAATTTTTACTAAATTATTATTTATGAATGACTTGATTGCATGACACAATCTTAGATTGTTGTATCTGCATCGATCGGAAGAAAGCATCCGATTTGCACGAGTATTATTTGCTGATGTATCGATATTGCCACAAGCGGGGCACAATCTTGCCGTTGATGCCCGGTGGCTCAGTTTCTCAGTCTGCGGCACTGCGACCGCCGCCGTTGTGGTCAAGCTTTCGCTGATGCCGACCAAGAAGGATGGCATTCGTCATGCCGAGTGTTCCCGAAAGAGTTCCATTCCCATTGCCGCGACACGGGCAACTCGAACGCCTTGCAGTCGCGAGACGGCTCGTTCAGCCGGAATATGTCGCGCCCGACCGGGCGGAGTCGCCTGCTCTCGCGAACGATCGGTCGACATTCGATTTCGATCTTGCTGGGCCGGCGAACGATAAGGCTACGTCCGATGGCACGCGATCGGCCCTCTCAGCCCCTGCGAACTTCATAGCTGAGGGCCCGGTCAAGGCCCTTTTCCACAGGCACTTCGGCGGAGGACGATGGCCCGTCGTGCTGGCAGGCGTCGTGCTGGCAGGCGCGGCAGCAGCCTATGCCGGCCTCAAGGGGCCGGCGCTCGTCCCGCAGAACGCGATCGTCGCCAATGACGCGATCGTCGCGAAGGAAGCCCCTCGCGGCAGCGCGGACCCGTCCTCTCGACCGGCTTCACCGGGCGTCGGCGTCCCTCGCGACGAGGCTCAAACCGTCGGCGCCCCCTCTGCTCCGCAACTGCCGGCAGATCCGGAGCCCGCCGTAGCGACCACGGGAAGCACCTTCCAGCGGCGACTGGCGACAGCCGGGTTGCCGGACCCCGACGCGAACGCCATCGGCACGACCGATGCCCCCGTGACGGCCTTCCCGCCCAACGCTGCGGTCGAGCCGGAGCCGCCGTCGAGCGTTCCGCCTGCACCGGAAACGCCCGTCGCCGCGACCCACGAATCCGCAGCGGCGGAGCCGTCCCAGACGAAAGCCTCGCCGCCTCAGCCGAATCCGAAGCTCGATGCGCTCGTCGCGCGCGCCGAGCAACTCCTTGCAGCCGGTGACGTCACCAGGGCGCGTCAGTTCTTCGGTCGAATCGCCGCCGACGGCGATGCGCGCGGCGCCTTGGGCATGGCGCGGAGCTACGACGAGCAGATCCTCCGGACGTTGCCGGCCGGCGGTCTCGCCGCCAATCCTGCGCAGTCGCAGTGGTGGTACGAGAAGGCCAAGACCTTGGACGCCGCCGATCAGCCGGATCGCGGCGGACCCACCAGCGCCGCCCGGTGATCGACCCTCGTCCGAGGTCCCGATCGGGAATTCAGGCGTTTGGGTCGCGACGAGGTCGAGATCACGCGCCGAGCAGGAGGCCGTGCACGGTGATCAGGCTCTGCAGCGTGCTTCCCTGGCAGCTTCCATGCAGGACGGCCAACTTGCTGCCCGGCCCCGCAGCCGTACCGCCCGGGTTGAAAAGCGGGGTCGCGTTGCTGCCGATGATAGGGTCCGGAGCACCTTGGATCAGGCTCGCTGCGGCCTGAGATGCGCGGCTGACCGGACTATCAAAGCCGGCCTCTTCCTGGTGGTCGGATGGAAGCGGTCGGTCCGTCCTCGGTCCAATCCAAACATCGACCGCGTCACGCCGAGCTCCAGACTGTGCCCCGCCCGAAGGCGTGACGACGGAGCACCCCCGCCCTTCTTGCCCCCGCCCCCCGCGCGGCTAGATTGCCCGCGATGGAGACATCCTCCCGTACCCAGGACGACGCGCCGGCAGCGGAGCTGCATGTGCGGGCGGTGCCGGGGCTTGCGCGCATTCCGGCGGCCGAGTGGGATCGCTGTGCCACCTCGCCCGAGACGCTCGCGGCCGGTGACGAGACCTTCAACCCGTTCGTCTCTCACGCCTTTCTTTCGGCGCTCGAGGAATCGGGCTGTGTCTCGCGAAAAACCGGATGGCTGCCGCTGCACGTTACCGTCGAGCGCGCGGGCCGGCTCGTCGGGGCCGCGCCCTGCTATCTGAAGTCGCACAGCCAGGGCGAATACGTGTTCGACCAGGGTTGGGCCGATGCCATCGAGCGGGCCGGCGGGGCCTACTACCCGAAGCTGCAGGTGAGCGTGCCGTTCACGCCGGTGACCGGGCCGCGTTTCCTGATCGCGCCCGGCGAGGAGCCGGACGCGGCGGCCGCGGCCATCGTGGCAGGATTGCGGGCGCTGCGAGCCGAGACCGAGGCCTCGTCGATCCACGTCACCTTCATGCGCGAACGGGAATGGGATCAAGCCGGCGCTCTCGGGTTGCTGCAGCGGATCGACCAGCAATTTCACTGGGAGAATCGGGGGTATTCCACGTTCGAAGACTTTCTGGGCGATCTGGCCTCGCGAAAGCGCAAGGCGATCAAGCGCGAGCGGCGCGAGGCACTGGGCTGCGGCATCACGATCGAACACGTCACCGGGTCCGAGATCACGGAGGCGCATTGGGACGCGTTCTTCGAATTCTACGTCGACACCGGCGCGCGCAAATGGGGCCGGCCCTACCTCAACAAGACGTTCTTTCGGCTGATCGGCGAGCGGATGCCGGAGCGCATCCTGCTTGTGATGGCGCGGCGCGAGGGGCGGCTGATCGCGGGCGCGATCAACTTCATCGGCGACGTCGCGCTCTACGGGCGCAATTGGGGCTGCGTGGAGGATCATCCCTTCCTGCATTTCGAGGTCTGCTATTATCAGGCGATCGAGTTCGCTCTGGCCAATGGCCTGAAGCGCGTCGAGGCCGGCGCGCAGGGCGAGCACAAGCTTGCCCGCGGCTACCGCCCCGTGGCGATGCACTCGGCCCACGACATCGCAGAACTGAGCCTGCGCCGCGCCGTGGCCGGCTATCTCGAGCGCGAGCGGGGCTACGTACAGGCGGCGATGGACGAGTATGCAACGATGACGCCGTTCCGGGCGTGTGACGAATAGGCCTCCGGTCTTATCGGATCGCTCGACCGCCTCTCCTTCTCCCCGCACGCGGGGTTAGGAGATGCGCGCAAGCCGCACCGGGGCGGTCGGACATGGAATGACGACCTACCTTATGAACCGCCGGATCTGCCGTTTCAGGGTAGGACGAACACAGGGCCGCCGACCTAACTCAGTCACGCCGCCGGCACGAAGGAGGAGACGTCACCATGAGCCCGATCGACCGCATCAAAGGCTTCGCCGACGAACTGACGGCGATCCGGCGCGACCTTCATGCGCATCCCGAACTCGGCTTCGAGGAGGTCCGAACTTCCGGCATCGTCGCCGAGCACCTCGAAAAAGTCGGCGTCGCGGTGCATCGGGGATTCGGCAAGACCGGCGTCGTCGGCGTGCTCGAAGGGCGGCCGGGCAAGCGGCGGATCGGGCTGCGGGCCGACATGGACGCGCTGCCGATCACCGAGGAGACGAACCTCCCCTACCGCTCGACGGTGCCGGGACGGATGCATGCCTGCGGCCATGACGGGCACACCACCATGCTCCTCGGCGCGGCGCGCTACCTTGCCGAGACCCGGGATTTCGACGGCACCGCCGTGTTCGTGTTTCAGCCGGCCGAGGAAGGGCTTGGGGGCGCCCGCGCCATGATCGCCGACGGCCTGTTCGAACGCTTCCCCGTCGACGAGATCTTCGCCATCCACAACCAGCCGAACGGGCCGCACGGCAAGATCCTCCTCCGGCCCGGGCCGGCCATGGCGGCCGCGGACTTCTTCGACATCCGCATCATCGGACGCGGCGCACACGCCGCGCAGCCGCACGAGAGCGTCGACCCGATCGTCGTGGCCACCGCCGTCGCGCAGGCCATGCAGTCGATCGTCAGCCGGAACGCCGACCCGCTGAAATCCGCCGTGGTCTCGATCACGCAGATCCATGCCGGCGCGGCCTACAACGTGATCCCCGAGGGGGCGCACATCGCGGGCACCGCACGCACCTTCGACCCGGCCCTGCGCGAACTCGTCGGCCAGCGCATCCGCGAGATCGCCACCGGCATCGCCGCGGCTTACGGTGCCCGGGCCGAAGTCGAGATCCGCGACGTGTTCACGGTGCTCGACAACAGCCCCGACCAGGCCGCCGCCGCGGCCGCGATCGCCGCCGAGGTCCTCGGGGCCGACAACGTCGACGCGGACTGCAAGCCGCGCATGGGCAGCGAGGATTTCGCCGACATGCTGAAGACCGTGCCGGGCGCCTATGCCTGGCTCGGTGCCACGCCCGGTCCCGGCCTGCACAACGCGAGCTTCAACTTCGACGACACGCTACTCCCCCTCGGCGCGGCGTTTCTGGCGCGGATCGTCGAGCGGCGCAGCGCAGCCTGAGATCGCGCGCCGTCAGGCGCTCAGCGCGGCTCCAGACTTTGCGGCCTGCTTCGACTGGATTTCGATGAAGACCCGCTTCACGTCGGCGTTCTGTGCCTTCAGGCGCTTTTCCAGGCGGCCGACGAGCCGCTCGATCTCCCCTGCGGGCAGGGCGTCTTCCACGTCGAGGCTGACATTCACCAGGATGTCGGACGGCCCGAGATGCTGGGTCAGGACCTCGTTGACGTGATGGACTGCGGATTCCTGGCGTACCGCCTCGTCGATGGCCGCGACCACCGTCGGATCGGCCGCCTCGCCGATCAGCAGCCCGTGCGTCTCCGTCATCAGGAAGATCGCCATGCCGATCAGGACGATGCCGATGCCGACCGAGGACCAGCCGTCGAGCACCGGCATGTCGAGGATGCGAGCCAGCACCACGCCGGCCATGGCGATGACGAGGCCGATCAGGGCGGCGACGTCCTCGACAAGGATGGTGTAGAGCGCCGGGTCCTTGCTGCGCTGGATCGCGGAGAAGGCGGAATCGTTGCCCTTCTCGGCCCAGAACGCCTGGATCGCCACCCAGCAGGAATAGCCCTCCGCCAGGATCGAAAACCCGAGAATGCCGACGTTGATCCAGAAACCGGAGAGCTGGTAGCCGAGGATGGTCGCGTCGGCCGGCGGCTCGGGATGCTGGATCTTGTGCGCGCCCTCGTAGATCGCGAACAGGCCGCCGCCGAGGAAAATGAACAGCGCGACGATGAAGGCGTAGAAGTAGATCTCGCGGCCGTAGCCGAAGGGGTGCTTGGCGTCGGCCGGCCGTTGCGCGCTCTTGATGCCGACGAGGAGCAGGATCTGGTTGGTGGTGTCGACCACCGAATGCGCACCCTCGGCGAGCATCGCCGACGAACCCGTCAGGAAGGCGCCCGCGAATTTCGCCGCGGCGATGGCGAGGTTCGCCCCCGCGGCCGTGTAGATCGCGCCCGTGCTCTCGGCCAATGCCTGCTCTCCCGCTCGAACCGCCTGCGGGTGCAAGCGTAACCGGAGCCTTCAACGCATCACCGCTCGAAGAGTTCGCGCCCTCGGCGTCGGGCAGGCTGTGGACGCTCGGGTCCGGCCTGTGCAACCTGCCGCCCGAACCCCGATCGACCCGCGAGGAGCGGCATCCGATGAGCACCGCCTACGACCCGGACAACATCTTCGCAAAAATCCTGCGCGGCGAGATCCCGGCCCACACGGTCTACGAGGACGAGGACACGCTGGCCTTCATGGACGTGATGCCCCAGGCGGAGGGGCATACCCTGGTGATCCCGAAGACGCCCTCACGTGGGTTGCTCGATGCCGACCCTGTGGTGTTGGCACGGCTGATCGCGGTGGCGCAGCGCGTCGGGCGCGCCGTGACGGCGGCCTTCGAGGCCGACGGCCTCACCGTCTTCCAGTACAACGAGGCGGCCGGCGGACAGACGGTGTTTCACCTGCACGTGCATCTCGTGCCGCGCCGCGAGGGCGTTCCGCTGAAGCGCCACGAGGGCGGCATGGCCGACAACGCCGTTCTCGCAGATCACGCCGAGCGGATACGGGCAGCCCTGAAGGCCGGCTGAAGCGCTTCAGGCGGCGGTGCTGGTCGCTCGCCCCATCGAGGCGATGACCGACCGCAGGGCGGCGTTCTCGGCTTCGAGTTCGGTGATGCGCCGCACGAGCATCGCCAGCGACGGATCGGCTGCGACCGGCTGCGGGGCGACCTCCTTCGCGGAAGCGGGCGCAGGCTTCAAGACCATGTCGTCGAAGGTGACGCCGACGCCGTTGGCGCGCCGCCAGCGCAGGGTCGACCGGAAAGTCTGGTCCTTGTTCTGGATGTAGAGGTCGAACACCTCCGGCAGCGTCGTCGTCTCGCTCAGTTCCAGCCGCGCGCCGGTGCCGGACATATCCCGGACCAGGCAGTCCATGGTGGAACAGCCGTTGTTGAAGACGATCTTGCCCTTGAGGAACGTCCTGTTGCGCACGGTCTGGCGCTGATCCATCGACATCTTGGTCCCCGAGCTACGGCTCCGGCGGCCACCGTTACCTATGATACATTAAGGAAGGCTCGCCGGCTTTCTCGAAAGCCGGTGATATCGGCGATCGAAGGCGGGGAGGCTTCAGTGGGTCGGCCGATCCATCACCTGGAACAGGTAGAAGCCGTTGAAGCGGACGGAGGTAGCGGCCGCTTTCCCGTCGAAGCCGGGCGTTGCGGTCGAGTGCTCCTCGACCTTTCCGCCGAAGCTCCAGCGGCCGCCCGTCACGAAGCGGGGCACGACATGGCTCTCGGGAACCGCGCAACAGAGCCCCTGATCGCCTTTCAGGCGAAAAAGGTTGTAGCTTCGCATCGGATCTTCCTCCGCCACGCCACCCTGCCGGGAACGGCATAGCCGGACAATCGGACAGGTTTATGTCCGTCGGTTTTCACGGGGTGAGGGGCGGTGAGCGTCAGTCGGCGGGGATGTTGCGCTCCCACTCGTCCAGCCAGGCCTTGGCGCTGGCATCGGAGGGCGCGCGCCAGTCGCCGCGGGGCGAGAGGGCGCCGCCCGCCGAGACTTTCGGGCCGTTGGGCAGCGCCGAGCGCTTGAACTGACTGAACCGGAAGAAGCGATCGAGGAACACGCCGAGCCAATGCCGGATCTCCGGCAGGTCGTAGGCGGCGCGCTTTGTCTCCGGCATGTCCTGCGGCCAGGAACCGGCCTCCCGGTTGCCCCAGGCATGAGTTGCCAGAAAGGCGATCTTCGAAGGCCGGAAGCCGTGGCGCAGCGTGTAGTAGAGGTTGAAGTCCTGCAGGGCGTAGGGGCCGATCCTGTTCTCGGTGCTCTGCCGCCCCTTGCCGTCCGCGGCCGGCACCAACTCGGGCGAGATTTCGGTGTCGAGCACAGCGAGGAAGGTGCGGTTCTCGGCCTGTCCGAACTGGCCCGAGGCGACCACCCAGCGGATGAGGTGCTGGATCAGCGTCTTCGGCACGCCGGCATTGACGCCGTAATGGCTCATCTGGTCGCCGACGCCGTAGGTGCTCCAGCCGAGCGCCAGCTCCGAAAGATCGCCGGTACCGAGCACGATGCCGCCATGCTGGTTGGCGAGACGGAAGAGGTAGTCGGTGCGAAGCCCCGCCTGCACGTTCTCGAAGGTGACGTCGTAGACGGGCTCGCCCCGCCCGAATGGATGGCCCATCTCCTCCAGCATCATTTTGGCGGTCGGCCGGATGTCGATCTCGTTCGCCGTCACTCCGAGCGCGGCCATCAGCGCGTGCGCGTTGGCCTTGGTCTCGTCCGACGTGGCGAAGCCCGGCAGCGTGTAGGCAAGGATGTCCGCTCGCGGGTGCCCGAGCCTGTCGAAGGCCCTGGCCGCGACGATGAGGGCATGCGTGGAATCGAGCCCGCCTGAGACGCCGATCACGAGTTTCCTGGTGCTCGTGGCCTCCAAGCGTTGGGCGAGGCCGGCGACCTGGATGCTGTAGGCCTCGTAGCAATCCTGGGCGAGGCGGGCCGGATCCGCCGGGACGAACGGAAAGCGCTCGACCCGCCGCCGCAAGCCGAGGTCGCCCGCCGGCGGATCGAGCCGGAAGCCGATGCGGCGGTAGGTCCGGCCGTGCTCGCGCGCATTGTCGTCGAAGCTGCCTGCGGACAGTCGCTCCTGCGCGATCAGGTCGAGGTCGACGTCGGCGAGCGTCGTCACCGGATCGGGGCTGAAGCGCGCGCCTTCTGCCAGCCGCACGCCGTTCTCGTCGATGCTGGTCTGCCCGTCCCAGGACAGGTCCGTGGTCGACTCGCCCTGCCCGGCCGCGGCGTAGACATAGGCGCAGAGCCCCCGCATCGAGGCCGAGCGGCTGAGAAGGCTGCGCGACTCCGCCCGTCCGATGGTGATCGGGCTGCCCGAGAGGTTGGCGAGCACGGTCGCCCCGGCCAGCGCCGCCTCCATCCCCGGCGTCGCCGGCACCCAGAGATCTTCGCAGATCTCGATCCCGAGGAGGAAGCCGGGCAGGTCCTCGGCGGCGAAGAGCAGGTCGGTGCCGAACGGCGCCTCGGCGCCGGCGACCCGGATGCTCTCGCCGGTCACGCCGGCCCCGAGGGCGAAGTGCCGCTTCTCGTAGAACTCGCGGTAGTTCGGCAGGTAGCTTTTCGGAACGACGCCGAGGATGCGCCCGCCGTGGATCGCCACGGCGCAATTGTAGAGCCGGTGCCGCCAGCGCAGGGGCGCGCCGACGACGAGGACCGGCGTCAGGTCGGCGGAGGCGGCGACGAGCGTGCCGAGGGCGTCATCGACGGCATCGAGCAACGCTCCCTGCAGCAGCAGGTCGTCGATGGCGTAGGAGGAGACGCAGAGCTCGGGAAACACCGCCAGCGCCGCGCCGTCCGCGTGGCAGCTCCGTGCGAGGTCGAGCAGGGCGCGGGCGTTGGCCGCCGGGTCGCCCGGATGGCTGCGCCCGGTGCAAGCGGCGACGCGGGCGAAGCCGTGCCGGTACAGCGACCGGAATTTCCTCGTCGTATCTGTCTGCGTCACAGGACCGATCGTTGCTCCGCCTGCATTTCGTCCGGCAGGGTTGCCGAAGGACGCGCCAGCTTACGCTGAACGGCGCTCTCACGCAGCCCGCCCCCGCGCTCGGGTCCTCAACGGATTCCGTCGGGCGAGAAAGACCCGGCGCTCGTCCTCCGATCGAATGACCTCCGCCCGAACCTTCAGGAGGTCCCGGCGCGTGACGATGCCCACGAGCCGCCCGGAGTGGGAGTCCGCGACCGCGATGCAGCCCTGGTGCCGGCCGAGCATGAGATCGAGGGCGCGCGCGACGACATCGTCCGGATGGAACACGGCGAAGGTGCGGTCTGCGAGGCGGTCCGCAAGCCGCTCCCCATCCCTTCCCGGTGTGGACGCCCAGTGCAAGGCATCCTTGCCGGACACCACGGCGATCGGTCGTCCTTCGGCGTCGACGACCGGGTAGGTGCGATGCTCGCCGCGTTCGATCGCGGCGATGGCCTGTGCGACGGAGAGAGTGCCTGAGAGCGTCTCGACCTCGGTCACCATCACGTCGCGGACGCGGCTGAGCTCATAGGGATCGACGCCGTATTCGCGGACGATGTGCTGGCCGCGCCGGGCGATCTTCTCGGTGAGGATGGAGCGCTTGAGCAGCAGGACCGTCACCGCATAGGCCGCGACCGTCGCCGCGAGCAGAGCCGGCAGGGCGTTCAGATCGCCGGTGATCTCGGCGGCGAAGACCGCGCCGGTGAGGGGCGCCCGCATGGTGCCGCCGAGCATCGCGGCCATCCCGAGGAGCGCCCAGAAGCCCGGATCGCCCGGCAGCACGCAACCGACGAGCCAGCCCATGGCGCCGCCGAGGATGAGGAGCGGTGCGAGAACGCCGCCCGACGTGCCGGACGACAGCGCCAGCAGCCAGATCGCCGCCTTGACGACCAGGATCAGCAGAACCGCCCCGACGAGCAGGTGCCCGGCGAGCAAATCGCCGATGACGTCGTAGCCGACCCCGAGCGCCCGGGGCTCGATCAGGCCGCCGAGTCCGATGCAGACGCCGCCGAGCGCAGGCCACCACATCCAGTGGATCGGCAGGCGCTCGAAAGCATCCTCCAGGGCGTAGAGGCATTTCGTCAGAACTGCCGATTGCAGGCCGGCGAGGATGCCCAGTCCGGCGCAGGCGATCAGCCCCCACCAGGGCAACACCGGTGTTCCCGCGAACGGAAAGAGCGGTCCCGTCCCGAACAGCAGCGGGCGCCACGCCGTGGCCGTCACCGCGGCTGCGGCGACGGGGATGAAGCTGCGCGGCCGCCATTCGAACAGCAGCAGCTCGACCGCCAGCAGTACCGCGGCGACGGGCGTTCCGAAGATCGCCGTCATGCCAGCGGCCGCACCCGCGACCAGCAGCGTCTTCCGCTCGGCAGAACTCAGATGGAAGAACTGGGCGAAGAGCGAGCCGATCGCGCCCCCCGTCATGATGATCGGCCCTTCCGCGCCGAACGGGCCGCCGGTGCCGATCGAGATCGCGGAGGAGAGCGGCTTGAGCAGTGCTACCTTGGGCGACATGCGGCTGCCGCCGATCAGGATCGCCTCGATCGCCTCCGGGATGCCATGGCCGCGGATCTTCTCGGAGCCGAAACGCGCCATCAGCCCGATGACGAGGCCGCCAAGTACCGGGATGGCCACCATCCAAGGCGAGCGGGCGGCCTCCGCGAGCGAGATGGATGTCGTATCGAACCGTCCGAACCAGGCGATCTGCGTGACGAGGGCGATCAGCTTGACCAGTGCGAAGGCGGCGAAGGCGGCTGCCGTCCCGATCGCCAGCGCCATCGCGACGAGAACGAGCAGGCGCGGGTTCGCCGTGAAATCCCCGAGCGGGCGGGAGCCGTGCCGCTCCGTGGTCTTCGACGGCTTTCGTTCGGTCACACTCGGCATGTCGTCTCCTGGTTCGGAGACGGATATATATCGTGTTACGATATAATCTATGGGGGCTGCGCGGTGGTCGGGAGCGGCGGCATGACGACGAAGGCGAACGACGAGGCCGGCCTGTCTCCGGAGCAATACGCCGCGATCGCCGATTTTCGGCATCGACTGCGCCGCTTCCTCGCCTTCAGCGCCGAAGCGGCGACGGAGGCCGGCCTGCCACCGCAGCAGCATCAGGCGCTGCTGGCGATCGCGGGACATGTCGGTGACGAAGCGCCGAGCGTCGGCATGCTCGCCCGGCAGCTCATGGTCGCCGCGAACTCGGCGGCCGAGCTGGTACGGCGGATGGAGCAGGGCGGTCTCGTGACGAAGACGGCCGCGGCCGACGACCGCCGCCGGACCGAGCTGGCTTTGACGCCGAAGGCGGAAGCCATCCTGAGACGGCTGACGGTGGCGCATCTCGACGAACTGCGCGCCTTGGAACCGGCGCTGGTGCGCGCGCTCGGCCGGCTCGATCGCACCTCCAGAGGTTGAACGCGTACAGGCGAGCCGCCGTGCGGGACGGTTCGGAAGGCCCTCTTTCAAGCGTTCATTAACGACGCTGCGCCTAACTGGCGGGGAACCGCTCCGCGGGGAGTCGGACCTTGTATCGAGTCATTTCACAGATCATGCGCGCAACGGGACGGCCTCCCCAAACCCATCGTGATCCCTCTCGCCCGGGTCGCGGCGGCGACCGCCTCGACCTCTCCATCGGCGCCATCACGCAGCGCCTGATGGCGCTTCGCTCGAACGTCGCGCGCCGTCTCTACGGGCCGCCGCAGCGCTCGGCCCAGCCGGTGGCACGCCCCACTCCCGAGGCTCCTCCGAGCTGGCTGACTTCGCCGGGGGCGATGCTCGCGCAGCCCGAGCCGTCACGACCTTCGGCGGCCTGGTCTCATCAGGCCTTCGACGACGACCTCGTACCGCAGGACGCTTACGACCTCGATCCTTCCTACGAGAGCCGCATCGATGCGGGTGCCTCGGGCGCCGGCGTTCTCGTGCGCACCCCGCGCCGCCCGGACTCCATCGTGCCGGCGGCGATGCCGGTCCAGGCCTATGACCCGAGCGTCCGCTTCACCCGCACGCCCGACCCTGTCCTGCAGGAGCGTCGCCAGCGCGCCATCGAAGCCGAGCGCGAGGCCCAGCGGCAGGTCCAGGCCCTGCACGAAGCCCAGGTCGCGGCCTACGCCGCAGCCGAAGCCGCTCGCGAGGCGGCCGAGGCCGAGGCGCTTCGGGCCGAGGAACTCGCCATCGAGCTCGCCGCGCAACAGGCGGAGGATGCCGCCCGCGCCGCCGCCGAGGCCGTTCCGGCCTGGCGCCGCCCGTTCGTGCCGCCGCCCGGCGTCCGCTTCTTCCGCACCCCCGATCGGCCGCGCCCCGTGGCCCCGAAGCCGCAGCCGGTATCGGATACGCAGGTTCCCGATGCCGAGTGGTCCGACGTGCCGGACTGGTCGGATCTGCAGGGCTGGTTCGGCGCCGCCGAGTCCTCTTCCACCGAGCTGTGGTTCGCCGATGCGTCTGGCCCCGACGTCACGACCGCGAAGCCGGTGCCTCAGGCTCCCGAGACCTTCGTTTCGGTGCCGCTCGACATTTCGCTGCTGCGCGCCCTGCCGGCTGCGCCGGTCTATGCACTCGATCATCTCGTGCGCTTCGAGGGCATGCCGATGCCGCTCCCGGCCAACACTCCGGCCGAACCCGAGGCGATGGTCCGGGCCGCACCCGCGAAGCCGGCACTGAGCCTCGTCTCGGGCGGCCTTTCGGAGCGCGTGGTCCCGGCCCCGCGTCCCGTCCCCTCCGCCATGGCCGCCCGCGCCGCGATCCGCCCGGCCGTTGCCTCTCAGCCGGCCGCGCCGACGCCCGTTGCGACCTTCCCCTCCCCTCCCCCGGTCTGGCAGGACGAGGTCGTCGCATCGGCGCCGCGCCCGGTGCCGATCCCGTCACGTCCGGTCCTGTTGCGCACGCCGAAGACGGCAGCCCCCGAGATCGAGGAGACCGAGATCGCGGCGGTCGAGCCCGAGCCGGCCCCCGCTCCCGAGCCGGTCGCCGCCCAGCCAGCGCCGGTGTCGACGTCCCGCGCGGTCATGCCCGAGCGCCGCACCTTGGTGCCTGCGAACCAGCACGTGCCGATGTCCTTCGTCGGCAACGAGAACTACGAGCTTCCGGCCCTCGAACTCCT
Source organism: Methylobacterium haplocladii (assembly GCF_007992175.1). Lineage (GTDB taxonomy): Bacteria > Pseudomonadota > Alphaproteobacteria > Rhizobiales > Beijerinckiaceae > Methylobacterium > Methylobacterium haplocladii. Next base: position 14,543 of record NZ_BJZT01000005.1, on the reverse strand, counting down.
CGCCGAGCCGATGCTGTCGGACACCGAGGAAGTCGATGCCGACGAACTGGAGCAGAACGCACTCAACCTTCAGCAGACCGTCCAGGATTTCGGGGTTCGCGGCGATATCCTCGCGGTTCGTCCCGGTCCGGTCGTGACCCTCTACGAGCTGGAGCCGGCGCCTGGCACCAAGTCGAGCCGCGTCATCGGCCTGTCGGACGACATCGCCCGCTCGATGTCCGCCGTGTCGGCCCGCGTCGCGGTGGTGCCCGGCCGGAACGTCATCGGCATCGAACTGCCGAACGCCGTGCGCGAGACCGTGTACCTGCGCGAACTCCTGGCCTCCGAGGACTTCGTCCACACCAAGCACAAGCTCGCGCTCTGCCTCGGCAAGAACATCGGCGGCGAGCCGATCATCGCCGACCTCGCCCGCATGCCGCACCTGCTCGTCGCCGGCACCACCGGCTCGGGCAAGTCGGTGGCCATCAACACGATGATCCTGTCGCTGCTATACCGGCTGAAGCCGGAGGAGTGCCGCCTGATCATGGTCGACCCGAAGATGCTGGAACTGTCCGTCTACGACGGCATCCCGCACCTGCTCTCCCCCGTCGTCATCGACCCGAAGAAGGCGGTCATCGCCCTCAAATGGGCGGTGCGCGAGATGGAGGAGCGCTACAAGAAGATGTCGAAGGTCGGTGTGCGCAACATCGACGGCTACAATGGCCGGATGAAGGAGGCCCGCGAGAAGGGCGAGGTCATCAACCGCACCATCCAGACCGGCTTCAACCGCGAGACCGGCGAGGCGGTGTTCGTCGAGGAGGCGATGGACCTCTCGGCGCTGCCCTACATCGTCATCGTGGTCGACGAGATGGCCGACCTGATGATGGTGGCGGGCAAGGACATCGAGGGCGCGATCCAGCGTCTTGCCCAGATGGCCCGCGCCGCCGGCATCCACCTGATCATGGCGACGCAGCGTCCCTCGGTCGACGTCATCACCGGCACCATCAAGGCGAACTTCCCGACCCGGATCAGCTTCCAGGTCACCTCGAAGATCGACAGCCGCACGATCCTCGGCGAGATGGGCGCCGAGCAGCTCTTGGGCCAGGGCGACATGCTGTTCATGGCCGGCGGCGGACGAACCACCCGCGTCCACGGGCCGTTCTGTTCGGACAGCGAGGTCGAGACCGTCGTCGACCACCTCAAGCACCAGGGCCGTCCGTCCTATCTCGAAGCGGTCACGGCGGATGACGGCACGGGTGAGCCGGAGAAGGCGACGAAGGGCTCGCGCGCCAAGGCCGACAAGGAGGAGCCCGAGGGCGAGGAGGCCGATGCTCCGGTCTTCGACGTCGGCGCCTTCGTCGCGGCCAGCGGCGGCGACGGGGCCGATCTCTACGATCAGGCGATCGCCGTGGTGCTGCGGGACAAGAAGGCCTCGACCTCCTACATCCAGCGTCGCCTGCAGATCGGTTACAACCGCGCCGCCTCGATCATGGAGCGCATGGAGATCGAGGGCATCGTCGGCCCGGCCAACCATGCCGGAAAGCGCGAGATCCTGGTCGACGGCGTGCCGATGCCCTCCTCGGGCTACGACGACGACGAGTGAGCCGCAACTTCGCCACAGGCGCGGGCTCTAACCCTGGACGTTCCGGTGCTTCGTGCCCCGGAACGTTCAAATGGACCGAAGCGGTCCCGCCCGAAGAAACGCACGCAAGTCTCGGAGACCGCAAGACGATGACTGGCCGCCGCTCCCGCCTCGCCGCCGGTCCGCTGCTTCTCCTGGCCCTCGCGCTGCAGCCGCAGCCGGCCTCGGCGCAGCTGTCCAACTTTATCGACGGCCTCCTCGGCAACAAGGAGGAGAAGGCTGCGCCCGCTCCGGAAGCCGAAGCGCCGGCCGCGAACGGCAAGAAGGCCGCTCAGAAGCCCGCCAAGGACAAGGCCGCGAGCGCCGACAAGTCCGTCGCTCCCAAGGCCACTGCCAGGCCTGCCGAGTCGCAGGTCGCCGCTGTCGGAACGCCGGCCGCCGGATCGTCGCTGCAGAATGCCGAGCCCGAGGCCGTCGTCCAGCGCGCCAACGCCTATTTCAACAGCTTCCAGACGCTCACCGGCGGCTTCATGCAGATCGGGCCGGACGGCCGCAAGATCGGCGGCAAGCTCTCCCTGGCCAAGCCCGGCCGCCTGCGCTTCGAATACGACCAGCCCTCGCCGCTGGAGGTGATTGCCGACGGCACCTCGGTGGCCGTGCGCGACCGCAAGCTGAATACGCAGGATCTCTACTTCATCTCGCAGACGCCGCTGAAATTCCTGATCCGCGAAAAGATCGATCTCGCCCGCGACCTCACCGTGACCGACGTCTCGAACGAGCCCGGCGGCATCCGCGTGACGCTGGAGGACCGCTCGACGCTTGGGGGCACCTCGAAGATCCAGCTCTATTTCGACGCCGAAATGAAGACGCTCTCGCAATGGCGGATCACCGACCCGCAGGGCTACCTGACGACGGTGCAACTCGCCAACCTGCAGAAGGGCAAGGCCGTCGACGGCACGCTGTTCTTCATCGATTACGGCCGCGCCGAAGACAAGGCGATGCGCGAGCAGATCAAGCGCAACGAAGCGCAGGCCGAGCAGTAGGCCTCAGATCGCCTGCAGCGCTGGCTCTACAGTCCGCGCTTCCGGCTCCCGCCAGCGGTCCAGTTCCGAATCGATCGCACCTTGCGTGCCGCGCATGAACTCGCCGCCGGTCAGGCCCGGCGCCAAGGTGGCGAGGTAGCTCACCACCACGGTTCCAGGCTTGTGGCGCGAGCCGCCATGCGGCCAGTACAGCCCCGAATTCACCGCGACCGGCAGCACCGGCAGGCCGAGTTTGGCGTAGAGCAGCTCGACGCCGCGCTTGAACTGCACCGGCGCCGTGATCTCCCCACGCGTCCCTTCCGGGAACATCAGGATCGAGCGTCCCTGCCCGATCGCGGCGCGGCTCTCGTCGATCATGATGCGCAGCGCCTGCGTGCCGTTGGCGCGGTCGATGATGATCATCGGCGAGCGCTTCAGGAACCAGCCGACGATCGGAATGGCCACGAGTTCGCGCTTGGCGACGATCGCGACGTTCGGCACGAGCGTCAGGAACGCCAGCGTCTCCCAGGCCGACTGGTGGTTTGCGACGATCAGGCACGGCTCGGCCGGAATGCGCTCGCGGCCTTCCTCGACGTAGGTCAGCCCGATGATGTGATGCAGGCCGAACAGGATGCCCCGCGACCACAGCCGCGTGAACGCCCGGATCGGCCGGGCCGGTGAGCCCAGGGCGGCCAGAACCACGAGCGGGAAGGCGAACAGGCCGGTCCAGCCGGCCCAGTACAGGTTGAAGAGCACGGAGCGGGTGCGTGACACTCGGGAGTCCTTGAACGAGAGGTCGCCGGATGCCGCGGACAAGCGACCGGCGGCGGCATTTCATCGGCGACGAGTGCGCGAAACCGATCTATCGGTGACGCCCTTCGCCGATGCCAACCCTACAGGGCCGGATCCGTTGCGCCTCACCGTCACCACCTGGAACATCAACTCGGTGCGGCTGCGCATCGACTCGGTACTGCGTTTTCTCGACGCTGCGAAGCCCGACGTCCTCTGCCTGCAGGAGACTAAGTGTCCCGACGATGCGTTTCCGCTGAAGGCGCTGCGCGGCTCCGGATATGAGAACGTCTTTTTCGCCGGACAGAAGGGCTACAACGGCGTTGCCATCCTCTCGCGGTTTCCGCTGCTCACACGCTGCGTGATGCCGTTCTGCGAGCGCCAGGATGCGCGCCACATCTCGGCGGTACTCGGGCCGGAGGCTGGCGCTGCGGCGGGGATCGCGCTGCACGATTTCTACGTGCCGGCCGGCGGCGACATCCCCGACCGCGCCCTCAACCCGAAATTCGCGCACAAGCTCGACTTCCTGCAGGAACTGCGTGCCTGGGGCGGTAAGCGCGTCGCCGGCCCGGCGATCCTGGTGGGCGATCTCAACGTCGCGCCCCTCGAGCACGACGTCTGGTCGCACAAGCAGCTGCTCGACGTGGTCAGCCACACGCCCATCGAGACCGAGGCGTTGGAGACCCTGCGCGGCGAAGCCGACTGGATCGACACGGCGCGCCTGCTCACGCCGGAGCCCGAGAAGATCTACACGTGGTGGAGCTATCGCTCGCCGGACTGGCAGGCCGCCAACAAGGGGCGCCGCCTCGACCACGCCTGGGTCTCGCCGGACCTCAAGGACACCGTCCGCAAGATGGAGGTGTTTCGCGAGGCGCGCGGCTGGGAGCGGCCGTCCGACCACGCACCGGTGACGCTGACGCTGGAACTGTGACGGAACATCGCCGCCCGGCGGACAATTGAGGCTTCGCAATAACGATACCGGAGCCCGGACCCGCATCATGCGCAAACTGATCCTCGCTTTCCTGCTGCCCAAGGTCGTCTCTTGGCTGCGTCGGCGCTATGGCGGCGGACGTCAGGGTCAGCGGACCTACTGAGCGGCGGGCGCTCGTAATCTCCTGCGGCCATAGCCCAAGAAGATCGCGAGCCCGAGAACGAGCCAGGCGACGAGCCGGATCCAGGTGTCGCCTGGCAGCCCGACCATCAGGGCGAGGCACGCAAGAATGCCGAGCACCGGCAGGACTTTGCCACCCGGCACCCGGAACGGACGCGTCCGTTCCGGATCGGTCCGCCGTAAGATCAGTACGGCGCTGCAGACGAGGATGAAGGCGAACAGCGTTCCGATGCTGACGAGTTCGCCGAGGACCTCGATCGGGACGAGCGCCGCGACGGTGGCGGTGACGAGACCGATCGTCACTTGGCCGATCCGCGGCGCGCGCGTCACCGGATCGAGCCGCGCGAAGATGTCCGGCAGCATACGGTCCCTCGCCATCGCATAGAGGATCCGGCCCTGCCCATAGAGGGCGGTGAGGCAGGCTGTGGTCAGGCCGATGAGCGCTCCGACCTTGATCAGCAGTCCGAAAGCATCGAGGCCGAGCGTATCGACCGCTTTGGCGATGGGGTCGGGGACGTTCAGCGCCTTGAAGGGCACGAGCCCGGTGAGCACGATCGCCACCGCGACGTAGAGCACGGTGCTGACGACCAGTGCGCCGATCAGGCCGATCGGGGCGTCGCGCTGCGGATGCCGGGTCTCGGCGGCGGCGCAGGACACGGTCTCGAAGCCGATATAGGCGAAGAACACGACCCCCGCCCCGCGCAGGATGCCGCTCCAGCCGAAGGCGCCGAACGCGCCTTCGTTCGGCGGCACGAGCGGCGACCACAACTCGGGCTTCACGTGGATGCCGCCGACCACCACGAAGCTGAGGATGATCGCGACCTTCAGGGCCACCAGGATCGCGTTGCTCATGGCGGCATCGCGCGCCTCGCGCATGAGCAGCAGGGTCAGTCCGCAGGTGATCGCGGCTGCCGGCAGGTCGACGATGCCGCCGCGTCCCGGTGCCGAGGCGAGGGAGGGCGGCAGCCTCAGTCCGAAATCCGCTGCGAGGCTCTGGGCATAGCCCGACCAGCCGACCGCGACGGTAGAGGCCGCCATCGCGAATTCGAGGACGAGGTCCCAACCGATGATCCAGGCGGCGAGACTGCCGAGCGTCGCGTAGGTGTAGGTGTAGGTCGACCCCGCGACCGGAATCATCGCAGCGAGTTCGGCGTAGCAGAGCCCGACGAGGCCACTTGCGATGCCGGCGAGGATGAAGGAGAGCGCGAGGCCCGGCCCCGCGAACTGCGCCGCCGCCGTTCCGGTCAATACGAAGATACCGGCCCCGATCGTGCCGCCGACCCCGATGCAGACGAGGCTGAGCGCCGACAGGCTGCGGGTGAGCCCGCGCGACGAAGCCTCATGGTCCTCCTCCTGCGCCAAGATCGCTGTGATGGGCTTGCGGGTGGCGAGGGCTGAGGCGAGCACGGGCGGCGTGTCCATCGAAGCGAGGGCCAGTCCGAACACTGGCCGCATCCGCGCCGCAACGCGAATGCCAATCCCTTGCCTACGGTGTGACGCCCGGTCGCAAATCCGCCACCGCCTCGGCGAGCCCGTCCACCTGCGCCTCGCCGTGTGCGGCGGAGAAGGCGATGCGCAGTCGTGCCGTGCCGGGCGGCACCGTCGGCGGCCGTATCGCGACGACGAGGAAGCCGCGCGCCTCCAACGCCGCAGAGAGCGCCAGCGCCGTCTCCACCTCGCCCACCACGATCGGCACGATCGGGCTCTGCGCCTCGGGCAGCCCGAGCCGCGCCGTGAAGCGGCGGGCCAGCGCCAGCGGCCGGGCAGCGCGCTCCGGTTCGGCTTCGACGATATCGAGCGCCGCGAGCGCGGCCGCAGCCGAGGCTGGCGGAAGGCCGGTGGTATAGATGAAGCTGCGGGCACGGCATGTCAGCAGGTCGATCACAGGGCGCGAGGCGCAGAGATAGCCACCGTACGAACCAAGCGTCTTCGAGAGCGTGCCCATTTCGAGTGGCGCGCGGGTACCGGGTTCGATCACGCCGAGGCCATGGGCGTCGTCTACCAGCACCCAGGCGTCGTGTGCCTCGGCCAAAGCCAGGATTGCGTCCAGCGGCGCCCGGTCGCCGTCCATGCTGAAGACCCGCTCGGTCAGGATCATCGCCCGTTGGGCCTTGCCACGATGCTTGTCGAGAAGCGTCGCGAGATGCGCGAGACTGTTGTGCCGGAAGCGCATCGTCTCGGCGCCCGACAGTTTCGCTCCGGCGAAGAGGCAGGAATGCCCGAGCGCATCGACCAGGATCAGGTCGCCCGCGCCGACGAGCCCCGAAACGATGCCGAGATTGGCGAGGTAGCCGCTGCCGAAGACGAGGGCCGCTTCCTTGCCCTTGTGGGCGGCAAGCCGCTTCTCCAGCGCGATCAGCGGCGGATGGTTGCCGGTGACGAGCCGCGAGGCCCCCGCCCCGGTACCGTATCGCGCCAAAGCCTCGGTTGCCGCCGCGATCACCCGCGGGTCGTGACTCAGCCCGAGATAATCGTTGCAGGAGAAGGAAACGAGGTCTCGCCCCGCCCTCCGGGTCATCACTCCGTTCCGCCGCTCCGTTGCCGCGAGGCGTCGGCGCAGAGAGGCCGCATCGAGCTGAACGAGGGTATCGAGCGCAAAGGCATCGAGGCTGGACATGCTGCCTCAAGGCCCCCGGTCGGCCGGCGAGTCAAGTCGGCCTCAGGCCGCTAAGCCGCCTCACGTTCCGGGACGAAACGGCGGCGGGCGTTGGCCCAGAAGCCGCGGTCGCGCGCCTTCTCGGTCTCGGCGGCCTTGGCCGCGTAGAACGAGGCGTTGTGCTCGCCGCGCAGGGCCTCGCGGGTGAAGCGGATCAGGTGATGGGCGACGAAGCCCATGTTGAACACCGCCTCGATCTGCCCGCGCTTCAAGGCGTGGCCCGCCGCGTTCCAGAACGGCCGCCGATAATCCGAGAACAGGCCGACGCGCGTGACGATGTTGAAGCCGAGGATCAGGCCGCGGCGCAGATTGGTGAAGGTCAGCTTGCCCTTGGTCGGCGTGACGATGCGGTTGCCGTAGGTCACGTCGCACTGGTGCTTGAAGCGCTCGAAGAGCCGCTCGGGCGTGTAGGCGTGCCCGATCGCCCGGCGCCAGCTCGCCACCACGCTGTCGTGCGGACGCATGAACAGCACGTTCGATTCGAGGCTGGCGTCGTGCAGGAGTCGCCCCTCGCGCTCGAGCCTGTCCCAGAGTGGGGTCTTGGGCAGGGCCTGGAGCAGATTGATCGTCAGCACCGGGATTGCCGACTTGTCGATGAAATCGATCAACCGCTGCTCGGATTGATCGGTGTCGCTGTCGAGGCCGAGGATGATGCCCGACGTCACTTCGAGCCCGTAGGAATTCAGCGTCTCGATCGCGCCGTACATCGGCACGGCGGCGTTGTGGGTCTTGTCGATACCCTTGAGCGCATCCTCCTCCGGCGTCTCGATTCCGACGAAGACGGTCATGAAGTTCGCCTGGCGCATCAGCTCCAGGATCTCGGGCTGCTTCGCCATGTTCAGCGTCGCCTCGCAGGCGAACTGGAGCGGATAGTCGTTCTTCTTCTGCCAAGCGACGAGGTGCGGGAGCATGTCCCGCGTCGCCTTGCGGTTGGCGATGAAGTTGTCGTCGACGAAGTAGACCACGGCCGGGTGGCCGGGCTGGCTGATGATCGCATCGAGTTCGGCGCACATCTGTTCCGGGCTCTTCAGCCGCGGCTGGCGTCCGTAGAGCTGGGGGATATCGCAGAACTCACAGCGATAGGGACAGCCCGAGGAGAACTGAAGCGAGCCGATTAGGTAGCGCTTGAGCGGCGCCGCCTCGTAGGACGGCGCGGGAAAGTCGGAGAGCGGAAGCCGTTCCTTCGTCTCGAAGATCACCTGACGGTCCGGCCGCGATAGGTCGTGGTCGAGAGCCTCGATCAGCCGGTCCGTGGAATCGCCGATCTCGCCGACATGCAGGTAGTCGTAATCCGGGTACTTCTCCTTGGCGCCCGAGACCGAGGGACCCCCGAGCGCGGCGACCTTGCCGGCGGCATGGGCGCGCCGGCCGATATCGTGGATCTGGCCTTCCTGGATGTGCATGCCCGAGACGAACACCGCATCGGCCCAGGCGAAGTCCTCAGGCCCCGCGCGGCGGATGTTCTCGTCGATGAAGCGGCACTCCCAGCTCTCCGGCATGTAGGCCGCGATCACGAGGAGCCCCTGTGGCGGCATGAACGCCTTCACGCCGCCCATGAGTGGGTAGGCGTGGGAGAACGTGCCGAAGGACGGCGTGTAAGCGGGAAAGACGCACAGGATGCGTCGATTCGAGGTGACCGAGACTGTGCTTCGCATGGATGCGGATATAGCACAGCGCACGGCGATGGCGTCCCCCCGGAGCGCGCTTTCTCGCCGCGGTTTTGTCGATCTCCGGTCTCGGCCGCGAGGGGCGCTATGCCTCTCAATGTGCGGTGGCGCACGCCTCCAACGGCACGTCGATGACGCAGCGCAGGCCTTGCGGATCGAACTCGAGCCGGACCTCCCCGGCGAGTTCCCGCGCGATGCCGCCTGTGATCAGGCGGCTGCCGAAGCCGCGGCGTTGCGGGATCGTGACGGGCGGCCCGTCGTGTTCGCGCCACTCGATCCGGAGGCGGTTCTGACCGGCCTCGCCGCGGGTCACCCGCCAGCCGACGCTGACGCGGCCGGTGCCGGTCGAGAGCGCGCCGTACTTGGCCGCGTTCGTCGTGAGTTCGTGCGCCGTCATGCCGAGCGCCAGCACGTAGCGCGGCGGCAGATCGACGTCCTCCCCGACGAGGTCGAACTGGTCCTCGCCGTTGCGGTAGGGCGACAGTTCGTTCTCCAGCACCTGCCGGAGCGAGGCTCGGGTCCAGTCCTTGCGCGTCAGCAGATCGTGGGTCTTCGACAGCGCGAGGATACGGTTTTCGAGCTGCGCGACCTGCTCCTCGCCGCCGCGCGACTGCCGCGCCAGGGATTGCACTGTGGCGAGCGTGTTCTTCACGCGGTGGTTCAACTCGTGCAGCATCGTCACCTGCTGCTCCTGCAGGGCATGGCTGCGCGAGAGCTCGGCCTTGAGGTCCTGCTCGTGGCTCTGGAGCGCCGCGGCCATCGTGTCGAAGGCTTGACCGAGTTCGCCGAATTCGGAACTGCCCTTGAGCCCCGAACGCGCGCCGAGATCGCCGCCGCGCCAGGCATGGGCAGCCCGCAGCAGCCTTTGCACCGGGCGGCGGATGAAGGCTCGACCGCCGGCCAGGGCCGCCAGCAATGCGACCACGATGCCGGCGACGATGAGCACCACGCCCCGCCGGTTCGCGGCATCGATATCGGCGAAGGCGGCATCCCGGCTCAGGCCGACGGACACGGTGATGCCGTCGAGAGAGCCCTGCGGACGCACGGCCCCGGTAATGCGCAGGGTGCCGTACAGGTCGGGCATCTCCGTGACGCCGCCGGCGGCGACGGCGCCCTTCAGAGCCGCTTCGAAGTCGTCGGGGACACGGCGCCCGATCCAGGCCGTCGTATCGGGGAGGCGCACGAGCACCGAGCCGTTGCGATCGACGACGGTGATGGCGGCGTCGCGGGGCAGCCCGGCTTGAGACAGGCGCTGGCTCAACCATTCCGGATCGAAGCCGAGATTGATCAGTCCGGTGATCCCATCGGCGCCGTGGCGGAGCGGATGTGCGAACTGGATGGTGGGGCGTCCGCTGCCGCGCCCGATGACGTATTCGCCGATTGCCGATCGGCCGGTGGCCATCACCGTCTTGAAGTAGCTGCGGTCGGCCAGGGAGTAGGAGCCGGGCGCCGCGCCCTTGCTGTTGCAGACGACGCTGCCGGCGGCGTCCGTGACCACGATGATGTTGGAGCCGGTCAGCCGGCCGGCCACGGAGGCGAGGAAGGGCGTGCAGGCGGCCGCGTCCCGGTCGCGGATCGCCGGCTCCTCGGCCAGGATGTCGAGGACTTGGCGAGCGCCATCGGCGAATTGGGCGAGATCGGCGGCGACGGCTTGCGCCCCGCGTGCAGCAGCCGAACGCACGGTCTCGGCCCGTGCGTTGCGCAGATCCTGCTCGTTGTAGACCTGAACGGCGACCGCCGGCGCGAGCGCCAGCAGGACGAGCAGCAGGATGCGCGCGGTGAGGGTCAAGACGCCACTCTGCCGGTTGCGAAATCCCTGATCGGAGGCGCCTTGCTTCGCACGGCCTCAATCCGGTGGTCGACCGTCGAGCACGGTCCGTGGCAACGTCCTATGCCACGGTTAACTCTCGCTTAACCACGGACGATTTCGCTTTCGGATGCTGCACCCCGGAGGGTGTCCGCCCCTGCCCTTGCAGTTCGGGCTCCAACGGAAAACGCCCGGCCGAGCGGCCGGGCGTCTTGGATTGTCTCCGATCCGAGAGGATCAGGCCGTGAGCACGCTCGACGGCTCGACCTTCACGCCCGGACCCATCGTCGAGGTGACGGCGATGCGCTGGATGTAGGTGCCCTTCGAGCCCGTCGGCTTCGCCTTCGAGACGGCGTCGGCAAAGGCCTTGATGTTCTCGACGAGCTTCTGCTCGTCGAAGGACACCTTGCCGATGCCGGCATGCACGATACCGGCCTTCTCGACGCGGAACTCCACGGCGCCGCCCTTGGCGGCGGCGACGGCGGCCTTCACGTCCATGGTCACCGTACCGACCTTCGGGTTCGGCATCAGGCCACGGGGGCCGAGCACCTTGCCGAGACGGCCGACGAGCGGCATCAGGTCCGGGGTCGCGATGCAGCGATCGAACTCGATCTTGCCGCTCTGGACGATCTCGAGGAGATCCTCCGCGCCGACGATGTCGGCACCGGCCTCGCGAGCGTCGTCGGCCTTGGCGCCGCGAGCGAAGACCGCGACCCGCACGGTCCGGCCGGAGCCGTTCGGCAGGTTGCAGACGCCGCGGACCATCTGGTCGGCGTGGCGGGGATCGACGCCGAGGTTCATGGAGACCTCGACGGTCTCGTCGAACTTCGCGGTCGACTTCGCCTTCACGAGCTTGACCGCTTCGTCGATGGTGTAGAGCTTGGTCGGCTCGATGCCCTCGCGGGCGGCGCGGATGCGCTTACCTTCAGCCATTGTGCCCTCCTCAAGCCGTCACTTCGAGACCCATGGCCCGGGCGGAGCCGCGGATCATGGCAACGGCCGACTCGATCGAGTCGCAGTTGAGGTCGACCAACTTCTTCTCGGCGATCTCGCGAAGCTGAGCCTCGGAGATCTTGCCGACGGTCGGACCCTTGCCGGGGGTCTTGGAGCCGGAGGCGGGCTTCTTGCCGATCTTCAGGCCGACGGCCTTCTTCAGGAAGAAGGTGACCGGCGGCTGCTTCATCTCGAAGGTGAACGAGCGGTCCTGATACGCGGTGATGATCACCGGGATCGGGGTACCCTTGTCCATCTGCGCGGTTCTTGCATTGAAGGCCTTGCAGAATTCCATGATGTTGAGGCCGCGCTGACCGAGCGCGGGACCGATCGGCGGCGACGGATTGGCGGCGCCGGCCGGGACCTGAAGCTTCACGTAACCCGTGATCTTCTTCGCCATAGGGACTGCTCCCAATGTATGTCCGCCGCCGGGCTGCCTAAGCCTTCGACGAAGCGGACGGTTGCAGGTCGCGGTGCGATTTCGTGATCCCGGCGGCGAACCGAGGAAATCTCCCGCGGATGAAGGCGAATGGCGAATGGCGAATAGCGAATGGAAGGCGTTGAGCCTTCACTGCCGTCCGCCGACCATTGCCTGACGGCGTTTGGTGAAAGGCGCTAACGATCTAAAAGCCTTGCGGCTTCCATTCGCCATTCGCCACTCCCCATTCGCCCAGACGGTCAGGCCTTCTCGACCTGTCCGTATTCGAGCTCCACCGGGGTAGCGCGTCCGAAGATCGACACCGCCACCTTGAGGCGCGAGCGGGCATCGTCGATTTCCTCGACGGTGCCGTTGAAGCTGGCGAAGGGGCCGTCGGCGACGCGCACGGTCTCGCCGATCTCGAAGGACACCGAGTGCTTCGGGCGGTCCACGCCTTCCTGCACCTGGCCCTTGATCCGTTCGGCTTCCGCGTCGGGGATCGGAACGGGCTTCGACTTGTCGGCACCGAGGAAGCCGGTGACCTTCGGGGTATTCTTGATGAGGTGGTAGACCTCGTCGGTGAGATCGCACTTCACGAGGACGTAGCCGGGGAAGAATTTCCGCTCGGCCTCGACCTTGCGGCCGCGGCGCACCTCGGTGACCTTCTCGGTCGGCACCATGACCTCGTCGAAGAGCTCCATGAGTCCGCGCTGCGCCGCCTGATCCTTGATGGACTGAGCGACCTTGTTCTCGAAGTTCGAGTAGGCGTGGACGATGTACCAGCGCTTCGACACGGGTCGGTTCAACTCCCAAAGCAATCGTCGGCGCGAAGACCCGCGCCGGAAAATGACTAGCCGGCGATCCCGAGGAGGAGCCCGACGGCCCAGCGCAGGAACTGGTCGACGACCGTGAAGAAGATGCTCGCGACGACGACCATGACGAACACCATGATGGTGGTCACCGTGGTCTCCTTGCGGCTCGGCCACGTGACCTTGCGGCCCTCGTCGCGAACCTGTCCTAGGAATTCCAGCGGTCCGACGCGCTTGGCCGGGGGGCGCGGCGCCGGCGCGGAACGGGCCGTCGTCGGGGCTGCCGGCCCACGGGCGGCACCCCGGGCGGGATCCGCTTTCTTCGTCGCTTCGTTCGATGCCATGATCTTACGGGTACCGGAAATTCCGAGAGCCGGCGGGGCGAACAACCGAGGCAAACGCCCCGACCACGCCCGGACCGCGATAACGCAATCGACGATCTCGGAGTGCGCCCGCTCTAGCGCAAGTGCTCCGGCTTGTCGACCATCCATGAAAAGGCTGAGTGGTGCCGGACTGGCAGGAGTGGAGGGACTCGAACCCGCAACCTCCGGTTTTGGAGACCGGCGCTCTGACCAGTTGAGCTACACTCCTACGGCGCCACGGCGCGGCGACGTCAATGCCGCAAGGTTCGGCGGGATGCAAGAGGCTCGGCGACCCCTCCTGTCCGTCATCGACCGTGATCGGCCCGTTCAGCGACCGTGAGGGGTCTGACCGCGCCCTTTTCGAAGCGGAACAGCTCATCGGTACGGGCGTAGGCGCCGGTCCGCATCTGCTTGCGCACTTCCTCTGCCATGTCCCGGCGTGCCTTGCTGTCGGCGGGCCATGCCAACATGAGGTCGCGAGTTGGGATGGCGAGTGTCAAGCTGTCCGTCTTGAGGGCCTCGGCGATCTGGGCAAGATAACCCGGCAGCATGAGACGCGCGGCATCGTAATTGTCGACGGTCGCCACCATGACGAGGACCGGAATATCGTCGGCGATGGCGAGCTGGAAGTTCGCCTTCTTCGAGGCTGCATCGAGGTTGGCCAAGGCCGGCGCCTCGAGGCTTGCGGCGTCCACGCCCCAGCCTGCCAGCATGTCTCGCGTCACGTACTGGTAGCGGTTCGGCTCGTCGAGGACGTAGGTGACGATCAATGTTTCCGAGAAGGCGCGGTGGACGAGGCTGGGCGTCTGTCGGAGCACCTCGTGCGGTACGAGCTGGACGCGCAGGCGTGACTTGGCCGTGTCGAAAGTCTGCGTATGGCCCGAGGGTGCACCGGGTGCGGGCCGCAGAAAGGCCGTCAGATACGATTCGATCGCCTGCCGACGTTCCGTCCCAGACAGCCTGGCGACGCGGGGATACAGGTTGGTCAACGCGATCGTGAGACGGCCGACGCGGATCTGGCCCGGGTCGGGATCGGGGAGAACCGTAGCGGTCGGCTCGATGGCACGCAGGACATCTGCGACCTCGCTCCGAAAACGACCGTCGCTGAGAGCGTCCGCATAGCCGGCGCGTGAAAGGATCACGCTGCCCGTCCCCGCCAGCAACAGGCCCCCGGCCACGAAGCGGCGCCGGGAGAGCGGCGGACATGCTGGCATCGACGGCTCCGCCGGAATAGATCGGGGCCAGGAAATGACTCCGCCGGCCGCCCGTCAAGACGGAGGCCGGCGGAGATTATAGATATAAAGCAATTTTTCGATCGGTCGTGCGGCCGGTACTGGCCGCGCGTCCT